>NZ_LN868938.1:2432508-3040635 GCF_001182745.1 Nocardia farcinica | reverse complement strand
GGCGGCGCGGATGTCGGCGAGCCTGCAACGGGCCACCGGCGGACGGTTGGTCTACAACATCATCAGCGGCGGCGGGGGACCGGCGCAGCTGTGGTGGGGCGACAAGGTCGCCCACGACGACCGCTACGCGCGCACCAGCGAGTTCCTCGACGTGCTGCGCGGGGTGTGGGACGGCGAGCCCTACGACCACAGCGGGCGGTTCTTCACCACGCGCGGTGCGGCGCTGCCGCCGGGGCTGGCCGGGCAGCCGTTCCCCGAGGTGTACTTCTCGGGATCCTCCGCTGCCGCGGTGGCGGCGGCCGGGCGGCACGCCGACTACTACCTGTCCTGGCTGGAACCGTTCGACGATCTGCGCGCCAAATTCGACGGTGTCCGCGCCCATGCCGAAAAACTGGGCAGGACACCGAAATTCGCGGTGCGTATCGACATCCTGGCCCGGCACACCGAAGAAGCCGCCTGGGCCGAGATCGAACAGGGCTGGGCCTTCGTCGACCGCGGCGCCGCCGAGCGCGCCGCCCGCGGCGACTCCGTCGGAGCCGCCAGGATCGCCGGCTGGGTGCCCGAGACCATCACCGGCTACCGCGATCTCGAGGTCTCGCCCAACGTGTGGTGCGGCTTCAGCCTCATCCGCGGCGGACCCGCCTTCGGGCTGGTCGGCAGCTACGAGCAGGTGGCCGAACGGCTCGACCAGCTCATCGATCTCGGCGTCGACGCGTTCATCCTCGCGGGCAACCCGCATCTCGAGGAGGCCTACCGCGTCGGCGAGGAGGTGCTGCCGCTGCTCGGCCGCTCCCGCCTCACCCCGCAGGCCCGTACCGACACCCTCACCGTCGTCCGATGACAGGAGACCTCATGACCACCACCGAGACCCGGCTGCCCGCCGCCGTCGCCGACTTCGCCGCGGCCGCCGCCCGTGACGCCGAACGGGCCCTGCGGGTGTTCCGCGAGACCGGCACCGTCACCGGCAACGGCACCGTCAATTTCGTCGAGCGGGTGCCCGGCGAGGAGATCGCGGTCGCACTCAACGCACCGGGGCCCTGGGCCGATGACCCGACCGTGCGCCCGATCGTGGCCACCTTCGACGGCACCGTGCTCGACGGTGCAGGCCCCGCGGGATTCGTCACCGGCTACGCCGAGGTGTTCCGCCGCCATCCCGAGATCACCTCGGTGGTGCACGTGCACAGCCCGTGGCTGGGCGGCTGGGCGCAGACCCACCGCACCCTGCCCATCCGCTACGCCGCGGCGCAGCGGCTCACGCTCTCCCGGGAGATCCCGCCGCACATCGACCGCAGCATCGGTGCGGGCGAGTTCATCCTCCAGCGGCTGGCCGAGGACCCCGACCTGGTCGCCATCTTCGAGGCCAACGGCGGCGCGAACGTGATCGGCCGGTCCGGTCTGCTCGAGCTGGCGAAGTTCGTGGTGCTGCTGGAAGAGGGCGCGCAATACCAGGCCATCGCCGAAACCCTCGGCGGCTCCGTCGAATTCGATCCGTCCAACCTCGCCGTGCAGTGGGGCCGTACCGGCCTGGCCGACGAGGCCCGCCGCCGCGGCCTGATCTGACCCCCAGGAGAGCACTCCCATGAGCATTCGCGTCGGGTACTTCCCGCACAACAATTCACTGTTCGTCCTGCGCCACCGCGGCATCCTCGAGCGGCGGCTGCCCGAAGTGGAATGGGTCGACCTGCGCGCGCTGCCCGCCGCCGCCCGGGTCGACCCCCGGTCCGGGCTGCCGACCCTGCATTCGGACTGGCTGTTCACCGAGGGCGGCTACGACGTGATCGGCACCGGTTTCACCCCGCCGATCACCGGCCTGGCGCACGGCCGCGATCTGGTCTACCTGGGCATCTCCGGCCCGCGGGTGGAGAACGGCAGGCTGGTCACCAAGGCCGACAGCGGTATTCGCACCCCCGCCGATCTGCGCGGCAAGCGGGTCGGCATCGCGCACGGTTCCTGGCAGACCACGCTGCTGCTGTTCGCCCTGGACCGGGCCGGCTTGCGCTGGTCGGACGTCGTCCCGGTCGACACCGACGTGCACGACGGCGGAGCGGCGCTGCTGGACGGCTCGCTCGACGCGTGGGTGGGCGCGTATCCGGGACTGGCGGCGGTGGAGGCCGCCACCGAGCTGCACACCCTGGTGGCGACCGAGCCGCTGTTCAGCCATCCCTCGCTGTGGTTCACCCGCCGCGACTTCGCCGAGCACAACCGCGCGGCGGTCACCGAAATCCTCGCCGCACTCCAGGAATCCGATGCGTGGATCACCGAGAACCCGCGCGCGGCGGCTCGGTACTTCGTCGACGACGCCCACGCGCGCGGCGCGGCCGCCGACCTCGACGCGTGGGAGGCGGCTCTGCGCGGCAGGCCCTTCGGGGTGCGGCCGGTGGACGAGTCCTTCCTCGACGAGCAGCAGCGGGCGGCGGACCTGTTGGCCGCCAACGGGTTGCTGCCACGCACGGTGCGGGTGCGCGACGCGGTGCTGCCGTGGGTCGCGGACGCGGTGACGGGCACCGCCGTACCCTCCTGATCGGAGCCGGACAACGAACGATGCCGCCGGGAAGGGGAGCCCGGCGGCATCGACTCGACTGTGCGCGCACCGCAGGGGGACGGCCCGCGCACCGGTCAGCTCAGGGATAGCTGACGCGGTTGCCGATCGTACGCTGGCCGGTGCGCGGGCACCCGGTCTCCGGCCGGTGACATCGTGGACAATCGCGCGTCCTCGATGGTCCGGAATGATCAGGCGCTCTCGGCGGCCTTGGCCCGATACATCGCGGTGTCGGCATCGTGCAGCACCTCGGTGACCGTCCGGCGATCGCCGGGCCGGAGCCGCGTCGCCCCCACCGAGGCGGCGAGGTCGATGCGGTGGCCGGGCAGGCGGATCGGCTCGGCGATCACCGCGTGCAGGCGGTCGAGTACCGCGCCCAGATCCACGTCGGCGCCGCGCAGCAGGATCAGGAACTCGTCGCCGCCGAGCCTGCCGATCGGGTCGCGGTCGCGTACCGCGCGGCGCAACCGTCGCGCGGTGACCCGCAGCACCTCGTCGCCGGCCAAGTGCCCGAGCCGGTCGTTGACCGATTTGAACCGGTCGAGGTCGACGAACAGCACGGCCGCCACCTGTTCGGCGGACGGATCGGCGAGTGCGCGCTCGAGGCGCGCCAGGATCGTCGATCTGTTCTCCAGTCCGGTGAGGTCGTCGTGGGTGGCCTGGTATCGCAGCCTGCGGTGCCTGGCCCGGCTCTCGGTGATGTCGGTGAAGGAGGCCACCACGGCCGAGTGCCGGTCCGCGGGATCGAGCAGCCGGCAGTTGCCCGCCAGCCAGCGCCTGCCCCGGTGGTGGCCGTCGATGCCGAAGACGAAGCCGGTGACCGCTTCGCCGGTGCGCATGGTGCGCGCCACCGGATGCGCGGTCGCGGCCAACGGCGCGCCGTCGGCGTCCACCATGCACAGCGACAGCGCCTGATAGCTCGCGCCGACGAGTTCGGCTCCCTCGCAACCGAACAGCCGCAGCGCGGCCGGATTGATCGACTCGATGCGGCCGTGCCTGCCGATGACGACGACGCCCTCCTCGAGCTGGGCGACCACCGCCGCGAAATGTCGTTCCATGCGCTGCCGGGCGGCCTCGGCGGCGCGCTGGGCGCTGAGGTCGTGCAGCACGACCTGGTAGGCGCGGCGGCCCTGCCACACCGTGAGCACGGTCGCGGCCTGCACCGGTACCCGCACCCCGTCGACGCGGACCAACGTGGCGAGGGTGCGCTGGGCCGGCCGGACGGGTTCGGTGCGCGGCGGTGCGCCCTCGGGGATGAGGAACTGGGACAGCGGTCGTCCGAGGACCTGCTCGGCGGCATCGGCCGCGAACAGCCGGACACCGGCGGGATTGAGATAGGCGATGGCGTCTCCGTCGTGCACGCAGATCGCGTCGGGGGAGTGCTCGACGAGCGCGCGATAGCGCTGCGCCAGCTGCGCCACCGCGGTACCGCCCGGTGTCCTGGTGTCCTCGTTCATGCGAATCCTGTTCGTCGAACGATGCGGCTCGTGCCCGGAACTGCTCCTGCCACCCCGCCAGATCCGGCGAATGCCCACCCTGCGCCGCGATCCACCTGCCCGAGGTGCCGATACCGAAGATCGACCAGTCGATGAACAAAAAGAGACTAGTTGGTATCGATGGCCGACAATAGCGGCTGCCTCGGTGCGGACGCAATCACCCACACCCGGACACGACGAAGGCGACCAGCCGAACGCTGATCGCCTTCCTCGGCACCGCTCGGGCGCGGACTCCTCACGCGGCGTCGCGGCGGGCCGGGGTGCGGTCGACGGGGCCACCCCGCATGACGCGCTCCCACCATCCGGTGAGCGGGCTGGGATCGGGCCAGACGACCGGACTCTCGCCCTCGATGGCCGGCCGTGCTGTCGGGGTGGTCGAGCTCTCGGTTGCCGACACGGGCACCTCCCTCTCGCGATGTCAGATAACCTATGCCCGTAGATATAGATTTCTTATAGCAGTGCCACCAATAGAGTTCAACCCCCACCAATATGTAATCTGAGCGCAGAAGGGAACACGGAAGAGGGATCCATGGACGACGATCAGGGCCGGGCGTCACATCTGCCCGCCCCCGACGAGGCCGTGTACGGCATCTCCGTCGCCGCCGGACTGGCGGGTATCGGCGTGCAGACCCTGCGCCTGTACGAGCGTCACGGGCTGCTCACTCCCGCGCGCAGCGATGGCGGCACCCGTCGGTACAGCGGCGACGATCTGGCGCGGTTGCGGCGCATCACCTCGCTGGTGGCCTCCGGGGTGAACCTGGCGGGCGTGCGCCGCATCCTGGCACTCGAGGACGACAACGCCGCGTTGCACGAGGACAACCAGCGGCTACGCGCCGACAACGAGAGCCTGCGGTCGGAATCCTGACCGGTCAGTGGGCGGGCTCGGCGCGCCCGCCGTGCTCGCCCGTGCGGGTCACCGCGTAGCCGAGCAGCCGCTCGGCCTCCTCGATGCCGCCCTGCAGGTCGCCGACGGCGTTCATCTTCGACAGGTCCAGCCCGATCGTCACCAGCGTCAGCGCGATCTCCGAGGACAGGCCGGTGATGATCACGTTCGCGCCCATCAGGCCCGACGCGTCGACGGTCTGGACGAGATGGTTGGCCACGGTGGAGTCGATGTCGGGCACGCCGGTGATGTCGATGACCACCACCTTGGCACGGTTCGCTCGGATGGCGCGCAACAGTTGCTCGGTGAGCTGGCGGGCGCGCTGGCTGTCGAGCACGCCGATGATCGGCAGGATCAGCAACTGCTCGCGCACCTGCAGCACCGGCGTGGACAGCTCGCGGATGGCCTCCTGCTGCTGGCGGATGATCCGTTCCCGCTCCTCGACGAAGGAGATCGCCACGGTGCTCGCGATCCGGTTGGCGGCGGGTTCGTAGGCGTCGAGCGCGTGGTTGAGCAGTTCGAAGTTGGACTGGTACTTCTCGAACAGCGAGCGCGCGAGCACGTCGCGCAGCAGCAGCACGATGCCGAGCACCTCGTCGGTCTCCACGCCCCGGGGGATGATGCGTTCGGACAGGTCGCGGGCGTAGGCCTGGAGTGCCTCGACGCTGCCGGTCTCGAGCACCTCGACGTAGTTGTCGTAGATGGAGGTGGCCTCGGAGAAGATCTCCTCCGGGGTCATGGCGGTGAGCAGCTGGGCGTCGGTGATGCGCCGCGCCCACTCCTCGCGCAGGGCGGTGCGGTTCTGCCGCAGGTGCTCCACCAGTTCCGAGAGCAGGCGTTCACCGTTGCCGCCCACGCCCGGCTGCGCCTGCGCGGGGCTGAACACTTCCGACACCGGGTCCTCCATCGATCGAGACGCCACGGCGGCGCGCGTCGGCCCGCCCCGCCGCATCGTATACCCCCGTGCGGGCGCATCGGCGGAGTTTGCGCGCTTGTGCCGCAGCCGAATTCGTCGACCGACCAGTTCGTCGCGCGGGGCGCGCTAGCCTCGGGGTATGTGCCGAAACATCACCGCTCTGCGCGGGCTGGAGCCCGCCGCGACGCCCGAGGAGATCCAGGCCGCGGCGTTGCAGTACGTGCGCAAGGTCGGCGGGCTGTCCAGCATTTCCGCGGCCACCCGGCCCGCGGTCGACGAGGCCGTGGCCGAGATCGCGGCGGCGACCACCCGCCTGCTGGAACGTCTACCCGAGCGCAAGGTTCCGCCCAAGACCGTGCCGCCCCTGCGCCGCCCCGAGGTGGTGGCGCGCCTGCACGCGCACGACTGACCGACGGGGGATGCGCCTGGCCGGGGGCGGCCTGCCCGCTCGGGCTACTGCGCGGCGTCCCCGCGCACGACCTCGAGCAGGAGTTCGACCGCCCGGTCGACGGTCTGCTCGAGCACCTCGACGGGTTCGCCGTCGAACACGTGGTGCCGGGTGAGCTCGCCGTCGCCGGAGACGACCCCGAACCACACCGACCCGGCGGGCTCGCCATCCTGCGGGTCCGGCCCACCGACACCGGTCACCGCCACCGCCACGTCCGCCTCGAGCAGGCGCCGGGCACCCGCGGCCATCGCGGCGGCGGCCGTCGCGGAGACCACCGGTACATCGGGCACGTCGAGCAGCCGGTGTTTGACCTGGGCGCTGTAGGAGACGATGCCGCCGCGGAACCACTCGGCGGAATCACCCGCCGCGCCGAGCGCGGCCGACAGTTTGCCGGAGGTGAGCGATTCGGCGACGGCGATCGTGATGCCCTGGCGCAGAGCCACTTCGGCGAGTTCCTCCGCCCGCTGCGATTCGTCGGTCACCCGGTACTCCCTTCTGCGGTTCTCGTCCATCGACGCTACCGTGTCTGCGGGCGGCAGGCTCCTCGGCTGCGCGCGGTGTTTCGGCGGCGCGGAAGCGGGAAATCCGCCTGGACTCGCCGCCGACGCCGCGGCGGGACACGATCAGGAGGGAAGCCATGACCTGTGCGATGCCCGCGCCGCCGGAGGCGTCGACCTGGTACCACGGCACGGTCGCGTGGTTCGACGCGCCGAAGGGGTTCGGATTCATCGAACCGGCCGAGGGGCCGCGCGGCCCCGTCTTCGTCGACTTCTCCAGTATCGAGATGAGCGGCTACCGGACCCTGGTCGAGGGCCAGCCGGTGCGATTCGTCCGTTCGGCGGGCCGCGCGGAGGCCGTGGCGGTGCGGCCGCTGGCCGAGACCGGGTCGGCGGGCGTCGCGGCGTAGCCGGCGCGGTCAGACGTCGCGGAGTTCGGCGGCGACGGTCTCGGGGGTGGTGTCGTTGACGAACACGTGCATGCCCGACTCCGACCCGGCCAGATACTTCAGCTTGCCCGGGGCCCGCCGGATCGAGAACAGTTGCAGGTGCAGCCACCAATCCTCGCGCGGCACAGCGGCATCCGCGGTCGGCGCCTGGTTCCAGGCGGCGACATAGGGCATCGGCGCGTCGAACCGGCGGGCGAAGCGGCCGAGGACGTCGAGGTACAGGGCGGCGAAGCCGTCGCGCTGGGCGTCGTCGAGGTCGGGCAGGTCGGCGACCTGCCGGTGCGGGTAGAGCTGTACCTCGTAGGGCCAGCGCGCGAACGGCGGCACGAACGCCGTCCACTCGTCGTTGGCGCCCACGACACGCAGCTCCGCGCGCCGCTCGGCGTCGAGGATGTCGCCGAAGAGATTGCGCGCGTGGGCTTCCCGGTAACGCCGGACGTTACCGGCGATCTTCGCCACTCGGGGGGTGACGAACGGGTAGGCGTAGATCTGGCCGTGCGGATGGGTCAGCGTCACGCCGATCTCGGCGCCGTGGTTCTCGAAACAGAACACCTGCTCGATGCCCTCGATCGCGGCCAGCTCCGCGGTCCGGTCGGCCCACACGTCGACCACCAGGCGCGCCCGGGCCGGATCCAGATCGGCGAACGACGCGTCGTGATCGCTGGTGAAACAGACCACCTCGCAGCGGCCGAATCCGTTGCGCAGGGCCGACAGCGGCGCCCCGGTGACCGTCTCCGGCAGCTCGATGCGGTCGGTGGACAGCGAGGGGAAGCGGTTCTCGAACACCGCCACCTGGTAGTCCGCCTCGGGGATCTCGGTGGCCCGGTCCGGCGTGGAGGGGCACAGCGGGCACAGATCGGCGGGCGGCAGGAAGGTCCGGGTCTGGCGGTGTGAGGCGATCACGACCCATTCGCCCAGCAACGGATCGAATCGCGCCTGGGAATGGGTCGACGTCGTGGGCAGCTCGCGGCTGTCCACGGCGGTCCGCGGGACCGGCTCGGCGTCGTAGTAGTAGATCTCCCGGCCGTCGGCCAGGCTGCGCCGGGTCCTGTGCATTCGCGCCTCTTTCGATCAGAGCAGGCCGCTGCGCCGGGCCGTGTCGAGCGCGCCGACGCGGGAATTCGCGCCGAGTTTGCCATAGATGCCGCGGAGGTGGGTCTTCACCGTATTGATCGACACGCCGAGGTCCGCGGCGATCTGGCCGACGGTGCGGCCGGTCGGCAACTGTTTGAGCACGAGCAGTTCGGTGTCGGTCAACGCCGGCCGCGCGATCTCCCTGCGGGCCGCGGGGTTGGCGCGCACGCGGGCGACGAACGGTTCGTCACGGCCGAACCGGCCCGAGAAGACGTCGAGCAGGGCGACCGCGCCCGGCACGTCGAGGAACGGCCGCACGAATTCCTCGTCGGCCGCGTCCCGCACCGCGCGGTCGAGCATGTCGCCCGCGGCGCGCGGGCGGTCGAGGCGGTAGCGGGCGATCGCGCACAGCAGGCGCGCGGTGACCCGGCTGCTCGGCCGCAGCGCCGCGGGCTCACGCAACAGCGGCTCGACCAGCTCCAGGGTCTGGCGCGGCTTCTCCTCGGCGTGCGCGCACGCTCCGCGCGCCAGCGTGACGTCGGGCACGTCACCGAGCAGGTTGCGGGCCCGGTCCACCAGCAGTCGCGCGGTCCGCGGTTCGTGCCTGCGCAGCAGCGCCCACACCACGTGCGGGAGCAGCGCCGCCGTGCTGGCGGCGATCCCGTCGTGATCGAGCAGGGCGATCATGTCGCGGTGCAGGGCGTCCACCGCCGTGCCGGTCTCGGCGGCCAGCAGTTGCCCGACGAGGTGGCCGTGCCTGCCGACGAGCGGACTGTGCGCGCCGTCCCGGTCGCGGTGCATGGCCAGCGCCGCCGCCAGCTGGGTGGGCTCGGGCTGCTCCCCGCGCAGGTAGGCCGCGGCCGCGGCGACCGTCATCGCCTGTGCGGCGTCGGGTGAGTCGAGCAGGTCGTGCTCGCGGGCCAGCGCCAGCGCCCGGCCGGCGCGCTGCCGCATCGCGGTGGTCGATTCCGCGGCGCCCGCCGCGAACGCCAGCCGGGCCGCCGCCCGCACTGCCAGGCGCGGGTGGCAGGCATGGTCGGCCAGGGCGAGCCCGCGGTGCAGCAGCTCCTCACCGTCGGCGAGTTGCCCGCGCACGATGGCCGCGGTCGCCACCTGGATCGCGGTGTAGCAGTCGATGTCCGCGTGGCCGGTCGGTTCCACCGGGCCCGGCGGCTCGGGCAGCCGTCCGGTGGCCGCCGCCACGTCGACGGCGAGGGCGCGCAGCAGCGCGTCCGTCCAGGCCCGCGGGGCGAAGGAGGTGCGGTGGGTGCGCCGGGCCAGGGCCAGGTCGAGGCAGGCGACGGCGTCGGCGGTGTCGCCGTGCACGAGCGCGTCGAGCACCCGCAGCGCCCACACGTACGGGTCGTCGAGCACGTCGTTGGCCGTGCGGGTGAGTTCGGCGAACAGCACCGAGCCCGCGCCGTCGAGAACCAGTGTCGGGCCTGCGGCGGTCACGAAATCCAGCAGTGGCGCCCGGTCACCGGCCGCGCACAGGTGGGTCAGCGCGGCGGGCAGGTGCCCGGCGGCGTGCAACCAGCGCGCCGCGCGCAGGTGCAGCGCGCGGATCCGGTCGCGGCCGAGGCGGTCGGCCTCGGCGCGGAAGTGCGCGCGCAGCATCGGGTGATAGCTGAACCACAGTTCGGTGCCGCGGGGCGTGCGGACGAGCGGGAAGCCGAGCCGGTCCAGCTCGTCGAGGCAGTGGCCTGCGCCGCCGCCCACGAGGTCGTCGGCCAGCTTCTCGGTGAACGTCGCGGGCACGCCGGTGACGGTGAGGAACTCGCGCAGGGTGGGGGACAGGCCGTCCAGGAGTTCGGCGCCCAGATAGTCCACCACCGCGTGCGGCAGCCGGGTCGCCAGCACCGCGAGTTCGTCGCGGTGCGCGGCCAGGTGCACGGCCGTGATACGGACCAGCGCGGCCCAGCCGCCGGTCAGCTCGGACAGCGCCGTCCGGCCCGCCTCGTCGAGGGTGACGCCGTGCTCGGCGCACAGCCCGCTGATCTCCTCCGGGGTGAGGGCCAGTTCGGCCGCGCCCAGCCGGGTCAACCGGGCCTGTAGTTCGAGCAGATGCCAGCGGATCGGCGGATCGAACCGGGCACAGACCACCACGGTGAGTTCCGGCGGGGCCTCGAGCAGGAACCGCTCCAGACCGGCCAGCGCCGCCGGATCGTCCAGCAGATGCGCGTCGTCGAGGATCAACACTCCCGGTGTGGTGGTGGCGAGCCGGGCGCGCACGGCCGCCGCCGGTTCGGCCGCCGCGGTGAACTCGTCGGCGGCGCCCACCCAGTGGACGGCGAGATCACTACGGTGCGTCGCCCAGTCGGCGAGCAGGACCGTCTTCCCGGCGCCCGCCGGTGCGCTGACCAACAGCACCCGTCCGGACCGCGCCGCCATCGCGGCGTCGACGGCCTCGAACAGGACCGGCCTGGCGATCGGAGTGAACGGCGGCACCGGCACAGGTGAACGCCGTGGCCGTCCCGGGTCGTGCGAAGTGTTCACGCCTGCCCTGCCTTTTCGATGTTCCTCCCGGACCGAAAAAACGCGATTCACCACGAGCACACTCAGAGACGGGAATTTACCGGATACTCCCACCTGCGGTTTCGACCCGCCGGATCTTGTTATTCAAATTTCATCCCAGGTTCGGCCCGCGCGCGTGGCGGCACCCGATACCGTGGGCGTACCGGTTGTCTGCGTCGTGGAGGACGTCATGCAGTGGATGTCGCCGACCGATTCGATGTTCCTGCTGGCGGAGTCCCGCGAACATCCCATGCACGTCGGAGCGTTGCAGTTGTACAGCCCGCCGCCGGACGGCGATCCGGACTACGTGCGGTCGATGTACGAGAAAGTGTGCCAGGCAACCGAATTCCGGCCCACCTTCCGTAAACACCCGGCGCGAATTTTCGGCGGATTCGGAAATATCGCGTGGACCACCGACGACACCGTCGATCTGGATTATCACCTGCGCCGCTCGGCCCTGCCCCGGCCCGGCCGCGTGCGCGAACTGCTCGAGCTCACCTCGCAATTGCACAGCACCCTGCTGGACCGGCATCGGCCGCTGTGGGAAGCGCATCTGGTGGAAGGGCTGGCCGACGGCCGCTTCGCGGTATACACCAAGCTGCACCACGCGCTGATGGACGGCGTGTCGGCGCTGCGGATGCTGCAACGCACCCTCGACGAGGATCCGGACTCGCCGGAGCTGCGAGTGCCCTGGAACCTCCCGCCGCGCGAATCCGGTGGCCGCGGCGGGGACCGCTCGTGGTTGACCGGGCTGGCCAGGGACGTGGCCCGCACCCCGCCCGCCACGCTGGCGCTGGCCAGGACGGCACTGGCCGAACACGAGGTGCTGCTGCCGTTCTCCGCACCGAAGACCATGCTCAACGTCCGCATCGGCGGCGCACGGCGCTGCGCGGCCCAGTCCTGGCCGTTGGAGCGGATCGCCGCGATCCGGGAACGGACCGGCGTCACCCTCAACGACGTGGTGCTGGCCATGTGCGCCGCGGCGCTGCGCGCCTACCTGATCGAGAACGACGCGCTGCCCGACACCCCGCTGGTGGCGATGGTCCCGGTGTCGTTGCGCACCGAGGACGAGTCCGACGAGGGCGGCAACCGGGTGGGCACCATCCTGTGCAACCTGGCCACCGATCTGGCCGACCCCGCCGCCCGGCTGACCGCGATCAGCGAATCGGCCCGCATCGGCAAGGAACAGATGAGCGCCCTGCCCCGGCCGCTCGCGCTGGCGGTGTCGGCGTTGATGATCGCGCCGCTCGGACTCGTCGGCCTGCCCGGCTTCGTCACCGCGACCCGGCCCGCGTTCAACATCGTCATCTCCAACGTGCCCGGCCCGCGGGTGCCGATGTACTGGCAGGGCGCCCGGCTGGACGGGAACTATCCGCTGTCGATCGTGCTCGACGGGCAGGCCGTCAACATCACCGTGAGCAGCCGCGACGCCTACCTCGACTTCGGCATCGTCGGCTGCCGCCGCAGCGTCCCGCACCTGCAACGCCTGCTCGGCCATCTCGAGGACGGCCTCACGGACCTGGAGAAAGCCGCTTGAGCGGGTCAGCGCCCGGAGGCGGTAGCGGAGCGTGGCCACGGAGGGCGCCCCGCTCGGGCACAGTCGACACCGCCTGAGCGGGTCAGCGCCCGGAGGCGGTAGCGGAGCGTGGCCACGGAGGGCGCCCCGCTCAGGCACAGTCGACACCGCCTGAGCGGGTCAGCGCCCGGAGGGGTGCGGGGGTGCCTGTAGGGTCTGGAACTCGTGGCGGACAGGGGAACGCTCGCTCCGCGAGGCATCTATACATGGGGCATCATCACCGCGCTCGGTGTCGTGGCGGGGTACGCCGCGGTGCTGGCGGCCAACCCGCGGCACTTCTACACCGACGACACCGAATCCCAGTACGCCCCACTGTGGGTCATGCTCGGGCGCAGCCTGCGCGAGGGCCGGTTTCCGACCATGGTGCCCGAGCACTGGCTGGCGGGTAACTACACGATCGAGGAGGCGGGTCTGCTCAACCCGCCACAGTTGCTGATCGACCTGCTCGCGCCGTCGATGGACAACCTGGCGCTCTACGCCACCGTCGTGAAGTTGATCTTCGCGGTGATCCTCGCGCTCGGTGTCTACCGGGTGTGCCTGGTCTACGGTGCGCGGGCGGCGTGGGCGGCGGTCGCGGGCGTGGCGATGCCGTTCAGCGGCTGGCTGTTGTTCTTCGACGAGGCCAGCTGGTGGACGGCGCTGACCGGCACCGCCTGGCTGGTGCACGCCTGGGCCTCGGGGGTGCGCTACGCGCGTGGCCGCAGCGGGCCGATCCCCACGTTCGTGTTCCTGTACCTGGTGATGTCGGTGCAGTACATCTTCCCGGCCGTGGAGGCGGGGCTGGTGATCGGCGCGGTGCTCGTCGGCGAGCTGATCCACCAGCGCGACCGGCGCGGTCCGCTGCGCCTGGCGCTGGTGTCGGTGTGCGCGGCCGCGGCCGGGTTGATGACCTACCTGCCGAGCCTGCTGTCGGCCAAGGCCACCTGGCGCGGCACCGCGCAGATCAACAACGAGCAGTTGCTGGCCGTGCCGTGGTCGGAGTCGTTGAATGCCGGTCTGCCGAGCACACTGCCCGCCTTCACCTCGTGGTGGGGGTATGTGCAGCCGATGCCGGTGGTCTACATCGCCTGGTTCCTGATCCCGGGGCTGGCCTTCGTGGACTGGCGCGCGGCGCGGGCGGGACTGCGGGAACTCACCGCTCCCGCGCTGTTCTCGGTGGCGGTGCTGATGTGGACCGCGGGCCCGGGGGCGATCGGTCCGCTGCGCTGGCCCGCCCGGGTGTTGCCGATGCTGGCACTCGGGTTGCTGATCCTGGTGTGCGTGCTGCTCGGCCGCTACGGCACCGTCGCCGACGCGCGCAAGCGGCTGCTCGTGGCGGGCGGCCTGCTCGGCGTGCTGCTGGTCCGTTCGGCCGCCGCGGCGCCCGACGAGACGGTGTGGCACGTGGTCTGGGTCGTCGTGCTCGCCGTCCTCGGCGCGGGAGTGGTGGCGCTGGCCCGTCGCGGGCGGGCCACCGCGGCCTGCGCGGTGGTGATCGTCTCGGTGGTCCCCATCGCCTACGCGCAGGTGTCGGCCGCGCAGCCGACGCCGCTCGGCTGGAATCTGCCGACCCATCGTTCGGAGATGAAGGCCGCCTTCCCGGACTTCGACGGCACCACCCTGCAACTGGCCGACCGCGCGCTGATCCGCCCCGAGGAACGCAGCCTCGACGGCGCGTACGGATCGCTGGTGTTCGGCAATTACGCCAAGAACCTGGAGCGCAGCTACGTCGGCGGCTACACCCCGAACGGGCACTTCTGGTTCGGGGAGACGTTGTGCATGCGCTGGGACACCAGCGTCTGTCCCGACGCCTACCGCCGCGCCTTCGCCACCGAGCCGAGCACCGGCCGTACGATCGTCGATCTGATGAAGATCGACCGTGTGGTGCTCCAGCGCGCGCTCTATCCGGACGCGCGCGACCAGCCCGCGCCGCCGGGCTGGCAGTGGGTCGATTACCCGGGCCACGAGCGCTACATCGCGGTGCTCGAGCGAATCGACGGCCCGGTGTCCACCCGGGACGGCCGCGTCGCCGCCGCCCCCGGCGTCACGGCCACCTCGCTCGCCGAATCCGACACCGCCAGCCGGGTGCGGGTGAGCAGCGCCGAGGGCGGCCGGGTGGTGTTCGCGCGGCTCGGCTGGCCCGGCTACCGCGCCACCCTCGACGGCCGGGACGTGCCGGTCGACCTGGTCGGCAATGTCTTCGCCGCGGTGGACATCCCGGCGGGAACCGAGAACGCCGAGCTGGAGCTGACCTGGTCGCCGCCGGGTCGGCCGCTGGGGATGGGCGCGGCCGCGCTCGGCCTGCTCGGCGTGGCGCTCCTGCAGTGGCTGTACCGGCGCGACCGCCGCGACCGCGGCGACTCGGGCGACGCCGACGCCTCCCCGCCGGACGTCGAACGCGAACCCGATCTGGTCGGCGCGCGACCATGACCGCCGACGCCGTCCGCGCGCCGGACGCCCCCGCCGCCTGGCCACCGCCGCGGTCCGCCACCGCGACGGCGGAGACCCGCGACGCGGGCGCCGATCCCGGCCCGCTGTTGCGGGTGGTGCGGCGGCAGGAGCTGGCGTTCGCGGTGGTCGGTGCGTTCAACACCGCCCTCGGCATGGCGTTGACCGTGGCGTGGCTGCTGGTGCTCGGTGCCGGGGTGAGCCCGGCCGTCGCGCCCGCGCTGGCCTACGCGGTGAGCATCGTCGTCGCCTTCACCCTGCACCGCACGCTGGTGTTCCGGGTGCGCGGGCGGCTGGTCCGCGACTTCGTGGCCTTCGTGGTGGTGAATTCCGGTGGGCTGCTGATGAACATGGTGCTGTTGCAGCTGGCCGTGCAGGTCGCGCATCTGCCGCGCATCCCGGCCGCGCTCGGGGTGATGGCGGTGGTCGCGGTCGCCAGCTTCTTCGGGCACCGCCACATCTCCTTTCGCAGGCGTCCGCCGCTGCGCTGACGTCGGGGGCGCGTTACCGCGCTCTTGACCGGGGTATCCGGCTGTCGTCATGATCGTCTGACACCTCGAGGTGTTCCCGGCAGCCGGCGGTGCAACGGAGCCCGCCCGGCAGAGAGGGCAGGTGCGTGATGAGCAGATTGCGTAAGCGGCACTGGGCGGGACGCCTCGCGGTCGTCCTCGGCCTCGCGTCCGCCGCCGGTTTCGGCACCGGCGTCGCCCAGGCCGAGCCCCTGTGGCCCGGCGGTCCCGACATTCCCGGCGTCCCGGCGATCATCCAGCCGCCGCCCCCGGTGGCGCCGTGTTCGGCCCAGGCCAGGGCCTGCATGCGGTTGTCGACCAACGAGGCATGGCTGATGGACAACGGCCGCGTCACGTACGGGCCGACCCCGGTCTCACACGGCATGCCCGGCTACGAGACACCGCCCGGGGTCTTCAAGGTGTCGTTCAAGCGCGAATTCCATTGGAGCACCATGCACAACGCTCCGATGCCGTACGCCACGTTCTTCAACGGCGACATCGCCTTCCACGTCGGCCCCATCGAGAAGGAGTCGCACGGCTGCGTCCGGATGACGCACGAGGGCGCCAAGGCCTTCTACGAATACCTGTGGCCCGGCGACGTCGTCGAAGTGGTGGAGTGAGAGAAGTGGTGGAGTGAGAGCTGCCTAGACCGGCGCGGCGGTCGTGGTGGGGATGAAGCTGAACGCGGGCGCCGCGGCGTCGGTGTTGGTGGGGTCGGGGCCCGGGCCGGGCGTGCCGAGCCCCACCTGCGGCAACGGTCGCGGATTCGGTCGCAGGGGCGGCACATCGCGCCAGTGCGGGGCGGCCGCCTCGATCGCGAGCCCGAGCGGGAGCAGATCGGCCTCGCCCCACGGCCGCCCACCCAGTTGGACGCCGAACGGCAGGCCGGTCACCCGGGAGCGGCCCGCCGGGAGCGAGAGTGCCGGTGCGCCGGAGTAGTTCGCCCAGGTGACCGGGACATGGTCGGCGCCCAGGATGGAGGCCGCGGCGGCGGTGCTGCGCGGCATGCCGTCGGTGGCGGCGCCGGGCAGCACCAGGGCGTCGATCCCGTCCTCGTCGAAGAGGCGGTTGTAGGCGCGCTGATAGGTGGCACGGGCCCGGCTGTACTGCAGGTAGTCCGTGGACGGGATGCCGAGTGAGGCCAGCCCGACCTCGACCACGGCCGCGCTGAGCGGCCGGAACAACCCGAGCTGCTCGATCCACTGCCGGTGGTACATGCCGAGTTCCACCGCGTCGCCGGTGGCCAGGCCCTCCGGCTCGGCGGGCATCCGCACCTCGCGCAGCTCGCCGCCGAGATCGGTGACGACGCCGAGGAATTCGGTGAACAGCCTGCCCAGCTCCGCGGGCAGCCGGTCGGCGGCGACCGGGACGCCGAACACCCTGCCGCCCAGCGGTTTCGCCGCCTCCGGCGCGGTGAACGGGAACCCGGCCGCGGGCAGCGGCGGCGCGGTGCCGGTGACCGGATCGTTGGCGTCGGCGCCCGCCATGAACGACAGCAGCAGCGCCGCGTCGGCGAGCGTGCGGCCCATCGCCGCGGGATGGTCCCTGGTCCACATCACCGGGATGACACCGTACTTGCTGCACCGGCCGAAGGTCGGCTTGATCGCGCTCACGCCGCAGCGGGAGGCGGGCAACCGCGCCGAACCGCCGGTGTCGGTGCCCAGCGCCAGGGGCGCGTACCGCGCCGCCAGCGCCGCCGCGCTGCCACCGGAGGAGCCGCCCGCGGTGTCGTCGGTCTTCCACGGATTGCCGACCTGCGGGGTGGCGGTCATGATGGCGAACTCGTCGGTGTGGGTGTGGCCGAGCAGTACCGCGCCGTGCTCCCGCAGCCGCCGCCACACCGTCGCGTCACCGGCGGCGATGTTGCCGTCGAGGACCCGGCTGGACGCGGTGAGCGGCAATCCGGCCACCGCGTAGAGATCCTTGACCGCGATCGGCAGTCCGCACAGCAGCGGCGCGTCGCCCGCGGCCAGCCGCTGCGCGGCCTGTTCGGCCTGGTCGTGCGCCAGCTCGGGGTAGGTGCGGATCCAGGCGTTGGTGGCGCCGTCGTAGTCGGCGCTGCGGCGCAGGCAGGCGTCGAGCAGATCGACCGGATGCAGGGTGCGTGCCTGCAACAGGCTCGCGGCCTCCAGCGCGGTCAGCATGGCTGGGTCGGTGGCCGCCACGGTGGCCGGGTCGGGCAGCCGGGGCGCGGGCCGGCGCGGCAGCGGCACGCCGTGCGCGAGGCCGGGCAGCGCCGTGGCGCCCACCGCGGCCCCCACGCTCGCGCCTCGGAGGAAGGACCTGCGCGAAACGGGTGACTGCACGTGACCCCCTGAGTGTTCGTCGGACGACGAGCATGCACCGGCCGGAACCGATGCGCAGAACCTATCAGAGCAGCACCCGGTGCCCCCGGAACCGGGGGCACTTGCCAGCAGTTTTCGGACATACCTCGCAGCACGGCGCGTACCCCACCGTCGCGCTGCTGTGAGCAGATCCGCCCACGGCAGCGTGGCCCCCGCGCGGGCCGCGAGCGGGGGCAGGGTGGAGGCATGGCTCACGACGACAAGACCCCGCTGTTCGGTTGGCGGGCACGGGAACAGCTGCTGAGCAGGCGCATCCTGGTGCTCGACGGACCGCTCGACGACGACAACGGCACCCTGCTCGCCACCCAGTTGCTCACGCTGGCCGCCGAGAACGACGAGGCGCCGATCTCGCTGTGGATCCACTCGCCGGGCGGTTCGGTGCCCGCGATGCTGGCGATCCGCGACGTGATGCGCCTCGTGCCCTGCGAGGTGTCCACGCTCGCGCTCGGATTGGCCTGCAGCGCAGGACAATTCCTGCTCTCGGCGGGCAGCCGGGGCAAACGGTTCGCGCTGCCGCACGCGCGCGTGCTGATGCACCAGGGATCGGCGGGCATCGGCGGCACCGCCGTCGACGTGGAGGTGCAGGCCGACGACCTGCGCCACACGGTCGAGACGGTGCTCGGGTTGATCGCCGCCGACACCGGCCAGCCCTACGCCCGGATCTACGAGGACTCCCTGCACGACCGCTGGTTCACCGCCGCGCAGGCCAAGGAATACGGCTTCATCGACCACATCGTCGACAGCTTCGGCCAGGTCGTCCCGCAGCGGCCGCGAGTGGGGATCACGCTATGAGCACCTACACCATTCCCAACGTCATCGCCCAGCATCCCCGCGGTGGCGAGCGCATCACCGACATCTACTCGCACCTGCTCGCCGAGCGGATCGTCTACCTGGGCACGCCGATCGACTCCGGGGTCGCCAACGCGCTGATCGCGCAGCTGCTGCACCTGGAATCGGAGAGCCCCGACCAGGAGATCAACTTCTACATCAACTGCGAGGGCGGCGACCTGCCGTCGATGCTGGCCGTCTACGACACCATGCAGCACATCGGCGCGCCGGTGCACACCACCTGCGTCGGGCAGGCCATCGCGGTCGGGGCGGTGCTGCTGGCGGGCGGCGCGCCGGGGCAGCGCGCGATGCTGCCGCACGCCCGCGTCGTGCTGCACCAGCCCGCCGCGCGCGGCCAGGGGCCGATCCCGGACCTGATCCTGCAGGCCGACGAGCTGGTGCGGATGCGGTCCGAGATCGAGGCGATCCTGTCCAGGCACACCGGCCGCTCCCCGGAGCAGCTGCGCGAGGACACCGACCGCGACCGCGTCTTCACCGCGACCGCCGCCCTCGAATACGGGCTGATCGACACGGTGCTGAGTCCGCGGGGTTGAGCGGGGCGGCCTGCGGGGGTGACGCTGCGCTGCCGCCTCCGGCCGCTGACCCGCTCAGGCTGTGTTGGATGTGCCTGAGCGGGGCGGCCTGCGGGGGTGACGCTGCGCTGCCGCCTCCGGCCGCTGACCCGCTCAGGCTGTGTCGGATTTCGCCTGAGCGGGGCGGCCTGCGGGGGTGACGCTGCGCTACCCCCTTCGGCCGCTGACCCGCTCAGGCGGCGCGCAGGGTGAGGGTGGGGCCCGCGCTGCTGCGCCGGGCGAAGGCGGCGCGGCGCCGCCGCATCCGCAGCTCGTCGGCGACCAGTTCGGTCAGCCCGCCCAGGGTGGTGCCCAGGGCGCCGGCCAGCGCCGCGATCATCTCGCTGGAGGGCTCCTTGCGCCCGCGCTCGACCTCGGAGAGGTACTGCGGGGAGATGCCCGCGCGCGCGGCGGTCTCGGCCAGCGTCTCGTCCTGTTCGCGGCGCAGCAGGCGCAGGCGTTCGCCGAGCACCTCCCGCCATAGCGGCTCGGCAGCGGTGTCGGGTTCGGGCCGCCGGTCCGCGCGCCCGCCCGGGATCGAGTGCAGTCTCGGATGCTCGGTCATGCTCGCAGCCTACGATCCGGCCCCCGGTGCGAGCGCTCGATTACGCTCTGGGCGGACGAATTCGGCGTGGCCGTCGGCGGCGCGCGGTCGCAGCGAGCATGATGGGGCCGTGGCCGAGCAGACGAACACCCCCGACCTCAAGCCCCGCAGCCGTGACGTCACCGACGGGCTGGAACGCACCGCCGCCCGCGGCATGCTGCGCGCGGTGGGCATGGGCGACGACGACTGGGAGAAGCCGCAGATCGGCGTCGCCTCCTCCTGGAACGAGATCACCCCGTGCAACCTGTCGCTGGACCGGCTCGCGCAGGGCTGCAAGGACGGCGTGTTCGCCGCCGGTGGCTTCCCGATGCAGTTCGGCACCATCTCGGTCTCCGACGGCATCTCGATGGGCCACGAGGGCATGCACTTCTCGCTGGTGTCGCGCGAGGTGATCGCCGACAGCGTGGAGACGGTGATGCAGGCCGAGCGGCTCGACGGCTCGGTGCTGCTGGCCGGGTGCGACAAGTCGCTGCCCGGCATGCTGATGGCCGCGGCCCGCCTCGACCTGGCCAGCGTGTTCCTCTACGCGGGCTCGATCCTGCCCGGCATCGCCAAGCTCTCCGACGGCACCGAGCGCGAGGTGACGATCATCGACGCGTTCGAGGCGGTCGGAGCGTGCGCGCGCGGGCTGATGAGCCGGGCCGACGTCGACGCCATCGAACGCGCGATCTGTCCCGGCGAGGGCGCCTGCGGCGGCATGTACACCGCCAACACGATGGCCAGCGCGGCCGAGGCGCTGGGCATGTCGCTGCCCGGCAGCGCCGCACCGCCCGCCACCGACCGCCGCCGCGACGGGTACGCCCGCCGCAGCGGTCAGGCCGTGGTCGAGCTGCTGCGCCGCGGCATCACCACCCGCGACATCCTCACCAAGGAGGCGTTCGAGAACGCCATAGCGGTGGTGATGGCCTTCGGCGGCTCGACCAACGCGGTGCTGCACCTGCTCGCGATCGCGCACGAGGCACGGGTGGAGCTCACCCTCGACGATTTCGCGCGGGTGGGCAGGCGGGTGCCGCACCTGGCCGACGTCAAGCCGTTCGGCGCGCATGTGATGACCGATGTCGACCGCATCGGCGGCGTGCCGGTGATGATGAAGACCCTGCTCGACGCCGGACTGCTGCACGGTGACTGCCTCACCGTCACCGGCCGCACCGTCGCGGAGAACCTCGCCCACATCGCCCCGCCCGACCCGGACGGCAAGGTGGTGCGGGCGCTGAACGATCCGATCCATCCCACCGGCGGCATCACCATCCTGTCCGGCTCGCTGGCGCCCGGCGGGGCGGTGGTGAAATCCGCCGGTTTCGACGAGGACGTCTTCACCGGCACGGCCAGGGTCTTCGATCGCGAACGCGCCGCGATGGACGCCCTCGAGGACGGCACCATCACCGCAGGCGACGTGGTGGTCATCCGCTACGAGGGCCCCAAGGGTGGACCCGGCATGCGCGAGATGCTGGCCATCACCGCCGCCATCAAGGGCGCGGGCCTGGGCAAGGACGTGCTGCTGCTCACCGACGGCCGCTTCTCCGGTGGCACCACCGGACTGTGTGTCGGGCACGTCGCGCCCGAGGCGGTGGACGGCGGTCCGATCGCGTTCGTCCGCGACGGCGATCGCATCCGGCTCGACGTGGCCGCGGGCACCCTGGACCTGCTGGTGGAGCCCGCCGAACTCGAGCGGCGCAAACAGGACTGGCGACCGCTGCCGCCGCGCTACACCCGCGGCGTGCTCGCCAAGTACACCAAGCTGGTCGGTTCGGCCTCGGTCGGCGCGGTCTGCGACTGAGCGGGGGTGTCGCGGCGCGGGACGCGCCGTTTAGTAGCTTGGCATCCGGGCTGATCGCACCCACCGGACCGTCGAACGAAGAGAGCTGATCGATGCCGACCTCTACCGCGCGGGCACACATCGGTGTGACCGGACTGGCTGTCATGGGCAGCAACATCGCCCGCAATTTCGCCCGGCACGGCTACACCGTCGCGCTGCACAACCGCTCGGTGGCCAAGACCGACGCGCTGCTGGCCGAACACGGCGGCGACGGCGACTTCGTCCGCACCGAGACCATCGAGGAGTTCGTGGCGGCGCTCGAGCGGCCGCGGCGGGTGCTGATCATGGTCAAGGCGGGCGAGGCGACCGACGCGGTGATCGAGGAACTGGCCGCGGCGATGGAGCCGGGCGACATCATCATCGACGGCGGCAACGCCCTCTACACCGACACCATCCGCCGCGAGGCCGCCCTGCGCGAGCGCGGGCTGAACTTCGTCGGCGCCGGCATCTCCGGCGGCGAGGAGGGCGCGCTCAACGGCCCGGCGATCATGCCGGGCGGCCCGGCCGAGTCCTATGAATCGCTCGGCCCGCTGCTGGAATCCATCGCGGCGAAGGTCGACGGCACCCCCTGCTGCACCCACATCGGCCCCGACGGTTCGGGTCATTTCGTGAAGATGGTGCACAACGGCATCGAGTACGCCGACATGCAGCTGATCGGCGAGGCCTACCACCTGTTCCGCGACGCGCTCGGCTTCGACGCCGGGCAGATCGCCGCGGTGTTCACGCAGTGGAACAGCGGCGACCTGGAGAGCTACCTGGTGGAGATCACCGCCGAGGTGCTGAACCAGGTCGACGCCAAGACCGGCCGCCCGCTGGTGGACGTGATCGTCGACGCCGCCGAGCAGAAGGGCACCGGCCGCTGGACGGTGAAGTCGGCGCTGGATCTGGGGGTTCCGGTCACCGGCATCGCCGAGGCGGTGTTCGCCAGGGCGCTGTCGGGTTCGCGCGCCCAGCGCAAGGCCGCCACGGGCCTGGCCGCGGGCACCCTCGCCGACCGCCCCACCGATGTCGAGCAGTTCACCGAGGACATCCGCCGCGCGCTCTACGCCTCCAAGGTGGTGGCCTACGCGCAGGGCTTCGACCAGATCGCCGCGGGCAGCGCCGAATACGGCTGGAACCTGCGCCCGGGCGACCTGGCGACCATCTGGCGTGGCGGCTGCATCATCCGCGCCCGGTTCCTCAACCGGATCAAGGAGGCCTACGACAAGGATCCGCAGCTGCCGAGCCTGATCCTGGACCCGTACTTCCGCGAGGCCATCGAGGCGGGTATCGACAGCTGGCGCCGCGTGGTGTCCACCGCGACCCTGCTCGGTATCCCGGTGCCCGCGTTCGGTTCCTCGCTGTCCTACTACGACGCGCTGCGCTCGCCGCGGCTGCCCGCCGCGCTCACCCAGGCCCAGCGCGACTACTTCGGCGCCCACACCTACGAACGCATCGACGCCGACGGCAAGTACCACACCCTCTGGAGCGGCGACCGCAGCGAAGTCACCGCCTAGACGGGTCAGCGGCCGGAGGCGGTAGCGCAGCGTGACCACGGAGGCCGCCCCGCTCAGGCGAATTGAGCACAGCCTGACGGGTCAAGCGGCC
Organism: Nocardia farcinica; assembly: GCF_001182745.1. Lineage (NCBI taxonomy): Bacteria > Bacillati > Actinomycetota > Actinomycetes > Mycobacteriales > Nocardiaceae > Nocardia > Nocardia farcinica. The sequence continues at coordinate 3,017,555 of NZ_LN868938.1, read as the reverse complement.
GGTCCTTTCGCCGGTCAGATGACGGTGCCGACGTCCTCGGCGACGAGGGTGTCGAGGGCGTGTTCGGCCACCGCGGCGATCGTCATGGACGGGTTGCAGGCCGCGGTGTTGCCGGGCATCAGCGCGCCGTCGAGTACGTACAGGCCGGGCTGGTCGTGCACCCGTCCGTACACGTCGCACACCGTGCCCATGCAGGCGCCGCCCAGGGCGTGCCAGGTGGAGGGGAAGAGCTCGTTGGTGTCGATCAGTACCGTGCCCGGTCCGGCGATGCGGTGCGCGAGCGGGCCGATGCGGGTGTTCTGGATGGTGGCGTCGCCGGTCGCGGGCCAGTGCAGCACCGCCTCTTCGGCGGCGTGGTCGTAGGCGAAGTGCCCGCGGTCGGCGCTGACGCCGTAGCCGACCATCATGGTGCTCATCGGATCCACCTGCAGTGGCGGGATGGAGGCCTGGATGAGCGTGCACGCCCGGTGTGGGTCGTCCCAGATCTTGCTGCCGTAGACCACCGGACCGCCCTGCGCGCGACCGAAGTTCGCCGCCGGGTTGAACCATGCGTAGATGCGGTCGGCGTTGGTGCCCCAGCCGTGGCCGAGCGCGTCGGGCAGGTCCGGGATGCGGCCGGTGGCGGCGGCTCGCACCAGCAGTTTGGTGGTGTTGAGGCTGCCCGCGGCCATGATCAGCGCCCCGGTGGTGATGATCTTCTGCTCGAGCACCGCGCCGGTGGTGTCGAGCCGGTCGACGTGGACCGTCCAGCGGCCGTCGGCGGCGCGCTCGACGTCGGTCACCTGGTGCAGGGTTTCCACCCGGACCAGTCCGGTGGCCTCGGCGGCGGCGATGTAGGTGACGTCGACGGAGTTCTTGCCGCCGTTGTTGACGCCCATCGCGCCGTCGCCGTTGGTGTAGGAGGGCTTCATCTCCCCGCGCAACTCGGCCAGCGCGTAGTTCCAGTCGATCGGCATGGGGATCTTGTCCAGCGGTAGGCCGGCCTTGCGGACGTGGTCGGCGAAGACCCGGGCCGCGAGATAGTTGGGGGAGTCGATCAGTTCGTCCGGGGCGACCGCGAGGCCGAGCATCCGCGCGACCCGCGGGAAATGCACCCGGTCCAGCACGTCCCAGTCGAGTTCGGCCGGGAAGTGCAGTTCGAACACCGCTCGCGCCGGTTGCAGCGACATCCCTTGGTAGACCAGCGATCCGCCGCCCAGGCCGGCGGCGCACAGCGCGGTCATGTTCGCCCCGGCGACGGCCTCGATCAGGCCGGTGTAGGGCTCGAACGCCAGCGGTTGGCCGAACAGGTTGGGATTGGACCGGTACCACAGCAGCCGTTTGTCCGGCGCCGAGGCGCGCGGGAAGGTCTCGGCGTTGGGGCCGGTCGGCCAGCGCATGCCGCGCTCGAGCAGCAGCACGGGCACGCCGGCCTGGGCCAGCCGCAGCGCGCTCACGCCGCCGCCGAACCCGGAGCCGACCACGACGGCGCGGTGTTCTTCCCTGGTCAGGGGGATCTGGTTGACGCGGGCGGCCACGGGTTGCCGCCCTGTGCTGTGCGCGGCGGCGAGCAGCACGCCCGCCGCCGCGGCTCCGGTCAGCAGGGACCGGCGCGTGATCTCCGACATTCGCCACCTTGTGTCACGAGGATGACCGGACACCGTTGTCCGGTCGGTGGGAGTCTGCCGCCGAGGAGCCCTGGGCGTCAAGAGTTTCGCGGGAAGACGGGGGATGCCGGCGCCGGGTCGCCGATGGCATGCTGTCCGCTATGGCCGATATTCGCCTGGACGTCACCGACGCCATCGCCACCATCACCCTGCACCGTCCCGAGCAACTCAACGCGTTCACCCTCGCGATGAGCCGTGAGCTGATCGAGGCGTTCGACACCTGCGACAACGACGACGCGGTGCGCGCCGTCGTGATCACCGGCGCCGGGCGCGCGTTCTGCGCGGGGGCCGATCTGTCCCTGGGCGCGGAGACCTTCGCCGCGCCCGAGGACGCCGACTCCTACCGGGACGCCGGTGGTGAGGTGGTGCTGCGGATGTTCGAGTCCCGCAAGCCGATCATCGCCGCGGTGAACGGGCCCGCCGTCGGCGTCGGCATCACCATGACGCTGGCGGCCGATTTCCGCCTCGCCGTCGAGACCGCGCGCATCGGCTTCGTCTTCAACCGCCGCGGTATCGTCCCCGAATCCTGCTCGAGCTGGTTCCTGCCCCGCCTGGTGCCCATGCAGACCGCGCTGGACTGGGTGTATTCCGGGCGGCTGGTGGACGCCGACGAAGCGCACCGCGCCGGACTCTTCGCCGCCCTGCACGCGCCGGAGAAGCTGCTGGACGAGGCGTATGCCCTGGCCAAGCGGGTCACCGAGCAGTCGGCGCCGGTCTCGGTGGCGCTGTCGCGGCAGATGCTCTGGCGCGGCCTCGGCGCCGACCACCCGATGATCGCCCACCGCGTGGAATCGCGCGGCCTGCACCACCGCGGCGCCAGTGCCGATGCGCGCGAAGGGGTCACCGCCTTCCTGGAGAAGCGCCCCGCCCGGTTCCCGGACAGCGTGCGGGACCTGCCCGACATCTTCGGCGACGACCTGCCGGTGCCGCCGTTCCGGAGCTGAACCGGACCCGCCCGCAGCCGGTTCGGATCGGCACCCGACGACGAGAACCGCGGCGGCGGCGCGGTTCTCAGCGCGCGAAGCGTCCGGCGAACGCGCGCAAGGGCAGATCGGCGCTGGTGAGTATCCCCGACGGGGCCGCGACGACCGACCGGATCGCGTTGAGGGCGGGCAGGCCGGTCACGGTCATGCCGATGGACGCGAACGAGGACGGGTCGGTGAGATCGACACCGGCCCTGGGGAAGATCATGTGCTTGCTGTACACGTTCGGGTCGCCGGTGATCCGGGTGATGTAGCAGCCCTTGATCTCCCACTTCGGGTCGGTGTGCGGGGTCATCTGCCATTCCAGGTGCGATTCCACCCGCGCCACCCCGTCGACCATGCCGCGGTAGCGGATGTAACTGCCGCCGAGAGAGCCCTCGGGCAGGTGGTACCAGCCCAGGTCGACGTCCTTGGTGCACGCGCCGAGCCGGTAGTCGAAGGTGACCTCGTCGAGGGTCAGGTCGAAGCAGTCGGCCATCAGGTGCACGGAGTCGGCGAAGACGCTGGTGTACTTCTCCAGCGAGCCGGGGATCGACGGATCGTCCACCGGCAGGCCGTAACCCACCGCGCGCCAGGTCTCGGCCGAGTGGTGACACGACACGTCCACCGACTCGATGACGGTGACGTTCTCGATGTCGGCCACGTCGCAAGTGTGCACGATGCCGAGGATCTGGCACAGGCCGGGATTCATCCCGGTGCCGTAGAAGGTCGAGCCGCCCTTCCGGCACGCCTCGGCGATCACCTCGCTGGTCCGGCGGCCGGAGGGGTGCGGGTGATTGGCGTCGCGGTGGTGGCCGGTGATCCAGTCGGCGGTGGTGACCACGTCGATCCCGGCCTCGAGCACCCGCACGTAGAGGTCCTCGTCGGGGAAGACGCCGTGGAAGGTCAGCACATCGGGCCGGGCGGCGAGGATCTCGTCCACCGAACCGGTCGCCACCACCCCGATCGGGGCAAGTCCGGCCAGCTCGCCGACGTCGCGGCCGATCTTCTCCGGTGTGTAGCAGTGCACGCCGATCAGCTCCAGGTCGGGATGATTGCCGATGCGCTTGATCATCTCGGTGCCGACATTGCCGGTGGCCACCTGGAAGACGCGGATCGGTGGTCGGGTGCGCTCGGTCATCGTCGTCCGTCCTTCTGTCGAGAATGGTTGTTCGGTGCGAACATTCAGCGCACCCGGTCGGCGGGATAGAACTGCCGCGCCCAGGTGCGCAGTGCCTTGAATCCCGCGTATTCGGCGCGGGCCAGCGCGGGCGGATCGGAATAGCGCTGGTGTGACCAGATGTGGATGTCGGCGAGGAACTGATCGATCACCGCCTGTCCGAACATCAGCGCCTTGTCCGACGGGTTGTCGCGGTCCTTGCCCGGCGGGCAGCCGATCCACACGGTGAACCGCACGTCGCAGGTGGCGTCGTCGACCGGGGTCACCGCCGAGACGGTGCGGTTGTCGACCATGCCCCAGCTCTTGGTGACCGCGACGCCGAGTCCGGCGTTGATCGCCTGCACGCCGCTGCGCACGTCGTCGGCGGATCGGGCGCCCTCGCCGAAATCGATGGTGAAATCCACCCGGGAGATCGGCGCGTCGAACTCCTGACGGGTGAACACCGGCACGATCGGCACCTTGTGCACGTATGTGAAATGCGCGAAGTCCACGCCGTTTTCGAGCACGTACTGCGGATGCAGTTCCAGCCGTTCGCGGAACAGGGTGCCGTGCGGGTGGGCGCGGTGGTAGTCGGCTTCGGTGCGCCCGTCGCCGAATCCGGTGAACACGTCGGGCACCTCGAAATACGGTGCCCTGCCGTGCACGTCGTGCCAGAGGTAGATCGACTCGTTGCGCTCGACGACGGGGTAGCTGCGGATGCGGCGCACCGGATTGGGGCGGTCCTCGTAGGGGATGCAGACGTTGCGGCCCTCGCGGTTCCATTCCCAGCCGTGGAACGGGCACACGATCCGCTCGCCGTCGACGGTGCCGCCGTGGCCCAGGTGGGCGCCGAGGTGCTCGCAATAGGCGTCCATCACCGCGACGGCGCCGGAGGCGCTGCGCCAGCAGATCATCTCGCGCCCGAAATAGCTCATCCGGCGGACCTCGCCGACGCCGACCTCGGCCGACCAGGCGACCTGGAACCAGCCGGTGGGATTCATCGGTAGCGGCGGTTTGGCCATCGGGAGCCCCTTCCTCGTTCGAAAGGAATCGTAGTGGGCTCTGTGAAAGTTTGGCAGAGACTTCTATGAAATCGGCCTGCCGCTACCATCCGACCCATGACCGAGGCCGACTCCAGCAATCGGCGCGCCAACCGGCGCGGCATGGCGACCCGGGAGAGCATGCTCGACGCCGCGCTGCGCTCGCTGGCCACCGGAGACCCCGGCTCGGTCTCGGGTAACCGCATCGCCAAGGACATCGGCGCGACCTGGGGTGCGCTGAAATACCAGTTCGGCGACATCGACGGCCTGTGGGCCGCCGTGTTACGCCGCACCGCCGAGCGCCGCGGGGAACTGCCGGTCGGCCTCGCCCCGGGCGGACCGCTGCGCGAACGTGTCGCGGCCACGGTCGACACGCTCTTCCGTGGGCTCACCGGCACCGACTCACGCGCGATCGAGACCCTGCGCGCCGCGCTGCCGCGGGAACACGCCGAACTCGAACGGCTCTACCCCCGGACCGCCGCCGAACTGGCCTCCTGGAACAAGGCGTGGGTGCGCGCGTGCCAGAAGGCCTTCGCCGATCTCGACGTCGATCCCGAGCGGGTGCGCGAGGTCGCGGCCTTCCTGCCCGGCGCCATGCGCGGCATCGTCTCCGAACAGCAGCTGGGCACCTACGTGGACCTCGCCGAGGCCCGCCGCGGGCTGGCCGCCGCCATCGTCGCCTACCTCGAACACTCCCGGCCCGCACGGCGCTGACCGGCCGGGCCGCACGGGCCGGAGGCCGCCCCGATTGATCCGTCCCGGGCGGGGTAGCTCGAAGCCGACGACGAAAGGGGCCGGCCATGACACGCGAGCGCGACGACGCGGACACCCGCGACGAGGACGAACCGAAGGGCGGCAGGCCCGGGCCGACCGATCAGGGCCGCGACGGCGGAATGGCCACGCGGGAGCTCGCGCCCGAGCTCACCGAGCCGGAGGAATCCCGCGACTGAGCGGCACGGGTCGTTTGAGCAGGACGGCGCCCGGGTAGGCGGGGCGAGACCCCGTTCGACGAAGGAGCCGACCATGGCGCGTTCACTGGCCGATCAGACCGAGACGGAACTGGGCGGTGCGCGCAGCGTGCTCACCATGCAGCGCCGCGACCATCAGGACCTGGAGGCGCTGCTCGAGCGCATCGGCAGCAGCGCGGGCGACGAGCGCGCGGCGGCGCTCACCGAACTGTGCCGCCTGGTGTTCCCGCACGCCTTCGCCGAGGAGGCGGTGCTGTGGCCGCTGCTGCGCCGGGTGCTGCCCGACGGCGAGGAACTGACGCTGCGGGTCGAACAGGAGCACCAGGAGATCAACGAACTGTTCACCCGCCTGGAGACGATGGATGTCGACAGCCGGGAGCACCACCTGCTCTTCGCCCGGATCGCGCAATTGCTGCGCGAGGACGTCCGCGACGAGGAGGACGTGTTGTTGCCGAAGTTGCAGGAGGCGGTCGGCGCCGACACGCTGCGCCGGATCGGCTGGGCATGGCTGGCGGTGCGCCGGACCGCGCCCACCCGGCCGCACCCGACGGTCGCGCGCAGGCTGCCGGGCAACGCCCTGGCGGCGGTGCCGCTGGCGCCGCTGGATCGGTCGCGGGACCGGCTCGATCAGGTGGCCCGGCGGGCGCCCGGCCGGTGGGCGACCGGATGTGTGCGCGCCAGCCGGGCGCTGGCGCAGGTCGCCGGCGCGGTGGAGCACCTGCCGCCGCTGCGCCGCGGCGAGCATCCGTCCACCCGCACCTGATCCACGGCGCGATGGAGCGGCGTGGCCCGCCGCTCCATTTTCGGGTGCGCGAAACACGGTGGCGCCCAAACAGTTCCGGAAATTGCCAGGCGGAAATTCTCAGGTTTGTGGGTGCGAGGGCGAGGTACTGCCGCCAGGGGAGGGGAAGTCCCGTTCACTTCGCTGGGAGGCGTGGATGTTCCGTCATACCGATTACCTGCAGTTCGATGTGAAACCCGAGAAGCCCGACCCCGTGTACGCGCGCAAGCTCCAAGAGCTCATCGGCGGGGCCTTCGGCGAGATGACCGTCACCATGCAGTACCTGTTCCAAGGCTGGAACTGCCGGATGCCGGGCAAGTACAAGGACATGATCATGGACGTGGCCACCGAGGAGATCGGGCACGTCGAGATGATCGCGACCATGGTCGCGCGGCTGCTCGAAGGTGCGCCCGCCACCCGCGCCACCCAGGAGGCCGCCGCCGATCCCGTGGTCGCCGCCGTGCTCGGTGGCATGGATCCGCAGCAGGCGATCGTCTCCGGCGGCGGGCCGACGTTGTCCGACGCCAACGGCGTGCCCTGGAACGGCCGCTACATCGTCGCCAGCGGCAACCTGCTCGCCGACTTCCGCGCCAACGTCACCGCCGAGTCGCAGGGCCGCATCCAGACCGCGCGCCTGTACAACATGACCGACGACCCGGGCGTGAAGAACATGCTCAAGTTCAACCTCGCCCGCGACACCTATCACCAGAACCTCTGGCTCGCGGCCATCGAGCAGTTGAAGGAGGACGGTCTCGAGGGCACCGTCACCCCGGACGCGCTGTTCGACGAGGAGTACTCCGAGCACGCCACCAGCCTGTGGCACCTGTCCGACGGCACCCAGTCCGATCAGGGCCGGTGGGCGGGCGGCGTGGCGCCGGACGGGGTGCACCAGAACGGCTTCCTCGCCGATCCACAGCCGCTGGGCGACAAGGCCTCCGCGCCGCCGCCGGACCCCAAGCTCTACGCCACCTACGACGGTTCGCAGGGCGAGCCGCGCTCGGCGGCCTTCGGCACCGAGGCGGGGCTGATGGGCAAGGTCAAGGACGCGCTCGATCCCAACAAGCCCTGAGCCCCGGCTCGGTCACCGCAGCACCGGTGCGCCGGGCGCTACCCGTTCGCCAGAGCGACCAGGTGCCGGCGCAGCCAGGTGAGCGAGGTGTCGCCACCGGCCACCGGGTAGGACGGGTAACTCTGATGCGCGCCGGATTCGAGGAAGTTGTCGATCTGGCGCCTGCGCTCCTCGTAGGCGGAGTTGTTGAGCTGATCGTGCAGCAGCCCGAGCCCGCCCGCGGCCAGCACGTCGCCGACCAGGTCGCCTGCGGGCAACTGGTCGAACTGGGAAGGATCGGAGGCCTGGGCGAGGATTCCGGCGATGCGGGCGGCGAAATCGCCCTCCGGAGTGGCGCAGTAGAGGTCACCGGGCGCGCAGAAGGTGTAGGTGACCGGGGTGAGCCAGCCGAAGCCGCCCACCCGCGGACCACCCGCGCCCGCGCCGGGCACCGGGGGGCCGATGAGCTGGTCGGTGGGCGAACGGCGCGGGTCGGCGATGAGCCCGACCAACCCGACCCGGTTCGGAGCGACGACGCCGAGGCCCGTACCGATCTGGGCCGCGAGATCACCGGCCGCGTCGGCGCCCTGGCTGTAGCCGAGCAGCGCGAAACGCGTCTCGGGGCACTGGGCGCCGACGTCGCGGATCAACGCGCGGGCGATGTCGGTGGCCTCGCGCTTGGAGCGACCGTAGACCTCGCCCTCCCAGGGGAAGGCCGTGGCCGGATAGGCGACGTAGTCGGTGCGGACGTCGCCCGGCAAACCGTCCGCGACCGCGGCGAGCATGCCCTTGCCGGGTTCGTTCTTGGAGGTCTCCCAGGTGCCGGGGATCGCCACCACGTGGAGATCCGGGCAGGGGCCGGGGGCGGCCTGGGCGGTGGATGCGGCGCCGATGGGTAGCACGGCCGCGACCATCGCAACCGCGCATACCGTGGCGTTCGTCCATCGAGAGAGCATCGTCGTACTCCGTCTCTGCACTGCCGAGCGCGAGGCCCGGGCGGCGAAGACGCCCTTGGGTCAGGGCGCCGGTCGGGTCGGTGTCGGGGACGTGAGGGGTACTGCCGAAGCGGTCGACGGGCGGGCCCATCGCCGGGAGGGCATCGGTGACCAGGGCTTCGGTGACCAGGGCACCGGTGACCTTCCCAGACGGAATGGTAGTCGGCGAGTGGCTAAGCTGCTGCGTCTATGGCTCTCAACGCGACGATGCACTCCTTCGCCATCCAACTCGCCGACGTCGACCGCGGCGTCTACACCGACATGGAGGTGCGCGTCGCCCGGCATCCGTCCGAGACCGCGGAATTCATGCTCACCCGCCTGCTGGCCTACTGCCTGGAGTACACCGAGGGCATCGCCTTCAGTGACGGCGGTGTGTCGGCCACCGACGAGCCCGCGGTCGCGGTCCGCGACGCCACCGGCCGGCTGCTGTGCTGGATCGAGATCGGCGCCCCGGATGCCGAACGCGTGCATCGCGGCAGCAAAGCCGCCGAGCGGGTCGCGATCTACACCCACCGCGATCCCGCCAAGGTGCTGGCGCAACTGCGCGGCAAGCGCATCCATCGCGCCGAGCAGATCCCGCTGTACGCCCTCGACCGCGCGTTCATCGATGCCGCGGTGGCCGCGATCGAGCGGCGCAACACGCTCACCCTGTCGGTCACCGAGCGGCGGCTCTACCTGGATGTCAACGGCACCGGATTCGAGACCGCCGTCACCGAGCACCGACTCGGCTAGCCTCCCCGGCCGCCGGGCCGGGCCTGCCAGACTTCGCACTACACACCGGGAACCGAGACGAGGAGGAGACGAATGGCCAGGCGTGAACGGGGGACCACGGGACGGGAGATCGCGAGCCTGCTGCTGCGCGGCGTCGTGGGCGGCACCATGATCGCCCACGGCGTCAAGCACGCCCGCACCCTGGACGGGACCGCCGGGTGGTTCGGTGCCATCGGGTTCCGGCGTCCTCGACTCCAGGCGCAGGCGAGCGCGGCCGTGGAGGTCGGCTCGGGCGCACTGCTGGTGGCGGGCGCGGGCACACCGGTGGCGGCCGCGGCGGTGGTCGGCACGATGGGCGTGGCGGCCAGGTCGGTGCACGCGCCCAACGGTTTCTTCATCACCGATCAGGGCTGGGAGTACGTGGCGAACCTGGCGACCGCGGCGGTCGCGCTGGCCGGCATCGGCCCCGGCCGTTTCAGCGTGGATCGCGCGACCGGCCTGGACGGCAGGATCTCCGGCGCCAAGGCCGCCGCGCTCGCCGCCGGTCTCGGCATCGCCGCGGCGGCCGCCCAGCTGGCGCTGTTCTGGACTCCGCCGAAACCGGAAGCGGACGAAACGGATTCGCCCATCGGCTGAGCGGGGACAGTGGCGCTGAAGGTCAACAGCGGCACGGCCGCGACAACGCACCGCGCCGCCGCCGTCAGCCGCGCGCCCGCCCGACGCTCGTGAGGGCGAACACGATGTCGACCGCCGCGGCCGCCAGCCGCTCGCGCGCGAGCGCCAGGCGGCCGTCGGCCCAGTCCAGGTAGAGCGCGATCAGAGCGCCGCCCAGCGCGGTCGCCTGAACGGCGAGGGCCTCCTCGTCGGCGGGCAGCAGCGCATCCGCCTCCGCGCCGAGCAGTCCCACCAGCGCGCGGATGAAGGCCGGCGCCCGCGCGGCGCTGTGCTCGTGCAGGGTGTCGTCACCCAGCGGTTCGCGCAACAGGATCCGCGCCCGCCGCGGATCCTCCTCGAAGTACCGCGCGCAGCGGTCGACCACCTCGCGCACGTCGGCGCGCAGGTCACCACTCGGCACCACGTCCTCGACCCGCGCCAGTAGTCCCGCCTCCACCCGGTCGTACACCGTGCGCAGCAGGTCTTCCCTGGTCTCGAAGCTCTCGTAGAAATAGCGCGGGCTCAGCGCGGCCTGCCGGGTCACCGCCCGCATGGTCACCGCCGCGGCGCCCGCGGTGCCCAGCAGCTGTGTGCCGACCGCGAGCAACTGCTCGCGCCGGTCGGCGCTGCGGTCGTCGAGGGTCTGGCCCCGCCACAGTTTGGGGGCGCTCACGGTGTCCGCGCGCTCCTGGTCGACCGCCCTCCTCGCCACGGTGCCTCATCCTAGGCCGGATGCGGCGGGTCGAGTGGGGCGCCGGTGCGGTCGGGCCGCGTTCGGCGGCGCGCGAGTACGGCCGGTGGGCGGTATCGTGCGCGGTGTGCGGGGGATCGACCACAAGCCGGACGCCGAGGATCCGAAGCGGATCAGGATCAGCCGCGGGCTGCCCGCCGATGTCTCCCGCGCGGAACTCACCTACCGGGTGCCCGGCGGGATCGGCGGCACCCGCGTCGTGCGCCGCTCGCAGGCCGAGTTCGCGCACCTGCGCACCGCCGTCGACGGCGTCTACGAGGGCCCGTGGAGCGAGCCTGCCCGGCTGTCGCTGTCGGAGGCCGATCACTACCTGCGCCAGGTGCGCGCCCGGATCGCCGAGCGGGAGGACCGGATTCGCCGCTTACGCGAATCGATCGATCTCACCTGCCCCTGGTGTCACCGGCAGCGCACCTACCTGGGCGTGCTCGGCTTCCTCACCGGCCACCGCGGGTTCCTCACCGACCATCCGAGCGAGCTCGGGCAGCAGGTTCTCGACCAGCACGCCTATCGGTGCGACGGGTGCGGCTCGATGCAGTTCTTCGCCGACGGGTTCCTCGCGCACCCGCTGCCCGGCGGGGAGTCGGGCCCGTGAGGGCTATCCGCGCGGCGCGGCAGGCTGCCGGGTCTGGGCGATGATCGCCGAGCCCATCCAGCGGCGCAGATACCGGCGCAGCTCGTCCTCGGTGCGCGGCGGATGGCCGGGGGAGACGAAGAACGACTGCATGGTGCGCAGGATGTACTCGACGAGTTCGGGCAGTGATTCGTCGTCGTAGCCGTAGCGTTCCCAGTCCACGTCGAAGCGGCGGATCATGGTGAGGCCGAAGGCCTTGGCCTCTTCGGAGGTGATGCCGTCGCTGTGCACGTTGGCGTAGCTGCCGGTGATCAGGATGCCCAGGTGCGGGGTGCGGCGCACCTCGGTGAGGGTGAACACCACGCCCTCGGTCATCGCCTCCACCGGATCCTCCAGCCCCGCGACGTGGGCGGCGAGGCGGTCGAGGAAGCCGTCCACCGAGGCGATCGCCGCGGCCTTCATCAGGGCCTCGGCGCTGGGGAAGTAGCGGTAGACGGTCTGGCGGATGACCCCGAGCGATTCGGCGACGTCGGCGATGCTGATCTCGGCTCCGGTGCGCGCGATGAGATCGACCGCGGTGGCGACGATCCGGCGCGTGGCCTCCTCGTCGCTGTCCGGCGGACTACCGCCCCACCCGCGCCTTCGTGCCACCGCCCGCTTCCTCGGCTCCGCTCGTCTCCGGATCAGCCGCTCATCTCCAGATCAAGGGCTCGACGCTATCACAGCGCCCGCGACCGCCGGTGGTGCCGAATCTCGGCAAAGTGATCATACACATTGGGCGGTCTGTGTATGGTTGTGCTGACAGTGGCTCGCCGTGGGCGCGGCCACCCGCTTCCGTCAGACGAGGTAGCCATGACCGACCTGGTAGTCCGAAAGATGAACTTCGCCTTCGAGGATCACGAAGTGCCGTTCCTGTGGAACCCGCGCAATCCGGCGTTCTCGAGCATGGCCAACGCGGTGTCGTTCCTGGCCATCGGTTTCGAGAAGATGATCGTGAACATGATCCTGCAGGCCAAGCCGCTGATCACCGATCCGGCGGTGGCCGAGGAGGCCGAGGCGTTCATGCGCCAGGAGGGCCAGCACTCCACCGCGCACCGCCAGCACGTGAAGGGCCTGATCCGGCACTACCCGGGCCTGCAGGAAACCCTCGACGAGGTGATCGGCGCCTTCGACCAGCTCACCCGCGACACCTCCCTCGAGTACCGCCTCGCCTACACCGCCGACCTCGAGGCCACCTTCACCCCCGTCTTCAAACTCATGCTCGACAACGAGGCCGCGCTGTTCCGCCCCGGCGACGACCGGGTGGCCTCGCTGTTCATCTGGCACTTCGTCGAGGAGGTCGAACACCGCAGCTCGGCGCTGATCATCTTCGACTCGGTGGTGGGCAGCGACCTGTACCGGATGCGGGTGGCGCCCTCGATCTTCAAGCACGTGCTCGACGTCATCAAGATCGCCTCGGCGGGCTTCAACAAGCATGTGCCGCTGGCCGAACGGCAGGTCGACGCGCTGGCCATGTTCGCCAGGTACCGGCGCATGCAGACGCTGCGCAAGTGGGTGCCGGGGCTGACACCGACCAACGACGGGCCGATGCTGCGCGCGTTCGACGAACTGCCGCTGCGTGAGCAGCTGATCGCGCTGGTCGGCATCGTGCGCAGCCAGCTGCCCAAGCACAATCCCGCCCACGAGAAGCTGCCCGCGCTGGCCGACGAGTGGTTCCGGCGCTACGAGGCGGGCTACGACGTGCAGCGCTGGTACACCGCCGAATCGAACAATTCGACCACCGCGTCGTAGGGAGTGGCCGCACCATGTCCGATCGCTGTTCGCCCACCTTCGCCCAACTCGCCGAGGAGCTGGGCTTCTCCTGCGCCGAAGCCGGCGGCCTCGTGGAATTCCGCAGCCCGTTCGCGCTGGAGAACTGGACCCTGCCGGTGCTGGAGCTGACCATCGTCGTCGGCGCGGTCCTGGCCCTGGTGCTGGCCGTGCTGCGGCTGCGCCGCCAGGGCGACCCCACCAACCTGGTGCTGTGGTTCGGCGCGACCGCCTACCTGTTCGTCATCGAGCCGCCGCTGTACTTCCCGGCCGCGTTCGGCATCGAGGAACACGTGGACACGATGTTCGCGCACAACGTGTTCACCGTCGATTTCCTGTGGGGCAGGCTGCCGCTCTACATCGTGGCGATCTACCCGCTCATGGCCACCATCGCCTTCGAGATCGTCCGGATGCTCGGGGTGTTCCGCCGGTACGGCCCGGTGATCGGCGCGGCCTGCGTGGGCTTCGTGCACCACGCCTTCTACGAGATCTTCGATCACCTGGGGCCGCAGCTGCGGTGGTGGGAGTGGTCGACGACCAATCCGATCAACCAGCCGATGTTCGATTCCGTGCCGTTCCCGAGCGTGGTCGTCTTCGCCGCGCTGTGGCCGATGTCGCTGGCGTTCTGCGTGCAGTGGTTCGTGGGCAGGCACGTCGACCGCGGCCGCGAGTTCGGCGGCGTCGAACTGGTCTGGCGGACCGTGGTGATCGGGCTGCTGGCCTCGGTCGGCACCTTCCTGCTGCCGCTGCCCGCGACCGTGCTCGGCCTGGCGGGCACGCCGGTGCGCGGCGTGGTGTACGGCCTGGAACTGCTGGCCGTCAGCGCGGTGGCGGTGTGGGCGCTGACCCGCCAGTGGTCGCTGCTGCGCCGGGATCCGGCACAGGGACCGGGCTTCGTCGACGACTTCGCCCGCTGGTACGCGGTGGTGTATCTGGCCGTGATGGCGCTGCTGTGGGTGACCGCGCTGCCCGCCTACTTCGGGGCGGTCGACGGCATCACCGACAACGGCGACCCGATCGGCAACCTCTGGTACACGCTGCTGTGCTTCGCGATCGCGATCGCCTGCGTGCTCGCGGTGTTCACGATCCCGCGGGTGCGGCCCAGCTCGGCCACCGACAGCGCCGAGGCGCAGCCGCAACCGGCGTGAGTCCGGTCAGCTGTTCCTGCCCGGCTCGGGCAGGAACAGCGGCGGCAGGTAGTGCAGCATCAACGTCGACCAGGTCAGGTGGGTCAGCAGCGACGCGGTGATGCCGCCGGTGCGGCGGCGTTGCAGGCCGAACAGCGACCCCATGACGGCCGCGGCGAGCACCAGCGCGGGGTTGCGGGTCGCCGTCGTGGTGAGCACGTACACGCCGGTCGAGACCGCGACCGGATGGGTGCCCGCCGCCGCGTAGACGGCCCCGCGGAAGAACACCTCCTCGGCGGCGCCGTTGGCGAGCGCGGTCAGCAGCACCGCCGGGGTGCGGCCGCGGTCGGCGTAGCGCAGCAGGTGCGCGATGGCCCTGCGCAGCAGCGGAATCCGCCGGGCCACCAGCGCGCAGCCGTAGAACACGCCGAAGGCGCCCACGCCGAGCAGCACCGGGGGCAGCACCCGCCGATCGCCGGGCGGCCCGGGCGGGGTGGCGGCCAGCCCGCCCGCGGTGAACGTCGCGGCGGTGGCGAGCGTCAGGCCGTAGAAACGGGCGCTGTCCGGCGGCGCGGTCAACGAGACGCCGAGCAGGCCGGTGCCGAGCGCGCCCACCAGCACGACCGGGGCTCGGTCGCGGCGGTTCACGTCCCGTCCCGGAGGCCGACGCGCTCGCCGAGCGCCCGCAGCACCGCCGCGTCGTAGCCCATCGGCTCGAAGGGCAGGAACTCGCGAATGGCGGTGTCGCGCACCAGCACCTCGTTGACCATCGAATCGACCAGGGACCGGCCGGTGCGCACGTCGACATCGGTGACCAGCGCCAGCCACTGGGCCGACAACCGCGGCGACAGCAGCGGCACCGGCAGGATCAGCGCGGGCCTGCCCTCGATGCGCGCCACCCGGCGCAGCATGTCGAGGTAGGCCAGCACGTCGGGACCGCCGATGTCGAAGGTGCGTCCGGCGGTCCCGGGGATCTCGAGCACGCCGACGAGATAGCGGATGACATCGTCGGCGGCGATCGGCTGGGTGCGGGTGCGCACCCAGCGCGGGGCCACCATCACCGGCAGGTGCTCCACCAGCTGGCGGGTGATCTCCCACGAGATCCCGCCGTGCCCCACGATGATTCCCGCCCGCAGCGTGGTGACCGGAACGCCGCCGTCGGCCAGCAGGCTCTCCACTTCCCGGCGGCTGCGCAGGTGCTCGGACAGGTCGTCGTTGTCGTCGCCCAGCCCGCCGAGATAGATGATCCGGTCCACGCCCGCCGCGGCCGCGGCGGTGCCGAAATTGCGGGCCGCGGTCGCATCGCGGGCGCGGAAGTCGGTCTTCGTCAGCGAATGGACCAGGTAGTAGGCGCTGTCGCAGCCGTCGAGGGCCGCGCGCAGCGAGGCCGGGTCGGCGACGTCGGCGCCGACCGGGGTGCCCACGCCGCGATAGCTCATCGGGGCCCGCGTCATCGCCCGCACCCGATGCCCGGCCGTCACCAGCTTCGGGCACAGCCGTTGCCCGATGAATCCGGTGGCTCCCGCGACGAGCACGTCCATCGCGCATCCTCTCGGTGGGGCGGGACATGGACTCGGGGCCCGACACCGCCCCGGACTGCTCTGCGCCAGACTACCGCCGCCGCCCACCACGCGCCGTGACGGTTTGCCCCGCGCCGCCCCGGGTACCGCCTCGACCGACGCCGTCACCGACGAACGGTCTCCGGCGATGCGTCAGCCGCCGACATCCGAGGAGAAGTCCGCCCATGCGAGCACCCACGATCGATTCGACCGCCGGCGTTGTGGCCGGTTCGTCCGCCGCCGGGACGGATCGCGCGAAGGCCCCCGTCACGAAGCCGCGCCGATGAGTGGCCCGCAGGTGCGCGGGCTCGCGCTGGCCCGCGCGCACGGGGCGTTCAACCTGGTCGGCGGGCTGTGGCCGCTGGTGAGTGTCCGCAGTTTCGAGGCCGTGTTCGGCCCCAAGCAGGACCGGTGGCTGCAGTACACCGTGGGCGGCCTGCTGGCGGGCACCGGCGTGGTGCAGTTGCTGGCCGAGCCGACTCCGGCCGGTGTGCGGGCCGCGCGCCGCGCCGGGCTGGTTCCGGCGGTCTGGCTGCTCGCCATCGACCTCGTGTTCGTGCCCGCCGGGCGGATACCCCCGACCTATCTGCTGGACGCGGCGATGGAGGTGGGCTGGCTGGCGGCCTGGGCCCGCCAGATTGCGCGGGAACATTCCTGACATGCGGGTTTAGCCGCGCCTAGAACGGGTACGACGGGCCGGAACGGGGGGATCCGGTGTGGTGAGGAGGAGCCGTGACCGCAACACCCGCTCAGCGCCGTCCCGCTCTCCCGGCGACTCGCCCCTACCCGGCGCGGCACGGACCCAAGGGCTCCTACCTGCGCAAGATGGTCACCACCACCGATCCCAAGGACCTCGGTGTCCTGTATCTGGTCTCGGCCACCGGGTTCTTCCTCATCGGCGGGCTGCTGGCCCTGCTCATGCGCGGCGAGCTGGCCCGGCCGGGGCTGCAGTTCCTCTCGGCCGAGCAGTACAACCAGTTGTTCACCATGCACGGCACGATCATGCTGCTGTTCTACGCGACACCGGTGGTGTTCGGATTCGCCAACGCGGTGCTGCCGTTGCAGATCGGTGCCCCCGACGTGGCGTTCCCGCGCCTGAACGCCTTCAGCTACTGGCTGTACCTGTTCGGCGCGACGATGGCCACCGCGGGCTTCCTCACCCCCGGCGGCGCCGCCGACTTCGGCTGGACGGCCTACACCCCGCTGAGCCTGAGCGAGCACTCGCCGGGTGTGGGCGCGGATCTGTGGATTCTCGGCCTGGCGGTGTCGGGCCTGGGCACCATCCTCGGCGCGGTCAACATGATCACGACCGTGGTGTGCCTGCGCGCGCCCGGCATGACGATGTTCCGGATGCCGATCTTCACCTGGAACATCCTGATCACCAGCATCCTGGTGCTGCTGGCATTCCCGATCCTCACCGCGGCGCTGATGGCGCTGGCCTACGACCGGCACCTCGGCGGGCACATCTACGACCCCGCCAACGGTGGGGCGATCCTCTACCAGCACCTGTTCTGGTTCTTCGGCCACCCCGAGGTCTACATCATCGCGTTGCCGTTCTTCGGGATCATCAGCGAGGTCATCCCGGTGTTCAGCCGCAAGCCGATCTTCGGCTACACGGCGCTGGTCTACGCGACGCTGGCGATCGCGGCGCTGTCGATGGCGGTGTGGGCGCACCACATGTACGCCACCGGCGCGGTGCTGCTGCCGTTCTTCTCGATGATGACCTTCCTCATCGCGGTGCCCACCGGGGTGAAGTTCTTCAACTGGATCGGCACCATGTGGAAGGGTCAGATCACCTTCGAGACACCGATGCTGTTCGCGATCGGCTTCATCGTGACGTTCCTGCTCGGCGGCCTGTCCGGGGTCATCCTGGCCAGCCCGCCGCTGGACTGGCACGTCACCGACTCCTACTTCGTGGTGGCGCACTTCCACTACGTGCTCTTCGGCACCATCGTGTTCGCCACCTTCGCCGGCATCTACTTCTGGTTCCCCAAGCTCACCGGCCGCTTCATGGACGAGCGGCTGGGCAGGCTGCACTTCTGGACCACGTTCCTCGGCTTCCACCTGACGTTCCTGGTGCAGCACTGGCTCGGCAACGAGGGCATGCCGCGCCGCTACGCCGACTACCTGCCGTCCGACGGCTTCACCGGCCTGAACACGGTGTCCACCATCGGATCGTTCCTGCTGGGCATCTCGATGGTCACCTTCGTGTGGAACGGCTTCAAGAGTTTCCGCTACGGCGAGGTGGTGACGGTGGACGACCCGTGGGGTGCGGGGAATTCGCTGGAGTGGGCCACCACCTGCCCGCCGCCGCGGCACAACTTCTACGAGCTGCCCCGGATCCGCTCCGAGCGACCGGCTTTCGAGCTGCACTATCCGCACATGGCCGAGCGGATGCGCGCCGAGGCGCACGCGGGCAGGCGCGCCGGGCACGGCGCGGGCGCGGAGCTCTCCGTGCCGTCCACCGTGGCCACGAAAGACGACGACCACACCAGCTGACCTGCTGATTCCGGAATTCGTTGGGATACAACCGGTTACCCCGACCGTAGGATGCGGTACTGTCGGGCGGTCCCGTGCACCTGGCGATCGGTTGCCCGGTGCGGCAACGGTCGTGTTCGGCGAATCGAGGCAGGTGTATGAACCACAAGCTCTGGTTGCTCGGGCGTTCCCTGACGGTCGGCACACGCATGCTGGGGGAGAAGATCACCCGGCCGAAGGCGCGCACCATCGACGACGTACCGGTCTCTGGGGAGACCATCACGCCGGAGTGGCTGACGGCCGTGCTGTGCCGGGATGTGCCCGGGGCGGAGGCGGTTTCGTTCGAGACCGCCGACGGCAGCGTCGGCACCTCCACCCGGGTGGCGATCCGCGTGCAGTACAACGAGACCGGTGCGGTGGCGGGGCTGCCGACGCGGCTGTTCGCCAAGACCACCACCGCCTTCTCGCAGCGCATCCTGCTCGGCGGCGGCAAGATGATCGACGGCGAGACCCGTTTCTTCCGCGACTTCCGTCCCCAGGTGGAGATGGAGGCGCCGATCGGCTACTGGGGCGCCGCCGATGCGGGATCGTGGCGTTCGATCGCCTTGATGGAGGACATCGCCGCCACCCGGGGCGCGCAGTTCATCGAGCCCAACGCCAGGATCGGGCGCGACCAGATGGAGGATCTGGTGCGCAATCTGGCCCGGCTGCACCGCACATTCTGGACGCATCCCGACATCGCGGTGCTCAAGACGACCACCGAGGCGTTGCAGGCGTATCTGGCCGCGATCGACATGAAGAAGCGCTGCGCGGTGGGATTGCGGCGCGCCGCCTCGGTGGTGCCGGAAGCGCTGCACGGACAGAGCGAGCGGCTGTGGGCCGGTGTCGCCCGCGCCATCGACATCGCCACCGACGAGATGCCGCAGACCCTGCTGCACGGTGACCCGCACATCGGGCAGACCTACCGGACCGACACCGGCCGGATGGGATTCGTGGACTGGCAGGTGGTGATGCGCGGCGGCTGGGCGCACGATTTCGCCTACACGGTCAACTCCGGGTGCGAGCCGGCGGACCGGCGGGAGTGGGATCGCGAGCTGCTCACCGCCTATCTCGACGAGCTCGGCGAGCTGGGGGGTAAGGCGCCCTCGTTCGACGAGGCGTGGCTGGCGTACCGGCAGCAATCAATGTTCGCCTACGCGGCATGGGCTTTCACCATCGGCCGCGCCGCCTACCAGCCGAAGATGCAGTCGGAGGAGACCTGTCTGACGCTGCTGCGCCGGATCACCACCGCCATCGACGATCACGATTCCCTGGGCGCCCTGGGCGTCTGATCGCGCCGCGTCCGGGCCGGATCGCGACCGACCGGTCTGGACGCGAAAAAGATTCTGCGCAGATGGTTTTCGGGTTGGATACCCATCCGCGCGCGGTCGGCTATACCATTCGACGAGTTCCGGTGGAGGCCGCGTCACGCGCTTCCAGAGCAGCGTCCCGGCACAGCGTGGTGCCACACTCGCAGTACACGTGAACAGTCTGGAGTTCTTCCTTTGAGTACGCCCCAGTCCCGGGTGCCGGTCCAGTCCTGCCCGGTTGCGCACGGTTCGCCGGTCACCTTCGACGAGGCTTCGGTGCCGCTCTACACACCGGAGTTCGCCGCCGACCCGCATCGGGTCTACCGCGAGATGCGGGCCCGCTACGGCTCCCTCGCGCCGGTGGAGCTGGCGCCCGGCGTGCCCGCCACGCTGGTGATCGGCTACGGCACCGCCCTGCGCATCCTCAACGACCCCGAGCACTTTCCCGCCGATCCGCGCACCTGGCAGAAGACGGTGCCCGCCGACTGCCCGATCCTGCCGCTGCTCGAGTGGCGGCCGATGGCCAGCCGCAGCACCGGTGCGGAGTTCGTGCGCTACCGGCAGGCCATCACCGCGAGCATCGACCAGGTCGACCTGTACGCGATGCACGACATCGTGGAGGAGGTCGCCGTTCCGCTGATCAACGCGTTCTGCCAGGACGGGCACGCCGACCTCATCCGCCAGTACGTCTTCCCGCTGGTCTTCGCCGTGGTCAACGCGATGCTCGGCTGCCCGCCGGAGATCGGCCAGCAGGTCGCCGCGGGCACCGCCGCGCTGCTCGAGGGCGTGGACGCGGAGAAGGGCAACCAACTGCTCGGCGAGGCGCTGCGGAAACTGGTGACGCTCAAGCGCTCCGAGCCGCGCCGCGACATCACCTCGATGCTGCTGCAGCATCCGTCCGGGCTCGACGACGTGGAGGTCTCCCACCACGTCTCGCAGGTCTACGGCACCGGGATCGAATTCGAGCTCAATCTGATCGTCAACACGCTGCTGCTGATCCTCACCGATCACCGCTTCGGCGACAGCGTGCTCGGCGGCAATCTCAGCTCGCGCGACGCGCTCGACGAGGTGCTGTTCAACGACCCGCCGCTGGCGAACCTGTTGATCACCTACCCCCGCCAGCCCGTCCTCATCGACGACGTCTGGTTGCCCGCCCACCAGCCGGTGGTCATCAGCATGGCCGCCTGCAACAACGACCCCGCCATCCGCGGCGGCGACCTCACCGGCAACCGCTCGCACCTGGCCTGGGGCGTGGGCCAGCACGCCTGCCCGGCGCAGTCGCTGGCCTACCTCATCGCCAAGGACGCCATCGACCAGCTGCTCGACGCGCTGCCGGAGATGCGCCTGGACCTGCCCGACGGCAAGCCGAACTGGCGCCCCGGCCCATTCCACCGCGCCCTGGCCGAACTACCCGTCACCTTCCCCCCGATGGCACCGCTGATCCGCTAGGCCCCGCCGCGACGGATTGTGCAGTTTCCGAACACCACGGGCTTTCGTGAGCCGCGAAGGTTGTCGCACAACCGAACGTCGCGAGGAGTGCTCATGAAAACCAAGGCCGCTGTGGTCCGTCAGGCGGGCAAGCCGATCGAGATCGAGGAGCTGGAGCTCGACAAGCCGCGCGAGGGCGAAGTGCTCATCCGCTACCTCTACGGCGGGTTGTGCCATTCCGACGTGCACATCGCCCACGGTGATCTCGAGGCGCGGCTGCCGATGGTGCTCGGACACGAGGGCGCGGGCATCATCGAGGAGGTCGGGCCCGGGGTCACCCGCGTCAAGCCCGGCGACCACGTCGTCTGTTCGTTCATCCCCAACTGCGGCACCTGCCGCTACTGCTCGAGCGGCCAGCAGTCGATCTGCGACATGGGCGCCACGATTCTGGACGGCTACCTGCCGGGCGAGCGGTTCCCGATCACCGGCCCGCTGGGCCGGTACGGTGCGATGTGCATGCTCGGCACGTTCAGCCAGTACGGCGTGATCCACCAGAACTCGTGCGTGAAGGTCGACGACGACCTGCCCCTGGACAAGGCGGTGCTGGTCGGCTGCGGTGTGCCCACCGGCTGGGGCGCGGCGGTCAACACCGCCGAGGTCAAGGCGGGCCAGACCGTCGTGGTGATGGGGATCGGCGGCATCGGCATCAACGCCGTGCAGGGCGCGGCGCTGGCCGGGGCGAAGAACGTCATCGCGATCGACCCGCTGCCGAACAAGCGGGAGAAGGCGATGGAGCTGGGCGCCACGCACGCCTTCGCCAGCGCCGACGAGGCCATGCAGACCATCACCGACCTGACCCGCGGCCAGATGGCGGACTCGGCGATCCTGACCCCCGGCCTGATGACCTCCGAGATCGTGCAGGGCGGCTTCGACGCGGTCGGCAAGGGCGGCGTGGTGGTGCTCACCGGCCTGAACAAGCTCGAGGAGACCACCGTCCAGCTGTCCGGCTCGGTGATGACGCTGTTCCGTAAGCAACTGCGCGGCAGCCTGTTCGGTGACTGCAACCCGACCGTCGACATCCCGCGCATCCTGGGCCTGTACCAGTCCGGCGACCTCAAGCTCGACGAGCTGATCACCAAGACCTACACCCTGGAACAGGTCAACGAGGGCTACGACGACCTGCTCAACGGCAAGAACGTGCGCGGCGTGCTCGTGCACGACCACTCGTGACCCTCACCGACGGGTGTGCCACGTCGGCGGGCGGCGCGCTCGCGCCCGCCGACGTCGTCGTCGACCGCGCCAGGGAGATCCAGCTCGTGGAGGCCGCCCTGGCCAGTGGCGCGCACGTCGTCCTGGAAGGCCCGCCCGGCACCGGCAAGAGCACGCTGCTGCGTGATCTGGCGGTGCGCCGCGCCAGCTCGTTCGTGCTGGTGGAGGGCAATGCGGAGCTGACCCCGGCGCGCATCGTCGGCCAGTTCGACCCCGCGCAGGTGTTGCAGCGCGGCTACGACCCGGCGATCTTCGTGGACGGACCGCTGCTCACCGCGATGCGCGAGGGCGGGCTGTTCTACGTCGAGGAGATCAACCGGGTGCCGGAGGAAACCCTCAACACGCTGATCACGGTGATGTCCGAGCGGGAGATCGCGGTGCCACGGCTCGGCACGATCGCCGCCGCGCCCGGCTTCGCGCTGGTCGCGGCGATGAACCCGTTCGACGCGGTGGGCACCGCGCGCATCTCGAGCGCGGTGCACGACCGGATGTGCCGGGTCGCGATGGACTACCAGTCGGCCGAGGCCGAGCAGACCATCGTGGCGCGGCGGGCCCCGCGCGTGTCCGACGAGTGGCGGTCGCGGGCGGTGGAGTTGGTGCGGGCGACGCGGTCGCACCCCGATCTGCGGGTGGGGTCCTCGGTGCGCGGGGCGATCGATCTGGTCGGTGTCGCCCACCATCTGGCGGCGGCGCGCGGCGCGCCCACGGCGGACTGGCACGTGGGGCTGGACGCGGCGCGGGTCGCGCTGAGCGGTCGGGTGCAGGTGCACCGATCGGCGGGCCGCACCGCCGAGGACGTGATCGAGGAGATCTATACCGCCGTCTTCGGTCCCGCGCCGGACACGCCGGAGCCCTCGGAGGCGGGTGGTCCGGGGGAACGCTGAGCCCGCCCCCGGCCGGGGCGGGCGCTTCCCGGTCACCCGAACAGGACCGCGGGCCGCGCCGGGCTCGCGGAGAACGGACGCTCCCGCGCTCGGAACTGGGCCGCGCCGAGCGTTTCGCCGAATTGTCCCCGGAGGTCGGTGAACTCGACGAGGCGGCGGTGCGCGCGGCGGTCGCCGCCGACCCGGACGCGGTGCTGCCGCTGCTCATGGCGATGCGGCGGGCCACCGACACCGGATTGCGGGACAAGATCAACGCACTGGTGCCGCGCCTGCTGCTCGAACGCGCCGCGGCCGGTCGACACCACGGCGGCGGCAGGCCGCGGATGCGACGGCAGCGCGCCGACCACGGCGGGGATCTGGACGTCGATGCCTCCCTGGAGGCCATCGCCGCCGCCCGCGCCGCGGGCAGGGAGCCCGGCCTGGCCGAACTCACCGCCGCCCGCTGGCACCGGCCGGGTGCGGCGT
Organism: Nocardia farcinica; assembly: GCF_001182745.1. NCBI lineage: Bacteria > Bacillati > Actinomycetota > Actinomycetes > Mycobacteriales > Nocardiaceae > Nocardia > Nocardia farcinica. Next base: position 2,993,901 of record NZ_LN868938.1, on the reverse strand, counting down.
TGTGCCTGCTGATCGACCGGTCCGGATCGATGGAGGGCGAGCGGCTGGCCACCGCCGCGCTGGCCGCCGCGGCCTGCGCGACGCGTGCCAGGCAGACCGGCACCGAACTGGCGGTGATCGCCTTCGACGCGCGGGCGCGGGTGCTGCACGACATCGCCGCCACCGTGGACCCCGACGCCGTGGTGGACGCGGTGCTCGGTCTGCGCGGCCACGGCACCACGTCGTTGCACGCGGCATTCGGCGCGGCGGCGGGCCAACTGGCGCGGGCCCGTTCGGCGCGTTCGGTCACGGTGCTGCTCTCGGACTGCCGCGTCACCGACGACGTCGACCCGATCCCGGCCGCCCGCGGGGTGCCCGACCTCGCCGTGATCGCGCCGGGCAGCGATCCGGCCGAGGCGCAGCGGTTCGCGGCCCTCGCGGATGCCAGGGTGGCGGTGCTGGATTCGGTCGACGGGTTGCCCGAGGTGCTGGAATCGCTGCTGCGGCACTGACTCCGGGTGGCCGCCGCTAGATCTGGCCGTGGCGCGGTGGCGGCGCGCCGGTGAGGGTGTGGCGGCCGATGTGCTGCACCTTCCACCGCGTCGGATCGTGCAGGGTGTGGGTGCGGGCGTCGCGCCAGTACCGGGACAGGTTCGCCGCCGCCGTCGCGCTGCTGGTGCCGCCGAGCTCGAACAACCCGTTGGTGGCGGCCAGCGCGGCCCGGACGGCGGCCACCTTCGCCGCGGCGACGGCGATCGACGCCTCCGCGGCGCTCTCCTCGGTGGGATTCGCCGCGGCGGCGTCCACGGCGCGGGCCGCCGCGGCCAGCAGGGCCTCGGCGCCGCGCACCGTCACGGCCAGCTCACCGGCCACGGTCAGCAAGGTCGGATCGTCGACCGCCGCGGCCACCCCGGCCTCGAAATGCGGGCGGGCGCGCCGCGCCTGGCACACGCCGGCCGCCAGGGCGCCGGTGGCGATACCGACGTCGATCGCGGTGTGCAGCAACTGGGCTCGCGCGCCGTAGACGGTGGGGCGGGTGAAGATCGGCGAGAACGGCACCACATCGGCGGCGGGCACCGCGACGTCGTCGAGGGTGACCGTGCCCGAGGCGGTGGTGCGCTGGCCCATGCCGCCCCAGTCGTCGAGCACCGTCAGGCCCGTGGCGTCGCGGGGGACGAACGCGATCGCCTTCGGCGTGGCCGCGGTCGGTGCCTCGGCGCCCTCGCTCAGCGACGCCCGCACCACCACCCAGTCGGCGAACAGCGCACCGGTGGCGTAGAACTTGCGCCCGGACAGCAGGTAGTCGCCGGACGGTCGGCGCACCAGCGTGGTGGTGTCGACGTCGATGGGGTGCGGGCCGCGTTCGGATTGCGCGTTGGCCAGCAGCGCGCCCGCGCGGACCTGCTCGTAGAAGCGGGCGCACTGCTCGTCGGTGCCCTGGAGGCGCAGCGCTTCGAGAAACACGAAGTGCGAGTGCGGGATCTGCGCCAGCGACGGGTCGGCGTGCGCGAGGATGCGGAACACCTCGGCCAGCACCGTGGCCGGGGCGGCGGGCCCGCCGTACTCGACCGGCACCGACAGCGCCAGCAGACCCGAGGTCTTCAACGCCGCCACCTGCTCGTCCGGCAACCGCCGCTGCGCGTCCCGCGCCGCCGCGCCCGCCGCGAAATCCGCGGCGAGCGCGGCCGCGACGTCGATCGCCTCCGCGGCCGCGACGATCGTCGTCATCGCGCCGCGCCGACGAACGGGATCGACGCGGGCGCCACCGTCGTCGCCGCACCCGCGAACAGCCCGCGCTCACGCAGGATCGGCACCACCCCTTCGCCGAACCAGTACAGCTCCTCGAGGTGCGGGTAGCCGGAGAAGATGAACTCGTCGATGCCGATCACGGCGTACTCGGCGATGCGGTCGGCCACCTCGGTGTGGCTGCCGACCAGCGCCGTACCCGCCCCGCCGCGCACCAGACCCACCCCCGCCCACAGGTTGGGCGCCACCTCCAGGGCGCGCGCGTCGTGCCAGCTGCCCTCGCGCCGCTGCTGCTCGTGCAACGCCAGCATGCGCCGCTGGCCTTCGGACTGGCTGCGGTGCAGGCCGTGCTGGGCGCTGCGGACGGTGTCGTCATCGAGGGCGGCGACGAGGCGGTCGGCCTGCGCCCACGCCTCGTCGGCGGTGTCCCGGGAGATGGTGTGCAACCGGATGCCGAACCGCACCTGCCTGCCCTGCCGCTCGGCGAGGCCGCGGACCCACTCGATCTTCTCGCGCACGGCCGCCGGTGGCTCGCCCCAGGTGAGGTAGACGTCGGCGTGCCGCGCGGCGACCGGGCCCGCGGCGGCCGAACTGCCGCCGAAGTAGAGCGGCGGAACCGGGTCAGGCAGCGTCGGCAGCGCGGCCTGCTCGACCCTGATGTGCTCGCCGTCCAGCGTCACCGTCTCGCCCGCCCACAGCCTGCGCACGACGTCGAGGAATTCGTCGCAGCGCCGGTAGCGGGCGTCCTTGTCGAGGTGGTCGCCGAAGGCGCGCTGCTCGTGTGCCTCCCCGCCGACCACCACGTTGAGCAGGATGCGCCCTGGCGCGTGACGGGCGAAGGTGGCCGCCATCTGCGCCGAGAGCGTCGGGCTGACCAGACCGGGCCGGAACGCCACCAGGAACGCCAGCGAGGTGGTCTCGCGGGCCAGCAGCGCGGCGGTGACGAAGGCGTCCTCGCACCACGCGCCGGTCGGGATCAGCGCGCCGGTGAAGCCGAACGACTCGGCGGCCCGCACGATCGAACCCAGGTAGTCGATCGAGGCGTCCCGGTCGCCGTGCGCGGCCCCGGCGGGCATGCCGTGGCCGCCGCCGACGATCAGGCGGCTGTCGCCGTAGGTGGGCAGGAACCAGTGCAAACGGATCGTCATGTCGGGTCTCCTATCGCCCGCGCGCGGGTTGGGTCGCGGTGGACGCCGAGGACGACGGCACCGTCGACGGCCGCTCGATGATCGTCGACAGCGGCCCGCCGACCCGGTAGCGGGAGCCGCGGTGGTCGGCGGGCAGGCGGTCGCCCCGGCCGAGCAGCTTGTGCCGCAACGTGCCCGGCGTGTACGCCGACTGGTAGGCGCCGCGCGCGGTGAGCACCGGCACCACGTGCTCGATGAACTCGGCGAACGAGCCGGGCGTGATCGCGTAGGCGAGATTGAACCCGTCCACGTCGGTCTCCTCGACCCACTCCTGCAACGTGTCGGCCACGCGCACACCGGAACCCACGAACAGCGGTCCCATGCCGCCGATCTTGCCCCACTCGGCGATGTCGCGGATCGCCCACTCACCGCCCGCGGGATCGGCCGAGCGGAACGCCGCGACCGCCGAGAGGATCGCGTTGGAATCGACGTTGCCGACCGGTTCGTCGAGGCCGTAGCGCGCCAGGTCCACGCCCATCCAGCCGGACATGAAGGTCAGCGCGCCCTCGGGGTCGCCGTAGGACAGGTACTCGGCGTGCCTGGCCGCGGCCTCCTCGTCGGTGGCGGCGGTGATGACGGTGGACAGATTGAAGATCCGCACCGAATACGGGTCGCGCCCGGCGATCTCGAGTTCCCGGCGGATCGTGCCGACCGTCTCGCGCAGGATCGCCTTGGTCGGGGCGGCGGTGAAGATCGCCTCGGCGTTCTCCGCGGCGAACCGCACCCCGCGGGGCGACGACCCGGCCTGGTAGATCACCGGCGTGCGCTGCGGGGACGGCTCGGACAGGTGCACGCCCGGCACCCGGAAGTGGGTGCCTTCGTGGCCGATGTGGTGCACCTTGGCCGGGTCGGTGAACACCCCGTTCGCGGCGTCGCGGACCACCGCGTCGTCCTCCCAGGAACCCTCCCACAGCTTGTAGAGCACCTCGAGATATTCGTCGGCGTGGTCGTAGCGGGCGTCGTGCGCCGGCTGGTCGGTCTGGCCCATGTTGCGTGCCGCCGCGGGCAGATAGCCGGTGACCACGTTCCAGCCGATGCGGCCCTTGGTGAGGTGGTCGAGGGTGGACATCCGGCGGGCGAACGGATACGGGTGCTCGAAACCGGTGCCCGTGGTGACCCCGAAGCCCAGGTGCTCGGTCACCAGCGCCATCGCCGAGACCAGCAGCATCGGATCGTTGACCGGGATCTGCGCGGCCTGCCGGATCGCGGCCTCGTCACCGGCGCCGTAGACGTCGTAGGTGCCCAGGACATCGGCGATGAACAGGCCGTCGAAGCGGCCGCGTTCGAGCAGCCGGGCCAGCTCGGTCCAGTAGTCCAGGTCCTTGTAGCGCCAGGACTGGTCCTCGGGGTGCTTCCACAGCCCGGGGGACTGGTGGGCGACGCAGTTCATGTCGAAGGCGTTGAAGCGGATCACACGAGTCACCCCGAAAGGCTGCCCGTGTTCGGCGCCCCGGTCACCGGTTACATTCAGCGCGATCGCAACTGCGCCGCGCCGGTCAGTAGGTCTGGATCCGCAGGGTGCGCATCTTCGCGTAGAGCGTGGTGCGGGAGATGCCGAGCTGCTGGGCGGCGCGGACCTTGTTGCCGCCGCAGCCGCGCAGCGCGGCGACGATCGCGTCGCGCTCGGCGCGCTCCAGCCGGGCCAGATCGCGTGGCGGCCCGTCCGGGGCCAGGTGGGCGGGGAAGTCGGCCGGGGTGATGGCGCCGCCCGCGTGCGCGCGCACCGCCCGTTCCAGCACGGCGTGCAGCTCGCTGAGGTTGCCCGGCCACCAGTACCCGCCGAGCGCGCGCAGGGCGCCCGGGGTGAGGTGATGGGTCTTGTCGGCACCGAGCTCGGCGAGCATGGCCTCGGCGATGGCGGGCAGCTCGCCGAGGCGGTTGGCCAGCGGCAGCAGTTCGACCGTCGACGCGCACAGCGCGGGCAGGGCGCGCACGTGGCCGGGCAACCCGTCCAGCGGGCCGCAGGTCAGCACCAGGTGCGGCGCGGTGCCCGAGCGGGCGTGCCGGGTGACGATCTCGATCAGCTCGGGCGGCAGCAGATCCACGCCGTCGATGCACAGCGTGCCCTGCTCGGCGCGGACGATGGAGGCGAACTGCTCGGCCCAGGCCGCCGAGCCGCCGATGATCGCCTGCCCGCCGGTGAGCACGGAGTACGGGCGCTGCGGCGCGTGCTGCCTGGCCGCCGTCGTCCGGCCGGTGCCGGACTGGCCGGAGATGCACACGTGTCCGACCGGCGCCGCGCCGGTGGTGGGTGTGCGCGGAGTGCGGCGCTCGGTGGGCTGGATGTAGATCAGCACCCCGCCGCGGCTGCCCGGCACCCGCTCGGCGGTGAGCACCGCCTGCCCGGAGCGCAGTTCGAGTTCGAGTTCGGTGCTGCCGGACAGGTCGCCGGCCAGGTTGCGCAGCAACGCCATGTCGCTGGTGTCGAGCAGATCGGAGGCGGCCATGTTGGTGACGAACATGTCGTCGCCGACGGCGACCACCGGCCTGCTGCGGCGCGAGGCGGTCTGGAAGGCGGCCAGCAGCACCCGCTCGGAGATCCGGCTGCCCTCGAGCAACTGCTGCTCGATGTCGGCCACGGCCTTGGCGACCAGCGGTGACAGCAGCGGGCTCGCCGACCGGGCCAGCACGGTGATGTCCAGGACGCCCTCGATGCGGCGGGTGGTCGGATGGAAGATCGGGTGGCCGTAACAGCTGAACGCGCGCAGCCGCTCGGCGAAGTGCTCGCCGCCGTGCACGGCGATGCCGGTGCGCATCTCCAGCGCCGTGCCCAGCGCGTTGGTGCCGATGGCCTCCTCGAGCAGCGAGGTGCCCACCCCGATCGCCAGGTCGTCGAAGATGTTCTCGGCGCGCGGGTCGCCGCACCAGCGGTGCACCACCCGGCCCTCGCGGTCGACCAGCACCGTGCACATCCCGGTCTCGGCCAGCCGGTCGTTGAGTTCCTCGATGACCGGCGCGGCGGCGGCGAGCAGATGGCTGCGCGGATCGACGTCGACCACCCGCACGTCGCGCAGCACGGTGTCGGGTGCCAGGCCCGCCAGGGCGGCCCGCCGCCAGGAGCGCGCGATGGGTTCGCGGAATCGGCGGCGCTCGATCAACTCAGTGGTGTAGATAGCACGACCTCCTCGATGTGTCCCAGATCACGGTACCGTGCCCGCGTCGGCGCGCACTGTTCAGGAACTGGACACCGGGCCGTTCGGGGCCGCCGCGCTTGTCCAGTACTTGAACAGTCGGGCGGTGCGGTGCCGGGGAATGTGGTCTGCGACATAGTTCCCTTCCGAACGGAGTGACCGTGACCGACACGCTTTCCGAGGCGTCCGCCTCGACGCTGACCCCCGTTCTGCCCCAGGTGCGCGACTGGCTCGCCCGCCCCAAGCAGTTGTTCATCGGCGGCCGGTGGGTGGACGCCGCCTCGGGCCGGAGCTTCGAGACCGTCGACCCGGCCACCGGGCAGGTGCTGACCACCGTCGCGCACGGCGGCGCCGAGGATGTCGACCGCGCGGTGCGCGCCGCCCGCACCGCGTTCGAGGGTGAATGGTCGCTGTGGACGCCCGCGCAGCGCCAGCGGCTGCTGTTCCGGATCGGCGAGGCCATCTTCGAGCACGCCGAGGAACTGGCGCAGCTGGAATCGCTGGACAACGGCAAGTCCGCCGCGGTCGCCCAGGCGGTGGACATCACCTGGGTCGCCGAACTGTTCCAGTACTACGCGGGCTGGGCCACCAAGATCGAGGGCCGGACCATTCCGGTGTCGATGCCGTGGGCGCCGGGCACCCAGTGGCACGCCTACACGCTGCGCGAGCCGGTCGGCGTCTGCGGGGCGATCACGCCGTGGAACTTCCCGCTGCTGATGGTGGCCTTCAAGCTGCCGGTGGCGCTGGCGTGCGGCAACACCATCGTCGTCAAGCCCGCCGAGCAGACCCCGCTGACCACGCTGCGCCTGGCCGAGATCATGGCCGAGGCCGGGCTGCCCGACGGCGTGCTCAACGTGGTGACCGGCTACGGCGACGCCGGTGCGGCGCTGGCCGGACACCTGGACGTGGACAAGATCGCCTTCACCGGCTCCACCGAGGTGGGCAAGCTGATCGTGGACGCGGCCAAGGGCAACCTCAAGCGCGTCACCCTGGAACTGGGCGGCAAGAGCCCGCAGGTCGTGTTCGCCGACGCGGATCTGGACCTCGCGGTGCCCGGGGTGGCCTCGGGCTTCCTGTTCAACCACGGCCAGACCTGCACCAGCGGCACCCGGATCCTGGTGGAGCGCGGCATCTTCGACGAGTTCACCCAGCGCGTCGCCGACATCGCCGCGGCCAGCAAGCTCGGCCCCGGCCTCGACCCGACCACCGAGGTGGGCCCGCTCGTCTCGCAGGAGCAGCTCGAGCGGGTGACCGGCTACATCGACCAGGGCCTGCGCGACGGCGCCCGTGCCCTGTGCGGTGGGCGCAGGCACGGCGACTCCGGGTTCTACGTGGAGCCGACGGTGCTGGTGGACGTGCAGTCCTCCTTCAGCGTGTACCGGGAGGAGATCTTCGGCCCGGTCGTGGTCGCCACCCCGTTCGACGCCGAGGACGGTGTCGCGGCCGCGGCCAACGACACCCCCTACGGCCTGGCCGCGAGCGTGTGGACCCGCGACATCTCCAAGGCGCACCGCACCGCCCGGCAGATCAAGGCGGGCACCGTGTGGGTCAACGCGCACAACGCCTTCGACGCGGCGCTGCCGTTCGGCGGCTACAAGCAGTCCGGCTGGGGCCGCGAACTCGGCGCCTCCGCCATCGACGCCTACACCGAGCAGAAGACGATCAACGCGCAGTTGTGAGCCGCGCCGACCCCGCCACCGCCCGCGCGCGGGGCGGGGTCTACCCCTTTTCGGGGGTGGAGGCGGGGGAACGCGATCGATACGGTCACCGCAGCCCTGTGATCAGGGACACATCCGAGGTCAGGAGTGGATTGTGGGTGATCGATCAACGGCCCGTCCGCCCGCGCGGGTCGCGGAACTGGCGGCCTTCGCCCGGCTGCCGTTGCCGGACGAGCGGCACGACATCGTCGGCGCGGCACTGGATTCCGTCTACGGCGAGATCGACCGGCTGCGCGAGCTCGAGCTCGGCGACACGCCGCCGGCTACCGCCTTCGACGCGCGGTGGAGGTGAGCCGTGCGGCCCTGTGATCTGACGCTGAGCGAGGCGAGCGAGGAGATCGCCGCCGGCCGGTTGTCCCCGGTCGAGCTGACCGAGTCGGTGCTCGACCAGGTGGCGCGGCACGAACCCGTCATCGGCGCGTTCTCGGTGGTCACCGCCGAGGCCGCGACCGTGCAGGCCGCGCGGGCGGCCGAGGAGATCGCGGCGGGCCGGCGCCGCGGACCGCTGCACGGCATCCCGATCGGGGTCAAGGCGCTGGTGAACCGCGCCGGAGTGGAGACGACCTCGAGTTCGCGCAGCCGCGCCGGGCACGTCCCCGAGGACGACGCGGCGGTCGTCGAACGGCTCGACCGCGCGGGCGCGGTGCTCGTCGGCCAGACCCACACCCACGAATTCGCCTACGGGGTGGTGACTCCCACGACGCGCAACCCCTGGCATCCGGACCACATCCCGGGTGGATCCAGCGGCGGGTCCGGCGCGGCGCTGGCCGCGCGCATGGTGCTCGGCGCGATCGGCACCGACACCGGCGGGTCCATCCGCATCCCGTCCGCCCTCTGCGGCGTCACCGGCATCAAGCCGACCTACGGGCGGGTCTCCCGCTACGGCACCACCTCGCTGAGCTGGTCGCTGGACCACATCGGGCCGATGGGCCGCACCGTCGCCGACAACGCGCTGTTGCTGGGCGAACTCGCCGGTTTCGACCCGCGCGATCCCGCCACCGTGGACGCCGAGGTGCCCGACTACCGCGCGAGCCTGGTCGCCGACGTGCGCGGCATGACCGTCGGGGTGCCGACGAACTACTTCTTCGACCACATCGATCCCGAGGTGGAGGCCGCCTACCGCGCCGCCGTGCACGTCCTCGCCGACGCGGGCGCGCACGTGCGCGAGGTCGCGCTGCCGCTGCCGGAGCAGTACATGCCGGTCGAGTACGCCGTCTTCGTGGCCGAGGCCAGCGCCTACCACCAGGAGGCGCTGCGCGAGCGGGCCGACCGCTACGAGGCGGACGTGCGGCTGATGCTGGAGGCGGGCGAGATGGTGCTCGCCACCGACTACATCCGGGCGCTGCGGGCCAGGACGTTGTTGCAGCAGGGCTGGCGGGAGATGTTCGACGGCCTCGACGCGGTGCTGGCGCCGACCGTTCCGCGCGCGGCCGCGCCCGCCGGACAGGGTGAGTTCACCTGGCCGGACGGGATGAGCGAGCCGCTGATCAACGCCTACGTGCGCACGTGCGCGCCGGGCAATCTCACCGGCCTGCCCGCCATGTCGGTGCCGTGCGGTTTCACCGCCACCGGTCTGCCGATCGGCATGCAGATCATCGGCAAGCCGTTCGACGAAGCGACGGTCCTGCGGGTCGGCCACACCTACGAATCGGCCACCGACTGGACGCGCCGCGCGCCGGACCTGATCGCGGACGTCAGCGAAGCCGGCGTCTGACCCCGCGTTCGCGCGACCGCCGCACCGTCGTCGCCCCACGACCAGGCAGGCGTCGCACGGTCGGCCGCACCGGGTACCGCACGCGCCGAGGTGCCACTCCTGATGAGGGGGGAGTGGCACCTGCGGCTCCCGACAACCCGCATCGTCGTCGCCGTGACGCCGCGGTCCCGGGGAACACGCCGGGTCGAACGGCTTCGGCATCGGCCGGGCGGGCTAGCGTGGAACGAGCGCCGGCCGAGCGCGGCGGAACGCCCTTCGATCGGAGGTCGCGGTGTCTGTGGTTGTTCGGGGTATCGGGTGGATCACGCTGTACGTGGCGGTGGCGGTGGTGCCGCTGATCTTCGCCGTCGTCGGGCCGGTCGAGGGCGGGCGCGGCTTCTGGGTGGAGTTCTCGGTGGCGCTGGGATTCGTCGGCATGTCGATGCTCGGGGCGCAGTTCGCGCTGGTCGCCCGGTTCCGGTCGATGGCGGCGCCTTTCGGTGAGGACGCGCTGGTGCAGTTCCACCGCCAGATCTCCGCCGTGGCGCTGGCGTTCGTGCTGGCCCACCCGGTCCTGTTGCAGATCGGCGGCATCGACATCGTGGCGCTGCTGAACCTCGCCGAGGCGCCGTGGCGGGCCCGCTTCGCGGTCACCTCGACGGTGCTGCTGCTGATCGGGTCGCGACCTCGGTGTGGCGGCGGCGCCTCCGTATCCGCTACGAGGTGTGGCAGGTCGTGCACGGGGTGCTGTCGGTGGCGGTGGTGGGGTTCGCGCTGGGCCACATGCTGCTGGTCGGCTACTACCTCGACGCGGTGTGGAAGGTGTGGTTGTGGGTCGCGATGACGCTGGCGCTGGTCGGACTCCTGGTATGGGTGCGGGTGGTGGCGCCCGTGCGGCGGATGCGGCGGCCGTGGCGCATCGAGGCGGTCACCCCCGAACGCGGTGATGCCACCACCCTGACCCTGGCGCCGGTCGGGCACCCGGGAATCCGGTTCGCGCCGGGACAGTTCGGCTGGCTCACCGTCGACCGTTCCCCCTTCGCGATCACCGCGCATCCGTTCTCGTTCTCCTCCAGCGCCGAGGACCACGACCGGGTGGCGATCACCATCAAGGCGCTCGGCGACTTCACCGCCACCGTCGGCGACATCGCCCCCGGCACCCGCGCCTACCTCGACGGTCCGCACGGGGTGTTCACCCCCGACCGCAACGAAGGTCCCGGCTTCGTGCTGATCGCGGGCGGTGTCGGCATCACCCCGATTGTCTCCATCCTGCGGACCATGGCCGACCGCGGCGACCGGCGCCCGTTCCTGCTGCTCTACGCGGTGCGCACGGTGGCCGAGCAGACCTTCGACGCCGAGATCGACGCCCTCTCCCGCCGTCTGGACCTCACCGTCGTGCTCGTGCCGCAGGACCCGCCGCCCGGATGGCCGGGCGAGTCGGGGTTCGTCGACGCCGCGCTGCTGCGGCGGCACCTGCCCGACCGGCACGAGCGCCGGCAGTACTTCATCTGCGGCCCGGCGCCGATGGTGACCGCCGTGGAGGACGCCCTCGCCGCCCTGGACGTCCCGGCCGAACGCGTGCACACCGAACGCTTCACCTTCGTCTGACCCGGGAGGCCCCGTCATGCGCCACACCTACACCACCCGCGCCGTGTGGGTGATCACCGTGCTCCTGCTCGCGGCCTGCCTCTGGTTCGGGCTCGCCCTGGCCTGACCCGGGCACGACCTGCCCGCCGAGCCGCACGCCGATCCGGTAGGACAACATCGCCATGGTGAACAGGCCGAGCGCGACACCGACCAGCGCGCCGAACCCTTCGGTCGCGAAGTCGGCGAAGGCGTTGAGGACGGTGAAGATCAGCGCGGCGATGCGCAGCGCGTGCAACGGCCACAGCGGCCCGTCGGGGCGGTAGCGCACGATCGCGGGCGCGGCCACCAGGAAGGTCAGGCAGGCGCTGGTGAACAGGATGGCCTCGGCGATGCCCATCCGTCCGATGTCGAGAGTGGTGTCGGCGGTGTCGAGTTCGAGGCCGCCCAGCGCGAGTTGCAGGATGCCGACCGCGATGCCCACCGCCGCGGACACCACGAGCAACCAGCCGAGCACCGGCACCCACCGCGGACTGCGGAACATCGCGGGAACCAGCCGGGGCAGACGCTGCCTGACCGCGTACAGGCGGTCGACCCGGTGCCCGGCGGAATCGAGCAGCAACCGCACTCCCCGCACGGCGCGCGGGTCGGCGCCGCCCAGCTCGGCGCGGGCCAGCATCCGCTCGGCAGCCGCGCGCCGGTGCTCGGGCAGGCCGCCCGCCGCACCCGCCGCGGCGATGGCGGCGGCGTTGGCCAGGTACTCCTCGACGGTGGGCGCGCGGACCAGGCGCACCGCCCGGTTCGCCACCAGCACCACCAGCACGAGCACGTACATGATCTCGGCGGCGGGGCCGTAGAAGTAGTCGTTGTCGGCGGTGACGAATTTGCCGACCTCGTCGAGGAACAGTCCGAACCCGATGCCGCCGATCAGCACCGCGACGCCGCGGGCGGTCTCGCCGAGCACGAGCCAGCCGACCAGCAGCGCGACCATCATCGCCGCGCCGCCGTAGAGGGCGTGCGCGATGTGCAGTGACCCGCCGCCGACCTGGGGGTAGTTCGTCAAGGCCAGGTAGAGGCGGGTCACCAGGATCGTCGTGATGGCGATGATCAGGAACGCTTCCGCGGCCGCGCTGCCGTATGCGTTGCGCACGACCCTTGTGCGCCGCCGGATCGGTCGCCGGATCGCCGCCGTGTCCTCCGCCGCGATGTCGTGCGCCACAGGCTCATGGTTCCATGCCGCACCCGCGCGGCGCAGCGAAAGCGGCCGACCGGCGAACGCCGGGCAACCCGTTCAGTTGGCGACCGTGAACCGGGTCCTGCGGTGCTTCGGCTGCTCGAGCTCGTCCCACAGCGCCACCGCGTAGTCCTGCGTGGAGACCCGCTCGCCGACCAGTTCGTCGCCGCCGAGCCGGTAGTTGCCGGTGCGCTCGCCGGGGGCGATCACCGGCGCGGGCGACAGGATGGTCCAGTCGACGCCGGGGTCGGCCGCGCGGAACAGCTCGAGCACCCGCGCCGCGGAGGTCGCTTCGGGCAGGTAGTCGGCGGGGAAGTCCGGCGTCTGGAGCAGGGGAGTGCCCTCGACCAGGGTGCTGCCCGCGCCGCCGACGAGTACCAGGCGGGTGGGCAGCGGGGTGCGCGCCAGCCGCTCGTGCGCGGCGACCCACGGCTCGTGCGATTCGCCGGTGCGCGACGGTGGCACCGACACCACGATCGCGTCGACCTCCTCGGCCAGCCCGGCCACGTCCTCGAACCGGGTCAGGTCGGCGGTCACGTCGGCCGCGCCCGGCCGCGAGGAGACGGTGCGCACCTCGTGCCCGCGGCTGCGACCTTCGTCGACGATGGCGGAGCCGACCATGCCGGTGGCCCCGAAGACGGCGATCTTCATGTGCTTCCTTTCGAGTAGTCGTGAACCTGCTGCCGACATTGGTATCCGATTGATACCGATGACTTCAACGTGCCATAGTTTCCTTGTGGAAAGTGACCTGGTCTACGACGTCATGGATCCCGACTGCCCATCGCGGCCGATCCTGCAACGGCTCGGCGGCAAATGGTCGATGCTGGTCCTGCAGGCACTGGCCGACGGTCCGCTGCGCTTCACCGGCCTACGCGCCACCGTTGCCGGAATCACCCCGAAAGTGCTCACCCAAACCCTGACCAGCCTGGAACGCGACGGCCTGCTCACCCGCACCCACTACCCCGAGATCCCGCCCCGCGTCGAATACGCGCTCACCCCGCTGGGCCGCGACGCCCTCGTCCCCCTGATCGCCATGCGCCGCTGGGCCGAGGCCAACGCCCCCGCCATCCGCGCCGCCCAGCAGGCCTACGACGCCCGCGGCGACGGCTGATCGGTCCGCACACCTCCGGGCCCGAGCAGGGCCTTCAACTCCCCCAGCAGGGCCGCCGAGATCGCCACCGGCTGCTGGGCGCCGCCCGCCGATCGGGCGCTGTTCGGGGTTCGGGACTAGGCCGGTGCGCTGTGGTGATTGCGCGGGTCCAGGTGGTCGGCGTGGCGGGTGGCGAAGTCGACGAGGGCGGCGGCGCGGTCGGTGAGGCGGACCTGGCGCGGCCACATCATCAGCACATGGCCGCTGTGGCTGGGGGATTCGATCTCGCGCAGCGCGATCGGCAGGCCCTCGTAGGAGCGGCTGATGGCGGGCCGCTGGATCAGCACCGAGTAGCCGAAGCCGCGGGCGACCAGTGCGCGGGTGAGTTCGAAATCCGAAATACGTTGTCCGATACGCGGTTCCACGCCGACGTCGGTGAACAGTTGCAGGGTGTGCTGCGCCGCGGGCGGTAGGTCGAGCAGGATCATCGGCTCGCGGGCCAGCTCGGCGATGGTGACCGTGTCGCGGCGGGTGAGCGGGTGGTCGGTCGGCAGGATCGCGTACGGGGGTGCGCGGTAGAGCAGCACCGAGTCGAGGCCGTCGGGCAGGCCGATGTCGTACCCGATGGCCAGGTCGAGGCCGCCGACGAGCAGGCGTTGCGGGAGTTCGGCTTGGCTGCCGGTGACCACGGTCAGGTCGACCCTGGGGTGGTGTTCGCGCATCCACTCCATCAGCAGCGGCACCACGGTGGGGGCGATGGTGGAGTAGCAACCCAGCAGCAGCGGGCCGACCAGCTCGGTGCCGCCACCGGCCGCCGCGAGTTCGAGCTCGTCGGCCTCGCGTAACAGCCCGGCGACGCGCTGGTGCAGGTAGCTGCCGGTCGGGGTGAGGGTGATGCCGTGCGCTTTGCGCCGGACCACCAGCTGGGTGCGGAGCACGCGCTCGAGATCGGTGAGTGCCGAGGCCACCGCGGTGGGGGTGACGTGCAGCGCGGCGGCTGCGGCGGAGATCGAGCGCGCCTGCGCGACGGCGGCGAAGTACTCCAGCTGGCGCAGGGTGTAGCCGGGCATATGCGAACCATTTCTGTGGTGTTTGGAAGGTTTTTTGAACTTTACCTGTGGAGGTGACCGGGCCCACACTGTGTCCCATCGGGTATCGAGGAAGGTGAGCGAGGATGACTGTGAAAACCGCTGCGGCACGGGCGATCCCGACCGCGGAGGACGTGACGATCGCGCAACTGTACGCGGATCCGTACCCGATCTATCAGCGGTTGCGCGCCCAGGCCCCGATCCACTGGGTACCGGCCGTCAACCGCTTCCTGGTGCTCGGCTACGAGGCCTGCCACGAGATCGAGCTGGATCAGCAGCGGTTCAGCGCCGACGAGACGGGCTCGTTGATGAAGCGCTCGATGGGCCACAGCATGCTCCGCAAGGACGACCCCGAGCACGACGCCGAACGCCGCGCCTACGGCGGCGTGCTGCGCCCGAAGGCGATCAAGGACCACTGGAACGCGCTGTTCGCCCGCAACTACGCCACCTACGCCGCGCGACTGCGGGCCGCCGGGCCGGGCGCCGACCTGGTCGCCGAGTTCGCCGCGCCCTACGCGGCGGAGAACCTGCGGATGATCCTGGGTTTCGCCAACGCCACCGAACAGGACCTGCAGCGCTGGTCGCAGACGCTGATCGACGGCACCGGCAACTACGCCGACGACCCCGACGTGTGGGCGCGGGCCGAGCGGTCCTCGCGGGAGGTCGACGCGGCGATCGACGAGATGCTGCCCGCCCTGCGCGCCGAGCCGGACGGCAGCCTGCTCGCGGTGCTCGGCGCCTCGGGCATGCCGATCGAGTCGCTGCGGGCCAATCTCAAGATGACCATCGGCGGCGGCCTGAACGAGCCCCGCGACGCGATCGCCACCACGGTGTGGGCGCTGCTGACCCATCCGGCGCAGCTGGCGGCCGTGCGGGCGGGCGCGCGCTGGTCGGACGCGTTCGAGGAGTCGGTGCGCTGGGTCGCGCCGATCAGCATGTACCCGCGCGAGGCCACCGCCGACACCGAGGTGGCGGGCATGGCGGTGCCCGCGGGCGCCCGGCTGGGGGTGGTGGTCGCGGCGGCCAACCGGGACCCGGCGGCGTTCACCGACCCGGAGTCCTACGACATCGACCGCCCGCGCAAACCGCACCTGGCCTTCGGTGGCGGCAACCACTTCTGCGCGGGTGCGTGGGTGGCGCGCGCCTCGGTCGTCGGGGTCGCGCTGCCGCGGTTGTTCGCCGACTTCCCGGGCCTGCGCCCCGATCCCGACCGCCCCGCCACCGTCGGCGGCTGGGTCTTCCGGGGCGTGCTGAGCCTGCCCGTCCACTGGGGCTGAGCACCCCTGCCCACCCTGTGAACCCCCGACCAGCGAATCGAGGAGAGCCATGCCCAAGGTGACCTACCACCATCCCGACGGCACCGACACCGTCGTCGACGCCGACGCGGGCAGCACCGTCATGCACGCGGCGGTGCGCAACGGCGTGCCCGGCATCGTGGGGGAGTGCGGCGGCCAGGCGATGTGCGCCACCTGCCACGTCTACGTGCGCGAACCGTTCCTGTCGCGGTTCGCGCCGATCAGCGACGACGAGGAGGAGATGCTCGACTGCACCGCCGCACCCCGCGACGAGCGGCGCAGCAGGCTGGGCTGCCAGCTGTCCCTGCCCGCCGACCTCGCGGAGGTCGAGGTCGAGGTGCCCGATGCCCAGATCTGAGGCGACGCGGGTGGTGATCGTCGGGGCCGGGCACGCCGGGGTGCAGGTCGCCGACGCGCTGCGCGCGGGCGGGCACACCGGCCGGCTGACGCTCGTCGGCGACGAACCGTGCCTGCCCTACCAGCGCCCGCCGCTGTCCAAGGAACACCTGGCGGCCGAACCCGGCGCCGAGCCGTTGCCGCTGCGCGGGGCGCGCTACTTCGCCGACCACGGGATCGACCTGCGCACCGGTACCGTGGCGGTCGCGGTGGACCGGCGGGCGCGGCTCGTCGGGCTCGCGGACGGCCGCGAGATCGGCTACGACGCACTGGTTCTGGCGACCGGTTCGGTCAACCGGCCGCTGCGGGTGCCCGGCGCGGAACTGGCCGGCGTGTACGCGCTGCGCACCCTCGCCGACGCGCGGGCACTGCGGGCGGCGCTGGCCGCGGCGAGTGCGGTGCTGGTGGTGGGCGCCGGCTTCGTCGGGCTCGAATTCGCCGCCGTCGCCCGTGCCCGCGGCCTGCCCGTGACGGTGCTCGACGCCGGTTCGCGGCCGCTGGCCCGCGCGGTGTCCGAACCGATCTCGGCGCACGTCGCGGCGGCTCACCGGGCCGCGGGCATCGATCTGCGCCTGGGCGAATCGGTGGCCCGGTTCGTCGGCGCGGACGGGCGGGTGCGCGGCGCGGTCGGCACCGGCGGGACCGAGTACCGGGCCGATCTGGTGCTGGTGGGGATCGGCGCGGCGCCACGGGTCGAGCTGGCCGAGCGGGCCGGGCTGGCAGTGGCCGACGGGATCGTCGTCGACGGGCGCCTGCGCACCGCCGACCCGGCGATCTACGCCGTCGGCGACTGCGCCGCGCACCCGCACCCGCACGCCGGGACCCGCATCCGGCTGGAATCGGTGCAGAACGCCACCGATCAGGCCAGGCATGTCGCCGCCGGCCTCCTCGGCGCCGAGCACGACTACGCCGACCTGCCGTGGTTCTGGAGTCACCAGGGCGCGGTGAAAGTGCAGATCGCCGGCCTGCGCAGGCCCGGTGACGACACCGTGACCCTGGGTGACCCGGCCACCGGCCGGTTCTCGGTCTGCTGCCTGCGCGAGGGCGACCTCGTCGCGGTGGAATCCGTCGGCCGCCCCGCCGACCACATGGCCGCCCGCAGGCTCCTCGCCGCAGGCCCGGTGCCCGCACCGCCCGACCTGACCGATCCGGCGTTCAGCCTGAAGCGCTGCGCCGCGGCACTCGCCCCCGCTCGCTGAGCGATCCCCAGGAGTCCCGGATGACAACGACGTCAACGCCCGCCCCGGTCGCCGACTGGCTCGACCCCGCCGAACTCGCGGCCGACCCCTACCCGTCCTATCGCCGGCTGCTCGCCGAGAGCCCGGTGGCGTGGGCGCCCGCGCTGGGCCGCTACCTGGTCACCTCGTTCGCCGGGTGCCGCGCCGTCGAGGACGACCAGCAGACCTTCAGCGCCGCGGTGTCCGGTGGCGGCGCCACCATGCGGCGCGCCCTCGGCGGGGTGCCGATGCTGCGCAAGGACGACCCGGAACACGCACGCGAACGCGGGGCGGTCAACCCGGCGCTGCGACCGAAGAACCTCCGGGAGCAGTGGGTTCCGGTCTTCGAACGCACCGCACGCCGATATCTGGACCGGCTGCGCGAGCGCGGCCCGGACGCGGCCGACCTCGATCGCGACTACGCCGCCCCCGTCGCCGCGCAGAACCTGGTGGATCTGCTCGGTATGAAAGACGTTGCGCCCGAAGACATGCGGCGCTGGTCGCACGCCTTCATCGCCGGCACCGGGAACCTGCTCGACGACCCGGAGATCTGGCGGCGCTGCGAGGCCGCGCGCGACGAGGTCGACACGCTGCTCGACGAGCTGATCCCGTA
The DNA here is from genome assembly GCF_001182745.1 of Nocardia farcinica. Taxonomy (NCBI): domain Bacteria; kingdom Bacillati; phylum Actinomycetota; class Actinomycetes; order Mycobacteriales; family Nocardiaceae; genus Nocardia; species Nocardia farcinica. The sequence continues at coordinate 2,975,930 of NZ_LN868938.1, read as the reverse complement.
CTACCGGCGTCACCCCGACGCCTCGATCACCTCGGCCATGATCGCCGCCGGACTGTCCGCCGAGCAGGTGGCGGCGAACGTCAAGCTCACCGTCGCGGGCGGCATGAACGAGCCGCAACACATGGTGACCAACACCGTGTGGGCATTGAGCAGGCACCCCGACCAGCGCGCGCGGGTGCTCGCCGGTGAACTCGGGTGGGCGGCGGTGTTCGACGAGACGGTGCGCTGGCTCGCCCCGATCGGGATGTATCCGCGCGAGACCACCCGCGAAGTCGAGCTCGCCGGCGTCGTCCTGCCCGCGGGCGCGGCGCTCGGCGTCGTGGTCGGGGCCGCCAACCGCGATCCCGCCGTCTTCACCGACCCGGACCGGTTCGACATCACCCGCCCGCGCCGTCCGCATCTGGGCTTCGGCAGCGGCGTGCACCTGTGCGCGGGGCACTGGGCCGCCCGCATCGCCATCGGCGAGATCGCCGTCCCGCTGCTCTACGCCGAACTGCCCGGCCTGCGCACCGACCCCCGCCGGCAACCCGCCTTCCACGGCTGGGTGTTCCGCGGCTCCACCGCGCTGCCCGTCACCTGGGATCACTGAAAACCCTTCACCCCCCCGAGGAATCAGCATGAGTACCGCAACCTCGTCGTCGACGCCGACGACGTCCGCGCGACGGGTCGCCGCCGCGACCGTCATCGGCACCACCATCGAGTGGTACGACTTCTTCATCTACGGCACCGCCGCGGGCTTGGTGTTCTCCGAGCTGTTCTTCGCCCCGGCGGGCTCCTCGATCGGGCTGGTGCTGTCCTTCGCCACCGTCGGCATCAGCTTCGTGTTCCGCCCGCTGGGCGCCTTCCTGGCCGGGCACTTCGGCGACCGGCTCGGGCGGCGCGCCATCCTGGTCGCGACCCTGCTGACGATGGGCATCTCCACCAGCCTCATCGGTCTGCTGCCCACCTACGCCTCGGCGGGCGTGCTCGCCCCGATCCTGCTGATCCTGCTGCGCATCCTGCAGGGCATCTCGGCGGGCGGCGAATGGGGCGGCGCGGTGCTGATGGCGGTCGAGCACGCCCCCGCGGACCGGCGCGGCCGGGCAGGCGCGTTCCCGCAACTCGGCGTGCCGTTCGGCATGGTGCTCGCCTCGGGGGTGACCGCGCTGATGACCGGTGTCGTCGCACCCGGGCAGGCCTACCTGGACTGGGGCTGGCGGGTGCCGTTCCTGCTGAGCGTGGTGTTGATCGGCGTGGGCTACGTGGTGCGCCGCACCGTGGACGAGAGCCCGGTCTTCGCGGAACTGGCGGCGGGCAGGCAGCGCGCGAAGGTGCCGGTGCTGACGCTGTTCCGGCGGCACGGCCTGCTGGTGCTGCTGGCCGCGCTGGTCTTCGCGGGCAACAACGCCGCGGGCTACATGACCACCGGCGGCTTCATCACCAGCTATGCCACCGACCCCGACGGACCGGTCGCCCTGGACCGGACGCCGGTGCTGGTGGCCATCACCGCAGCGGCGGCGCTGTGGGCGTGCACCACCTACCTGTCCGGATATCTGGCCGACCGCTACGGCCGCAAGCGCACCTACCTCGTCGGCTACGGCAGCCTGATCGTCACCGTGTTCCCGATGTTCCTGCTCGTCGACACCGGTGAGATCGGCCTGCTGTTCCTCGGCCTCGCGCTGTTCACCGTCGGACTCGGACTGGCCTACGGGCCGCAGGCCGCCTGGTACGCCGAGCTGTTCCCGGCCTCGATCCGCTTCTCCGGCGTCGCCATCTCCTACGCCCTCGGCGCGATCCTCGGCGGGGCCTTCGCCCCGATGATCGCCGCCGCCCTGGTGCGCACCACCGGCAGCGTGCTCGCCGTCGGCGGCTACCTGCTGGTCATGTTCGTCCTGGCCGTCGCCGCGGTGCTCGCCCTGCGCGACCGCCCCGGCCTCGACCTGAGCCCCGCCGGCGAACTCGACGGCGAACCGGCAGTGCCGGGTGCGCGGATGCCGGACCGGGTGCGGGCGGTCTGACCGCGCGTCGTGGCGACCCGGCCTGCCGCGGCCGGAGCTGCCCGAGACGGGACCTACACTGCCACTACCCTCACCGACGCGGGAGTTCGAGATGAGCGCAGGCGCGGGGCAGTTGCCCGCCCGGATGACCAGCTTCATCGGCCGCGACGACGAGCTGACGGCGGTCCGGGATGCGCTGGCGCGGTTCCGGCTGGTGTCGTTGGTGGGTCCCGGCGGCGTGGGCAAGACGCGGCTGGGGATCGAGGCGGCGCGCCCGCTGGCCGCCGAGGTTCCCGGTGGGGCGTGGTTCGTGCCGCTGGCCCATCTGACCGACCCGGCCGACGTCGCCCAGGCCGTCGCGAGCGCGCTGGGGGCGAAGTTCTCCTCCCCCGACGTGGTCGATCATCTGATCGCCGCGCTGGCCGACCGCGAGATCCTGATCGTGCTGGACAATTGCGAGCACGTGGTCTCCGGTTGCCAGGTCTTCGTCGGCCGGGTGCTGCGCGCGGCCCCCGGGGTGCGGTTCCTGGTGACGAGCAGGCAGGCACTGGGCATCACCGGCGAGCGGGTGCTGGCGGTGCGGACCTTGGGGGCGCCCGCGTCGGGCACGGTGCTGCGGGTCGAGGACGCCGCCGCGTATCCGGCGATCCGGCTGCTCGACGAGCGCGCGGGCGCCGTGAGCGCACACCACCGGATCACCGAGGAGAACGTCGAACTCGCGGCCCAGCTCGTCCGGCGGCTGGACGGCCTGCCGCTGGCCATCGAACTGGCCGCCGCGCGGCTGCGTTCGCTGTCGCTCGCCGAGCTGCTGGCGCGGATCACCGATCGGTTCCGCGTGCTCGCCGGCGGCGACCCGACCGACCTGCCACAGCATCGCACCCTGTGGGCGCTGGTGGAGTGGAGTCACGGGCTGTGCCTGCCGGAGGAACAGCAGCTGTGGGCACGGATGTCGGTCTTCGTCGGCAGTGCCGACCTGGCCGCCGTGGAGGCGGTCTGCGCGGACGACGACGCGGTCGAGGTGGTGAACGCGCTGGACGGCCTGGTGGCCAAGTCGATCCTGGTCACCGAGACGACGCCGTGCGGCCTGCGGTACCGGATGCTGGAATCGATTGCCGAGTACGGCAGGCACCGACTGCGCGAGTCCGGTGCCGAGGAGCAACTGCGCCGCAGGCACCGCGAGCACTACCGCCGGGTGGCCGAACAGGTCGGCACCGCCTTCTGGGGTCCCGACCAGGCCCGGATGCTGGCCTGCCTCACCACCGAACTGCCCAACTTCGCCGCCGCCTTCGACTCCTTCCTCGGCGACGAGGACGAGCGGGCACGTCGGCACGCGCTCACCCTGGCCGCGCGGCTTCGCATCCTGTGGGTGATGGGCGGGCACCTCCAGGAGGGCAGACGCAGGCTCGACCGCGCGTTGGCCGCGCATCCGGCGGCCTGTGCCGAACGAGTCGAGGCGCTGTGGTCGTGCGCGTGGGTGGCGCTGCTGCAGGGTGATCACCAGGGCGCCCGCGAGCGGTTGGCCGAGTGCGGCGCGCTCGACGCCGTGGCCGGCCCGCACACCCGCAGTTTCGTCGCGACCTGGCAGGGGTCGCTCGCGCTGTTCGGCGGCGACCTCGAGACCGCCGCCGCACGCTTCTCCGAGGCGGCCGCGGGCCACCGCGCGGACGGCTCGGTGGAGGGCCTGCTGATGTCGCTGTTCCAGCTCGCCCTCACCCGCACCCTGCTCGGTGACCACGCCGAGGCCGCGCGGTGTTGTGCCGAGGCGATGACCGCCGGTACCACCACCGGGGACCGGTGGGCCCGCGGCTACGCGCTGTGGGTGCGCGCCCACCTGGCGGTCGCCGAGGACCGCGTCGACGAGGCGATCACCGCCGCGGCGCAGAGCCTGGAGTCGAGCTTGCCGCTGGACAACCACATCGCCGTGGTGCTGGTGCTCGAGGTGCTGGCCACCGCCTCGGTGGCGGCGGCGCGTCATCGCGAGGGTGCCACCCTGCTCGGCATCGCCGATGCGTTCTGGCGTCGCATCGGTACCGCGCTGTCCGCGTTCGGTCCACAGCTCGCCCGCGCGCACGAGGACGCCGCCCACCGGGCCGTGGCCGCGTTGGGCGCGGACGCCTTCGACGAGGCCTACCGCGAGGGTGCCGGCTTCGGCGACGAACAGGTGCGGGCATACCTCGCCGCCCTCACCCGCACCCACGGCACCGAGCGCGACCGATCGGCCACGCCGACCGGCGCGCACGCGCTGACCCGCCGGGAACGGCAGGTCGCCGCGCTGGTCGGCAAGGGACTCAGCAACCGTGACATCGCCGGCGAGCTGGTGCTGTCCCATCGCACCGTCGAGGGGCACGTCGAGCACGTGCTGGCCAAGTTGGGCTTCCGCTCGCGCACCGAAATCGCCGTCTGGGCGGCCACCCGCGACCTCGACGCCTGACCCGTGGCGAAAACCGCGTGGTGGAACCACGTGGTTCCCCCGGTCCGCGATCATGATCTGCGTCACATCCTTGGATGCGGTCGCGGCTGCCGCCGCGCCGCACAGCGACAAGGAGGTAGACGTGCGTTCCATCGCCATCATCGGTGCCGGCCAGGGCGGGTTGCAGCTCGCGTTCGGGCTGCTGCGAGACGGCTACGACGTCACGGTGTATTCCGAGCGGACGCCGGAGCAGATCGCCTGCAGCCGATTCCCGTCCAGCGCGGGCATCTTCGCTCATGCGCTCGATCACGAGCGCGCTCTCGACATCTGCTTCTGGGACGGCGAGCGCCCGCTCATCGACCACACCTTCGCCACGGTCACCGATCCCGAGGGCACGGTGGCCATCCAGTTCCAGGCCCGTTTCGCCAAGCACGGTCAGTCGGTCGACCAGCGGCTGAAGTTCAGCACCTGGCTGGAGGCATTCGCCGACCGCGGCGGCAAAGTCGTGTACGGCGCCGTCGACCCGGATCGCCTCGACGACATCGCCGCCATCCACGACCTCACCGTCGTGGCCGCGGGCAAGGGCGACATCGCGCGGATCTTCCCGCTCGACCGCACCCGGACCGTCCATGACCGGCCACAGCGCTCCATCGGCCTGATCGCCCTCGTCGGCACCGAGCACCCCGACTCCGACGGGGTCTGCTACAACATCCGCCCCGGAGTCGGCGAGGCCTTCGGCATCCCGATGCTCACGGCGGCGGGCCCGGGGGTCGCCTGGGTGATGGAAGCGCTGCCGGGCGGACCGATGGACCGGTGGGCTCAGGCCACGACCGCCCAGGAGATGCTCGACCTCACCCGCCGCACGTTCGCCGACTTCTTCCCGTGGGAGTCGGCCCGCTACGCCGACGCCGAGATCAGCGACCCCAACGGCTGGCTGTGCGGGGCGGTACCGCCGCTGGTGCGCGAGCCGATCGCGACGCTGCCCTCGGGACGCAAGGTGCTCGGCATGGCCGATGTCGTGGTGCTCAACGACCCGGCCTGTGGCCAGGGCGCCAACAACGCCAGTCACCATGCCGCCGTAGTGCACCGGATGATCCTCGACCAGGGGTCCGGGCCGTTCGACGATCGGTGGATGCGCGCGACCTTCGACCAGGCGTGGGAGCGAGCCGAGTACGCGACGAACTTCACCAACGCGATGCTCGCCTTCAACACTCCCGGTGCGGCGCCGCCCGCGCACGCGGTCGACCTGCTCACCACCGCCGCCCGGGTGCCGGAGGTGGCCAACCGGTTCTGCAACGCCTTCAGCGATCCCACCGACCTGCGCAACTACTTCTTCGACCCAGAACTCACCGCGCGTTTCCTGGCCGAGGCGACCGCACGCCACGAGCTGCGGATGCGGCGTCGCCATGACGGGGTCGTGGGGGCGCCGGCATGACCACCGTCGAACCGCGCCCGCTGCTGCCGGCCGACGACCTGCGCGCCTACCGCCGCTCGCTCGGTTGCTTCCCGACCGGCATCACCGTGATGACCGCCGCGCACGCGGGCGTCCGAGTCGGGGTCACCGCGAACTCGTTCGCCTCGGTCTCCCTGGAGCCGCCGCTGGTGCTGTGGGCGTTGCGCACCGACTCGCCGAGCTTGCCGGTGTTCCGCGATTCCGGGCACTTCGCCGTGAACGTGCTGGCCTGGCACCAGGAGGAACTCTCCCGCCGCTTCGCGACTCCGGCCGAGGACAAATTCGCCGGGCTCGACGTCGGCGAAGGTCTGGGCGGAGCCCCGCTGCTCGGCGGGTGCGCGGCGCGTTTCGAGACCAGGATCGCGCACCGGATCACCAGCGGCGACCACGTCCTGCTGGTGGGTGAGGTGGTGCGCTACAACAACTTCCATCGCGAGCCGTTGATCTTCCTGCGTGGCGATCATCGCTGGCTCGGTCAGCCGCTCGTCGACTGACCGCGAGAGGACCATCATGCGAAACCAGCTCTTCATCGACGGCGAGTGGCGCCCGGGCCGGGCGGGTACCTTCGCCACCGTCGACCCGGCGACCGGCAAGGTCATCACCGACGTGGCCCAGGCGAGTACCGCCGACGTCGACGACGCGGTCGCGGCCGCGGCCCGCGCCTACACCGCACCGTCGTGGGCGGCGATGCTGCCCGCCACCCGTGCCCGCCTGTTGAACCGGCTCGCCGACCTGGTGGAAGCCCACGCCGACGAACTCGCCCTGCTCGAGACCACCGATCAGGGGCAACCCCTGGGGGTGGCCGCGGGCATCTCGGTACCCAACGCCGTCGAGCACCTGCGCTACTACGCCGGCTGGGCGACCAAGATCACCGGGATCACCGCGCCGTTGTCGATCCCGGATGTCGACTACCGGACGCGGCGCGAACCGCTCGGCGTCTGCGCGCTCATCACGCCGTGGAACTTCCCGCTCACCATTCTCACCTGGAAGTTGGCGCCCGCCCTGGCCGCGGGCAACACCGTGGTCGTCAAACCCGCGGAGCAGACGCCGCTGAGCACGCTGCGCCTGGCCGAACTGGCCGCCGAGGCCGGCTTTCCGCCCGGCGTGATCAACGTCGTGCCCGGCGGGCCGGACACCGGCCGGGCGCTGGTGGCGCATCCCGGTATCGCCAAGATCTCGTTCACCGGCTCGACCGAGGTGGGCCGGGAGATCGGCGCCGCGGCGGGACGCGCGCTCACCCGGGTCTCGCTGGAACTGGGTGGCAAGACGCCGAGCATCGTCACCGCCGACGCCGACATCGACGCCGCAGTGCGGGGCAACATCGCCGGCGGGACGCTCAATTCCGGCCAGGTCTGCGCCGCCTACTCCCGGATCTATGTCGACCGGCGGCGCGAGGCGGAGTTCGTCGACAAGCTCGTCGCGGCGGCCCGCGCGATCAAGGTCGGGCCAGGCCGTGCCGCGGACACCCAGATGGGGCCGCTCGTCTCGGCCGAACATCTCGACCGGGTGCACACCCTGGTGCGCACCGGGGTGGCCGAGGGCGCCGAACTCGTCACCGGCGGTGCGCGGGCCGAGGGCGACCTCGCCGACGGCTACTTCTACGAGCCGACCGTGTTCACCGGGGTGCGCCAGGACATGCGGATCGCCCGCGAGGAGATCTTCGGCCCGGTGCTGTCGGTGCTGTCCTACGACGATCCCGAGGAGATCGCCGGGCAGGCCAACGACTCCGACTTCGGGCTGGCCGCGGTCGTGTGGTCGCGCGATCTCGCCACCGCCAACCGGCTGGCGGCAGCGGTGCGTGCCGGCACCGTCTACCTGAACCTGCCGCCCATGCTCGATGCGGCGGCGGCCTGGGGCGGCATGAAGGCCTCCGGCATCGGGCGCGAGATGGGCTGGGAGGCGATCGCCGCCTACACCGAGGTCAAGAGTATCTGGACCGCGTTGGCCTGACAGCGCACCGCGACGCCCCCGGCGCACCGAACCACCTGGTGCGCCGGGGGCCTTGTCGTATCGGCAGCCGTCGGATCAGTAGCCGCGGGCGATCCACTCGGCCAGGTGCGGCGCCTCGGTGCCCACCGTGGTGGCGTCGCCGTGACCGGTGTGCACGCGGGTCTCCTCCGGCAGGGTCAGCACGCGGTCCCGGATCGAATCGATGATCGTGGGGAAATCCGAGAACGAGCGCCCGGTGGCGCCGGGGCCGCCGGCGAACAGGGTGTCGCCGGAGAACAGCGCACCCGCTTCCGGCAGGTACAGGCAGACCGAGCCGGGGGAGTGGCCGGGGGTGTGGATGACCTGGATGTCGGTGCCCGCCACGGCGATCCGCTGGTCGTCGGCGAGCGAACTGTACGACCGGCCCGGGTGGGTCAGCTGCCACAGCGGCTCGTCGCCGGGATGCAGCAGCAGCGGCGCGTCGAGGTCGGCCGACAGCTGCGGCGCGTGCGTGACGTGGTCGTTGTGGCCGTGCGTGCACACGATCGCGACCACGTTCCGTCCGCCGATACCGGCGAGGATGGGCGCCGCCTCGTGCGCGGCGTCCACCACGACGACCTCGTCGTCGTCGCCGATCAGCCACACGTTGTTGTCCACGTTCCAGGAGCCGCCGTCGAGTTCGAAGACCCCGGAGGTGACCACCCGGTCGATGCGCAACGCGCCACTCACAGGATCACCACCGAGCGCAGCACCTCGCCGGCGTGCATGGTGTGGAAGGCCTTCTCGACGTCCTCGAGCCCGATCCGTTCGGTGACGAACTTCTCCAGCGGCAGCCGCCCCTGCAGGTACAGGTCCACCAGGTAGGGGAAGTCGCGCTCGGGCAGGCAGTCGCCGTACCAGGACGACTTGAGCGCACCGCCGCGGGAGAAGAAGTCGATCAGCGGCATCTCCAGGCGCATGTCCGGGGTGGGGACGCCGACCAGCACCACGGTGCCCGCCAGGTCGCGGGCGTAGAAGGCCTGCTTCCAGGTCTCCGGACGGCCCACCGCGTCGATCACCACGTCGGCGCCGAATCCGCCGGTGAGGTCCTGGATCGCCGCGACCGCGTCGACCTGGCTCGCGTCCACGGTGTGTGTGGCGCCGAGGTCGGTGGCCCAGGCCAGCTTTCGCGGGTCGCGGTCGACGGCGATGATGGTGGCGGCGCCGGCCAGGCGCGCACCGGCGATGGCCGCGTCACCGACGCCGCCGCAGCCGATCACCGCGACGCTGTCGCCGCGGCTCACCCCGCCGGTGTTGACCGCCGCGCCGAGCCCGGCCATCACACCGCAGCCCAGCAGCCCGGCCACGGCCGGGTCGGCGGCGGGGTCGACCTTGGTGCACTGCCCGGCGTGCACGAGGGTCTTCTCGGCGAAGGCGCCGATGCCCAGGGCGGGGGTGAGTTCGGTGCCGTCGAGCAGGGTCATCTTCTGCTCGGCGTTGAAGGTGTCGAAACAGTACTGCGGCCGTCCGCGCCGACAGGCCCGGCAGTGCCCGCACACCGCCCGCCAGTTGAGCACGACGAAGTCGCCGGGCTGCACGGAATCCACACCGGGACCGACGGATTCGACCGTGCCCGCGGCCTCGTGGCCGAGCAGGAAGGGGAACTCGTCGTTGATGCCGCCCTCGCGGTAGGTCAGGTCGGTGTGGCAGACCCCGCACGCCGCGACGGCGACGACGACCTCACCCGGCCCGGGATCCGGGATGACGATGTCGGTGATCTCCACCGGCGCGCCCGTGGACCTGGCGATGACGCCGCGTACCTGCTGTGGCATGGGTGTTCGTACCTCCGAGACGTAGCGGATCCATGCGCGTTCGCGCATAGCCACCCACGACGCTACTGCCGCCCGCCCCGATCGCGACCTGGTCGGAAGGCGGGCATCGGCTCGACCTTCGGCTAGTCCCGGTCGCTAGACTCCGGCCATGACCCGATCAGCGCACCCGGCGTGCGACCACGCGCGCGACCAGCTGGCGGCGGTGCGCGCGGTGATCGAGGGGCCGCTCGGCGAGATCGCCCGCAGGCTCTCCCGGCACCTGGCCGAGGGCTGGCCGCACCGGGCCCTGGTGGTGTTCACCCGCGAGTGCACCGGCCGACCGCGCAAGGTGGCCGGCCCGCCGGACCTGGTCGACGTGGTGACCATCGACGAGCTCGACGCCCTGAAAGACACTGTGCCACCCGGTGGCTGGGCGAGCACCGTCGGGCGGTTCGCGGGCGCGCCGCGCCCGCTGTGGCTGGTGCGCGACGCCATCGGCACGTTGCTGGTGCTGGTGCCGCGCGCGGAGCGGGAACTGCCGAGCCCGCACCAGCTGGCGGCGATCTTCGGCCTGGTCGCGGTGTCCATCCGGCAGCAGGTGACCCAGGCCGGGCCGGACTACCTGGCCGAGTCGCGCGCCGCCTCCAGCGAACGCGCCCGCGCCACCGCCGAACTCACCGCCGCGCACGAGGCGGCGCTGGCCGGGATCCTGGCCACCCTGCGCGCCCCGAACCTCGACGACGGCCGGGCCCGCGGCATCGCCGCCGCCGCCGCGTCGGAGGCGCTGCTCGCCGTGCGCGCGGCCCAGTCGGCCGACCGCAACCTGGCCGAGGAGTCACCGGCGGCGGCTTTCGCCCGGCTGCGGGAGGAGATCGTGCCGTTGCTGCGCGACCGCGACCTGGCGGTGGAGTTCGTCGCGCCGCCGCCGACCAGCAGGCCGATCCCCGGCGAGGTGGCCTCCGGCGCCAGAGCGATGGCGCACGCGGTGGTGCTCGCCTTCCTCAACCGGTGCGGCTCCCGGCTGCGCATCGCCTGGGAGTGCGACGACGACGCCCTGGTCATGGACCTCCGCGACCAGGGGGAGGGCCTCGACGACCTGGACGGGCTGCGCAGGCGCCTGCACGGGCGGGTCGCCGCCCTGGCCGCGCGCGCCGATTACGAGTCGGTGCCGGGCTGGGGCTCGCGGGTCACCGTCCGGATCCCGCTCGAGCCGCCCGCGGCGCCGGGCGATCAGAGCCTGCTCGCCGGTCTCAACCGGCGCCAGCGCGAAGTCCTCGCGCTGGTCTGCGCGGGCATGCGCAACAAGGCCATCGCGCGCGAGCTCGGGCTGGCCGAGAGCACGGTGAAGTTCCACGTGGCGGGCGTGTTGAAGAAGCTGGGTGTGGCCACCCGGGGTGAGGCCGCGGCGCTCGGGCTGCGGGCGGCGGCCGCCGGGAGCCGCCCCGCCGTGGCGGTCGCCGAGAGCGGCTAGCTGGGTCCGAAGCTGCCTTCCAGCCTGCTGCGCGAGCCGGGATGGATCAGCCGGGCCGCGCTCACCAGTCCGGTCGCCGACCAGGTGCGGCGCCGGATCAGCAGGCACGGCTCCGAGCGCGGGACACCGAGCAGGCGGCACTCCTCCGGCGCGGCGAGCACCGCCTCGACCACGTGCTCGCCGCGTTCCAGCGGCGCGACCGCGCTGAGATAGGTGTTGGGGGTGGTCGTGGTGAAATCCTGCTCGAGGTAGTGCGGCGCCTCGGCCGGGTTGACATAGCGGTCCTCCACCTGGATCGGCACATCGTCCTCGAAATGCACGATCAGCGAATGGAAGACGTTGCCGCCCAAGGCGTCCCCGAGCACCGGATGCCCGATCTCGGCGTGCTCGGACCGCACGAACACCACTTCGGTGCGGTGCCGGTGGCCGCGCTGCTGGATCTCGTCGGCGATGTTCTTCACCTCGAACAGCGGCGAGGCCGCCTTGGTGGGGGCGACGAAGGTGCCCACCCCCATCACCCGGTTCAGCACGCCCTCGGCGGTGAGGTCGCGCAGCGCGCGGTTGATCGTCATCCTGGACAGCCCCAGCGCGCTGACGAGCTGGTTCTCCGAGGGGATCTGGTCGCCCGCACGCCACCGGCCGCCCTTGATCTGCGAGACGATGAGCTGCTTGACGCGCTCGTACGCGGCGAACTCGCTCCCCAGTGCGTCGTACACCGCGGCCAGTTCCGCGTCGACTACTTCGATCGCCACACCGACATCCGTTCCCTTGTCTCACCGGGCTGCTGTGCCACGGGCTGCGCGCCGAGGTGAATCATCGCGCCAGCGCCCGAAGCTGGCGCGTCGCCACCGACAACGCCGCCAGATCCCGGTCGCCCGATTCCGAGATTGCCTCGAGGATACGTTGCGTGCGGTCGAGCTTGGCCGCACAGCGCTGCGCCCAGTCGTCGATCACGCGTTCGGCGGACTCGCCGGGCTCGCCGTCGGTGAGCACGTCCCGGCACAGTGCCCGGATGGTGTCGTAGAGCTCGTCGCGCAGGGCCACCCGTGCCAGCGCGTTCCACTTGGTGCCGCGCTCGAGCCGCGAGACCGCCATCAGCTGCGGCACCACGCCCAGCCGTTCGCCGAGCAGGTAGTACACCGGCGCCACCGCCGCCGCCGGGCGCCCGGTGGCCGCGGCGACCTCGATGATGTCGAGCAGGGCGAAGCGGTCCAGCAGCAGCGCCACCCGCTCGGCCAGCTCCGCGGGCACCCCGCGATCGGTCAACGCGGCGGTGCGGGTGCGCAGCGCGGCGGCGTCGCGGCCGGACAGCCACCCGGCCACCCGCGGGGTGAGTTCGGCGATCCCGCCGCGGAACCGCGCGATCTCCTCGGCCACCGCCAGCGGCTGCGGGCGTTGGGTCAGCATCCAGCGCGCGGCGCGGTCGAGCAGGCGGCGGCTGAGCACGATCAGCTCGTCGGTGAGGTCCGCGCTCAGTCCCGCGCCGCGGATGTCGCGCCACAGTCCGGGCAGGTCGAACACCGCGGTGACGACCGCGAACGCGCGCACGGCGTCGGCGTTGTCGGCGCCGGACTCCTCGGTGAGCCGGTAGGCGTAGGTGATGCCGCCGTTGTCCACCACGTCGTTGGTCAGCACCGTCGCCACGATCTCGCGGCGCAGCGGATGCGCGGCGATCGCCTCGGCGTACTCGGCGCGCAGGCGCTGCGGGAAGTAGCCGGCCAGGTGCTCGGCGAAGGCCGGGTCGTCGGGCAGCGGACCGGCCAGCAGATCGGCCCGCAGGGCGAGCTTGACGTGCGCGAGCAGCGTAGCGAGCTCCGGTGAGGTGAGGCCATGCCCGGCGCGGCGGCGCGCGGCGATCTCCTGCTTCGACGGCAGCACCTCCAGGTCGCGGTCGAGGCCGTACTCGCGCTCGAGGTGGTCGATGAGCCGGCCGTGCACGGCCAGCGAGGCGACCGCGCGGGCGCGGGCGGTACCCATCAGCTGGTTCTGGGACTCGTTGTCGGCCAACACCAGCCGGCAGACCTCGGCGGCCATCTCGGCCAGCAGCGCGTTGCGTTCGGCGGTGCTCAGCCGTCCGGCGCCCACCAGCCCGTCGAGCAGGATCTTGATGTTGACCTCGTGGTCGGAGCAGTCCACCCCGGCCGAGTTGTCGAGGGCATCGGTGTTGATCCGGCCGCCCGCGCGGGCGTATTCGATACGGCCGCGCTGGGTGAAGCCGAGATTGCCGCCCTCGCCGACCACCCGGGCGCGCACCTCGGCGCCGTCGACGCGGACCGCGTCGTTGTTCTTGTCGCCGACGTCCAGCGCCGTCTCGGTGGCCGCCTTGACGTAGGTGCCGATGCCGCCGTTCCACAGCAGATCCACCGGCGCGCGGAGAATGGCCCGGATCAGTTCCGGCGGGGTCAGCCTGGTCACCTCGGCGGGCAGGCCGAGCGCCGCGCGCGCCTGCGGGCTGATCGGCACCGATTTCACCGTCCGCTCCCACACCCCGCCGCCCGCGCTGATCAGCTCGGGCGAGTAGTCCGCCCACGACGAGCGGGGCGTGTCGAACAGGCGCGCGCGTTCGGCGTAGGAGGTGGCCGCGTCGGGGTCGGGGTCGAGGAAGATGTGGCGGTGGTCGAAGGCCGCGACCAGTCGGATGTGCCTGCTGGCCAGCATCCCGTTGCCGAACACGTCACCGCTCATGTCGCCGATGCCGACCACGGTGAAGTCGTCGTGCCGCGGGTCGAGACCCAGTTCGCGGAAGTGCCGCTTCACGCTCTCCCAGGCGCCGCGGGCGGTGATGCCCAGCGCCTTGTGGTCGTAGCCGACCGAGCCGCCGGAGGCGAAGGCGTCGCCGAGCCAGAAGCCGTGCGCGGCGGCCACCTCGTTGGCGATGTCGGAGAACGCCGCGGTGCCCTTGTCGGCGGCGACCACGAGGTAGGTGTCGTCGCCGTCGTGGCGACGCACCCGTGCGGGCGGCCGCACGGCGCCGGTCGCGCGGTCCACCGAGTCGGTGATGTCGAGCAGCCCGCCGATGAAGGTGCGGTAGCAGCGCACCCCTTCGGCGCGGTGGGCCTCGCGGTCGGCGGCGGGGTCGCCGGTGCTCGCGGGCGGGCGCTTGACCACGAATCCGCCCTTGGCGCCCGCGGGCACGATGACGGCGTTCTTCACCGCCTGGGCCTTGGCCAGGCCGAGCACTTCGGTGCGGAAGTCCTCCTTGCGGTCCGACCACCGCAACCCGCCGCGGGCCACCGCACCGAAGCGCATGTGCACCCCCTCCACGCGGGGCGAGTACACGTAGATCTCGAAGTGCGGGCGCGGCAGCGGCAGTTCCGGAATCCGGCGCGGGTCGAATTTCAGTGCCAGGCAGTCGGGTTCGTGGCCGGGACCGCCGAGGTAGTGATTGGTCCGCAGCGTCGCCAGGACGGCGCCGAGGTAGCCGCGCAGGATGCGGTCGGTGTCGAGTCCCGGCACCTCGGCGATGGTGCGCTCGAGCCGCTCGCGCAGTGCGTCGGCGTCACCCGCGGTGCCGTCGGGGTCGAAGCGGGCTTCGAACAGCCGCACCAGCGCGCGGGTCGGGCCCGGGTGTGCGCCGAGCACGGTGGCGATGTGGTCGGCGCTGTAGGGGAAGCCGCCCTGGCGCAGATAGTTGGCGTAGGCGCGCAGCACGGTGACCTGGCGGTGGTCCAGGCCCGCCCGGGCGACCAGCTCGTTGAAACGGTCGGCCTCGGCGCGGCCGTGCCAGATCGCGGCGCAGGTGTCGGTGCAGCGGCGTGCGAAGTCGGCCTCGTCCAGCGGCTCGGCCGGCACGTGGTCGGGGTAGCGCAGGGTGAACCGGTACAGGCGGCAGTCGATTCCGGCGGCGGTGGTCAGGCGGTAGGGCCGCTCGTCGAGAACGTGCACGCCCAGGCTCTGCAGGATCGGCATCACCTCGCTCAGCGAGGCGGCCCGCCCGGCGACATACAGGGTGAGCCGCCACTCGCCGGCGGTGCCGGGCAGCCGTTCCATGCGCAGATCGACCGCGCCGTCGTCGAGCGCTTCGAGCCGTCCGAGGTCGGCGAGGGCCCGCTCGGGGGAGGTGTCGCGCTTATAGCCTTCGGGTATGACCGCGCTGTAGTGCCCGCTCAGCGCGGGTGCGATCGGGGTGTTGCGGAGGCGGTCGTCCCAGTCGCCGTCGACGCGCCGCCGCGGTCGCGACGCCGCATCCGGAACCGAAGAAGTTGCCGTCATGTCCACTACCTTCCAGCGGAAATGTCACCGTTTCCGCGCCGGGGCGCGGCCGGGCGCAGGTCGCGGGCGGCCAGGGGTGGTCGCACACGAGGGCGCGCTGCGCCGGTCGCTTGACAGTTGCTTGTATATACAGGACTATACACCTAACTCCGGTTTCTCGTGACCCGGCGCACATTTTCCGATTCCGAGGAGAGAACAATGACGAACGCATCCACCCCGCCCGGCCCGCGCCCCGTGCGCGCCGCCCGCGGAACCGAACTGAGCGCGCTGGGCTGGCAGCAGGAAGGCGCGCTGCGGATGCTGATGAACAACCTCGACCCCGAAGTGGCCGAACGGCCCGACGATCTGGTGGTCTACGGCGGCACCGGCCGGGCGGCGCGCAGCTGGGAGGCGTTCGACGCGATCGTGCGCACCCTGAAGACGCTGAAGAACGACGAGACCCTGCTCGTGCAGTCCGGCAAGCCGGTCGGTGTCTTCCGCACCCACGAGTGGGCGCCGCGCGTGCTGCTGGCCAACTCGAACCTGGTGGGCGACTGGGCCAACTGGGAGGAGTTCCGCAAGCTCGAGCAGCTCGGCCTCATCATGTACGGCCAGATGACCGCAGGCTCGTGGATCTACATCGGCAGTCAGGGCATCCTGCAGGGCACCTACGAGACCTTCGGCGCGGTCGCGCGCAAGCGTTTCGGCGGCACGCTGGCCGGCACCATCACCCTGACCGCGGGCCTGGGCGGCATGGGCGGCGCGCAGCCGCTGGCGGTGACCATGAACGAGGGCGTGGCGATCTGCGTGGAATGCGACCCCGCGCGCATCGACCGCCGCATCGCGCACGGCTACCTCGACACCAGGGCCGACACCGTCGAGGAGGCGCTGAAGCTGGCGCTCGCGGCCCGTGACGAGCGCAAGCCGCTCTCGATCGGCCTGCTCGGTAACGCCGCCGAGATCTTCCCCCAGCTGCTGGCGATGGACGCCCCGATCGACATCGTCACCGACCAGACCTCCGCGCACGATCCGTTGTCCTACCTGCCGGTGGGCGTCGCGCTCGCGGACTGGCACACCATGGCCGAGAAGGACCCCGCCTGGTTCACCGAGGCCGCGCAGGCCTCGATGGCCAAGCACGTCGAGGCGATGGTCGGCTTCCTGGACAAGGGCGCGGAGGTGTTCGACTACGGCAACTCCATCCGCGACGAGGCACGCAAGGGCGGCTACGAGCGCGCCTTCGCGTTCCCCGGCTTCGTGCCCGCCTACATCCGCCCGCTGTTCGAGGAGGGCCTCGGCCCGTTCCGCTGGGCCGCGCTGTCGGGCGATCCGAAGGACATCGCCGCCACCGACCGCGCGATCCTCGAGCTGTTCCCCGAGAACGAGCACCTGAAGCGGTGGATCACCATGGCGGGGGAGAAGGTGAAGTTCGAGGGGCTGCCCGCGCGTATCTGCTGGCTCGGCTACGGCGAACGCCACCGTGCCGGCCTGAAGTTCAACGAGATGGTGGCCTCCGGTGAACTGTCCGCGCCGGTCGCCATCGGCCGCGACCACCTCGACTCCGGTTCGGTGGCCTCGCCCTACCGCGAGACCGAGGCGATGGCCGACGGCTCCGACGCCATCGCCGACTGGCCGCTGCTCAACGCCCTGGTCAACACCGCCTCCGGCGCGTCGTGGGTGTCCATCCACCACGGCGGCGGTGTCGGCATGGGCCGCTCCATCCACGCCGGCCAGGTGTGCATCGCCGACGGCACCGAACTGGCCGCCCAGAAGCTCGAGCGCGTGCTGACCAACGACCCCGGCATGGGCGTCATCCGGCACGTGGACGCGGGCTACGACCACGCGGCCGAGGTCGCCCGGGAGCGCGGCGTGCGCATCCCGATGCAGGAAGGCTGATCGGCCCGACCGGTCCACGACCCCGGAGCTGCGTGAGGGGCAGCTCCGGGGTCGTCTGCGTTGCGGGAAGCCTTGGTATTCACCGGGATTCCGCGACCGCTGTCCGGACGGCCGGTGCCAGGATCGCGACGGCGTCGGTCCGAGGAACGGGGATACGACGATGCCCCCCGCCCGGCGCGGGGCGGGGATACGACAATGCCCCCGCCCGGGTCGGGGCGGGGGCATCGTCGTGGTGCTCAGCCGGTGGCCGTGCTCAATCCAGCGGGCCGACCACCGATTCCGCGCCCGCGACGAGGGCGCCGGAGGCGGCCAGCCGGACCGCCGCCTCGATCTCGGGGGCCAGGTGGCGATCGGTGCCGGGGCCCTCGACGTGTTCGCGCAGCACCGCGCGAACGGCGGCGGTGGCGGGGGCGGGGGACAGCGGCGCGCGCAGGTCCAGGGCGCGTGCGGCGGTCAGCGCCTCGACGGCCAGTACGCGGGTGAGGCCGTCGAGGGCCCGGCGCAGCTTGCGGGCCGCCGACCATCCCATCGAGACGTGATCCTCCTGCATCGCCGAGGACGGGATGGAGTCCACGCTGGCGGGGACGGCCAGCCGCTTGAGCTCGGAGACGATCGCGGCCTGGGTGTACTGGGCGATCATGTGCCCGCTGTCCACGCCGGGGTCGTCGGCCAGGAAGGGCGGCAGGCCGTGGCTGCGCGCCTTGTCCAGGAAACGGTCGGTGCGGCGTTCGCTGATGCTCGCCACGTCGGCGACCACGATGGCGAGGAAGTCCAGCACGTAGGCCACCGGGGCGCCGTGGAAGTTGCCGTTGGATTCCACCCGCCCGTCCAGCGTCACCACCGGGTTGTCCACCGCGGCGGCCAGCTCCCACTGCGCGACCCGTTCGGCGTGCGCGAGGGTGTCCCTGGCGCCGCCGGCGACCTGCGGCGCGCAGCGCAGCGAGTAGGCGTCCTGCACCACGGTGCAGTCCGGGGTGGCGTGGCTGGCCACGATGGGTGAGTCCGCGAGCAGCCGGGACATGTTCGACGCCGCCGCGGCCTGGCCGGGGTGCGGGCGCAGCGCCTGCAGGTCGGCGGCGAACACCTTGTCGGTGCCCATCAGCGCTTCCACGCTCATCGCCGCGGTCACGTCGGCCAGCTGTAGCAACCGGCGCAGATCGTGGCAGGCCAGCACCAGCATGCCGAGCATGCCGTCGGTGCCGTTGATCAGCGCCAAGCCCTCCTTCTCGGCCAGCTCGACCGGCTCGATGCCGGCCTCGGCCAGCGCCTGGGCCGCGGGCCGGAGTTCGCCGTGGGCATCGCGCACGGTGCCCTCGCCGAGCACGGCCAGCGCCACGTGCGCCAGCGGCGCGAGGTCGCCCGAGCAGCCGAGGCTGCCGTACTCGTGCACCACCGGGGTGATCCCGGCCGAGAGCAGTTCCGCGTAGGTCCGGGCCACCTCGGGGCGCACGCCGGTGCGGCCGGTGGCCAGGGTGGACAGCCGCAGCAGCATCAGCGCGCGCACCACCTCGCGTTCGACCTCGGGGCCCGAGCCCGCCGCGTGCGAGCGCACCAGACTGCGCTGCAACTGCTTGCGGAGCTCGAGCGGGATATGGCGCACCGCCAGCGCGCCGAACCCGGTCGAGACACCGTAGACGGGCTTCGGGTCGGCGGCCAGCGCCTCGATGCGCTTGCGACTGTCGGCCATCGCGGCCACGGCCTCGTCGGACAGCCGCACCGGCGCCCCGTCCCTGGCCACCCGCACCACGTCCGCGGGCGTCACCGGTCCGGTGCCCACCACGACGGGTTCGGCGGTGACCGATGCCTTGCGCTCGGCGTCGATGCTCACAGGTTCTTCTCCATTTCGATTCGAGGGGTCGGGGTCGTCAGTGCCGGGTCGGCCGGGTCGGCCGGGTCGGCCGGGTCGGTTCCGGGACCGGCCACGGGTGCCGCATCGGTTGCGGCGGGGGTGGGCCGCACCCACCGGCGATAGGCCAGCCACAGCAGGGCAAGCCACACCGCGCCCACCACCAGCGCCACCCGGCTGTCGGCGTCGAAGGCGATCATCGCCACGACGAACACCAGGAACGCGATGGTGATCAGCTGCCCGTAGGGCCAGAACGGCACCGGGAAGCGCAGCGCCGCGGTCTCCTCGGCGCTCATCCGCCGCCGGGAGCGGTAGTGCGCGAGCAGGATCATCAGCCAGACGAAGATGGTCGCGAAGGTGGCGATGGAGGCGATGATCAGGAAGACCTTGTCCGGGATCAGGTAGTTCAGCAGCACGCCGACCAGCAGCGTGACCGTCATGATCACCACCGTCATCCACGGCACGCCGTTGCGGGAGACCTGGCGCATCACCGCGGGCGCCTGGCCGCGCTGGGCCATGCCGTACATCATCCGCCCCGCACCGAAGATGTCGCTGTTGATCGCCGAGAGTGCCGCGGTGATCACCACGATGTTGAGCACGGTGGCGGCCGGGCCGATACCGAGGGCCTGGAAGATCTGCACGAACGGGCTGCCCTCGGAGCCGATGCTCTGCCAGGGGTTGATCGCCATGATCACCGCCAGGGTGAGCACGTAGAACAGCATGATCCGCACCGGGACGGTGTTGATCGCGCGCGGGATGGTGCGCTCGGGCCGCTCGGCCTCGCCCGCGGTGATGCCGATGATCTCGGTGCCGCCGAAGGCGAACATCACGATCGCGAAGCAGGTGAGGAAGCCGCCGATGCCGGTGGCGAAGAAGCCGCCCTCGGCCCACAGGTGGGTGAGCCCGGCGTCGGTGTCGTGCATGCCGAAGCCGAAGATCAGGATCGCGACGCCGCCGACGATCATCGCCAGGATCGCGACGATCTTGACCAGGCTGAACCAGAACTCGACCTCGCCGAACACCCTGACGTGCAGCAGGTTGACCGCGCCGATGAACAGGATGATCGACAGCACCCAGATCCAGCGCGGCACGTCCGGGAACCAGAAGCCCATGTAGACGCCGAAGGCGGTGACGTCGGCCAGGCAGACGATCACCATCTCGAAGGTGTAGGTCCACCCGGTCATGAATCCGGCCAGCGGGCCGAGGTGCTTGCTGGCGTACTCGCCGAACGAGCCGGAGACCGGATTGCTCACCGCCATCTCGCCCAGCGAGCGCAGCACGATGTAGATCGCGGCGCCGCCGATCAGGTAGGCCAGCAGGACCGCGGGTCCGGCGCGGTGGATGGCCTCGGCCGATCCGTAGAACAGGCCGGTGCCGATGGCCGACCCGAGGGCGATGAATCGGATGTGCCGGGCCGTGAGGCCCCGTGTCAGCACGTCGGCGGTCTGGTTCAAACCAATCTCCCGGGTTTCGGAGGACGGAAACGGGGTCGATGCGTTCCGGGTATCGATGTGCGTCCGGTCACATCGAGGTACATGTATAAGCCTGTCTATACAGAAATGTCAATGCCCACCTCGGCCGGACCCGATCGATCACTCTGCGGTTCGCCCGTGGTTCTGGACAAATTCTGCGATCCACGCCATAGTCGGTCTTGCCGTCTGGCGAAATACTTATTCCGTCTGATGAAATTCTCGTCCTATCCCGAGGAGCGTTCCCGTGTCCGTCCCGGTTCTCGACCACGACCTAGATCTGACCGAATTCCGCAGCAGCGTAAGAGCTTTCGCGGAGGCCGAGATCCTGCCCGGTGCCGCCGAGCGCGACGCCTCGGCGCGGTTCCCCGCCGACCTGGTGCGCAGGCTCGCCGACCAGGACCTGATGGGCATCTCGGTGCCCACCGAATACGGCGGGCTCGGCCTGTCCACCCGCGCGCAGCTGGTCGCCATCGAGGAGGTCGCCCGCGCCGACGCCGCCCTCGCCTCGATCTACACCGCCCACTACCTCGGCCTCGAACCGATCCTGGTCGGCGGCACCGACGAGCAGCGGGCGCGCCGGCTGCCCGCGCTTGCCGCCGGTGAACAGCTGGCCGGGTTCGCCCTCACCGAGCCGGACGCCGGGTCCGACATCGCGTCCATGCGCACGGTGGCCCGCTGCGCCGCGGACGGCTGGCACCTCTCCGGCGCCAAGACCTTCATCTCCAACGCCCGCGAGGCCGACCTTGTGGTGCTGTTCGCCAAGACCGATCCCGACGCCGGGTTCCGCGGCATCACCGCCTTCGCGGTCCCGAAGGGCACGCCGGGCATCACCTACTCCGAGCCGCAGGACAAGCTGGGCATCCGCTCGGCGCCGACCTACACCGTCTACCTCGACGACGTGGTCCTGCCGCACGACGCGGTGATCGGCACCGAGGGCCGCGGCGGCAACATCGCGCTCACCGCCCTCAACCGCGCCCGCATCGATGTCGCCGCGATGGCCAACGGCATCGCGTTGCGCGCCTGGGAGCTGGGCCGCCGGTACGCGGTCGAGCGCAAGCAGTTCGGGCATCCGATCGCGGAGTTCCAGGCCATCCAGCTGCTGCTCGGCGCGTGCGACGCCGAACTCGTCGCCGCCCGGGTGACCGCCGACTGGGCGGCCGATGTCAAGGACGCCGGGCAGGACCTGCGCCGGGCCGCCTCGATCTCGAAGTACACCGCCACCGAGGCCTGCTTCGCGATCGTCGACCGGGTGGTGCAGATCCACGGCGGCGCGGGGTTCATGCGCGAATCCGAGATCGAACGCCTCTACCGGGACTGCCGCATCCTGCGCATCTTCGAGGGCACCTCGCAGATCCAGCTGTTGACCATCGCGGGCAACGCCCCGTCGATCCGGTCCTACGACTACTGAGAGGCCGACCCGTGAACGCCCTACCTCCGCTCGACGGCGTGCGCGTCGTCGACCTGTCCCGGGTGCTGGCCGGGCCGTACTGCACCGCGCTGCTCGCCGACGCGGGCGCCGACGTGGTGAAGATCGAGACCAAGGCCGGTGAGGACGCCCGTCACCTCGGGCCGTTCCGTGACGGCGAGAGCCTGTACTTCACCGTGCTCAACCGCGGCAAACGCTCGGTCGCGCTCGACCTCAAGGACCCGGCCGACCGGGACGCGCTGCTGGAGCTGATCGCCGGGGCCGATGTGGTGGTCGAGAACTTCCGGCCCGGTGTCACCACCCGCCTCGGCATCGACTACGCCGCCGCGCGGGCGCGCAACCCGCGCCTCGTCTACGCCTCCATCTCCGGCTTCGGCCAGCAGGGGCCGATGTCCGGCGCCGCCGCCTACGACCTGGTCGTGCAGGCGTTGTCGGGGATCATGAGCATCACCGGCTCGCCCGAATCCGGCCCGACCCGCCTGGGCGAATCGTTCGGCGACCTGATCGCCGGGCTGTTCGCCGCGTGGGGGATCAGCACCGCGCTGCTGGCCGCCCGCACCACCGGGCAGGGCCAGCACTTGGACGTGGCGATGTTCGACAGCATGCTCGCCATGTTGCCCACCGCGCACAGCCAGTTGCAGGCCACCGGCGCCGCGCCGGGCCGGGTGGGCAACCGGCACCCGGTGTCCACTCCGTTCGACACCTACCGCGCCGACGACGGACTGTTCGTGCTCGCCGTCGCCAGCCAGTCCGGTTTCGAGAAGCTGGCCCGCACCCTCGGCCGTGGCGACCTGATCACCGATCCGCGCTTCGCCGACGACACCGCCCGCACCGTCAACGAGCCGGTGCTGCGCAAGGAGATCGAGAACTGGGCGGCGGGCCGCACGGTCGCCCAGGTCGTGGCGATCCTGACCGCCGCGGGCCTGGCGGCCTCACCGGTGTGGGACGTGGCGCAGGCGCTGGACTCCGAGCAGGCGCGCAGCCGCGGGGTGGTGCAGTCCTTCGAGCATCCCGTGGCGGGCACCGTAAGCTACGTCCGGCAGCCTGTCGTCTTCGGCGGCAGCGCCCGTCCGCCGGTGCGGCGCAGTCCGCTGCTCGACGAGCACCACGAGGAGGTCCTCGCGGAATTCGGCTAGCTTCCGGCACACCTTGCTCCCGGTACATGGAGGAACACCCGATGGCCCCCGGCGACGTGACCCGCAGCGTGAGCCGGACCTTCGAGTTGCTCGGGGCCATCATCGAGCACGGCGGGCTCACCCTCGCCGACGCCGCCAAGGCCACCGAACTCGCGCCGAGCACCGCGCTGCGGCTGATCCGCAGCCTGGAGCAGACCGAGTTCGTGCTGCGCGGCGAGGACAACGTCTACCGGGTGGGCCCGCGGCTGCTGCAGATCGGCGCACGCGCCATCGCCGACCACCAGTTGGTGCTGCGTGCCCGTCCCGCGATGGCGGCCATCGCCGAGACCACCCGGGAGTCGACCTACCTGTCGGCGCCCGGCCCGCGGGGCACCGCGCTCTACATCGACCAGATCCAGGGCACCTACGCCATCCGGCACATGGGCTGGGTGGGGCAGACCGTGCCGCTGGTGGGCACCGCGGTGGGCGCGGCGCTGCTCGGTGAGGTCGGCCCGCAGGGCTACGCCGTCGCCCACGACACCATCGAGGAGCATTCGACCGGTGTCGCCGCGCCCATCCACGACGCCATCGGCCGCGTCGCCGGCGCGTTGAGCGTCGTCGGACCGACCTTCCGCCTCGACGACGAGACCTGCGCCCGGCACGGCCGGGTCCTGGTCGAACACTGCGCCCGGCTCTCGGCCGAGCTGGGCCGCACGACCCCCGACTGATCACCTTTCGCGCGCCACCGGACCCGGGGAACTCCGGGAAACCACTCCGAACCGCTTGACAGCCTGTCTATACAGGCATATACATATCTCCGGTGTGGCGTGATCCAACACACAGCGCGCGTCGTCGTGTGCGACGCCGCGATCACCGCGCCGCACATGCACTCGCCGCAGAAAGTCAGGCCAGCCATGAAAAACGACGGCACCGCCGAGGACATCCTCACCCTCGAACGCCGCACCATCGACGTCGTTCCCGACAGCGAACGACACGGCACCCCGCGCAGCCAGTTCACCCTCTGGTTCGGCGCCAACATGCAGATCACCGCGATCGTCGACGGCGCACTGGCCGTCGTGTTCGGCGCCGACGCGCTGTGGGCGATCATCGGCCTGCTGATCGGCAACGTCTTCGGCGGCGCCGTGATGGCGCTGCACTCCGCGCAGGGTCCGCGGATGGGGCTGCCGCAGATGATCTCGAGCCGGGCCCAGTTCGGCGTCAAGGGCGCGGTGATCCCGCTGGTGATGGTGATCCTGATGTACCTGGGCTTCGCCGCCACCGGCACCGTGCTCGCCGGTCAAGCGGTGAACCAGGTCCTCGGCATCGACAGCCCCACCGTCGGCATCCTGATCTTCGGCGGCCTCACCGCCTTCGTCGCCATCACCGGCTACCGGCTCATCCACATGGTCGGGCGGGTCGCCACCGTCGTCGGCATCGTCGGATTCACCTACCTGGCGATCCGCTTGTTCGCCGAGTATCCGGTCGCCGACTACGTCGGCATCGTCGACTTCGACGTGGTCACCTTCCTGCTGGCGATCTCGCTGAGCGCGGGCTGGCAGCTGACCTTCGGCCCCTATGTCGCCGACTACTCCCGGTACCTGCCGCGCAGCACCAGCGAGCGCACCACGTTCTGGTCGACCTTCCTCGGCAGCGTGATCGGCTCGCAGTGGTCGATGACCTTCGGCGCGCTCGTCGCCGCGGTCGCGGGCGATGCCTTCCTCGGCAACCAGGTCGGCTTCATGGGCGATCTGGCCGGCCCGGCGGCCGTCGCCTTCCTGATCTACCTGGTGATCGTGGTCGGCAAGCTCACCGTCAACGTGCTCAACGCCTACGGCGGGTTCATGTCCATCCTCACCACCGTGACCGCCTTCAACGGCCGCTCGCACATCTCCACCACCGCGCGCACCCTCTACATCCTCGGCTTCGTCGGGGTGTCGATGCTCATCGCCATCGCCGCCAGCGCGGACTTCCTGGAGAACTTCAAGAACTTCGTGCTCGTGCTGCTCATGGTGTTCACGCCGTGGAGCGCGATCAACCTGATCGACTACTACCTGATCTCCAAGGAGCGCATCGACCTGCCCGCGCTCTACGACCCGAACGGCCGCTACGGCGCGTGGAACACCCCCGCGATGATCTGCTACGCGCTCGGGGTGGTGGCCCAGATCCCGTTCCTGGCGCAGAAGATGTACACCGGGCCGGTCACCGAGATGCTCGGCGGCGCCGACATCTCCTGGATCGTGGGCATCCTGTTCACCGGCGCGATCTACTACCCGATCGCCAAGCGCACCAACAACCCGCCCGCGCAGATGATCTACCCGACCCACACCGAGATGGTCGACACCCGCCTCTAGGAGCCCGCGATGCCCACCACCGCACTGACCGGCATCGGCCAGCTGGTCACCAACGATCCCGCCCTGGGCGAGGGCCCGCTCGGCCTGCGCCGCGACGCCGCGATCGTGTTCGAGGACGGTGTCGTCGCCTGGGTCGGCGACTCCGCCCACGTGCCCGCCACCGACACCGCGCACGACCTGGACGGGCGGGCCGTGCTGCCCGGCTTCGTCGAATCGCATTCGCACCTGGTGTTCGCCGGCGACCGCGCCGAGGAGTTCGCCGCCAGGATGTCCGGCCGCCCGTACGGCGCGGGCGGCATCCGCACCACCATCGAGGCCACCCGCGCCGCCAGCGACGAACAGCTGGGCGCGAACGTGCGGCGGCTGCTCGACGAATCGCTGCGCGCCGGCAGCACCACCGTGGAATGCAAGTCGGGCTACGGGCAGTCCGTCGAGCACGAGCTGCGCAGCGTGCGGGTGGCCGGCCGCTACACCGACGAGGTGACGTTGCTGGCCGCGCACGTGCCGCCGCCCGAATACGCCGGGCGCGTCGACGATTACGTGGCGATGGCGTGCGCGGAGATGATCCCCCGGTGCGCGCCGCACGCGAAGTGGATCGACGTGTTCTGCGAACAGGGCGCCTTCGACCGCGACCAGGCGCACGCGGTGCTCACCGCGGGCATCGCGCACGGACTGGTCCCGCGCGTGCACGGCAATCAACTGCACCGCGGGCCCGGTGTGCAGCTGGCGGTGGAGGTGGGCGCGGCCTCGGTCGACCACGTCACCTACATCGACGACGCCGACATCGAAGCGCTCGCGCACAGCGACACCGTCGCCACCCTGCTGCCCGGTGCCGACTTCTGCACCCGCAACAGCTATCCCGACGCGCGCGCCCTGCTCGATGCCGGGGTGACGGTCGCGCTCGGCGCCGACTGCAACCCCGGCACCAGCTACACCACCAGCCTGCCGTTCTGCATCGCGCTGGCGGTGCGCGAGCTGCGCATGACCCCCGACGAGGCGGTCTGGGCGGCGACCGCCGGTGGCGCGCGGGCGCTGCGGCGTGGCGACGTCGGCGTGCTCACGCCCGGCGCCCGCGCCGACGCGCTGGCCCTGGACGCCCCCTCGCACCTGCACCTGGCCTACCGGCCGGGTGTCCCGCTGATCAGCCGAGTGTGGCGCGAGGGCACACTCGCCTACGCGACGAACTGAGGAGACATGCGACCCGCACCCCGCTGGACCGGCCGCACCGACGGCACCACCGACGAACACCTGCGCTGGCACCAGGTCGTGGCGCCCTACGCGCCCGGCGCCGAGCCCGGTTCCTGCGTGTTCGTCGGCTTCGCCAGTGACGAAGGGGTGCGGCGCAACAAGGGACGGGTCGGCGCGGCCGCCGGTCCCGACGCGCTGCGGCAGGCCATGGCCCCGATGGCGCTCGACCGCCCGCGCCGCGCCTACGACGCGGGCACCGTCGAGGTGGTCGGCGAGGCGCTGGAGGAGGGGCAGCGCGCGCTCGGCGGCACGGTCGCGGGTCTGCTCGACGCCGGGCATTTCCCGGTGGTGTTCGGCGGCGGGCACGAGATCGCCTACGGCACCTACCTCGGTGTCACCGGATCGTCGCGCCGTGCGCCCGGCACCCGCCTCGGAATCCTGAACCTGGACGCGCATTTCGATCTGCGGGCCGACCCGGTGCCCAGTTCGGGCACCCCGTTCCGGCAGATCCTCGCGGCCGAGGGGGACGCCGTCCGGTACGCGGTGCTCGGTATCAGCCAACCCAGCAACACCGCCGCCCTCTTCGACACCGCCGCGCGCTTCGGCGTGCGCCACCTCCCCGACGACGAGTGCGACCCCGCGACGGCCCTGGCCTTCGTCGACGCCTTCCTCGCCGAGATCGACCTGGTGTATCTGACCATCGACCTCGACGTGCTGCCCGCCGCCGTCGCCCCCGGGGTCAGCGCACCCGCCGCGTTCGGTGTGCCGCTGCCGACCCTGCAGGCCGTGTGCGACCGGGTCGGCGCCAGCGGCAAACTCGCCGTCGTCGACGTGGCCGAACTCAACCCCGGCCTCGACATCGACAACCGCACCGCGCGCACCGCGGCCCGGCTGATCCACCGGATCGTCACCCGGCACGTGCCGGTCCCCGCGGGCTGACCGACGTCACGAATTCGGGTGCGCCGGAACGGAATCCGGCGCACCCGAGCTCACTTCGCGCTCGCCGCCGCCGATTCCGCCAGTTCCGCCGCCAGGGCCGCCCCGTCCTCGTCGGCCAGTGCCGCATCCCGCAGTCGCGCCAGCCGCTCGGCGGCGTCCGGGGTGCCCGCCAGCTCCTGCGCGGCCGCCATCAAGCGGGTGAAGCTCTCCCACCCGTGCTCCCAGGTCGCGCCGTATCCCTTGAGGACGCGTTGGCATTCGACGATCTCGCGGGCCAGGTCGGCGTCGATGCTCGCCGCCGACAGCGCGATGGCCAGCCACTCCTCGATGGCGGCCTGCTCGCGGGCGAACCGCAGCGAGCGCGGGCGCAGCGGGCGCACCCGGGCCATCACCGACAGGGCGGTGTAGCCGGTGATCGAACTGGTGTTGACGATCATGCCCCGGTGGGTCAGTTTGCGCACCACCCGGCCGAAGACCGTGGAGCGGCGCAGGGTCGCGCCCAGCCGCTCGGGCAGGGTGTCGGTGATCTCGTCGCTCTGCGGGTGCAGGTACTCGCGCACCTGGATGAGCTGATCCGGTTCCGCACGGGCCTCCGCCCGGATGCGATCCATCCGGTGACGCCGGGTCTTCTGCAGCGCGACCTGGATGGTGTCCTGATAGCACATCCACAACGCGAGGTGCCGGGCCGCTTCCACCGTAAGCCGCGCGGCGCCCTCGGCGTCGGGGTCCACGGCGGCGAAGCGCGCCACCCGCTCCAGATACCGCCGAGCGTAGGTCTTGTTCTGGTAGACCGCGGTGCGCACCAGGCCGTGCAGAATCATCGAACGCGCCGCGGCGGGCAGGTCGGCCACCTCGGCGGCCAGGGTCCGCAGTTTCGGCCCCACCAGCGCGCCGGGGTCGGTCGCGGCGATCTCGTTGCGCCGCCGGTCCTCCCGCTCCTTCTTCTCCTCCGCCGACAGCGGCCGGGGGACCAGCGTCAACGGCACCGGCTCGCTCGCGCGGGCCGCGCCGGAGCCGGCCGCCGTCGTGCCCCCGGCGGGGGCCGCCGACCGCGCCGCCTCGTAGCCCGCGGCGAACGCCGCGAGCGACTGCTCGACACCCTTGCCGAAATCGCGGATCGGCTGCTCGAACTGCTCGCGGCCGAACGGCAGCACCCCGCACCCGGCCAGCGCGCCGAACAGCGACGCGCTGATCACGCTGCGCGCCTGCTCGGCCACCGCCATGAAGTCGGCGGCGATCAGCCGCTTCGCCCCGCGCCGCGCGGTCTCCAGCAGCGCCGCCGAATCCGCGCGTCCGTCGCCCGGGGCCATCCGCTCGTCGATGGCGAACACCCGGTGCGTGGAGGTGATCAGGGTGGTCCGGTCGGGCGTGCTGAAGCCACGCTGCACCGCCCGCCCGGCTTCCATCAGCTCCGAGGCGACCACGACGTCGACCTCGCCGGGGGTGGGGAACACACTGAGCACCGGCACCGCCCGTGCGGCACCGGAAGGCGGTGTGGGCGGGAACAATTCGACGTAGTACACGGTCGCGCCGGTGCGCTGCGCCACGCCGGGCACCGAGGTGGACTGGGCCCAGTACCCGGCCTTCTCCGCCACCTCGACGATCCAGTCCGCGAGCACTCCGCCGCCCTCGCCGCCCATGGCCAGCACGGCCAGGGTGAGCGGCCGCTGCCCGTCGTACCAACTCGACATCACTGCGCCTCCAGACCGGCGATCCGCCGTTCGACTCCGCGGGCGAGCAGCCCGATCCACCACCCGCGCACCCGGGCGAGCAGCCGGTCCCGGCGGGTCGGGTTGTAGACGACATCCGTGCGATAGAACGACGGGCACAGCACCGCCGCGTGGGCGTTCGCCCCGCAGACACCGCAGCCAACGCAGCTGTCCAGCACGGTGGCGATGGGGTCGGTGCGCAGCGGGTCGGGATTGTCGGTGACGGTGAGCGAGGGGCACCCGGAGATGCGGATGCAGGCGTGGTCGCCGGTGCAGGTCTCCGGGTCGACGCCGTAGCGTTCCCGCACCACGCGCTTGCCCTCGCGCAGCGCCCGGGCCCGCTGCGGTTTCTCCCTGCGCTGCTTGTTGAGCTGGCATTCGCTCTGCATCACCAGGACTTTCGGCCCCGGCTCGTCGGTGGTGAGCGCTTCGACGAAGGTGTCGCGGACCTTCGTGACGTCGTAGGTGTCGTCGATCGTCTTGGCCCACCGGACGCCGATCCCGCGCACGGCCCGCTCGATCGGGTGCTTGGTGGAGCGGGCGGGCAGTTCGGCCGCCGAGGACAGCACATCCTGGCCGCCGGTCGCGGCGGCGTAACCGTTGTCGACCACCACCAGCAGCTGGTCGTTCTTGTTGTAGACGGCGTTGCCGACGCCGCTGCTCAACCCGTTGTGCCAGAAGCCGCCGTCGCCCATCATGGCGATCGTGCGGCGGTCCGAGCCCGTCGAGTTCAGCGCCGAGGCGGCCGCGGAGCCCAGGCCGTAGCCCATCGTGGTGGCGCCGAGGTCGAACGGCGCGTTCACCGAGAACAGATGGCAGCCGATGTCGGCGCTGATGTGGTGCTTGCCGGTCTCCCGCTCGGCGAGCTTCAGTCCGCTGAAGATCGGCCGCTCCGGGCATCCGGTGCACAGGCCCGGCGGGCGCGGATGCACGAGCTGCGGATCGACGCGGGTGGCGAAGGGGCTGGCCGGGTCGTCGGCGGGACGCAGCAGCGCCGGCTCGGCGGTGACCGCCGTGGGCAGATAGCGCGCGAGGAACTCGTGCAGGCCACGGGTGACCACCAGCGAGGTGTATTCCCCGGCCATCGTGAACAGATCCTTACCGTGCAGCACGGTAGGCACGTCGGCGCGGCGCAGCACGGTGTTGATGTTCTGTTCGATGAAGTCGGGCTGACCCTCTTCGACCAGCAGCACCGCCCGCTTGCCGCGGCAGAATTCGACGACCTCCTCGTCGATCACCGGGTAGGCCACGTTCATCACATACAGCGGCACCCGGGTGTTGCCGAAGGCGTCCGAGCAGCCGAGCAGTTCCATCGAGCGGTTGAGGGTGTTGTAGAGCCCGCCCTGCACGATGATCCCGACGTCGGCCAGATCGGCGCCGAACACCTCGTTGAGCCCGTGCTCGCGGATGTAGCGCACCGCGGCGGGCCAGCGGTCCTCGATCTTCTCCCGTTCGTGCTGGAAACTGGCCGGCGGCAACACGATCCGGCTCACATCGCGGGTCGGCTGCCGGGTCGCCTCGGTCACCGTCAGCGGCGGTCGCTTGTTGTCCTTGGCCTCGAACGCGCCGTGCAGGTGGCACGAGCGCAGCCGCAGCAGCAGGAACACCGGGGTGTTGCTGGCCTCCGACAGCTCGAAGCCCGACTCCACCGCGTCGACGATCGCGGTCACGTCCGGCCGCGGATCCAGCAGCCACATCTGCGATTTCATGGCGAAGGCGTGCGAGCGCTCCTGCATGATGCTCGAGCCCTCACCGTAGTCCTCGCCGAGGATGATCAGCGCGCCGCCGGTCACGCCGCCGCTGGCCAGGTTCGCCAGCGCGTCGGCGGCGACGTTGGTGCCGACGGTGGATTTCCAGGTCACCGCGCCGCGCAGCGGGTAGTGCACCGAGGCGGCGAGCATGGCGGCCGCGGTGGCCTCCGAGGCGCTGTTCTCGAAGTAGACGCCGAGCTCGTCGAGGACCTCCTTGGCGTCGCCGAGCACGTCCATCAGGTGCGAGATCGGCGCGCCCTGATATCCGCCGACGTAGGCGACACCGGATTGCAGCAACGCCTTCGTGACGGCCAGGATGCCTTCGACGTGCAGGGTGCTCCCGGCCCCCTGGCGCAGCTTTCCGACTTCGTTGGCGAACGAGCGTTCCGCCATGTGTTGTCCTCCGATTCGTGTGCGAGAGCCCGGTGTTCGATCAGCCGCGGCGCCGCCCGGTGGGCGTGCCGGGTCAGCGTTCGACGAGGGCGAGCACCCGGGCGGGACTGCCGGAACCGCCGACGATCGGCAGCGGCGAGACGATCAGCAGCGCGCCGGTGGCGGGCAGCTTGTCGAGGTTGCGCAGGCTGGTCAGGCCCCATTTGTTCGCGCCGAGCAGCAGGCTGTGGCAGGGGAACGCGGGATCGAAGCCGGGCGCCGCGCCCGCGTCGGTGCCGACGGTCTCCACCCCGAAGCCGGCCAGCGGGGACTTCTCGGCCAGCCAGCGGGCGCACTCCACCGACACACCCGGGGTGTGCCCGTCGTTGGTGAAGGCGGCCGCGTCGGCACCGCGGACAGCCCAGCCGGTGCGGTAGAGCAGCCAGCCGCCCTCGGGCAGCGGTCCGTGTTCCTGTTCCCATGCCTCGAGGTGGGCGACCTCGAGCAGGAAGTCGGGGTCGTCGGCGACCTGCGCGGTGAGGTCGACGACGGCGGCGGGCGCCACCAGGGTCTGCAACGGCGCCTGCGAGACGTCGTGCCCGTCGCGGCCGGTCTCCCAGTGCACTGGTGCGTCGAGGTGCGTGCCGGTGTGTTCGCCGGTGTGGATGTTGTTCCAGTACCAGGCCGGGCCGCGGTCGTCGTACCGGCTGATCTCCTCCAGCCGGAACGGCACGGTGTTGGCCAGCGGCGGCGGCAGTTGCAGGATCGGCGTCGATTCCTGCAGCGGGGTGGTGAGATCGATGATCTCGACGGCCCCGCTGCGGGTGGCCTCGACGACGGTGCTGAGAACGGACATCACTACTCCTGCGAGGGTGCGTGGGTTTGCGACGAGTCTGGTGATCGGCGGGACGCCCGGCTATCCGCTCGGCGCGGCGGTTGTCCCGGGTGCGCGAGGTCAGCGCCGGCGCAGCCGGGCCAGTGGTCCCGGCCGGGTGAGGGTGGTGGCGACCAGGTGCCCGGACCCACCGCCGAGCCCGGGGCCGGGGTGGGTGGAGGCGCCGATCTGCCACAGCCCCGGCACCGGGGTGCGGTGCCTGCCGACCGAGCCAAGCGGCCGCCACAGGTAGCTCTGGTCGAGTTCGCCGGAGCCGCCGTACGGGTCGCCCGCGACCGCGTTGACGTTGTAGGCGGCCAGATCCGCCGGCGTCACCACGTCGACGGCGAGCACCTTGGCGCGCAGATCCGGCGCGTGCGCGGCGATCCGGTCCAGGACGCGGTCGGCGTACGCCGACGCCAGCTCCTTCGTCCATCCCGCGGCGGTGTCGAGGGCGCCGGCCGCGTCACCGCGCGGCGCGAAGGGGACCTCCTGGAGTTGCAGCCACAGCGCCGCCGCGCCCGCGGGCACCCGGTCCGGGTCCAGGACGTACTGTTGGCCCACCACGACCGTGGGCCGCCGCGGCAGCAGCCCGGCCTCGGCCTCGGCACAGGCGATGCCGGTGCTCGCCGATCCGTCCGACAGGTGCACCAGCGGAATCTCGGCCAGCCGCGGGTCGCGCCAGCCGAGCGGTCCCGACAGCGCGACGTGGATCTGCATCTCGCCGCGGCCGTAGCGGAAGCGGGCGGCCTCCGCGCGCAGGTCCGCGTCGACGGCGGCGGCCGGGAGCAGGTCGCCGTAGAGCGCGGTCGGCGTCACCGAGGCGAGCACGGCCCGGCGGGCGCGGAAGGTCCTGCCGCCCGCGACGACGCCGGTCGCTCGCCCGGACTCGACCACGATCCGCTCGACCTCGGTGCCGGTCTCGATCCGCACGCCGAGCGCGCCGAGCAGCGACCGGAACGCCGCCACGAACTCACCCGAGCCGCCCGCTACCACGGGCAGGCCTGCGGCGTGCAGGGTGGTGGCCAGCATCGGCACCATCAACCCGCCGGTGGCGTGGTCGGGCGCCAGCCCGGCGTGCAGCAGCCACGGCGCGAACAGGTGGTCGACCTCGGGGCCGCGGAAGTAGCGGCGGGTGTAGCCGCGCCCGCTGGTCAGCGCGTCGCGCAGCCAGGTCTCGGTGCCGCGGCGGCCGTTGCCGCGCAGCAGTCCGGTCACCGGTCCCAGGACGGCGGGCGAGCGCAGTTCGGCGCCCATCAGCCCGCCGATCGCGGGCAGGTTCGCGGTCAGCCGCGCGACCATCTGCAGGTACGCGGCGCGGTCGCCGGCGTCGGTGAAGGCCGCGGCGGTGCGTTCCGGGTCGCGGTGCGCGGCCGTGACGGCGCCGTCGTCGCCGACGCTGGCGGTCACCCACCCGTCGGTGTTGCGGTAGGTCAGGCCGTGCTCGTGCAGCAGCTCGCCCAGGCCGGCGTAGGCCGCGCCGGTGACGAACAGCGGATGCCAGGAGGAGAAGGTGTCGTGCCGGTAGCCGGGCAGCGTGCGTTCCTCGGTGGCGATGAATCCGCCGATGTCGCTGTTGCGTTCGGCCACCAGCACCGACCATCCGGCGCGCGCGAGTTCCGCGGCGGCGACCAGCCCGTTGATCCCCGATCCGACGACGATCGCGTCGACCTCGGCCGATGTGTGTTCGCTCATGCCGCGCGACGGTAGGAGCGCGCGTGAGCCCGCGCTATCCACTGTGCGCGAGGGCTGTGCGGATAGCGCGGGGGAGCGGGCGGCGGTCCCGCGGCGACGGGTTCAGGCGCGGCGGTAGCCGACCAGGATCGCGTCGTCCACGTCGGGCAGGTTGACCACGATGTTGTCGGGGGTGCGCGCGGTCAGCCACACCAGTTCCTCGGTGGTGCTCATGTTCACCTCGATGTGCGGCATGAACGGCGGCACGAACACGAAGTCGCCCTCCTTCATGTCGACGTACTGCTGGTAGTCGGCGCCGAAGTAGATGCGCGCCACCCCCTTCAGCACGTAACCGCCGGTCTCCGCCTCGCCGTGGTGGTGCGGCAGCGACCGGTACCCGGGCTCGTTGGACACCCGGCCGTACCAGATCCTGGTGGCGGGGGTGTGCTGCGGGCTCACGCCCGACACCCGCACCGCGCCGCCGGACTGGGCGGTGTCGGTGTGCTCCTGCCCGGCCGGGGTGACGACGGGAACCGCGGTGGTGTCGAGGGTTTCGTTGCTCATCGGTCTTCCTTTCCGTCCCGCGGGGCGGGATCGTCTTCGGTGGGGAGGGTGATCCGGTTGCGGAGCAGCCCGATGCCTTCGATCTCGGTCTCCACCACGTCGCCGTCGCGCAGGTGCCGCGGCGGGTCGGCGGCCACCCCGACACCGCCCGGCGTGCCGGTGAGCACGACGTCGCCGGGGCGCAGGGTGGTGAAGGCGGAGATGTAGGACAGCAGCGCCCCCGGGTCGAACAGCAGGTCGTCGGTGGAGCCGCACTGCTCGACGACGCCGTTGACGCGGCAGGTGATGCGCAGGCCGTCGCCGGGATCGGCCTCGTCGGGGGTGACCAGGTCGGGGCCGAGGGGCGTGGTGGCGTCGAAGGCCTTGCCCTGCAACCACTGTGCGGTGCGGCGCTGCCAGGTGCGCACCGAGAAGTCGTTGGCGACCGTGTAACCGGCGATCCCGGCCCGTGCGGTCGCCCGGTCGGCGCGGCGCAGTTCGACCCCGACCACGACGGCCAGTTCCGCCTCCCAGTCCAGGCCGGCGTCGGCGGCGGCCATGCCGAGGGTGATGTCGGCGTCCCAGGCGGTGAGGGTGTCGGCGAATTTGGCGAACAGCGTGGGGAATTCGGGCTCCGCGCGGCCGAGTTCGGCGATGTGGGCGCGGTAGTTGTGGCCGCAGCAGACGATCTTGCGCGGCGCGGTGACCACCGGCGCCGAGCGGCCGGCGACCGGCTCGCCCGTCACCGCGGACCGCCAGTCGGGGCGGGCGAGCAGCGCGCCCACGTCGGGCGCGGCGGTGGGGTACCAGTGCCCGTCGCGGCGGATCTCCGCGTGGGAGCCGCCGTCGTCGGTGCGGACAGTTCGCAGGCGCATTGCTCGATGTACTCCAGGGGCTGGGGCCGGGGCGATCCCGCGGCCGGGGAACGGCGGAATATCGCGTTCTGTTGACGGTGGTGACAATAGCACTATAGTGTGGTCCGCACCACCCCTTCCCCCATGGCTCGCTGCTTCGTCGAGCCGGACCAGAGTGAGGCGACATGGCTGTCGAACGCATCAATCCCGCAACGCTGGCGAAGCCCTCCGGTTTCGCGCACGCCACCCGGCACCGCGGCATCGTGCATCTGGCCGGGCAGACGGCGATGGACGCCGACGGCAAGATCGTCGAGGGCGGCATCGTCGAGCAGTTCCGGCAGGCGATGACGAACATGCTGACCGCGCTGGCCGCGGCGGGCGGGCGCCCGCAGGATCTGGTGAGCGTGACGATCTACCTGCTCGACATTCCCGACTACCAGGCCAACGGCAAGGAGATCGGGCGCATCTGGCGGGAGCTGGCGGGCACCGAGTACCCGGCGATGACCGGCGTCGGCGTCACCGCGCTGTGGCAACCGGAGGCGCTCATCGAGATCCAGGCCGTCGCCGCGATCGACTGAGCGCGCGCGATCCCGTCTCCGATTCCCGTCTCGGAAAGGGCGGAAACCTTGCTCACTCCTTCAGCCCACATCGACACCTTCTGCCGGGACAACCTCCCGCCGCCGTCGCAGTGGCCGGAGTTCGTCTTCGACCTGCCCGCCCTGCGGTATCCGGAGCGGCTGAACTGCGCGAGCGTGCTGCTCGACGGCGCGGTGGACCGCCACGGCCGCGACCGTCCGTGCCTGTCCACCGCCGAATCCACCTGGAGCTACGGCGATCTGCTCGACACCGCCAACCGGATCGCGCGGGTGCTCACCGAGGACTTCGGCCTGGTTCCCGGTAACCGGGTGCTGCTGCGCTCGCCCAACACGCCCTGGCTGGTGGCCTGCTGGTTCGCCGTGGTCAAGGCGGGCGGCGTGGTCGTCACGACCATGCCGCTGCTGCGCGCGGCCGAACTGACCAAGCTGATCGACCTGACCCGCCCGGCCCTGGCGCTGTGCGATCACCGCCTCACCGCGGAACTGGCCTGCGCCGACCTGCCGGTCGTGCCGGTGGGCGGGCCGGGCGCCGAGGACCTCACCCGCCGCGCCGCCGCGAAGCCACCGACCTTCACCGACGTCGCGACCGCCGCCGACGACGTGGTATTGCTCGCGCCCACCTCGGGCACCACCGGGACTCCCAAGGCCACCATGCACTTCCACCGCGACGTGCTGGCCGTCGCCGACACCTTCGGCGCGCATGTGCTGCGCCCGCGCCCCGACGACGTGTTCATCGGCACCCCGCCGCTGGCGTTCACCTTCGGCCTCGGCGGGCTGGTGATCTTCCCGCTGCGGGTCGGTGCCTCGACGGTGCTGCTCGAGCGCGCCGACCCGGAGTCGCTGGTGGTGGCGATCGAGAAGTTCGCCGCCACCGTGCTGTTCACCGCACCCACGGCCTACAAGGCGCTGCTGAAGCGCGACGACCTGGACGGACTGCGCACGCTACGGCGATGTGTGTCGGCGGGAGAGCACCTGCCGGAGCCGGTGTTCACCGGCTTCCGTGAGCGGACCGGCATCTCGATCGTCAACGGCATCGGCGGCACCGAGCTGCTGCACATCTACATCTCCGCCGCCGACGCGGACATCCGGCCCGGTTCGCTGGGCCGCGCCGTGCCGGGCTTCCGGGTGGAGATCCAGGACGACGACGGCAACCCGGTCCCGGACGGCACCGCCGGCCTGCTGGCGGTCAAGGGCCCCACCGGCTGCCGCTACCTGGCCGACCCGCGCCAGCGGGACTACGTGCGCGGCGGCTGGAATCTGACCGGCGACACCTGCACCCGCGACGCCGACGGCTACCTCTGGTACCACGCGCGCAGCGACGACATGATCGTCTCCGCCGGCTACAACATCGGCGCGCCCGAGGTGGAGGCCGTGCTCGACCGGCACCCGGACGTGGCGGAGTGCGCGGTCGTCGGCGTGCCCGACGCGGACCGCGGCAACGTCGTGCACGCCGCCGTCGTGTTGCGCGCGGGCGTCGACGGCAGCGACGAGAAGGTCCGGGAACTCCAGGATTTCGTCAAGAGCACGGCCGCGCCCTACAAGTATCCGCGCAGCATCGTGTTCGTCACCGAGTTGCCGCGCAACCCCAGCGGCAAACTCCAGCGGTTCAAGGTGCGGGAACAGTGGAAGGCCGCACGATGAGCGGCGTCGTCGTCGAGCGCGTGGTGGACTGGCAGGACACCGACGCCGCCGGGCACTACCACCACAGCACCGTGATCCGCTGGGTGGAGGCGGCCGAAGCCGCCCTGCTGGACGGGCTCGGGCTGCGCGGGCTGTTCGGCAGCATCCCGCGGGTGCGTTTCGAGGTCGACTACCTGGACCGGCTGTGGTTCGGCGACACCGCCGCCATCGCGCTGTCGGTGGGCAGGCTCGGGCGCTCCTCGGTGCGCTACGACTTCCTCGTCACCCGGATTCCCCCGGATGCGCAGCCCCCGTCCCCGGCGGCGCGGGGTGCCTTGACCGCCGTGCACGCCCCCGACCCCGCCGCCCGTTCGCGGCCGTGGCCCACGGCGGTGGCCGCCGCGTTGCGCGGTACCCGGGCCGCCGACCCCAGAACCGATTACCCCCGACACCAGTGAGGCTTCGATGCGTATCGCCGTGATCGGCGGAGGGCCCGCGGGCCTGTACTTCTCCGCCCTGATGAAACAGCTCGACCCGAGCCACGAGATCACCATCTGGGAACGCAACGCTCCCGACGACACCTTCGGGTTCGGCGTGGTGTTCTCCGACGAGACCCTCGGCGGCATCGAGCACGCCGACGAGCAGATCTACCGTGGGATGAGCGAGCAGTTCGCGCGCTGGAGCGACATCGACATCCACTACCGCGGCCAGGTGCGCACCTCCGGTGGCCAGGGCTTCGCGGCGATGAGCCGCAAGGAACTGCTGCGGCTGCTGCAACGCCGCTGCACCGACCTCGGCGTCACCATCCACTTCCGCACCCCGGCCCCCGACGTCGAAGATCTCGCCGCCACCCACGATCTGGTGCTGGCCTCCGACGGCATCAACTCCGCGGTGCGCAGCACCTTCGCCGACGTGTTCGAACCGAGCCTGGATCCCCGGCGCAACAAGTACATGTGGCTGGGCACCGACCTGGTGTTCGAGGCGTTCGAGTTCTTCGTCAAACACACCCCGCACGGGATCATGCAGGTGCACGCCTACCCGTTCAGCGCGCAGCAGAGCACCTTCATCGTCGAGATGCACGAATCGGTCTGGCGCGAGGCCGGTTTCGCCGCCTTCGCCGACCGCGAGTTCGCGCCGGGGGAGAACGACGAGCAGTCCATCGCGCGGATCGCCGAGCTGTTCGCCGCCGAACTCGACGGACACCGGTTGCAGGCCAACAACTCCCGGTGGATCTCCTTCACCACCGTGCGCAACCGCACCTGGCGCCACGGCAACATCGTGCTCATCGGCGACGCCGCGCACACCGCGCACTTCTCCATCGGCTCGGGCACCAAGCTGGCGATGGAGGACGCCCTGGCACTGGCGGCCTGCCTGCACGAGAACGACTCGGTCGCCGCCGGCCTGGCCGCCTACGAGACCGAACGCAAACCGGTCGTGGAATCGGTGCAGCGCGCCGCACAGGCCAGCCTGGAGTGGTTCGAGTCCATCGCCCAGTACACCGACCAGCACCCCGACCAGTTCGCCTTCAACCTGCTCACCCGCAGCCGCCGGATCACCTACGACAACCTGCGGTTGCGCGACGACGGCTTCGTCGAGGCCATCGACGGCTGGTACCTGTCCACCCAGGACGCCGCCGCCGCGGCGCCGCGGCCGCCGATGTTCTACCCGTTGCGGCTCAAGGACGTGGAACTGCCCAATCGCATCCTGGTCTCGCCGATGGACATGTACTCCGCCGTCGACGGGGTGCCCACCGACTTCCATCTGGTGCACCTGGGCAGCAAGGCGCTCGGCGGCGCCGGCCTGGTGATGACCGAGA
The DNA here is from genome assembly GCF_001182745.1 of Nocardia farcinica. Lineage (NCBI taxonomy): Bacteria > Bacillati > Actinomycetota > Actinomycetes > Mycobacteriales > Nocardiaceae > Nocardia > Nocardia farcinica. The sequence goes on along the minus strand of NZ_LN868938.1, from coordinate 2,936,671 downwards.
TGGTGTGCGTGTCCCCGGAGGGGCGCATCACCCCCGGCTGCGCCGGGCTCTACACACCGGAGCAGGAGCGGGCCTGGGCCAGGGTGGTCGATTTCGTGCACGGCCACACGCGCGCGAAGATCGGTGTGCAGCTGGGACATTCGGGTCGCAAGGGCGCGACCAAGGTGATGTGGGAGGGCATCGACGACCCACTCGAGTCCGGCGGCTGGGAGACCGTCGGACCCTCGGCCATCCCCTACGGTCCGGCCAGCCGCACCCCGCGGGAGATCACCCGCGCGGAGATGGACCGGGTCACCCGCGAATTCGCCGACGCCGCCGCGGCCGCCGCTCGCGCCGGCTTCGACCTGCTCGAGCTGCACTGCGCGCACGGCTACCTGCTCTCGGCGTTCCTCTCACCGCTGGCCAACCGGCGCACCGACGAGTACGGCGGCAGCCTGGACAATCGGCTGCGGTTCCCGCTGCGGGTGTTCGACGCGATCAAGCAGGTGTGGCCCGCGGACCGGCCGCTGTCGGTGCGCATCTCGGCCACCGACTGGGCCGAGGGCGGCAACACCGTCGACGACGCGGTCGAGATCGCGCGCGCCTTCGCCGCCCACGGGGTCGACGTGCTGCACGTCTCCTCGGGGCAGGTGGTCAAGCACGAGAAGCCCGCCTACGGCCGCAGCTACCAGACGCCTTTCGCCGATCGCATCCGCCAGGAGGTCGGGGTGCCGCACGGCGTGGCCGTCGTCGCCGTCGGCGCCATCTCCTCCCACGACGACGTCAACTCGGTCCTGCTGGCCGGTCGCGCCGACCTCGTCGCCATCGGCCGCGCGCACCTGTGGGATCCGCAGTGGACCCTGCACGCGGCGGTGGAACAGGGCTATCGCGGCGAGGCCGCCGAATGGCCCGCGCCCTTCCGCGCGGGCAACCGGAAACCACCCACCGGTCGCACCGACGGCCCACCGCCGCGCCTGGAACTGATCCGCGCGACGGGCACGTCCGCACCGCGGCGGCGGTGGACGCCCGCGCGGGTGACGGCCGCGGTCTGAGACCCGAACGTGCCCGGGAGCCACGCTCCCGGGCACGTGGTCGTTCCGGGGTCGGCGGCGGACGGGTCACCGAGCCGACGAGGGCGCGCCGGGTCAGCAGGCGGCCGCGGTCTGCGCTGCGCCGTCGGTGGCCAACCGCAGTGTCTGCGAGGGTGATTCGCCGAAACGGTCCCGGTAGAGCACCGAGAAGCGGCCCGGGTGCAGGAAACCCCAGCGAATGGCGATGTCGGTGACCGTGGTCAGGGTGGGGTCGGCTTGGAGCAGGTCGGTGCGCACGCGGCGCAGTCGCACATCGCGCAGGAACGCCATCGGGGTGGTGTTGTAGTAGCGGCGGAAACCGTCCTGCAGGGTGCGGGTGCCGATGCCGACCGCGTCGGCGATGTCGTCGACGGTCAGCGGTTCGTGGGCGTGCGCCTCGATCAGTTCGGCCGCCCTGGCGATCGGCCGGGACACCACGGGCTGTGGTTTGCGGTCGAGTTCGTCGCGATAGTTGTGCGGCTGGCCCAGGATCAGCTGGCTGACCAGCAGCCCTTCGAACTCCTGCACCGCGATGGAGGTGGGTGCGGCCGCGCGGTCGATGGCGTCGACCAGCAGGGTGAGCAGTCCGCGCCAGGTCCGGTTGGCCGGGGTGGTGAGATCCATGCGGGGGTCGAACACCAGCGGCGCGGCGGGCTCACGGCCGAGTTTCTTGCGCACCGCGTCGTGCACGGTGGCGCGGTCCAGGCGCAGCAGCAGCTGCCGGTTGGCGCCCTCCCACGCCATCGACACCCGGTCGCCCGGCTCGAGCACCGAGGCGACCTCGGGGGTGGAGACGAAACTGCGCGAGCCGACCGTGATCGCGGCGTGGCCCTCGAGCGGAACCTGGATGAGGTAGAAGTCGTCGAGGTCGCGCGGGTCGATACGCACGTCGGTGCCGTATTCGAGGTAGTAGACGCCGGCGGTGTCCCAACGGACGCCGTGGAAGTGCGCGTCCAGGGCGATGTCGCGGCGCAGCGGCGAGAGCCGGTGATCGCAGAACGCGGTGCCGACGGCCGAACGGACGAGGTCGGGATCGCCGGAAGTGGTGAGCTGGTGCCGGGCCAGCGGCCGGTCCTCGTACTGCAACGGCTCCTCCACGGGAATGGTCCAACGCATGACGATTTGATGACCATCGTCACAAAGGCGCATTACCATTGTGTTCCACGCCGAGGTCCGGCGTGTCAAGAATCGCGAAATCGATGCCGTCGCGCGGGCGGAACCGTCCGTGACTCGCAGGACAGTGTGCCGTGACCGGGGTCACACTGTCCAGTCCGTCGCCGCGACCGTCGTCATCCGGGCCGCAGACTCGTGCGCGATCGACAGAGTTCGGACAACTCCCGCGCTCCGCGGATAGCTGCCCGCCCGCGGCGTCCCTACCGTGACAGCCCTCACCGGAACCAGCGTCTCGGAGGGCGTGATGCCACAGTCCAGCTCACTAGCGAACAAGACCGCGATCGTCACCGGCGGTGCCACCCTGTTCGGCGCCGCGGTCGTCGAGGAACTCGTGGCCGCGGGCGCGCGCGTCGTGCTCGCCGACCTCGACGACGCCGCGGGGCCGCAGGTCGCCCAGCGCACCGGCGCCACCTTCGTGCACACCGACGTCACCGACGACGATTCCATCGCCCGGTGCGTGGCCACCGCCGTCGAGCGCTTCGGCTCGCTCGACGTGCTGGTCAACCTGGCCTGCTCCTACGGCGACGACGGCGCCGACACCGACCGGGCGACCTGGCTGCGCACCCTCGACGTCAACCTGGTCGGCGCGGTCGTCTTCGCCGCGGCGGCCCGCCCGCACCTGGCCCGCGCCGGCGGCGCGGTGATCAACCTCAGCTCGATCTCGGCCAAGGTCGCCCAGACCGGCCGCTGGGTCTACCCGGCGAGCAAGGCCGCGATCGTGCAGGTCACCCGCAGCATGGCCACCGACTACGCGGGCGACGGCATCCGGGTGAACTCGGTCAGCCCGGGATGGACCTGGTCGAAGATCATGGACGACCTCTCCGGCGGCGACCGCGCGCACACCGACGCCGTCGCCGCGCCGTTCCACGTGCTCGGCCGCGTCGGCGACCCGCACGAGGTCGGCCGCGTGATCGCCTTCCTCGCCTCCGACGCCGCCTCCTTCGTCACCGGCGCCGACTGGGCCGTCGACGGCGGCTACTCCGCGCTCGGCCCGGAGCAGGCCGTGCCCGCCATCCCCCGACTCGCCGCGGTCGACGCGACCGCCTAGCCCATCCGCTCGAAAGGAACCACACCGATGCCTTCCATCACCATCGTCGGCGCAGGACAATCCGGCCTGCAGCTCGGATTCGGGCTGCTCGCGGCCGGTTACGAGGTCCGCATGGTCTCCAACCGCACCCCGGAGCAGATCCACCAGGGCCGGGTCACCTCGAGCCAGTGCATGTTCGGCTCCTCGCTGGCGCGCGAACGCGTGCTCGGCATCGACTTCTGGGGCAGCGAATGCCCCGACGTCGAAGGCATCGGCTTCACCGTGCCCGACGGCGCGGGCGGGCGAGCCATCTCCTGGGACTCGCGGCTCGACCTGCCCGCCCAGTCGGTGGACCAGCGGGTGAAGATGCCGCGCTGGATGGCCGAATTCACCGCGCGCGGCGGCGTTCTCGACATCCACGACGCGACCGTCGACGACCTGGAGGACTACGCGCGCTCGAGCGATCTGGTGCTGGTCGCCGCGGGCAAGGGCGAGATCGCCAAGCTGTTCGACCGCGACGCCGAACGCTCCACCTTCGCCACCCCGCAGCGCGCCCTCGCGCTCACCTACGTGCGCGGCATGACACCGCGCGAGCCGTTCTCCGCGGTGTCGTTCAACATGATTCCCGGCATCGGCGAGTACTTCGTGTTCCCGGCGCTGACCACCACCGGTCCCTGCGAGATCATGGTCATGGAGGGCGTGCCGGGCGGCCCGATGGACTGCTTCGACGGCGTCACCGACCCGCAGCAGCATCTCGAGCTCGCGCTCGGCGTGGTGCGCACCTACCTGCCGTGGGAGGCCGAACGGTGCCGCGAGCTGGAACTCACCGACGACCTCGGCGTGCTGGCCGGGCGCTTCCCGCCCACCGTGCGCCGCCCGGTCGGCGTGCTGCCCTCCGGCGCGACCGTGCTCGGCATGGCCGATGTGGTGGTGCTCAACGACCCCGTGACCGGCCAGGGCTCCAACAACGCCGCCAAGTGCGCCTCGTCGTACCTGGCCAGCATCCTCGAACACGGCGACCGCCCCTTCGACCGCGCGTTCATGCAGGACACCTTCGAGCGGTACTGGGACTACGCCCGCTACGTCGCCACCTGGACCAACGCGCTGCTCGTGCCGCCGCCGGAGCACGTACTGCGACTGCTCGGGGCGGCCGGCGCCAATCCGCGCATCGCGCGTCGCTTCGCCAACGGCTTCGACGACCCGCGCGACTTCTTCCACTGGTTCATGGACCCCGACAGCGCGAAGTCGTATCTGGACGACCTCGCCGTGGCGGCATGAGCGCGCAGCGGCGGATCGCGATCGTCGGCGCCGGTCAGGCGGGCGCCCTGGTGGCGCTGGGGCTGCGCAGGCACGGCTGCGCGGTCACCCTGATCGGCGACCGCGATCCCGACCAGGTGCGCGCGGGCGGGGTGCTGTCGAGCCAGTGCCTGTTCGGGTCGGCGGTGCGGGTGCTCGACCGCATCGTCGACGGCGGCCTCGCCGCACCGCCCATCGACAGGCTGGCGCTGACCGTCGACGGGGTCGGCACGGTGGTCTCGGGATTCGACGCACCGGCGCAATCGGTCGATCAACGGGTGGCCTGTGCCGCGCTGATCGAGGACTTCGTCGCCGCGGGCGGCGACTTCCGGGTCGCCGACATCGACCCGGCCGGTCTCGATGTCCTTGCCGGACACCATGATCTGACCATCGTGGCGACCGGCACCGGTGACCTGGGCCGGATGTTCGTGCGCGACGCGGTCCGCTCGCCCTACGACCGCCCGCAGCGGGCGCTGGCCGTCGCCTACGTGCACGGCCTGCTGCCCGACGAGACCGGCGCGGAGCTGACGATCACCGTCGCGCCGGGGGTGGGGGAGCTGATCACCCTGCCCGCCCTGACCACCACGGGGCCGTGCTCGATCCTGGTCTTCGAAGGCGTGCCGGGCGGGCCGATGGACCGCTTCGAGGACGTCACCGGGCCCGAGGAACACCTGCGCCGCTGCCAGAAGGTGCTCGAGGAGGTGTTTTCCGCCGTCGCCGCCCGCGCCCGGTCCGTGGAACTCACCGACGAGGGCGCCGTGCTGCGCGGCAGGCTCACCCCGACCGTGCGCAAGCCCGTCGCCTACACCGCCTCCGGCCATCCGGTGCTCGGCCTCGCCGACGCGGTGGTGCTCAACGACCCGGTCACCGCCCAGGGCGCCAACAACGCCGTGCACGCCGCCGGCAGCTATCTCGACGCGGTGCTGCACCGCGGTGCGCGGCCGTTCGACGCCGAGTGGATGCACGAGACCTTCGAGTCGTTCTGGCGCAGCTGGGGGCGCTGGTCGGTGGCCTGGACCAACCGGGTGCTGGCCGGCCTGCCCGCCCACGTGGTCGACCTCGTCCCGGTGGCGGCGCGGGAGCCCGCGGTGGCGGCGCTGTTCGCCGCCGGCTTCGACGACCCCAGCACGCTGCACGACTGGTGGTTCGACCCCGGCGACGCCGAGCGGATGCTCGCGGCCGTGCGCGCCGCCGACCGTTCCGTCGACCCGCGCGCCCTGCGCAACGCCTTCGGCCAGTACGCCACCGGCGTCACGGTGGTCACCACCCGTGCGCCGGACGGCCGCAAGATCGGCGTCACCGCCAATTCGTTCACCTCGGTGTCGCTCGATCCGCCGCTGATCGCGTGGTGCCCGGCGAAGAAGGCGCCGAGCCTGCCCGACCTCATCGCCGCCAGCCACTTCGCGGTGAACGTGCTCGCCGCGGATCAGCACGAGCTGTCCCGGCAGTTCGCCACCCCGGCGCCGGACAAGTTCGCCGACGTCGCCTACCGCGACGGCATCGCCGGTGTGCCGCTGCTCGATCGCAGCATCGCGCGCTTCCAGTGCCGCACGGTGCAGCGGGTGGAGGCGGGCGACCACATCATCTTCATCGGCGAGGTCGAGCACTTCGACACCAGCGACGGCGCGCCCCTGGTGTTCCACTCCGGCGGCTATCGCATCGCCGCCGACCATCCCGACTTCGCCTGAACCGACCGCGCCGGCGTGATCCGGCCGAAAGGACCGCCGCCACGGGCACCTACATCGCTGTCGTGCAATCCGCCGGCGAACGCTTCGCCGCCGACCCGGCCGCACTTCGCCGACACCGTCACCGCGCTGCGGGCCAGGGACAACCAGGCCGGCGGCGTGCCCTGTCCCGCTTCTACGCCCACCATTTCGCGCACAGCGATCCCGCCGACACCGAGTCCATCCCGATCTAGCGGACGATCGGCGTCGACCGCATCGTCGCGGAGCAGTTGTCCTGCTTCACCCACGACCGCGAGATCGACTGGATGCTGCCCGGCGTCGCGCCGACCGCCCGCTATGGGGAGGTGCCGCTGGTGGCGATCGTGACCGGAGGCCGAATCGGTCCACCGGCGAAGGCGAACCGATCAGCTGACCTGGGGGCGTTTGCCGTGGATCACCGCGAGCGCGTGCTTGTGGGCCAGCGGGTTGAGCACCTCGTTGAGCTGGTCGAACAGCGTGCCCGCGGCTTCGCCCTGCCAGGCGGGCGGCAGCAGCGACAGCGGGATGCCCGGGTCGCGGTAGGGCAGCCGTCGCCACTGCGTGAGCATCGGCACGTAGAGCTGGAAAGCCTCACGCGCGGTGACGGTTTCGCTGGTCACCCGATACAGCACCGGCCGGTACTGCTGGAGGAACTCGGTGTAGAGCGCGGTGAGCTCGTCCAGATCCCACCAGGTGGTGACCTTCTCCCGCGGGTCGCCGAAGCCGAGGTGCCTGCCGCGGAAAAGGTCGACGTAGGAGGACAATCCGCGGCGCTGCAAGGTCTGCTCGGTCTCGCGCACCAGATTCCCGGGCGCCACCCACACCCCCGGGGCCGCGGTGCCGAAACCCAGGCGGGTCAACGTGGTTCGCAGGGAATGCCGCTTCTCGCGCTCGGTTTCGGGCACCGAGAACACCACGACCACCCAGCCGTCGTCCTCGGTGGCGCGGGTGCGGTGGAAGATGCGGATGTCGCCTTCGGCGATCACCTCCAGTGTCTGCGGGGCGAGCGAGTAGCCCGCCGCGCCCCCGTGCCGCTCGCTCACGAGCACACCGCGGCGCTTGAGCCGGGAGATGGAGGAACGGACGGCCTGGCCCTCCGCGCCGAGGTCGGCCATCAGCGCGACCACCGACGCGACGGAGAGCCAGTTGCCTTCCGCACGGGCGCACAGGCCGAAGATCGTGATGATGAACTGGGCGAGGCGAGTGTCCCGGCCGCCTGCCGTACCCGCGCCGGTCGGTTCGAGCTCAGCCGTCATGCCTGCACCATACGTCACCGCCGGTCCGGCCACGAAGCGCGATGGTAGGGCTCGCCGAGACAACGCCGGTGGCCTGCTGACCTGCGGATCCCCACGGGAGAACGGCGGCAATATGTCAACTGCAAGACTTTCGTCACATATACGCTATATTCAGGCGACCGGTGGATGTCCCACCGGAGTCCGAGACGTTCGACCGGCTGGAGCAGCTGATGACCGACACCATGACGACCTCGGGGATCTTCACCGCCGCCATCACCCTCACCCCGGCGCACCCCGAACACTTCGACCTCGCCTTCACCGCCACCACCCAGCCCTGCCCGTGGCCCAAGGCCTACGGCGGGGACCTGGTCGCCCAGGCCGCGGTCGCGGCGATGCGTTCGGTCACCGACGCCAAGGCCATGCACTCCATGCACAGTTACTTCCTGCGCCCGGCCGACATCGGCGCCGACGTGCGCTACGAAGTCGAGATCCTGCGCGACGGCCGCGGCTACAGCACCCGCCAGGTCCGCGGCTACCAGAACGGCAAACCCATCTACGTCGGCCTGGCCAACTTCGCCGCGGGCGAACCCGGCGGCAGCTACGCCGCCACCCTCACCGAGACCGTCCCCGACCCCGGCAGCCTGCCCAGCTCGGCCGACTACCTGCGCGACCGCAGCGGCGGTTCGATGACCGAGGAGTCCAAGGCGTACTGGTCGGCGGGCCGCAGCTTCGACATGCGGCACGTCCCCGGCCCGGTCTACCTGGAGATCGACGGCGAGCGCACCCCGCACCAGGCCGTCTGGGTGAAGCCGTTCGATCCGCTGCGGCCCGTCGACGGCCTGCGCGCGGACCAGCGCGACCTCGCCGCCCTCGCCTACGTCTGCGACTACACCATCCTCGAACCGACCCTGCGCGTGCTCGGCCTGCCCTGGGCCGATCCCGCCCTGGTCACCGCCAGCCTCGACCACGCCATGTGGTTCCACCGCCAGGGCCCCGTCGACGACTGGCTGCTCTATGTCCAGGACGCCGTCGCCGCCGACCACGGCCGCGGCCTCAACGCAGGCCGCTTCTTCACCCGCGACGGCCGCCACCTGGCCACCGTCCTGCAGGAAGGCATGATCCGCACGCGCTGAGGTGGACCGAGGTGGGCCGAGTCCGTCTCCGCCCCAGCGTCTTCGGCTCAGTCGAAGAACCGCGCCAGATGCTCGGGGTCCGGCGTGACCGGGCTCCCGCGGTTCTCCAGATCCGCGAAGATGCTCGCGCCGTCACACCCCGCGTGCAGCGGATACCACGCCGGATCCCGCGTGCAGATCCCCTTGAACGTCTGCACATCCAGCAGCCGCAGATGCGTCGGATCGGCCACCGCGTTCACATAACGCCACCACGGCGACAGCACGTGCAGGATTCCGCCCGGCCGCAGCACCCGGCGGCACTCGTCCACCAGCGGCAGGAAATCCGCCAGGTGCTCGAGCACGTGCACCGCGAACACCCGGTCGAAGGACGCGTCGTCGAACGGCAGCCCACCCCGCAGATCCGCCACCACGTCGACCCCCGGCACCGGCCGCACATCCACCCCCACGTTCCCCGGATACTGCTTGGTCTCCCCACACCCCACATCCAGGATCCGCGGCTCCCGCCCCGCCACCCGCACCCGATCCCACACCGCCAGCACCCCCGCCAGCCCCCCGATCAACCCGCGCGCGGTCCGCAGCTCCGCCGCATCGGCCACCTCCCCGGTCAGATGCGCGACCCCACCCCGGAACTCGACCCGCAAGTCCAGCCCCCGCAGCCGCTCGTCATACCCCACCATGTCCCGAGCCACGGCCTCCAAGTGCCGATCACACAGATCCATCCGTCGCGGAGACAGTTCCTGCACAGGAGCGGTCATAGTCATGCCGATGCCCTACCCGGCCGATCCATGGACAAACGTGGGGTAGAGCAGCTTCATGCGGTGGCGTGACACCCCCGCGGCGCAGGGGAGCGGCTACGCCGGCCGTCTCGCCCCGACTCCGCGACGCGCCGGGCGGATGGTCGCGGGCACCGTCGCCGACGATCACGCCGACCAGGCGCCGTCGACCGATACGGGGGCGGGCACGGGGACCGGCTTCGGCCAGCTGCCCGAGCGGAGTGCGGCGAGGTCGGTGCTCGACGGCGCCTGATGAACGAGTCATCAAGAACTGCAACAAGTTCGGTCCGCAGATGACCTGCCCTCATCGCTCCGGCGAGGGTATGCTTCTGGCGTTCGGCTCACGGGGGGAGTGCCAGACATTCCGCCGCGATGATTCGTTACTCCCTAGGTGGGTCATGGGCTAGGGACGAGGGGGTGTCGTGGATCCACGACAACAGGCCGTGCTGATCCGCAAGTCGGTGGGCCAGCCGTATTCGAACCGCACGCGGGACGTGACAGCACTGCGTCTCGGTGCCGCCGGTCCGGTCGTCACCTTCAGCGGCGGGGGTTCCTACCGGTACGGATGGGACCGCGTCCTGATACTGGACCATCCACACATCGTGAGACCTGGTCCGGGCACGCGGATCATGGTCCGCGGACAGCTCCGAAGCGACGTGACCACCGCCTACCATTTCGCCGGGAGGGGTGAAGAGTGGTGGCACCTCGTCCGCGGCGACGGTGAATACGAGGTCCGGCCCGGCTCGTCGGTGGAGATCGTCACCGATGCGGGACGGGAGCCGAGAACCGGGACGATCCTGGCCTACTGGCGAGCGATCGCCGACCTGCTCCCAGAGGCCGGGCAGTCGCTACGAAAGGCCTATGGCGACGAGCTGATCCTCCGGCCCGACAGCGCACTGTACCGCTACCTGAACGGAACGCCGATCACGCCGACGGCGCCGCCGGTGGGACCCCCGCTGTATCCCTTCCACACCAATCTCAGTCAGCGGGAGGCCATCCAAAAGGCCCTCACCCATCCGCTGTCGGTGATCGATGGACCACCGGGGACCGGGAAGACCCAGACGATACTCAATCTCATCGCCAATGTGATCGTCGACGAGACCAAGACCGTCGCGGTCGTCTCCTCGAACAACGCCGCGGTCGACAATGTGCACGCGAAACTCGTGGAGGCCGGTTTCGGCTACGTCATCGCCAACCTGGGCCGGAGGTCCAAGAAGGAGCGATTCTTCGCGGACCAGGACGTTCGCAACAGCGAGGTCGATCGGCTGCGGATGTCGGCGGAGGCGGTGCCGATGGCTCCCGCGGAGCTGGTCGCGCTGGACGGCAGACTGCTGGCGCTGCGGGAAATGGAGCGAGAACTCGCCCAGCTGACGACCGAGCGTTCCGCTTATGAGCTCGAGCGCAGCCACTTCGCGGAGCATCTGGAAAATCACCGGCTACCCGGCGAGGATCTGCTGCCGGTGCTGCGGTGGAGCTCGACGAAAATCCTCTCCTTCATCGCCGCGACGGACCCCGAGTTGGCGCGGACCAGTGGCCTGGCACGTCATATCGAGCGGATACGAAACTACTTTCGGTTCCGCTCGCTGCGATTCGCCGACTCCCAGGACGTGGATCTCATTCTCCGATTACAGCGACAGTATTACGACAGGAAGATCGCCGAACTCGACCAACGGATCGACGAGCTCCAGAGCATGCTCAGCAGGCGACGTTTCGATCAGCTCGCCGAAGAACAACGTACGCTCTCCGTGGCTTGGCTGACCGAGCATCTGCGCCGCCGATACGCCGGCAGGCCGACGCGGCGGTACGACAACCGTTACCTCGCTCAGTGGGGTGAATTCAGTCGTGACTATCCGGTCATCGCTAGCACCTGTCATTCGCTGGGGGCGAGCATCGGTCGCGGAAGACTCGTCGACTATTTGATCATCGACGAGGCGTCCCAGGTCGACCTGCTCGCGGCCGGGGCAGCGATGGCCTGCTGCCGACATCTCGTCGTCGTGGGCGATCTTCGGCAGCTCGCGCCCGTTGTCGATGTGCCTGCATCCTCCTGCCCCGCTGCGCCGGCGCCGGCGTACGACTACCACCGGCACAGCATCCTGTCGTCGTTGCTCGAATTGCATGGCGACCACCTACCTCGCACCATGCTGCGCGAGCACTACCGCTGCGACCCGGGGATCATCGGCTTCTGCAATCAGAAGTACTACGCCGACGACCTCGTCCCGTTCACCCGCGCCACCCCCGGCCACCGCGCCATGGTCCTGGTGCGGACCGAACGAGGCAACCACATGCGGACGCACCGGGATGGGGGCAAGATCAATCAGCGTGAAATAGATGTCGTTCGGGAAGAAGTACTACCGGAATTCTGCGCGGAGTTCGGTGACGAGCAGATCGGGATCACCACTCCCTTCCGCAGGCAAGCCGACCTGGTGACCGATCAGCTGATCCGGAGTATCGAGTCCGACACAGTCCACAGCTTCCAAGGACGCGAAGCGATCGTGATGACGACCGTACTCGACGAAACCAGACGCGGGTACAGGGGACTGGAGTTCGCCGACAAGCCGCAGCTGGTCAATGTAGCGGTGTCGCGAGCGCGGAAGCGCTTCGTGCTGGTGACGAACTTCGACCTGCTGCCGCGGAGCCGGAATCTGCGAGACCTGATCGGCTACATCAGGTATCAGAACCCCCGCGACGACGTCTTCGACAGCTCGATCGTCTCGGTGTTCGACCTGCTCTACCGGGACTACTCGGCACGGCTCGCTCCACTCGCCGCCCGCCTACGCGGAAACGGGAGGTACAAGTCCGAGGCCATCATGCGCGCGCTTCTCGAAACTGTCTTGGCGGAACCGGAATTCGAGGGCTACTGGTTCAGGGAACAGGTGTTCGTAAAGAACCTGCTGCCCGACACCACGCGGCTCGATCCGGAACAACGCGAATATGTTCAGGGGCGGGCCTCAGTGGACTTCGATGTCTTCAACCGCATCACGAAGGAACGCCTGTGCGTCATCGAAGTGGATGGGTTCGAGTTCCACGCGAAAAGCCCCGAGCAGCAGGCTCGCGATGCGATCAAGGACCGCATCTGTGCCGCCTACGAAATCCCCCTGCTCCGTTTTCCCACCACCGGCAGCGGGGAGGTCGAACGGCTGCGTCGCGAACTCGGCGCGCTGATCCGGGCTCGTGACGAGTCCGCCCCGCCGCGCTGACACCGGGGGAGCGAGGCCGACCCGCTACCCCTGATGATTCGTTGCCCGGTGGGCGGAATTCTCGGCGGCCAGGCTGTTGTACAACATACCGAGGTCCAGCGAATCCAACGGCCCGCTGCGGGCGGGCGCACTCCGATCCACCTGCCGGTGCAACGCCTCCATCTTCGCGTCGAGCTGGGTGGCCACCTCGGCGGCCTGCGCCAGGTCGCTGCGCAGGTTCGGGGGGACCTCGCCGCGGTACTTGTAGTAGATCTTGTGTTCCAGGCTGGCCCAGAAATCCATGGCAATGGTGCGGATCTGGATTTCGACCGGCATGCGTTCGGTGCGGTCGGACCGGAACACCGGGATCGAGACGATCAGGTGCAGGCTCTGGTAGCCGTTGGGTTTGCGGTGGGTGATGTAGTCGCGTTCCTCGAGCAGGGTGATGTCCTCCTGGCTCACCAGCATGTCCCTGATCGTGGTGATGTCGGAGATGAAGCTGCACACGACGCGGACCCCGGCGATGTCGAGCACGTTCTCCCGGATGGCGGCCAGGTTCATCGGGTAGTTCTTGCGCTGCACCTTCTCCAGGACGCTCTCCACGGACTTGAGCCGGGAGCGGACGTGCTCGATCGGGTTGTACTCGTGCTTGCTGTTGAAGTCCTCACGCAGGATGTTGATCTTGGTGGTGATCTCGTCGATGGCGAACTTGTAGCCGAGCATGAAGTCGACGAACTGTTCGCGCAGCACGCGGAGGTCCTCGAGGTCGGCCGGGCCCGGGCCGACGGTCGCGCCGTCGTGGGTGGTCATTGCTGCGGGCCAGGGCTTCATCGAGTCCATTGTGCCCGTGCCGGGAGTTTGCCCGCCACCGTGGGGTGATACACCGATGCCCGGTGAGCAGGACGGTCCCCTCGACGCCGCCGCGGCCGTGGGTAGGGTGCGCAAGCGTGAGCCTCATCGCCGACAGACCCGCAGGATCGCCGGCGGAGTCTCGGCGGATTCCGCGTCCCGCGGTCCTGGTCGCGGCGCTCGGCACGGTCGGCATCGTCGTTTCGCTGATGCAGACCCTGGTCATCCCGATCGTCCCGCTGCTGCCCGGCCTGCTCGGCACCGACGCCACCAATGCCTCCTGGGTGGTCACCGCGACGTTGCTGGCCGGGGCGGTGGCGATGCCGATCAGCGGCAGGCTCGGCGACATGTTCGGCAAGCGGCGCATGGTGCTGGTGAGCCTGCTGATGCTGGTGACCGGTTCCCTGGTCTGCGCGCTGGCCTCCTCGCTCGCCCCGGTGATCGTCGGTCGCGTCCTGCAGGGCTTCGCCACCGGCGCGATCGCGCTCGGCATCAGCATCATGCGCGACGAACTGCCGCCGGAGCGGGTCGGCTCCGCGATCGCGTCGATGAGCGCGACCTTCGGTGTCGGCAGCGCGGTCGGCCTGCCGCTGGCCGCGGTGATCGCCCAGCACGCGCACTGGCACGTGCTGTTCTGGACCTCGGCCGGGCTCGGCGCGGTCTGCGCGGTACTGGTGTTCACGCTGGTACCGGAATCACCGGTGCGCACGCCCGCCCGGTTCGACTACCTCGGCGCGGTCGGCCTGTCGGTCACCCTGGTCGCCCTGCTCGTCGTGATCACCAAGGGCACCGCGTGGGGCTGGTCGAGCAGGCGCGTCCTCGGCCTGTCCGCGCTGGCCGCGGTCGCGGCACTGCTCTGGGGCTGGTACGAACTGCGCCGCACCGCTCCACTGGTCGACCTGCGCGTCTCGGCACGCCCGCGCGTGCTGCTCACCAACCTCGCCTCGATCGCGGTCGGTTTCGCCCTCTACGGCATGTCGCTGACCTTCCCGCAACTGCTCCTGGCACCGACCGCGACCGGCCACGGCTTCGGCCTCTCGATGATCGAGGCCGGCCTCGCGCTCGCCCCGACGGGCCTGCTGATGATGCTGCTCTCCCCGGTGTCCGCCCGCGTCACCGCCGCCCGCGGCCCCAAGCTGACCCTCGCCCTGGGTGCGACGGTGCTCGGCCTCGGCTACCTGAGCGCAACCCTGTGGACGGGCGCGGTGTGGCAGATCGTCCTCGCCGCCTGCACCGTCGCCGCCGGTGTCGGCCTGGCCTACTCCGCCATGCCCGCCCTCATCATGGGCGCCGTGCCGGTCACCGAAACCGCCGCGGCCAACGGATTGAACGCCCTGATGCGCGCCATCGGCACCTCCACCTCGGCCGCGGTCATGAGCGCGGTGTTGGCGAACCTGACAGTCGGCGTCGCAGGGGATCGGCTGCCCTCGCGCGAGGGATTCGTCGTGGCGTTTCTCGTCTCCGGCGCCGCGGCGGTGCTGGCGGTCCTCATCACGGTGTTCATCCCGGCGAAGAGAACAGCCGACGCCGCCACGACGCTCGGTGCAGAGTCCGGTTAGCCGGGACCGGTCGGACGATCACCATCGGGGCGGCCGGTCGGCCTGGAGACCATCGATCGCATTGCGGCGCACTGGTTCTGCGTCGATGGGCTGTCCTTGTCCAACGGTCGACGGGGTTCCCCGGAGCTCTCGGAACGTCTGGGAGGTGACCGGACCGCCCGGCGCCCATAGGCGAAGCATTCACGACGTGATGTAAACGAAGGGAATCTGTGCGCGAGGGGGGACTTGAACCCCCACGTCCGTGGACACCAGAACCTAAATCTGGCGCGTCTGCCAATTTCGCCACTCGCGCTTGGTGGTACGACCGTGCAAACTCTACCGGCCTTCGCTGCGTTCCAGAAGTGAGTGTGGCGAGTGTCGTACTCGCCGGTAACCCTACCTGGGATTATAACGATTGGGTAACGCGCAATATGAGGAACGCTCATGTTTGTGTGTGTCGCGGTAACGGGCTTCAGCAGGGCGTTCAAACATGAGGGAGGGTCATGTTTGGCGCAGTTCTGGTACGGACGTACAGAAATACTGCGGGGTAGGGCCGGGGGTGGCGGGCAAACGTGAGGATTTCCTCATGATTCTGTGGAATCCTCGCCCCTATCAGGCCTAGCGGTCGACGAATGCCCGCGCACCCGAGCGAGCGGCGTGTCCACGAGGGCGTGTCGCCAGGAGAAGGAAGTCGAAGCGTCTTGACGATCAACGAGAGCACCGAGACCGGAGCCGGAGCGAGCGCGAAGGTGGTCAGGGCCGGGAAAGGCGCGGCCGCCGGGCGGTCGCCGCTGCTGGATCGTTTGCTGAACGGCACTCCGTACGCGCTGGCCTTCGGGGGGCAGGGCGCGCGGTGGCTCAGCGAACTCGAGGAGATCGGCCGCGACAGCGCGCTGGAGCCGGAGCTGACCGCGCTGGTCAACGAGGCCGCCGCGCTACTGGAACCCGTTGCGCGCCAACTGCTGGTGGTGCGGCCGGTCGGGTTCGATCCGGTCGCCTGGATGCTCGAGGACGAGCTGGCCGACCCCGACGCCGACGAGCCCTCGGCCGCGCCGAGCGAGGACGTGCTGCGGTCGGCGGCGGTGTCGATGCCGGGCGTGCTGCTGACCCAGCTGGCCGCGCTGCGCGCGCTGAAGTTGCAGGGGCTGGACCCGGCCGAGCATGCGCCGGTCGCCGTCATCGGGCATTCGCAGGGTCTGCTGGCCGCGTCGGCGCTGCAGGGCGCGGGCGCCCGCGACGCCGAACTGCTGGCCATCGCGCAGATGATCGGCGCCGCCGCGGGACTGGTGGCCCGGCGCCGCGGGCTGATGCCGGTGGGTGAGCGTTCGCCGATGGTCGCGGTGTCCAATGTCGATCCCGAGCAGTTGCGTGCGGTGGTCGAGGAGGTCGGCGCGGGCGTGGATCCCGCCGCCGCCGCGGTCATCTCGATCCGCAACGGGCGCAGGCGCGTGGTGCTGTCGGGCACTCCGGCGCAGCTGGATCGGGTGCGCCGGCGGTGCGCGCAGATCACCGACGAGCAGACCCGCGAGCGGGAGAAGAAGGCGCGCGGCGGCGCGGTGTTCGCCCCGGTCTTCGAGGACCTGCTGGTCGACGTCGCCTTCCATCACCCGGCGCTGGCCGAGACCGTCGAGCTGGTCGGCGGCTGGGCGACCCAGTGCGGCCTGGACGCCGAGCTGGCGGGCCGGCTGGCGCAGGAGATCCTGGTCGATCCGATCGACTGGGTGGGCACGGTGGACGCCACCGTCGCCGCGGGCGCGCAGTGGATCCTCGACCTCGGGCCCGGCGACCTGCTGACCCGCGTCACGGCGGGCACGCTCAAGGGCAGCGGCGTCGGCATCGTCGCGGCCGCCACCCGGGCGGGCCAGCGCAGCCTGCTCACCCCGGGCGCGGCGCCCGAACTGGCGCGCCCCTGGGCCGATTACGCCCCCAAGCCGGTGCGCCTGCCCAACGGCCGCATCGTGGTGGAGACCGCTTTCACCCGGCTCACCGGCCGCTCGCCGATCCTGCTCGCGGGCATGACGCCGACCACCGTCGACGCGAAAATCGTTGCCGCCGCGGCCAATGCGGGGCACTGGGCGGAGCTGGCCGGTGGCGGCCAGGTGACCGAGCAGATCTTCGCCGACCGGGTGGCCGAGCTGAAGACACTGCTGCACCCGGGTCGCTCGGTGCAGTTCAACTCGCTGTTCCTCGACCCCTACCTGTGGAAGCTGCAGCTGGGCGGCAAGCGGCTGGTGCAGAAGGCGCGCGCCGCGGGCGCCCCGTTCGACGGCGTCGTGGTCACCGCGGGCATCCCCGAACTGGAGGAAGCCGTCGCGCTGATCCAGGAGCTCACCGAGGTCGGCATCACCCACGTGGCGTTCAAGCCGGGCACGGTCGCGCAGATCCGCGCCGTGCTCCGCATCGCCGACGAGGTGCCGGACTACCCGGTCATCATGCACATCGAGGGCGGCAAGGCCGGCGGCCACCACTCCTGGGAGGACCTGGACGACCTGCTGCTCGAGACCTACGCCGAACTGCGCAACCGCGACAACGTAGTGGTCTGCGTCGGCGGCGGCATCGGCACCCCGGAGCGGGCGCGCGAATACCTGACCGGGCAGTGGTCGGTGTCGCACGGTTACCCGGTGATGCCGCTGGACGGCGTGCTCGTCGGCACCGCGGCGATGGCGACCCTGGAGGCCACCACCGCGCCCGAGGTCAAGCAACTGCTGGTCGACACCCCCGGCACCCCCGACTGGGTCGGTGCGGGCACCGCCTCCGGCGGCATGGCCTCGGGCCGCAGCCAGCTGGGCGCCGACATCCACGAGATCGACAACGCCGCCTCGCGCACCGGCAGGCTGCTCGACGAGGTCGCCGGTGACGCCGAGGCCGTCGCCGCCCGCCGCGAGGAGATCATCGCGGCGCTGAACGCCACCGCCAAGCCGTATTTCGGCGACGTGGCCACCATGACCTACCTGGAGTGGCTGGAGCGTTACGTCGAGCTGGCCGTCGGCCTGGACCGGCGCAAGGACTTCGACTGCGGCAGCGACATCGGCGAGGCCATCCTCGACGCCACCCGCTCGGTGTGGCTGGACATCACCTGGCGCGACCGGTTCGCGGAGATGGTGCGGCGCACCGAATCCCGCCTGCACCCGGCCGACCGCGGCGAGATCCCGACGCTGTTCGCCGACGACCAGGCCTTCGAGGACCCGGTCGCCGCGATCTGCACCCTGAAGAAGCAGTACCCGTCCGCCGAGCAGACCCTGCTGCACCCCGCCGACGTGCCGTTCTTCGTCTCGCTGTGCAAGACCCCGGGCAAGCCGGTCAATTTCGTGCCGGTCGTCGACGCCGACGTGCGCCGCTGGTGGCGCTCGGATTCGCTGTGGCAGGCGCACGATCCGCGCTACTCGGCCGACCAGGTGTGCGTCATCCCGGGCACCGTCTCGGTCGCGGGCATCACCCGCGTGGACGAGCCGGTCGGTGAACTCCTCGACCGTTTCGAGCAGGACACCGCCTACGCCCTGGTGCGGGACGGCGTGGTGCCCGCCCCGGTCGACGCGCGCCGCGTCGCGGGCGTCACCAGCGGCCCGATCGATGCCGTGCTCGCCGCCCCCGACGTGGAATGGGCCGGGCGCACCACCGTCAACCCGGTGCACCGTCTCGGCGACCTCGCCGACTGGGCCGTGGACGGCAAGGGCGCGGTGCACCCGCGCACCGGCGCCACCCTGGTCGAGGCCACCGGCCCGGAGCCGGAGAACTCCTACGTCGAGCTGACCGTGCCGCTGCTCGGCCGCGACGCCGTGCGGATCCGGATCACCGTGCCGGTCTCGGTCTACAACGGCGGCGCCCCGGTGATCACCGAGGACGACGCCGAGACCGCGATGGCCGCGCTGCTCGCCGTCGCCGCCGGGCAGTCGCTGCCCGAGGTGAAGGGCAATGTCGCGCACGTGAACCTCGCCTGGACGCCGGACCTCATCGCCGACCACGCCGGTGTCACCGGCTCCGGTCTGCCCGCGGGCCTGAGCACGCTCGGCCGCACCGTGCCGGACGTGCTCGTCGGCGCCTGCTGGCCCGCGGTGTTCGCGGTGCTCGGCGCCACCCGCACCGGCGACGCGCGCTCGGTCATCGAGGGCATGCTCGACCTGGTGCACCTCGATCACCAGATCGAGCTGCTGCGCGAGCTGCCGGACCAGACCAGCATCCTGGTGGTGCGCGCCGAGTCGACCTCGGTGGTGGACACCGACATGGGCCGCGTGGTCGAGGTCGCCGTCACCGTCGGCGAGATGCGCGATCAGGGCCTGGACGTGGTGCCGCTGGCGAAGCTGACCGAACGGTTCGCGATCCGCGGCCGCAACGGCGCGGGCGAGCTGTCGGATCCGCCGCGGGCCGCGGGCACCGCCGCCGATGCGGTGGACACCCCGCGTCGCCGCCGCCGTGACGTCACGCTGGTCGCTCCGCGCGCGATGCACGCCTTCGCCGCGGTCTCCGGCGACCACAACCCGATCCACACCAGCGACAACGCCGCGAAGCTGGCCGGGCTCGGCGGGCCGATCGTGCACGGGATGTGGCTGTCGGCCGCCGCCCAGCACGCCGTCTCCGCGGTGGACCCGAGCGCGTCCGTGCCCGCACGCACGTTGACCGCGTGGACCACCCGCTTCCTGGGCATGGTCCGCCCCGGCGCCGAGATCGACGTGCGCGTCGAGCGCGTCGCGGTGGACGCGGGCAGCGAGATCGTCGAGGTCTCCTGCCGCACCGGCGGTGATCTGGTGATGACGGCGACCGGCCGCACCCGCGCGCCCAAGACCGTCTACGCCTTCCCCGGCCAGGGCATCCAGCGCAAGGGCATGGGCCTGGACGCCCGCACCCGCTCCAAGGCCGCCAAGGAGATCTGGGACCGCGCCGACAAGCACACCCGCGAGGCACTGGGCTTCTCCATCCTGGCCGTGGTGCGCGACAACCCGACCTACCTCAAGGCGCGCGGCGTCGAGCACCGGCACCCGGACGGCGTGCTGCACCTGACCCAGTTCACCCAGGTCGCGATGGCCACCCTCGGCGTCGCGCAGGTCGCGGAACTGCGCGAGGCGGGCGCCTTCGTGGAGGGCGCCATGCTGGCCGGGCACTCGGTGGGTGAGTACAACGCGCTGGCCGCCGTGGCGGGCGTGCTGCCGCTCGAGGCGGTGCTCGAGGTGGTGTTCCAGCGCGGCTCGGCGATGCACGCGCTGGTGCCCCGGGATGCCCAGGGCCGCAGCAACTACCGCATGGCCGCCATCCGCCCCTCGCAGATCGGGCTGCCCGACGACGAGGTGGTCGGCTTCGTGCAGGGCATCGCCGAGCAGACCGGCGAATTCCTCGAGGTGGTGAACCTCAACCTGCGCGGCTCCCAGTACGCCATCGCGGGCACGGTCGCGGGCCTGGAGGCGCTCGAGGCCGAAATCGACCGCCGCCGGGCCGAATTCGGCGGCAAGCGGGCCTTCGTGCTGGTGCCCGGCATCGACGTGCCGTTCCACTCCACCGTGCTGCGCAAGGGCGTGCCGGAGTTCCGGTCCAAGCTCGAGCAGCTGCTGCCGCAGGACCTGCACCCGGAGGTGCTGGTCGGGCGCTACATCCCGAACCTGGTGCCCAAGCCGTTCTCGCTGGAGCGCGAATTCGTCGCCGAGATCGCCGATCTGGTGCCCTCGGAGCCGCTGGCCGCGGTGCTCGCGGACTTCGACTCCTGGGCGGCGCGGCCGACCGAGCTGTGCCGTGTGGTGCTCATCGAGCTGCTGGCCTGGCAGTTCGCCAGCCCGGTGCGCTGGATCGAGACCCAGGACCTGCTGTTCACCGACACCGCGCACGGCGGTCTCGGCGTCGAGCGGTTCGTCGAGATCGGCCTCGGCGCGACCCCGACCGTGGCGAACCTGGCCAGCCAGACGCTGAAGCTGCCCGCCTTCGGCTCGGCCACCGTCGAGGTGCTCAACATCGAGCGCGAAGCCGCGATCGTCTACTCCACCGACACCGATCCCGCGCCGGTCGACGAGCCGGCGGAGACCCCGGCCGCGAGCGCCGCTCCGGCCGCCGAGCAGGCCGCGCCCGTCGCGGCGCCCGCCCCGGTCGCCGGCTCGGGCGGCCCGCGCCCCGACGACATCGCCTTCACCGCCGCCGACGCCACCCGGGTGCTCATCGCCCTGTGGACGAAGCTGCGGCTGGATCAGATCGGCCCGGTGGACACCATCGAGGGCCTGTGCGACGGCGTGTCCTCGCGGCGCAACCAGCTGCTGGTCGACCTCGGCTCGGAGCTCTCGCTCGGCGCCATCGACGGTGCCGCCGACGCGGACATGGGCGCGCTGTCGGCCACCGTCGACCGCCTCGCCCGCACCTACAAGCCGTTCGGTTCGGTGCTCTCCGACGCCATCGGCGATCACCTGCGCAAGGTCTTCGGCCCGTCCGGCAAGCGGCCCGCCGCCATCGCCGAGCGCGTGAAGAAGGTCTGGGAGCTCGGTGACGGCTGGGCCAGTCATGTCACCGCGGAGGTCTCGCTGGGCACCCGCGAGGGCGCCAGCGTGCGCGGCGGCGACCTGGGTGGCCTGGTGTCCGGCCCGCTCAACGACGGCGCCGCGGTGGATGCCGCCATCGACGCCGCCGTGCAGGCCGTGGCCGCCCGGCGCGGTATCAGCGTGACGCTGCCCGCGAGCGGCGGGGGCGGCGGCGCGACCGTCGACGCGGCCGCGCTCGGCGAGTTCACCGAGCAGATCACCGGCCGTGACGGCGTGCTCGCCTCGGCGGCGCGGGTCATTCTCGAGCATCTGGGGCTGGGCGATCGCGCCTCGGCGCCGGAGGCGACCGACGACTCGCTGGTCGACCTGGTCTCCGCCGAACTCGGTGCGGATTGGCCGCGGATGGTGGCCCCGGCGTTCGACGCCCGCAAGGCCGTGCTGATCGACGACCGCTGGGCCAGCGCCCGCGAGGATCTGGCCCGGCTGTGGCTCATCGACGACGCCGCCGCGGCCGCGCAGCAGGTCGACGGCTTCCTCGGGTCGGGCGACGCCGTTGCCGCGCAGGCGGATTGGTGGCGCGAGCGCGCCAAGGGCGAGGCACGTTCCGTGCTGGCCGGCCTCTACGAGCGCATCGCCGAGGCGGCGCGGCAGACCGAGGAGCCGGGGCAGTGGTCCGGCGACGTCGCCGTGATCACCGGCGCCAGCAAGGGTTCCATCGCGGCGGCGGTCACCGGGCGGCTGCTCGGCGGCGGCGCGACCGTGGTGGTCACCACCTCGAGCCTGAACGACGAGCGGCTGGGCTTCTACAAGCAGCTCTACCGCGAGCACGCCCGCGCGGGCGCCGCGCTGTGGGTGCTGCCGGCGAACATGGCCTCCTACCAGGACGTCGACGCGCTCATCGAATGGGTCGGCAGCGAGCAGGTCGACAACGCGGGCGGCGCCAAGATCAAGATCAAGGACGCCATGACGCCCACCCTGCTGCTGCCGTTCGCGGCGCCGCGGGTGGCCGGTGACCTCGCCGACGCGGGCGCGCGCGCCGAGCTGGAGATGCGCGTGCTGCTGTGGTCGGTCGAGCGGCTGATCGGCGGGCTGTCCCAGCTCGGCGCCGACCACGACGTCGACGCCTCGCTGCACGTGGTGCTGCCGGGCTCGCCCAACCGGGGCATGTTCGGCGGCGACGGCGCCTACGGCGAGTCCAAGGCCGCGCTGGACGCGGTCATCGCCAAGTGGCGGTCGGAGAAGTCCTGGTCCAAGCGGGTCACCCTGGTGCACGCGCTGATCGGCTGGGTGCGCGGCACCGGGTTGATGGGCCACAACGATCCGATGGTCGAGGCGGTCGAGAAGGCGGGTGTGCAGACCTGGTCGACCACCGAGATGGCCGACGAACTGCTCAAGTGGTGCACCGCGCGGGCACGTCAGGTGACCGCGGCCGGTCCCCAGCAGATCGACCTGACCGGCGGGCTCGCCCGGGCCAAGCTGGACCTGCCCGAGCTGGCCAAGCAGGCGCAGGAGGCGGCGGCCGCCGCGGCCGAGGACGCCGCGGCCGAGGCGACCATCCCGGCGCTGCCCGCGCCGCCCACCGCCACCTCGGCTCTGCCGGTGCCCGAATGGGGCGAGGTGAGCGCCGATCTCGACGACATGGTCGTCATCGTCGGCGCGGCCGAGCTGGGCCCGTACGGCTCCTCGCGCACCCGCTTCGAGATGGAGGTCTCCGACGAGCTCTCCGCCGCGGGCGTGCTGGAGCTGGCCTGGACCACCGGCCTGGTGAAGTGGGAGAACGACCCGAAGCCGGGGTGGTACGACGCGGAATCCGGCGAGTACGTGCCCGAGCACGAACTGGCCGAGCGCTACCACGACACCGTGGTCGCCCGCTGCGGCATCCGCCGCTACGAGGACGACGCGGCCATGGTCGACAACAGCGCGCCGCTGATGACCTCGGTGTTCCTCGACCGCGACCTGACCTTCACGGTCGGCGGCGAGGCCGAGGCGCGCGCCTTCCACGCCGCCGACCCCGAGCACACCGTCATCGCGCCGGTGCCGGATTCCGGCGACTGGCAGGTGACCCGCAAGGCGGGCACCGAGATCCGGGTGCCGCGCAAGGCGAAGCTCTCGCGCACCGTCGGCGGGCAGATCCCCACCGGCTGGGATCCGACGGTCTGGGGCATCTCGGCCGACATGGCCGGATCGGTGGACCGGGTCGCGCTGTGGAACATCGCCTGCACGGTGGACGCGTTCATCGGCTCCGGGTTCAGCCCGGCCGAGCTGATGCAGTGGGTGCACCCCAGCCTGGTGGCCAACACCCAGGGAACCGGCATGGGCGGCATGTCCTCGATGCGCTCGCTCTACGTCGACAACCTGCTCGGCGAGCCGCGCCCGAACGACATCCTGCAGGAGGCGCTGCCCAACGTGGCGCTGGCGCACGTGGTGCAGTCCTACGTCGGCAGCTACGGCGCGATGGTGCACCCGGTCGCGGCCTGCGCCACGGCCGCGGTCTCGGTCGAGGAAGGCGTGGACAAGATCCGGCTCGGCAAGGCCGACGTGGTGGTCGCCGGCGGCTACGACGACCTCGGCATCGAGGGCATCGTCGGCTTCGGTGACATGTCGGCCACCGCGGACTCGGCGGCCATGCGCGCCAAGGGCATCAGCGACCGGTACTTCTCCCGCGCCAACGACCGCCGTCGCGGCGGCTTCGTGGAATCGCAGGGCGGCGGCACCGTGCTGCTGGCCCGCGGTTCGGTGGCGCTGGAGATGGGCCTGCCGGTGCTCGGCGTGGTGGCCTACGCCCAGTCCTTCGCCGACGGCGTGCACACCTCGATCCCGGCGCCCGGCCTCGGCGCGCTCGGCGCGGGCCGCGGCGGCCGCGAGTCCCGCTTCGCCGCGGAACTGCGCAAGCTCGGTGTCGCGCCGGACGAGATCGCGGTGATCTCCAAGCACGACACCTCGACCGCGGCCAACGACCCGAACGAGTCGGAGCTGCACGAGCGGCTGGCCGCCGCGATCGGCCGCTCCACGGGCGCCCCGCTGTTCGTCGTCTCGCAGAAGAGCCTGACCGGGCACGCCAAGGGTGGTGCCGCCGCGTTCCAGCTGATCGGCCTGTGCCAGGTGCTGGAAACCGGTGTGGTGCCGCCGAACCGGAGCCTGGACTGCGTGGACGAGAAGATGCGCGAGTACCCGCATCTGGTGTGGCTGCGCGAGGCGCTGCGCTTCGGCGACCGGTTCCCGCTCAAGGCGGGCCTGGTGACCTCGCTCGGCTTCGGTCACGTGTCGGGTCTGCTCGCGGTGGTGCATCCGCAGGCCTTCATCCAGGCCATCGAGCCGGGACGGCGCGAGGAGTACCAGCAGCGGGCCCAGCAGCGTCAGCTGGCCGGGCGGCAGCGCATCGCCGAGGCCATGTGCGGCGGCGCCCCGCTCTACGAGCGCCCGGCCGACCGCAGGCTCGGCGGTGACGGCACGCCCGCCACGCGCGTGCGTCAGCTCGAGGCCGACGTGCTGCTCTCGCCGCAGGCACGCCTCGGCGTGGACGGCACCTACCGCACCGACGGTTCCGGTTGCGGCACCGGTGCGGTGATCGTCGGCCGGCTCACCGGCGAGCAGGGCTGACCACAGGGAAGCCGGATCGTCCCCGATGCGGGGGACGATCCGGCTTCTCGCGTGTCCGTCAACCAGTACGCTGCACGGCAGTCGTTCGTCGAACGACGCGACCGCTCGACATGCGGTCTGCCGAACGGGAGTGCGGTCACCGCCGGTGCCCGCACGCCGAGTGATGAGGGAGCTGCGACGCTGTGACCATCCTGGGGATCGGCCTGGACCTGGTGACCATCTCCGAGTTCGCCGAACAGCTCGAGCGCACCGGCACCACCATGCTGCGGGAGAGTTTCACCGCGGGGGAGCGCCGGTACTGCCAGAGCAAGGGCACCGACCCGGCCCGCAGTTACGCCGCGCGCTGGGCGGCCAAGGAGGCCGTGCTCAAGGCGTGGGCCTCCTCGCGATTCGCGCGCAGGCCGCAGATCGGTGACAACCCCTACCCGCTGATCGAGGTCGTCAACGACGCCTGGGGCCGCCCCAGCATCAAATTGCACGGTCTGGCCGCGGAATTCCTGCCGCGGGTGCGGGTGCACCTGTCGTTGACCCACGACGGCGACACCGCCGCCGCGATGGTGGTGCTCGAGGATCCGGGCGAGCTGGCCGATCTCATCGAGGGCCGCGAAGCGACACCGTGACCGGTGGCCGGCTCCGGCGCCGATCGACCTAGCGGCCGCCGCCGGTGCGCGATTCCTTTTCGGCGACAAGCAGATACGCCACCATCAGGCGCTTGAGCTCGGCGACGGCGTCGGCGTGCGACTGCTCGTCCTGCACCGAGAAGTTCAGCATCGAATAGACGACGTGCACGAGCACCTCGGCCATCATGGTGCGCCGCGCCCGCGGCGTGCGGGGCGTGAGTGGGCGCAGCATCTGGGAGACGACCTCGGCGAACTCCTTCTCGTGGATGGCGCCGGTGGCCCGGGTGGAGGGTGTGGACTGCATCGCCAGCCACACCTCCCGGCGGGACGGGTCGGTCATCCACAGGTTCGCCAGGTGGTCGACGAACTGGTTCATGTGCCGCAGCCAGTCCAGCGACGGGATCTCGCCGTGGAAGTCGGCGAGTTCCTGCGAGACGGCCACCAGATCCTGGCGATTGAGTTCGCAGACGATGACGTACTTGTTGGCGAAGAACTGGTAGAGCGTGCCGATCGGCACCTCCGCGCGGGCGGCCACCTCTTCACAGGTGAACGACTCGAACCCGACCTCGACCAGCAGTTCCCGGGAGGCCTGGAGCAGCGCGTCGAACTTGCGCTTGCTGCGTTCCTGGGTCGGACGGCGGCGCGGCATCAGCTCCCGCGGGTCGTCCTGCATCTCCAACGCGGGGTCAAGGTGACGCTTCTTCGGCTTCGCCCTGGCCTGCGCTTGCACTTCCACGCGTCCAGGCTAGCGGTACCGCCGCCGTACCGACACGCCCGCTCCGTGCGCGGGTCGCGTTTCGGTCACTTTTCACCACCCATCCGCGCCGCGACCGGTACCGAACACATAACCGAACAGGCGTGGATTCGGCGCCGGGACCCGCGGGTGGTACAGCGCTGGTGATACAGGGCTGGTGGTTGAGGGCTGGTGGTACAGCGCGGGTGGCATGTGCGGGTGGTGCCGCGCGCCGAACGCGAGCATACGTGGATCCGGCAGGTCTCTGTGATGGGGAAGGCGGGTGTGGTGGCTCGATACGTGGTGACTCTCGGCGCGTCGATCGAACGGGGCGCGGTGCAGGCCGTGGCGCTGACCGATGCCGGGGCGCGGCTACCCCAGCGGGTGCTCGCGCACACGGTGGTGCCCGCGGGAACGACTCCGGCCGAACTCGCGGCGGCGGTGTCCGCGGCCCTGGACGCGGTGGCCGCCGCGGTCGCGGAGACCGGGCCCGACACCGGAGCGATCGCGGGGGCGGCGGTGGTCTATCGGGAGCCCGCGCAGCGCCGCGCGGTGGTCTCCGAACTGGCGGACGGGCCGTGGCACGGCGCGTCGCTGGTGTCGGCCACCTCGGCGCATCTGCGGGTGGCGGCGGCGATGGCGTGGCTGGCCGAGTTCGACGATCTGCTGGTGTGCGACGTGGTGCCGGGCTACCAGGCGTTCACGCTCGTGGACGCGGCGCGCAGCCGGGTGCTGGCCGCGGTTTCGCGGCCGGGCTCGCCCGCCACGCTGGCCGAGGCGGTGCGCGCGGCCAGGGATCAGATCGAGGCGGCGGGTGCGCGCCCGGACGCCGTGGTGCTCGTGGGCTCGACCGCCGACGATCCCGCGGTGCGCGCGGCCGCCGACGGATTCGGCGCGCCCGTGCTGCCGTGCCCGATCGCGCCCGAGGCGACCGCGGTCGGCGCGGCGCTGTGGGTGATGGACGACGTGGTGGGTCTCGCGGACACGAGCAGGCCGGACCGCGGCAGGCCGGCGCCCGCCGTATTGACGGCGGCGGGTGCGCTGGCGTGCGGTCTGGTGACCGCGGGGGTGTACGTCAGCAGTGGGATGTGGACCGGCGTGCCCGCGGTCACCGACGACGCCCGTGTCACCGCGGGCGGGCAGGCGTTCGCCCCACCCCGTCCCGGCGGCCCGGGCGGCGGTGCCACGCTCGCGCCGGGCGCCTCCGCGCCCGAGGGCGGGCCTGCCGGTCCGGTCGCCGGTGAGCATCGGGCGCCGAGCTTCCGGCCGTCACCGGCCGCCGCGGTCGACACCGAGGTGGAGTTGTTCGGGTACGGGAAGCCGTTGGGCCGGTGGGGCGAACAGGCGCCCCTGCCGTTGCAGCCCGCCGAGGCCACCCCGGCGCAGGATCTGCCGTCCGGTCCGGTGCCCGGTACCGGCGTACCCACCCGTCCGGCCATCGGCAACCCCGACGCGACCCTGATGTTCCCGGGGGAGGCGCCGCCGCCCGCCCCCTTCACCCCCGAGTTCTACGACTGGTGGGACAACCACATCCGGCTGATCGCGCGGTGGGCGACCCAGCAGTTCCTCGGCACCTGAGCACCGCACACCGCGACGTCCCGGCACCAGCGCGGGTGCCGGGACGTCGCGGGCCCGGTCAGTTCGCGGTGCGCCGCCGGAACAGCACCCGCGCGGCGAGGTAGCCCAGCGCGGCGACCCCGCCGCACCACGCCATCGCCAGCGCCGCGCTGCCGCCGATCTCGGTGCCCATCAGCAGCCCCCGCACGGTCTCGATCACCGGTGTCACCGGCTGGTTCTCCGCGAAGGCGTGCAGGGCCGTCGGCATCGACTCGGTCGGCACGAACGCGCTGCTCACATACGGCAGGAACATGAACACGAAGGTGAACCCGTTGGCCGCCTCCGGATTACGGGCCAGCAGGCCGAGGGCCGCCGCCAGCCAGGACAGCGCGAAGACGAACAGCGCGATGAGCGCCGTCGCACCCAGCCAGCGCACCGGGTCGGCGGTGGGCCGGAACCCGAGCGCCACCGCCACGACGACCACCAGTCCGGTGGTGATCATGTTGCGGATGACGCTTTCGATCACGTGCCCGGTCAGCATTGCCGAGCGGGCGATGGACATGGTGCGGAATCGGTCGACGATGCCGTCGGCCACGTCGGTGGAGATGCTCACGGCCGTGGTGGAGGCGCCGAATCCCGCGCAGAGCAGGATGATCCCGGGCACCACGTAATCGATGTACGCGCCGCCGCCGACGTTCATCGCGCCGCCGAAGACGTAGACGAACATCAGCAGGATCATGATCGGCAGGGCCAGGGTCATGATCATCGTGTCCGGGCTGCGCAGGGTGTGCCGGATGTTGCGATCGAGCATGGTGAGGTTGTCCTGCGCGATGCGCAGGGCCCGCTGCGGCAGGGCGGGCCGGGGGAGTGTCGCGGTGGTCATCGGGTGCCTCGTTTCGTGGGAACGGGCCGCTAGGCAGCGGTCTCGACCTGGGTGGGGTGGCCGGTGAGGGCGAAGAAGACGTCGTCGAGGTCGGGGGTGTGCACCGCGAGCTGTTCGATGGTGACACCGTGCTCGGCGAGCCGATCCAGCACGGCCTTGATCTCGCCGGCGCTGCCGTCGGAGGCGATGCGCAGGGCCAGTTGTTCGGGATCGGGCTGCGCCGCGGCGGGGTCGCCGAGGGCGCGGGCGGCGGCGGTGAGGGTGGCCGCGTCGGCGAAACGCAGGCGGAGGTGACCGCCGGGGACGCGTTGCTTGAGCTCGTCGGGGGTGCCCTCGGCGACGATGGTGCCGCCGTCGAGCACCGCGATGCGATCGGCCAGTTGATCGGCTTCCTCGAGATATTGCGTGGTCAGCAGGATCGTGGTGCCCTCGGCGGCCAGTTCCCGGATGACCGCCCACAGGTCACGCCTGCTGCGCGGGTCCAAGCCGGTGGTGGGCTCGTCGAGATAGACCAGGCGCGGACGGCCCATCAGGCTCATGGCCAGATCGAGGCGCCTGCGCATGCCGCCGGAGTAGGAACCGGCCGGCTTGCCCGCGGCGTCGACGAGGTCGAAGCGCTCGAGCAGGTCGTCACCGCGCCGCCGGGCTTCGGCGGCGGGCAGATGCAGCAGCCTGCCGGTGAGCCGGAGATTCTCGGTGCCGGTCAGCACGGTGTCGACGGCGGCGAACTGCCCCGTCACGCCGATGAGGCCGCGCACGGTGTCGGCCTCGCGCAGCAGGTCGTGACCGAACACGCGCACCTCGCCGGCATCGGGCCTGGCCAACGTGGCCAGGATGCGGACCAGTGTGGTCTTGCCCGCCCCGTTCGGCCCGAGCAGCGAGAAGATCGTGCCCGCAGGCACGTCCAGGTGGATGCCGGTGAGCACCTGGTGATCGCCGTAGGACTTGTGCAGATCCCGCACCGCGAGCGCGGGAAGTCGGGGGATGGTCATGAAAGGCTCCCAAGAACTGTTTATGATGAATACAGTTTATAGAGTAAGCAGTTGTTCGGCGCAAGACGGGGCACGGATAGAGTCGGGGCGAAGGAGGAACGATGACGACGTCGGAGGACGCGGCGCTGCCCCGGGCCGTGGCGCTGTTGTGGGGTCTGGATCAGCCCGGCGAGCGCGGGCCCAAGCGCGGCCTCAGCCTCGATCAGATCGTCGAGACCGCGATCGCCGTCGCCGACGCCGAGGGGGCCGCGGCGCTGTCGATGAACCGCGTCGCCAAGGAACTCGGGTTCACCGCGATGTCGCTGTACCGCTACGTGGACAGCAAGACCACGTTGCTGCAACTGATGTTGGACCGGGTGATCGGCGGTCCACCGGAGCTCGATCCGGCCGCCGGATGGCGCGCCGGGCTGCGCGCCTGGGCGGCGGCCGAGTTCGAGACGATCGCACGCCACCCGTGGTTCCTGGACGTCCCGGTGCCCGGTCCGCCCTCGGGGCCCAACAACATGGCATGGCTGGAGGCCGGCCTGTCCGCCCTTGCCGGAACGGCTGTGCCGGAGTCGGTGCGGTTACAGCTGGTGATGAACCTGTCGCTCTATGTGATCGGGCGCTCCTGGGCGGTCCGGGACTTCCTGAGCGACACCGGGGAGGACGCCGACTACGACGTCGCGATGCGCACGGTCCTCGACCCGGCGCGCTACCCGCACCTGGTGTCGGCGTTCGCCCACCGGGCCTTCGAGAACGAGGAGATCGACTGGGCCAGAGCCGACTTCGAGTTCGGGCTGGAGCGGATGCTGGACGGTTACGAGAACCTCATCCGCGCCTACGAGCGTTAGACCGACAGGTCGCGGCGCAGCTTGGCGACGTGCCCGGTGGCCCGCACGTTGTACTGGGCGAGCTCGATCCGGCCTTCCTCGTCGACGAGGAAGGTGGAGCGGATGACGCCGGTGACCTTCTTGCCGTACATGGTCTTCTCGCCGTAGGCACCCCATTCGGTGAGCACCGTGCGCTCCGGGTCCGACAGCAGCGGGAAGGTCAGCCGCTCGGCGTCGCGGAATTTCGCCAGCTTGGCGGGCTTGTCGGGGGAGATGCCGACGACGTCGATGCCCGCCTGCTCGAGCTCGGCCAGGTTGTCGCGGAAATCGCAGGCCTGCTTGGTGCAGCCCGGGGTGCTCGCGGCCGGGTAGAAGTAGACGACGACCTTGCGGCCGCGGTAGTCGGCGAGCGAGACCTCGTTGCCGTCGGCATCGGGCAGCGTGAACGCGGGGGCGAGGTCACCGGGGGCGAGTCGTTGGTTGGTCACGTCTGCACGGTAACCGAACGGGCGGACACCGGACCGATACACTCGTGCGCGAGCCCTGGTGATTCGCGAACGATCGGGTGGCACGGCGGCGCCCGGGGCCAGGTTCGCGCCCGGCGGCACACCGATCGAGGAGGAGGACTTTCACGTGGGTAGGGATACCGAGCGGATCGAGCGGGAGATCGAGGATGCCCGCAACCGGCTCGCCAGCACGCTCGACGAGATCGC
This sequence comes from Nocardia farcinica, assembly GCF_001182745.1. NCBI lineage: Bacteria > Bacillati > Actinomycetota > Actinomycetes > Mycobacteriales > Nocardiaceae > Nocardia > Nocardia farcinica. Next base: position 2,905,360 of record NZ_LN868938.1, on the reverse strand, counting down.
GGTGCGAGCCGATCCGCAGCGGATCGCGGACGACACCAAGAGCATGGTCGTGGCCAAGCTCAACGAGCCGAAGATCAAGTACGGCCTGATCGGCGCGGGCGCGCTGGTCGTCGGCCTGGTGCTGGTGAAGCTCTTCCGCTGACCGCGAACGCGAAAACACCCGGATCGACCGTGGTCGGTCCGGGTGTTTTTCGTCGGTGCGGTCGAATCAGACCGTCGGGCAAGCGAATCCGTCGCCGTCGGGGTCCAGGTGCGGACCGTAGCCCGGTTCCCCGCGGAAGATCGGGGCCCGTCCCGCCGCGCGGGCGGCATCGCAGTTGGGGAAGGCGCCGCCCGCCGAACCGGTCTGGGACAGACCGGCCGACCCGGTCATGATCAACCCGGTGTCGATGGCGGACGAGCCGGTCCCCGCGGAACCGGTGGGGACGGCGGCGGCCTGTCCGGCGGGCGCCGCAAGGAGCGTCAGGCCCGCGACGGCGGCGCTGACGGTGAGCCGGCGAACGTTCATGTATTCCTCTGTGTCTGCTGCGGTGGATCGGCGCCGGGAGTGCGACGCCGCACCCACTGTTGCGAGGGGCCGCTGAGTTGTCAACCGCGCGTAGGGGGATCCGGGCCCGCTAGGGGGTGGTTCCCGATGCGTGTCGGGCACGGCGCGGGATCTAGTGTCCATGTCAACCAAATGCGCTAGACTGGATGACGTGGTGCGATGGCTGAGCGACGACGAACAGCAGACCTGGCAGGCCTACATCCGGATCCGGCAGCGCATGGATGCCGCGATCGCGGCCGGGCTGGCCCGCGACGGTCTCTCGCTGGCCGATTACGACCTGCTGGTGCCGCTCTCGGCCGCGCCGGGCGGGCGGATGCGCGCCAAGGAGCTGGGCGCCGAGGTCTGCTGGGAGAAGAGCAGGCTGTCCAAGCATCTGGCGCGGATGGCGGCGCGCGGACTCGTCGAGCGCAGGCCCTCCCCGGAGGACGCGCGCGGCATCGTCGTGGAACTGACCCCGGCCGGCCGCGCGGTGCTCGAGCGGGCGGCGCCCAACCACGTCGAGCTGGTGCGCAGCCTGTTCATCGACCCGATGAGCCCGGAGCAGGCCCGGGCGCTGCGCGAACTCGCCGACCGGGTGGTCCCGGAGGCCGAGGAAGCCACCGATCTGGCCGCGAGCTGTGACGAAGACGACAGCTCCCGCGCCGCAAGCTGATTCGCGCCGGGTGGCCGGTCACGACCACGGGGTGATCGGCGGCTTCACCCAGAGCAGTTTCTCCTCCCGATGGGCGCGCCGCGCGGCCGGATGGCCGGGGTGCCGGGCCGCCCACGCGGCCTTCTCGTCGAGCAGCCGCGCCACCACCTGCCAGGTCTCCCCGGTGCTCGGGGGATTGGTGTCGGCGGCCCTGGCCAACTTGCGCAGGGTCGCGGCGGGCAGGGTGCGGAGTTCGGCGCCACTGATGTCACGGTCCCACAGGTAGGCGGCCAAACGTCGGGCCTTCTCGGCGCGGCGGCTGACCGACGCGTCGGTGTGCGCGTAATCGGCCACCCGCGCATCCTACGACGCACGCCCCGCGATCGGTCCGGGACCGATCGCGGGGCGTGCGGGGGTGGCGGCGCTCAGTAGGCGCTGTTCACGTTGTCCATGCTGCCGTAGCGGTGCGCCGCGTAGTTGCAGGCGGCGACGATGTTGGCGACCGGATCCCAGACGTCGAACGCGGTGCCCGGCACGTGGTAGGCGGCGAAGGTCGGGTCGATCACCTGGAGCAGCCCCTTGGACGGGATGCCCGCGGCGGCGTTGGAGTCCCACAGGTTGATGGCCTGGGGGTTGCCGGTCGACTCGCGCATGATGTTGCGGTAGATGCCCTCGTAGCTGCCGGGGATGCCGTTGGCGGCCATGATGTCGAGCGCCTGGCGGATCCAGCCGTCCAGGTTGTTCTCGTACACCGGGGGCGGCGGCGGGGCCTGCTGCGCGACGGCCTCGGCGACCGGCTCCGGAGCGGGTGCGGGAGCGGGAGCCGGCTCGGCCGCGGGCGCGGCCTCGGCGACCGGGGCGGCCTCGACCTGTTGCTGGGCGGCGGGCTGCTGCTCGGCCGCGAGGGTGACGCGGGCGGTCGGGCTGCTGTCGGCCACGGACACGGCCGAGGAGGCGGTCACGGCCACGAGGCCGGCGGCGGCGATCGCGAAGGTGATGCCCTCGCGGAGGGTGGTGCGCCGGAAGGTGGGCAGGCGTCTGTCAGGCATTGCCGATTCGATTCCTTGTTCGGGGGACGAGGGAGATCCGAGTCGCATACGGGCAGCGCGGATCCTGCGGCGCGGGCGACGGCCCGTTCGCCGATGAGATCGATGTGCTGTTGTCGGTTCTGTTGTGACGGACTCTCCGGTCCGCGGGACACGACGCGGGCGGCGCGGGGCGGTTCACTGCGGAACCGGGCCGCGGGCATCGCGCGGAACTCCACATCGGGTGGAGCGACAGGGAAGTCCGGGACCGGGACTGCTGAACCTTCGTCAGCAACTCGGCGCGTTTTCCGAACTTCAGGTCGCTTTTCTTGACCTGATTGCAGAATGGTCACGGAAGGTTAACAGAAGGTTAACGAATCGGGAATGATACGTGTTTGCGATCTTGAAAACCGCAGCTCGGACGCTCGGATACCCGCGCTGTCCTGGGGGTTTGCCACGAAACATTCTGTGCGGCAGGTCACAGAAATATTTCGTGACATTCGCGTGATCCAGGACTGAAGGCCCCGAAATCGGGTATCACCGGCCCTTGCGCCGAGGGCAGCCGACTCGGTCCGCTTCGCTACGTGGCGGTGTGTCGGCATGCGGTACTCCGAGCCACCGCCGAGTCGTAGCGGCGACGTGGCCAATGGGTGCGTCGGGGAACGCCGAGGCCAGGCGTCGCCCACGCGACGGCGACCGTGTGGATGAGGAGAGAAAGAACAACCGGTGGCGCAGTGCCGACCTGGTGAGTGAAAAAAACTGTGCGCCATCAGGGACTCGAACCCCGAACCCGCTGATTAAGAGTCAGCTGCTCTGCCAATTGAGCTAATGGCGCGTGCTCCGTGTTCCGGTGCGGGACAAACAGTAACAGGCCGGGGCCGTAGAAGTGAAATCGGCTGGTCAGAGCCATATCGGCGCGGCGGAGTCGACCGTAACGCCGCGGGCCCGGCGAGGGATCTAACCCGGTGGAGTTCGCTCGCCTCGCGGGCGCGGTCGTTGGACGCGTCGGACCCGGCTGGCACAATGTCAGACGTGGTCTCGACCGGGCCCGCCGCGCGGTGGGTTGAGCTACCACGGTCGGGATCCGAAGCCATCGGCGTGTTCTATCCGAATGGCGCCGAGACTTGAAACGGGGTTGATGATGAGCGTTGGTCCTAGACGGCGTCGAGTACTGCGTACCCTGAGCCTACCTGCGCTATTGCTCGCTGTGCTCGCGCTCGCCCTGACAGCGTGCACCTCTTCCAACGGGGGCGGATCGGCGGTGGCGATCGATCGCAACCCCATCACCGAACTCATCAAGCCGAAGTTGCTCTCGCCGGTCAAGGACGGCGACAAGGGCGTCTCGCCCGCCGCGCCGATGACCTTCCAGGTCGAGGACGGCCGGTTCACCGATGTGACGTTGGTCAACCAGCAGGGCAAGGCGGTGCAGGGCAAGCTCGCCGCCGACGGTCGCACGTGGGAGACCACCGAGGTCCTCGGCTACGGCAAGACCTACCGGCTCACCGCCGAGGCCATCGGGTTGGGCGGCGTGAACTCCACCACGCTGAGCTTCACCACCAGTTCGCCGGACAACCAGACCAAGCCCTACCTGATCCCGGGCGAGGGTGAGGTCGTCGGCATCGGCCAGCCGGTCGCGATCCAGTTCGACGAGAACATCCCGGATCGCCGCGCCGCGCAGGACGCGATCAAGATCACGACCAATCCGCCGGTGGAGGGCGCGTTCTACTGGCTGAACAACCGGGAGGTGCGCTGGCGGCCCGAGCACTTCTGGGCACCGGGCACCCGGGTGGACATCGAGGTCAACGTCTACGGCAAGGACCTCGGCAACGGCCTCTACGGCCAGGAGAACATCACCTCGCACTTCATCGTCGGTGACGCGGTGATCTTCACCGCCGACGACAACACCAAGCAGGTGGTGGTCGAGCAGAACGGTCAGGTGATCCGCACCATGCCGACCTCGATGGGCAAGGACAGCACGCCCACCGACAACGGCATCTACATCGTCGCGGACAAGCACGAGAAGATCATCATGGACTCCTCGACCTACGGCGTCGCGGTGAACTCGCCCGACGGCTACCGCACGCCGGTGGATTTCGCGACGCGAATCTCCTACAGCGGCATCTTCTTCCACTCGGCGCCGTGGTCGGTCGGCGCGCAGGGCAACAGCAACACCAGCCACGGCTGCCTGAACCTGAGCCCGGCCAACGCCCAGTGGGTGTACAACTTCGCCAAGCGCGGCGACATCACCATCATCAAGAACACCGTCGGCGGCACGCTGTCGGGCACCGACGGCCTCGGCGACTGGAACATCCCCTGGTCGGTGTGGAAGGCGGGCAACGCCGACATCGGCTGAGTACGAACGGCAAAGGCCCCGAACGACAGAGGCCCCGAACGACAGAGGCCCCGAACGACAGAGGCCCCGAACGACAGAGGCCCCGAACGACAGAGGCCCCGAACGACAGAGGCCCCGAACGACAGAGGCCCCGAACGACAAAGGCCCCCGGCAGCGTGCCCCCGGGGGCCTTTCTCGTCACCGGGGACGCGAATCGTCACGAGACAGGAGAATCGGTGCCGCACTTCGAGGTCCGCAAGGTGCACAGCTGCGAGTTCTGTGACACCCAGGACGAGCATCTCGGCGACGTCGCCGATCTCGACGCGGCCCGCGCCCTGGCCGCGGCCGACGCCGCCGACACCCTCACCTGGGCGGGATTCGACGGCGGTTTCCCCCTGTCGGCCCGGTCCGCCGACGGCGTGTGGACCTATTACATCCACCGCCGCGAGGCAGAAGGCGGCCGCTGACCCCACCGGCGGTGCTGGGCGCGCCTGCCTGGGTGGCCTGCGTGGTGACGCCGCGCTGCCGCCGGTGGCCGCGGACCGGGTCAGGGGAGGTTGTCGGTGATCACCGCGTCCGGCGACAGCGGCTGGGTGAGTGACCAGAGGGTGCGGGCGTGGCTCTTGCGCATCCGCCATTCGCCGTCCTCGACGACGTAGTCGTCGTCGTATTCGATGGCCGACAGCGTCTGGGTGCCGGCCAGCAGGTCGAGCTGGGTGAAGCGCAGCGTCCACCGGCCGCCGGCCTCTGTGGGACCGTGCACGGTGAGATCGGGCATCATCCCGTGGTGCATGTCCAGGATGCGGTGACGGCCCTCGTGCCTGCTCAACGCGATGGTTTCGAAGACGCGCACCAGCCCGTCGGCGTCGAAGCGGCCGAGCGGGCCGAAATCGATGTCGGCGCCGGCACGGACGAAACAGGCGCGGACACCCGCGGGGTCCTTGGTATCGCACGCCCGCCAGTAGCGGTACTTCAGGCGCTTGATCGCCTCGAGCCGGGCCAGATCCTGCACCGACACGCCCGCGCCTGCGGTCCGTTCGTCGGTCATCGCGGTCCGCCGTCCCGGTGGGCGACGAAATCGGCGTAGGTCGGGGCCACCTCGGTGAATTCCGACGGTGCGCCGAGCCACTCGCGGTAGGAGGGCGGTACGGAGCCGTCCACATCGGTGATCCCGTATTCGGCCGCCAGTTCCGAGCCCCAGTAGGTGCGGCCGGTACGGGTCAGCACATCGGGATCGGTGGCGAGCGCGCCGATGACGCGGCCGGTGAGTTCGGGGGATTCCACCCCGGGGAAGACCGTGCCGATCAGCGCCTCGGCGCCCAGCCCGGAGCGGTTGAGCTGCTCGCTGTCGAGCACGCCCATCCAGATCGAGAGCACCGCGACGCCGTGCGGACGCAACTCCTGCGCCATGTCGTAGGCGAGCTTGTCCGAGCCGGCTTTACCCGCACCGTAGACCGGGCCGTGCACGCCGGGCAGGTAGGTGCGCGCGCCGGGGGAGGAGGTGTGCACGATCAACCCGCCGGTGCGCACGAGCAGCGGTGCCGCGTAGTAGGCGGCGACGAAGTGTGAGCGCAGGCCGACCTCGAGCGGCTTCAGTTCCTCGGCCAACGGGCGCTCCCAGAAGCCCTGCGTGGGCGATTGGGGCGGTGCGGGCAGCGCGGTCGCGTTGTTGACCAGGACGTCGAGCCGCCCCTGCTCGCGCTGCACCTGCTCGAACAGCGCGCGCACCTGGGCATCGTCGCCGTGGTCACAGACGACCGGCACCGCGGTGCCGCCGCGTGCGGCGATCTCCTCGACGGTCCGGAACACCGTGCCCGGCAGGCCGTCGGCGCTGTGCCCCTCCTGTCGGGTGCGGCCGGTCACGTAGACCGTCACGCCACGCTCGGCCAGCGCGAGCGCGATGCCCTTGCCCGCACCCCGCGACGCTCCGGTGACCACCGCCACCCGCCCGTCGGTCTGCTTCATCTGCCGTCCTTTCCGTCGCTGGACTCGGATGCGATCAGCTTGACCGCGCCCCGGGGAGGTGGCCAGGGACAGTCCCGGACAGCGGAACCTCGGCATTGGGGCGGGACGGCAAAAGGCCGGGCCCCGGAACCGAAGTTCCGGGGCCCGGCCTCTCAGGGTGAGTGACGGGACTCGAACCCGCGACAGCCAGGATCACAACCTGGTGCTCTACCAACTGAACTACACTCACCATCGCCGGTAATCACCGGCGCGGTAGATACTAGCGTGTCCACCCCGAAGTTCCCTAATCGGCCTGCGTGGTGCCCTCCACCTGCGGTGATTCGGCGGTCTGTGCGGTGCCGCCGAGCTGGGCGGCCACGGCGGCGATCTCGGCGGTGGAGGGGCCGGGCGGGGCGACGAACGCGGTGCGGCGGTAGTACTCCAGCTCGCGGATCGATTCCTTGATGTCGGCGAGGGCGCGGTGGGTCAGGCCCTTCTCGGGCTGGCCGAAGTAGATGCGCGGATACCAGCGGCGGCACAGCTCCTTGATCGAGCTGACGTCGATCATGCGGTAGTGCAGGTGCGCGTCGAGCGCGGGCATGTCGCGGGCGATGAAGGCGCGGTCGGTCGCGATGGAGTTGCCCGCCAGCGGCACGGTGCGCGGGGTGGGCACGTACTGGCGGATGTAGTCGAGCACCTGCTGCTCGGCCTCGGCGACGGTGACCGTGGAACGGCGGACCTCGTCGGTGAGCCCGGAGCGGGCGTGCATCTCGGCGACCACCGGTGGCATCGCCGCCAGCGCCGCGTCGTCGGCGTGGATGACGATGTCGACGCCGTCACCGAGAATGTTGAGATCGCTGTCGGTCACGAGCGCGGACACCTCGATCAGCTTGTCGCTGTCCAGGCGCAGCCCGGTCATCTCGCAATCCATCCACACCACAAGTTTGTCGGACACCAGCGCAACATTACTGGTCCCCGCCTGCGACACCACGCCCGTCATGGCCCGCCGCACGCCGGTCGGCGGGGATACAGTTTCCGCAGAGATCGGCCAGGTGTGCAGTTTCGAGTCCGAACAGACGGAGGACGTGCGATGACCACCCCCGAGGAGAAGGCGGCCGCGGCGCGCAGGGCCGCCGAGGAGGCGGCCCGGGTGGCGGCCGAGGCGGCAGCCGCCGCGGCAGCCGCCGAACGCGAACTGGCCGAGGCGCGTGCCGCGCAGGTGTCGCCGGCGTCGGCCGAACGCGCACCGGCCGCGGCCGACGCCGAGACCGCCGCGGCGGCGCACCGCATCGCCGCCGGCTACGCGGTGGACGGCCCGGCATTGGAACTGGGCACGGTGGTGGTCGACGACGCGGTCGATCCGACCGCCCGCGTCCGCATCCCGTTGCGCACCGTGAACCGGCACGGGCTGGTGGCGGGGGCGACCGGCACCGGCAAGACCAAGACGTTGCAGGGCATCGCCGAACAGCTGTCCCGGGCCGGAGTGCCGGTGGTGCTGGCCGACATCAAGGGCGACCTGTCCGGCCTCAGCGTCCCCGGTGAGCAGAACGACAAGATCGCCGCCCGCGCGACGGAGACCGGGGTTCCCGAGTGGTCACCCAGCGGCTTCCCGACCGAATTCGTCTCCCTCGGCACCGGCGGCATCGGGGTGCCGATCCGGGCCACCATCACCTCGTTCGGCCCGGTGTTGTTGAGCAAGGTGCTCGAGCTCAACGAGACCCAGGAGTCGACACTCGGTCTGATCTTCCACTGGGCGGACAAGCAGGGGCTTGCGCTGCTGGACCTGAAGGACCTGCGCGCGGTGATCACGCACCTCACCAGCCCGGAGGGCAAGGCGGACCTGAAGGGCATCGGCGGGGTCTCCGCGCAGACCGCCGGGGTGATCCTGCGGGCCCTGGTGAATCTGGAGGCCGACGGCGGCGACACCTTCTTCGGCGAACCCGAACTCGATCCCGCGGATCTGATCAGGACCGCCGGCGGCCAGGGCGTGATCACGCTGTTCGAGCTGGGCGCCCAGGCGGCGCGGCCGGTGATGTTCTCCACCTTCCTGATGTGGGTGCTGGCCGATCTGTTCCAGACCCTGCCGGAGGTCGGTGACGTCGACAAGCCGAAGCTGGTCTTCATCTTCGACGAGGCGCACCTGCTGTTCGCCGACGCGTCCAAGGCGTTCCTCGAACAGGTGGAGCAGACCGTCAAGCTCATCCGATCCAAGGGCGTCGGGGTGTTCTTCTGCACGCAGCTGCCGACCGACATCCCGAATTCCGTGCTCTCGCAACTGGGCGCGCGCATCCAGCACGCCTTGCGCGCCTTCACCCCCGACGATCAGAAGGCGCTGTCGAAGACGGTGCGGACCTATCCCGAGACCGACACCTACGACCTCGAGAAGGCGTTGACCGCACTGGGCACCGGTGAGGCGATCGTGACCGTGCTGTCGGAGAAGGGGGCCCCGACTCCGGTGGCGTGGACCAGGATCGTGCCGCCGCGCTCGTTGATGGACACCATCGGCGTCGACGCGATCAAGTCCCGCGCGCTGACCAGCGGTCTCTACTCCAAGTACGGACAGACCATCGATCGGGAATCGGCCTCGGAGATCCTGGCGGCCAAGCTGGCCGCCGTTCCCGCGGAGCAGCCCGAAACCGCTGCGGCGCCGGGCCGTTCGCCGAGCGCCCAGGAGCAGGAGTCGGCCGCCGAGCGAATCATGAAGAATCCCGCGGTCAAGAGCTTCCTGCGATCGGCGGCCTCGGCGGCGGGCCGGGAGATCACGCGCAGTCTGTTCGGAACACGCCGCAGGCGCTGAAGCGGAAGGCGCCGGCTCGGCACCGGGGCGGCATCGACGGGCGCCGGGCCCGGCGTGGGTCGAGCGGGAATCGTTGGGCGGAAAGAGAACTCGCCCCACCCTGACGTGGCGAGCACGGTGGGGTGGGGCGAGCAGATGATCCTGATGGATCAGAGACCGATCAGGCCGAGCAGCGCACCGAGCAGGTTCGAGACGAATTCGAGCAGCATGAAACTTTCTCCTTCATCGTTGATGCTTGCATGGACCGCTGAGAACATAACCACAGCTGCTCGCTATCACCAAATCGAGCCGGAAAATCGGCCTCTGACCGGGAAAACTGCTCTACCGCTTGATGTTCCGGGTCAAGTGTCCAGGAACCCCGGCGCGGCAGCGGATCCGGGCCGTGTAGGCTGGACCACAACCACGCCGGGCGGCTATCACTGGCCGAGCTTGCGATAGAACGCCCCGGCGATGGGGGCACTGAGGGCGCGCGGGCTGTACTGGCCCGCCACGCTCATGCCCTTGCTGATGACGCCGGGCACGATGCGCATCTTGTTCCGCGCGAGGGCGTCGATGGAGACCTTGGCGGTGTATTCGGAGGAGACCCACATGAAGTCGGGAACCATGCGGTCCACGATCGATGCCTCGGCCGGATCGGGCGCCTCGGTGCGCACCGGGCCGGGCGCCAGCAGCGTGACGTGCACGCCGGTGTCCTTCAGTTCGCCGCGCAGCGATTCGGAGAAGGTGTTGGCGAAGGCCTTGCTGGCGGCGTAGGTGGCGTTGTTGGGGATCGGCATGTTGCCCGCGGCCGAGCCGCTGATCAGGATGCCGCCCGCGCGCCGGGCCAGCATGCCGGGCAGCACCGCGAGGGTGAGATCGTGCACGGCGACCGCGTTCAGCTCCAGTTGCGCCCGCTCGTAGGCGGGGTCGAGCTCGGCGACGGGGCCGAAGGTGGCCACGCCGGCGTTGTTGCACAGGATGGCGATGTCGCGACCGGCGAGTTCGTCGACCAGCGGGGCGCGTTGCTCGCGATCGGCCAGGTCGACCGCGCGTACCTCGGCGGTGATGCCGTGCGCGAGCGTCAGGCGCTGGGCGAGCTCGTCGAGCAGATCGCCGCGGCGCGCGACCAGGATCAGCGAATAGCCACGCCCGGCCAGTTCGGCGGCCAGCGCGGTGCCGATGCCGGAGGAAGCGCCGGTCACGACGGCGCGATTGTCGGTGGTGGGGGAGGGCAAGCTCACCCGTCCGAGCCTAACGGGCGGCGGACCCGCGCCACGCCGCCGTCGCGCTCACAGCCGGGCTGCCAGCCGGGTGCCCTGGTCGATGGCCCGCTTCGCGTCGAGTTCGGCGGCCAGTTCCGCCCCGCCGATGAGGTGCACGCGCACCCCGGCCGCCCGCAGCGGCTCGGCCAGCTCGCGCACCGATTCCTGGCCCGCGCACACCACCACGTTGTCCACCGGGATCACCCGGGGGCGGGCGCGCCGCTCACCGAAGCTGATGTGCAGGCCCTCGTCGTCGATGCGCTCGTAGTTGACCCCGCCCACCTGCTCGACGCCTTTGGCCCGCAGCGCCGCGCGGTGCACCCACCCGGTGGTCTTGCCGAGGCTGCGCCCGAACGGGGAGTCCTTGCGCTGCAACAGCACCACCTCGCGGGCGGCGGGGGCGGGCCGGGGCGCGCGCAACTGGCCGGGCGCCCGCTCGTCGTCGGCGTCGACGCCCCATTCCTGCTTCCATTCGTCCAGCTTCAGCGTGGGATGGCCGTCCACGGTGAGGAATTCGCCGACGTCGAAGCCGATGCCGCCCGCGCCGATCACCGCGACCCGCCGGCCGACCGGTTTGGCCTCGCGCACCAGTTCGGCGTAGGTGAGCACCATCGGATGGCCGATGCCGGGGATGTCGGGCACGCGCGGGCGCACGCCGGTGGCCAGCACCACCTCGTCGTAGCGGGCGGCGAGGAGGTCCTCGGCGGTGGCGCGGGTGTTCAGGTGCAGGCGGACGCCGGTCTTGGCGATCATCCGGTCGAAGTAGCGCAGCGTCTCCTCGAACTCCTCCTTTCCGGGGATGCGCCGGGCGATGTCGAACTGGCCGCCGATGCGGTCCTCGGCTTCGAACAGGTCGACGCGGTGGCCGCGCTCGGCGAGGTTCACCGCCGCCGCCAGTCCGGCGGGCCCCGCGCCGACGACGGCGATGTGCTTGGTCCGCCGGGTCGGGGCGAGCACCAGGTCGGTCTCGTGGCCCGCGCGCGGATTCAGCAGGCAGGACACCGTCTTTCGCTGGAAGGCGTGGTCCAGGCAGGCCTGGTTGCAGGCGATGCAGGTGTTGATCTCGTCTTCGCGTCCGCCCGCCGCCTTGGCCACCCAGTCCGGGTCGGCGAGCAGCGGCCGGGCCAGCGAGATCAGCTGGGCGTCGCCGCGGGTGAGGATCTCCTCGGCGACCTCGGGCATGTTGATCCGGTTGGACGCGCACACCGGAATCGATACCTCGCGGGCGATTTTCGCGGTGAACTCCACGAAGGCCGCACGGGGCACCGAGGTGACGATGGTCGGCACCCTGGCTTCGTGCCAGCCGATGTCGGTGTTGATGATCGTGACCCCGGCCCGTTCCAGTTCGCGCGCCAGCTCCCGGATCTCGGCGAAGGTCTGCCCGCCCTCGACGAGTTCGGCCATGGACAGCCGGAAGATCAGGATGAACTCGGGACCGACGGCGGCGCGGATCCGGCGCACGATCTCGAGCGGCAGCCGCCGCCGGTTCGCCGCCGAGCCGCCCCACTCGTCGGTGCGCTTGTTGGTGCGCGGCGCCAGGAACTGGTTGAGGAAATAGCCCTCGCCGCCCATGATCTCGCAGCCGTCGTATCCCGCGAGCCGGGCCAGCTCGGCGCAGCGGACGTAGTCGCGGATGGTCTGCTCGATGCCGCGGGCGGAGAGCTTGCGCGGACGGAAGGGGTTGATGGGGGCCTTGATCGACGAGGCCGAGACGCTGCCGGGCAGGTACGAGTAGCGGCCGGCGTGCAGGATCTGCAGGGCGATCTTGGCGCCGTGCGCGTGCACCGCCCGCGTGACGGTGCGGTGCCGGTAGGCCTCGGTGGTGGTGGTGAGTTTCGCGCCGAAGGGCAGCAACCAGCCGGTGCGGTTGGGCGCGTAGCCGCCGGTGATGATCAGGCCGACCCCGCCGCGGGCGCGTTCGGCGAAGTAGGCGGCGAGTTTGTCGATGTCCCAGGCGCGGTCCTCGAGGCCGGTGTGCATCGAGCCCATCACCACGCGGTTGCGCAACGTCGTGAAACCGAGGTCGAGGGGTTCGAACAGATGGGGGTAGGAACTCACGGGACGGTTCTCCCTTCGATCACTCGGGTCGGGGCGGCCGCAGGGCCTGCAGGACTTCCTCGCACCACTCCACATGGCCCGCCGCCACCCGGATGCCGCCGCGCAGCACCAGGTACTGGTGCAGGGCCGTGCCGGTGAGCCGGTCGGGGTCGGGGAAGTCGCGTTTCTCGATCAGGCGCAGCACGTCGAGGCGGTGGGCGTGCTGGTCGCGGTGGCGGGCGACCTCGGCGCACACCGCGTCCAAGTCGCCGTAGGCGGCGCCGCGGATCTTCACGCCCAGTTCGCTGCGCGGGGTCTCGCTGTCGGAGGGCTCGGCGATCCAGCGGGCCAGTTCGGCACGACCGGCGGCGTTGACCGAGTACACCTTCTTGTCGGGCCTGCCCTCCTGGGCCACCGATTCCACGTCGACCCAGCCCGCCTCCTCCATGCGTTTGAGCACGCGATAGATCTGCTGATGGGTGGCGTTCCAGAAGAAGCCGATGGACTTGTCGAACCGGTGCGCCAGTTCGTAGCCGGAACCGGAGCGCTCGGTCAGCGACACCAGTAGCGCGTGCTCGAGGGCCATGCGGTCAGGGTAAGGGCACGGTGCACCGATATGCAACTGGGTGCATAGGCGGTGGAAATCGCGCCGCACCCCGCTCCGGCCGTTAGGCTGCGCGCATGACGGACGCGCGGGAGACGATCGGACAGGCCGCCGGACGCGGGCAGGTGGTCGCCTGGGGTCTGTGGGACTGGGGCTCCTCGGCCTTCCACGCCGTGATCCTCACCTTTGTTTTCAGCGTCTACCTCACCGACACCGTCGGCGACGACCTGCCGGGCGACGTCTCGGCCAGCGCCTGGCTGGGCTGGGCGCTCGGCCTGGCCGGGCTGGTGGTCGCGCTGACCGCGCCGATCAGCGGGCAGTGGTTCGACGCCGCGGCCAAACGCAAACGCGCGCTCGGCGTGCTGACCGCGGTGGTCGTCGCGGCGATGACCGCGATGTTCTTCGTGCACGACGACCACCGCGACCTGTGGCTCGGCCTGGCGCTGCTGGCGGTGGGCTCGGCGGCCTTCGAGCTGGCCAACGTGCCCTACAACGCGATGCTGCGCCAGGTCTCCACCCCGGCCACCGTCGGGCGGGTGTCCGGATTCGGCTGGGCGATGGGGTATTTCGGCGGCATTTTCCTGCTGCTGATCTGCTACTTCGGTTTCATCGCCGGGGACGGTGACACCCGCGGACTGCTCGGCATCCCCACCGACGACGGGCTCAACATCCGGCTGATCGCGGTGCTGGCCGCGGTGTGGTTCGCCGCCTTCGCGCTGCCGGTGATGTTCGCGGTGCCGGAGCTGCCGCGCACCACCGCCGATCCCGGCGCCGAACGGGCCGGGCTGCTCGGCTCGTACCGCGTGCTGTGGCGCGACCTGCGGGAACTCTGGGCCGTCGATCGCCGCACCGTCTGGTTCCTGCTGGCCAGCGCCGTGTTCCGGGACGGCCTCGCCGGCGTCTTCACCTTCGGCGCCGTGCTGGCGGTTCGGGTGTACGGCATCGATGATGCCGACGTGCTGCTGTTCGGCATCGCGGCCAACGTGGTCGCGGCGCTGGGCGCGATCGCGGCGGGCCGGTTCGACGACCGGGTGGGGCCGAAGGCGGTCATCGTCGGCTCGCTGGCGGCCATGCTGGTGTGCGGACTGGCGCTGCTGGTGGTCTCCGGGCCGGTGCTGTTCTGGGTGTTCGGCCTGCTGTTGACGATCTTCGTCGGCCCGGCGCAGGCCTCGGCCCGCTCGTTCCTGGCGCGGTTGGCACCGCCCGGACGCGAGGGCCAGCTGTTCGGGCTCTACACCACCACCGGCCGCGCGGTGTCGTTCCTCGCCCCCGCGTTGTTCGGGTTCTTCGTCTGGGCGTTCGACGCCGAGCGGGCGGGCATCGTCGGGCTGCTCGTGGTGCTCGGCGCGGGGCTGCTGGTGTTGCTGCCCGTGCGCGGGCCGGAACCGACCGCCGTCGAGGCGCTCGAGGACACGGCGTGAGGACCGGCTGGGCCTAGCGGTCCTTGGGCGGCCACCAGTTGTCCATGCCGAGCGCGATCAGCCGGATCTTCTGCACGGTGGTCTCGCGGATGGCGACCTGCTCGCGCGGGTCCGGGGCCGCGACATAGGCGGCGACGCCGTCGGCGACGGTGCTGACGATCAGGTCCGCGGCGATCTCCAGATCGCGCGGGCTCCAGTCGTCGAGCGCGGGCAGCCGGGACAGGTCGGCCACCAGTTCCCGGACGATGAGCTGTAGCTCGAGCGCGATGTTCTTGCGCAACGCCGCCGACCCACCGTGCCGTTCCCGGGTGAGGAAACCGAACAGCGCCCGCTTGGCGTCGACCTGCTCGAAGACGAAGCGGACCGTGTCGGCCAGCCCGGAATCCGGCCGGCGGCGCACCTGCCGCAGGGCCAGCCGCAGCGCGGTGACCCCCTCGTCCACCAGGGTTGCGCCCAGATCCTCCAGTGAGGCGAAGTGCCGGTAGAAGGCCGTGGGCACGATGCCGGCCGAGCGGGCGATCTCGCGCAGGCTCAGCGCCGCGAAACCGCGCTCGGCGGCCAGCGCGAGGGTGCCCTCCAGGAGCGCCTGGCGGGTGCGCTCCTTGCGCTCGATCCGGGTTGCTGCCTGCTCAGTCATCTCGGTGAGCATACGTCCGTTCACCATGTGTCGATCCAGAAGGTGTAGTTCGGGTCACAGTTGTCGCCGGTTGACACCGGCCCAGGGCCATCCGTCACACTGGTGAGTGTACAAGCGTGCACTGAAATTGCGGTACCGGGGGATCGGATCCGCGACCAGCACGCGACCGAGCAGACCGACGAACGGTACGGAGAACCCGCATGGTGGATCTCATCAATCTGGTGCAGACCCTGACCACACCGCACCCGGTGGACCGATATCTCGAACTCATCCGCCCCACGCTCACGCTGCGGCAGATGCGGGCGGAGATCACCGAGGTGGACCGCTCGGTGCCCGGCTCGGTGACCCTGACCCTGCGCGCACCACGGCAGTGGCGCGGTCACGCGGCCGGCCAGTACGTGCAGATCGGCGTGGTGATCGACGGCGTGCGGCACACCCGCTGCTACTCGCCGATCGATCCCGAGGGCGCGCGCGACCGGCGCATCCGGCTGACGATCAAGGCGCATCCGGAGGGGCTGGTCTCGCAGTACCTGCACGCCCACGCCGCTCCCGGCATGGTGGTCGACCTCTCGCCCGCCGAGGGCGTCTTCCGGCTGCCCGACGAGCGGCCCGAGCGGATCCTGCTGATCGGCGGCGGCAGCGGCATCACACCGGTGCTGTCGATGCTGCGCACCCTCGTCGAGGAGGGACATCCGGGGCAGATCACCTTCCTCTACTACGCCCGCTCGCCGGAGGAGGTGCCGCACCGGGCCGAGCTGCACGCGCTGGCGCGGCGGCATCCGGCCCTGCGGCTGGAGCTGCGCTATCCCGAGCGTGGCGACAAGCACTTCGACTACGACGAACTCGAGCGGGTGGCGCCCTGGTTCGCCGACGGGCACACCTTCCTGTGCGGGCCGCCGCCGCTGATGGCGGCCGTGCGCACCGTCTTCGAGGCCGAGCGGCTCGACGACCGGCTGCACAGCGAGGAGTTCGTGCTCACCACCGCGCCGGTGGACCCGGACCAGGCGCACGGCACGGTGCACTTCTCGGCCAGCGGGGTGCGGGCGGACAACTCCGGCGCCAGCCTGCTCGACCAGGCCGAGGCCGCCGGGCTGAGCCCGGAGTACGGCTGCCGGATGGGGATCTGCTTCTCCTGCACGGCCGTTCGCCGCTCCGGCTGCACCCGCAATCTGCGCACCGGGGAGACCGACAGCGATCCGGATCAGCCGATCCAGCTGTGCGTCAGCGCGCCGGTCGGCGACGTCGACATCGACATCTGACGACCGGAGATATCCGACGACCGGACATCCGGCGATTCCGGACATCCGACACACACGACTAGGGGACGACATGACGATTCTGACCGAAACCAAGGACGGGCCGCTGGTTCTCACGCCGGACCTGGGCAATCCGCTCTACGCGTTCCTGCTGATGATGCTGTTCGAGTGGGGTGTCATGCTGCACGACGCCGAGGCCGACAACATCGTCAAGGGCAAGCGCAAGTGGTCCGACCTCAAGCCGCTGATCAAGGGCTGGTGGCGCAAGGCGGGCAGGCAGGCGCTCAAGGACTACGTGATCTTCCCGGCGCTGAGCGGCCCGCTGTTCCTGAGCACGCTGGCCGGCAACACCGCCGCCAACCTGGTGCGCAACGTCTGGGCGTACTCGATCATCTTCTGCGGGCACTTCCCCTCGGGCGTACAGACGTTCACCCAGGAGGAGACCGCCGAGGAGACCCGCGGCGAGTGGTACGTGCGCCAGATGCTCGGCTCGGCCAACATCAGCGGCGGCAAGCTCTTCCACATCATGAGCGGCAACCTCTCCCACCAGATCGAGCACCACCTGTTCCCGGACATTCCGGCCAACCGGTATCCGGAGATCGCGCCGGAGGTGCGCGCGCTGTGTGAGAAGTACGGTCTGCCCTATCACACCGGCCCGCTGAGCAAGCAGGTCCTGGACGTGTGGCGCAAGATTTTCGTGCTCGCCCTGCCGCCGCGCTTGGTGAAATCCGAGCCGACTCCCGGTGTTATCGTGATGCGTCAGCGGACGGCGACCGAAGTGGGCGTGTGATGATCGGGAAATTCGAAAGCAACAAGGATTTGATCCAGGAATTGACCTCCTCGGGCGCCAAGCACATCGGCAATATCGCCACCATCATCACCGGCACCGTCGCGGAGGTCACCCGGGAGATCGGGGAGTGGATCACCGACGCCATCGAGATGAACGAGGCGGCGGCGGCCGCGCGCCGGGACGCCGCCGCGGCGGGGGACGCCGATCCGTCGGATGCCGCGCCGGCCGCGGCCGAGCGGCCGGTCGAGACCGAGATCGTGACCCCCGCCGATCCGGCGGCGTCGTTCGTCGACGCCGAGGTGGTCGACACCGACATCGACGACCGGCGCTGAGCCGGCGCCGCGTGCCGACCCCGGGCTCGCCCTCGCGGCGGGCCCGGGTCAGTACACCGGCAGCCGCCTGCGGTGCTCGCCCACCTCGGTGACGAGGTCCTGGTAGCCGTCGGCGAGTTCGGCCAGCCGCGTCCACTCCAGGTGGGCCGCGCCGCCGGTCAGCGGCTCGCGCTGTGTCCGCGTGTCGTTCGCGCGCAATGCCGCTTGCGCCGCAACCCATTTCGCCGCCATCCGGTCGATCACCGCGCCGAGCGTCTCGGTGTGCAGCGAGGCGCCGTGGCGGTGCACCACGTTGGCGGCCACCCATGCGTTGATCCGGTCGACGAGCAGGCCGCGGTCGCGGTCGATCTCGGCCACGGCCGCGGTGGGCGCCACGGTCCCGGTGGCGGCCTGGGCTCGCCGCCTGCGTTCGTGGCAGCCGGCCAGCGCCCGGGCCGCGGCCAGCACCGGATGCGCCTGCGTACGTTCCAGCGGTGGTTCGCGCAGCGCCCGTAGCAGCGCCGAACGCGGTGGCAACGCACGCGTTTCGAGCCAGTCCGCTGCGTCTGTCGGCATCCTCGCGCCCCCTGGTGTCGGTGCTCGTCCGGGTTGCCCGTGCGGGCCACGGCTCGCGCACCTCGGCCGCCGGAGGCGACGACGAAGAAATCCGCGACGGTGCGGCTGCGAGCGCGGCCCCGGCAATCGGGCCGTATCCAGAAAAGCGCGATCGGCGAAGCGGTGCAACGGTATCGGCGCAGAATTCGTCGGTGTGCGGGTGAATTGTTATCGAGCGGCACCGCGGTGTCATCGGCACGCAACGCCCGGTGCGGTCCGGCGTCGGTGCGGCAACCGGTTCGGCGCGGTGGCGCTCGTGCCTCGCGCACATGCACTAACCTCGATATTCGTGCCCGCCTACGTGTCCTCGCCGGAGCTGACTTTCGGCTTCCTGTTCGCGCTGGAAGACCCGGAGCGAATCGCCGAGGTCGTCCGTAACCTGATCGTCCGCAAGACGGTGTCGGTGTTCCGGCTGGCGCGCTTGTCCGACGACGACGGCCCGCCGCAGCGGTACGTGGTCAACTGGGCCGCCATTCCGCAGATCGACATCACCACCACCGCACCGGACCCGGAGACGCTGCGCGAGAACCGGACGATGCTGGTCAACGCCTTCCTCAGCGAGGAGGGCGAGGTGAGCCTGTACTCGGCGCACGGCGACGCCCCCGCCTGATCCCGGCCGGGAGTACACGCGTGCACCGACCGGTTCGCCGCCGGTGCCGCGGTCGCGGATTTTCCCGGAAAGTGCTGCGGACCACCCCTCGGCGGTGTTAGAAACGCAGGCGCTTCACATGCGGGGATCGCTCGCGCGCACGGCAGGAAGGATCGTCGATGTCTGTCGCCGAGACGACCGTTTTCGACCAACTCGAATCGAACGTCCGCGGGTACTGCCGATCCTGGCCCGCGGTGTTCGACACCGCCCGCGGCTGCGTCCTGCGAGACGAGCAGGGCCGGGAGTACCTGGACTTCTTCGCCGGTGCGGGCGCGCTCAACTACGGCCACAACAATCCGGTGCTCAAGCGCGCGCTGCTGGACTACCTCGCCCGCGACGGCGTCACCCACGGCCTGGACATGTCGACGGTGGCCAAGCGCGGCCTGCTCGAGGCGCTGCGCGATCTGGTGCTGACCCCGCGCGGGCTCGACTACAAGGTGCAGTTCCCCGGCCCGACCGGCGCCAACGCCGTCGAGGCCGCGCTCAAACTGGCCCGCAAGGTGACCGGCAGGCCCGCGGTGCTCAATTTCACCAATGCCTTCCACGGTATGAGCCTCGGCGCGTTGTCGGTGACCGGAAACGCCGCCAAGCGGGCGGGCGCCGGCGTGCCGCTGCCGCACGCCACGCCGATGCCCTACGACGGTTACCTCGGTGACGGGGACGGGCTGGCGTGGATGGCGCGGATGCTCGACGACCCCTCCTCGGGGCTGGACCGGCCCGCCGCGGTGATCGTGGAGACCGTGCAGGGGGAGGGCGGCGTCAACGTGGCCGGGGCGGCGTGGCTGCGGGCGCTGGCCGAGCTGTGCCGCACCCGCGGCATCCTGCTCATCGTCGACGACGTCCAGATGGGCTGCGGGCGTACCGGTCCGTTCTTCTCCTTCGAGGCCGCAGGCATCACGCCCGACATCGTGACCCTGTCGAAGTCCATCAGCGGTTACGGTCTGCCGCTGGCGCTGGTGCTGTTCCGGCCCGAGCTGGACCAGTGGGCGCCCGGTGAGCACAACGGCACCTTCCGCGGCAACAACCACGCCTTCGTCACCGCGCGCGTCGCGCTCGAGCACTACTGGTCCGACGACGCCCTCGAACGCGGCACCGCCGCCAAGGCCGCGACCACCCGCGCGGCGCTGGAGCGGATCGCGGCGGCCGTGCCCGGCCTCGGCGTGCGCGGGCGGGGCCTGGTGCAGGGACTCGTCTTCGCCGATGCCTCGCGTGCGGCGAAGGTGTGCCGGGCCGCGTTCGACCGCGGGCTGCTGGTGGAGACCTCCGGCTCGATGGACGAGGTGGTCAAGCTGATCCCCCCGCTGACCGTCGCCGAGGACGAGCTCGCGCACGGTCTGGAGCTGCTGGGCGCGGCGGTGGAGGCGGTCTGCGGCTGATGATGCGCCGGGGGTGACGCCCTGTGAGTGAGGTCATGGCCGCGACGGTGGCAGCGCGGTGCGGTCCGCTGTAATCTGGAATCATTCCAGAAAAGCACTCCGGAGGTTCTGCACGAGAGGAGCAGTCATGACTTCCACGTTGACCAAGAGCCCCATCACGAGCACCCTCGGCACCGCCGAACAGAAGGCCGTCGGCATCGTCCTGCAGGACGCGCTCGCCGATCTGATCGACCTGTCGCTCCTCGGCAAGCAGGCGCATTGGAACGTCGTCGGACCGCACTTCCGCGCGCTGCACCTGCAGCTCGACGAACTGGTCGATGCCGCCCGCGGTTTCGTCGACGCGGTGGCCGAACGCGCCGCGGCGCTGGGCGTCTCGCCGGACGGTCGCCTCGCCACCGTCGCCGCGACCAGCGGGCTGCCGGAATTCCCGGCCGGGTACGTCGCCGACGCCGAGGTCGTCACGGCGATCGTCACCACGCTGGACACCGCCGTGCGGCGGATGCGCGAGCGGATCGAGGCCACCGACACGGCCGACCCGGTGACCCAGGATCTGTTCATCGAGATCACCGCCGAACTCGAGAAGCAGCGGTGGATGTTCCAGGCGCAGAGCTGACCGAGCGGTACGGCGGCCGGCGGGGTGACCCGCCGGCCGCCGTCGTCTGCTCAGTAGGGTGGGCCGGTGATCCGCACAGCCGCTTTCGCCCACGTCCGCGACCGCCGACTGCTCCAGGCGCGCTCGACGGGCAAAGAGGTCTTCTACATGGCGGGCGGCAAGATCGACGCGGGCGAAACGCCCGAGCAGGCCATGCACCGCGAGGTGCGCGAGGAACTCGGCGTCGACGTCGTCAGCTACACCGAGCTGGGCGTCTTCCGGGCCGCCGCCTACGGTCACGAGCCCGGGGTGCAGCTGCACATGACCTGCTTCACCGGTGTGCTGGACGGCGACCCGACACCCAGCGGCGAGATCGCCGAACTGCGGTATTTCACGGTCGGGGAGTACGGCGCGATGCGCCACGTGGCTCCGGGATCGCTGCTGGTGTTCCAGCGGCTCTACGACCTCGGGATCATCGACTGGTAGGCCGCCGCGCCGAGCGCGTCCGGCCACGCGCGCCGTCCCCGGATCTGGACGATCGTTATACTTGCGCACGCTGGACACCACGGCCGTAGTCGGCCATGGTGGACGCACTGCCTCCGTAGCTCAGTTGGATAGAGCAAGGGCCTTCTAATCCCTAGGTCGCAGGTTCGATTCCTGCCGGGGGCGCAACGACGACCGGTGCCCCAGGGCGCACCGGTCTCCCGAAGGTGTACCCGAGCCGCGAATCGGCCAAACACATTTTTCACCGAACTCGTTCCGAGGTCGCAAACCCGGCGCGCCGGGGGCCCGGCCGTCCAACTACGCTGGGTCGTATGTCGTCACCGCAGGACCCCGCCCCGGCCACCGCCGCGCCGGAGGGTGCCCGGTCGGCGTCGGCGGGGCCGTTCGCCGCCGTGACGGTGGTGGCGGGCGCGATCGCGGCGGTCGTCGCGGCGCTCGTGGTCGGTCTGTCGGCCGCGCAGGCGCTGAGTCTGCTCGGCATCCCCGACCCCGGCGCCCTCACCACCTACGGCCTGCCCGCCGTCCGGGCGCTGGCGGACCTGTTCGCCGCCCTCACCGTCGGCGCGCTGCTGTGCGCGGCCTTCCTGGTGCCGCCGCAGGCCAACGGCGTGCTCGACGTCGGCGGCTACCGCGCGGTCCGGATGGGGTCGAACTTCGCCCTGGCGTGGGCGGTCTGCGCGGCGCTGCTGGTGCCGCTGACCGTGTCGGACACCACCGGCCAACCCGTCGCCGACATCTGGCGGCCGGAACAGCTGTGGCGGGCGATCGGACAGGTCGACATCGCCGAGGCCTGGCGCACCACGGTGGTGTTCGCGCTGATCGTGGCGGTCGGGGCACGGCTGGCGCTGCGCTGGGGCTGGACGCCGGTGCTGTTCGGTGGCTCGATCCTGACCATGATGCCGCTGGCGTTGACCGGGCACTCCGCCTCGGGCGGCTCGCACGATGTCGCGACCAACAGCCTGATCCTGCACCTGGTCGCGGCCGCGGTCTGGGTCGGCGGACTGTTCGCGGTGCTCGCGCACGCGTTGCGCGGTGGGGCGCACACCGACGTCGCGACCCGGCGGTTCTCGGCGATCGCGACCGTCGCCTTCGTGGTGATCGGGGTCAGCGGCGTGATCAACTCCTGGGTGCGGGTGCCCTTAGACGAGCTGGTCACCACCACCTACGGGCGGCTGGTGCTGGCGAAGGCCGCCGCGCTGGCGATCCTGGGCGTCATCGGCTACCTGCAGCGGCGCTCGGCGTTGCCCGCCCTGGCCGCCGACCCGCGTGACCGGGGCGCGCTGATCCGGTTCGCGGGCGTGGAGGCACTGGTCTTCGCGGCCACCATGGGCCTGGCGGTCGGGCTGGGGCGCACCCCGCCCCCGCCGCCGGTCTCGGTGCCCACCCCGGCGGAGGTGGAACTGGGCTACGACCTGGCCGGGCCGCCGACGGTGGCCAGGATGCTGTTCGACTGGCGCTTCGACCTGATCTTCGGCACCCTCGCGATCGTGCTGGCCGTGCTGTACCTGCTCGGTGTGCGGCGGCTGCACGCCCGCGGCGACTCGTGGCCGGTGGGCCGCACCATCGCCTGGCTCTGCGCCTGCGCGCTGCTACTGGTGACCACGTCCTCGGGGATCGGTCGGTACGCCCCGGCCATGTTCAGCGTGCACATGATGCAGCACATGGCGCTGTCGATGCTGGCGCCGATCCTGTTCGCCCTCGGCGGGGTGGTGACGCTGGCGCTGCGCGCGTTGCCGCCGGCCGGCCGCGGCGGCGTGCCCGGTCCGCGCGAGTGGATCCTGGCCGCGGTGCACAATCCGGTGTCGCGATTCCTGACCCATCCGATCGTGGCCTCGGTGATCTTCGTGGCCGGGTTCTACGCGCTCTACATGGGCGGGATCTACGACACCTTCGTCGACTCGCACGGCGCGCACCTGCTGATGAACCTGCACTTCCTGCTCAGCGGCTACCTGTTCTACTGGGTGGTGATCGGGATCGACCCCAAGCCCCGCCAGGTCGAGCCGTTGACGAAGCTGGGCATGGTGTTCGGCTCCCTGCCGTTCCACGCGTTCTTCGGCGTCGCGCTGATGAGCATGACCACGGTGATGGGCGGCTGGTTCTTCCGCAGCCTGGATCTCGGCTGGAACGGCGACCTGCTCGGCGATCAGCGCACCGGCGGTAGCCTGGCCTGGGCCAGCGGCGAGGTGCCGCTGGTGGTGGTGATGCTGGCGCTGCTGATCCAGTGGTCGCGCAGCGACGAGCGGATGGCCAAGCGCTACGACCGGGCCGCCGAGCGCGACCACGACGCCGAGCTGGCCGCGCACAACGCCATGTTCGCCGAATTGGCCCGCCGCGACGGCGGCGAGCGCGAGGCCCGGTCTTGACCGATCGGGACGGCGCGCTGGTCGCGGGGGAGCACGCCCGGCTGTATCGATCCGATGTCCGCCTCGCGCGGCGCAGGCTGGCCGGGCGGATCCGGAAGACGCCCGTCTTCCACACGAGCGTGGCCGGGCCCGCCGGGCCGGTCCCGGTGACGTTGAAACTCGAGCATCTCCAGCACGCGGGCACCTTCAAGGTGCGCGGCACCCTCAACGCGCTGCTCGCCGCCGACCCGGAGGACCACGTGGTGATCGCCTCGGCGGGCAATTCCGGCATCGCCGCGGCGCTGGCGGCGGCCTGGCTGGGCAAGACGTGCACGGTGGTGGTGCCCGAGTCGGCGCCGCACACCAAGGTGGCCGCGATGTGGTCGCACGGCGCCGAGGTGCTGTGGCACGGCACCACCTACCGCGAGGCCGAGCGGTACGCCGCCGAGCTGGCGGCCGACCGCGGCGCACTGGTGCTGCACGCCTACGACCAGCTCGACGTGATCGCCGGTGCGGGCGTGCTCGCGCTCGAGCTGGAGGAGCAGGTGCGCGGCAGGCCGCCGGTGCTGGTCTCGGTGGGTGGCGGCGGTCTGCTGGCGGGCGTGGCCGCCGCGTTCGGGCGCAGGCAGCGGGTGATCGGGGTGGAGCCGGTCGGCATGCCCGCGCTGCGCGCCGCACTGACGGCCGAACGCCCGGTGGACGTGGGCCCGGCCCGGCCGGTGCTGCATCCGCTGGGCGCCACCCGGGTCGGCGAACTCGCGTTGCGCCTGGCGCGCCGCTACGACGTGCCCGCGCTGCTGGTCACCGAGGAGGCGATCACGACCGCGCGCGAGTACCTGTGGCGTGAGTTCCGGATCGTGGTGGAACTGGCCGGCGCGACCGCGCTGGCCGCGATCCTCAGCGGCGCCTACGTCCCGGCCCCGGGTGAGCGGCCGGTGGTGGTGCTGTGCGGGGCGAACACCGACGCGACCGGTCTCTGAATGCACCGGTTCGTCGTGCACCGGTTCGTCCACAGCCGATCGGTTGTCCCCGATCCGGACATCGGGCCTGCCGGTCACACGCGAGCTCGCCCAGGGTGAACAGGTGCTCACCTTCCGCACGGCCAGCACCGCCCGCAGGCTCGACCACGCCACCGGCGAGTGGCTCGACAGCGGCACGCTGTATCTCACCGTGAGCTGCCGGCGCCGTCGGGCCAGACCTGTCGCGCTGCGTCGCGCAGCCCCGCAGGCACGCCGACACCGGGCACGGCGCGAGTCCGGGGATGCGGAATACTCGGGAGGGATCGAACGCTGAAGATCGTGCACGCGTCGGCGACGGGGTGGGGGTCGATACCGCGGACGCGGCTTCTCCAGCGCCCGATACCACGACGATCGACAGCGCGGCATCCGCGCCCGTGACCGGAACGGCGCTGCTTGGTTCCACCGTTCCCTAGACCGATAGGCTCTCGCATATGGCTGAGTTCATTTATCAAATGAAGAAGGTTCGCAAGGCGCACGGCGACAAAGTCGTGCTCGACGATGTCACCTTGAACTTCCTTCCCGGCGCCAAGATCGGCGTCGTCGGCCCGAACGGCGCCGGTAAATCCAGCGTGCTGAAGATCATGGCCGGACTGGACCAGCCGAACAACGGCGAGGCGTTCCTCGCCCCGGGCGCGACGGTGGGCATCCTGCAGCAGGAGCCGCCCCTCAACGAGGAGAAGACGGTCCGCGGCAACGTCGAGGAGGGCCTCGGCGAGGTCAAGGTCAAGCTGGACCGCTTCAACGAGATCGCCGAACTCATGGCCACCGACTACTCCGACGAGCTGATGGAGGAGATGGGCAAGCTCCAGGAGTACCTGGACCACGCCGACGCGTGGGACGTGGACTCCCAGCTCGAGCAGGCCATGGACGCGCTGCGCTGCCCGCCGCCGGACGAGCCGGTCACCAACCTCTCCGGTGGTGAGCGCCGCCGCGTCGCGCTGTGCAAGCTGCTGCTGAGCAAGCCCGATCTGCTGCTGCTCGACGAGCCGACCAACCACCTCGACGCCGAATCGGTGCTGTGGCTCGAGCAGCACCTGGCCCAGTACCAGGGCGCGGTGCTGGCCGTCACCCACGACCGGTACTTCCTGGACAACGTGGCGGGCTGGATCCTCGAGCTCGACCGCGGCCGGGCCTACCCCTACGAGGGCAACTACTCCACCTACCTGGAGAAGAAGGCCGAGCGCCTGGAGGTGCAGGGCAAGAAGGACCAGAAGCTGCAGAAGCGGCTCAAGGAGGAACTCGCCTGGGTCCGCTCCGGGGCCAAGGCCCGCCAGGCCAAGAACAAGGCGCGCCTGGGTCGCTACGAGGAGATGGCGGCCGAGGCGGAGAAGATGCGCAAGCTCGACTTCGAGGAGATTCAGATCCCCGCGGGCCCGCGGCTGGGCAACGTGGTGGTCGAGGTGGAGCACCTGGACAAGGGCTTCGGCGACCGTCAGCTGATCAAGGATCTGTCGTTCACGTTGCCGCGCAACGGCATCGTGGGCGTCATCGGCCCCAACGGCGTCGGCAAGACCACGCTGTTCAAGACCATCGTCGGTCTCGAACAGCCCGACAGCGGCACCGTCCGCATCGGCGAGACGGTCAAGCTCAGCTATGTCGACCAGAACCGCGCGGGCATCGACCCGAACAAGACGGTGTGGCAGGTCGTCTCCGACGGGCTCGACTACATCGAGGTGGGCCAGCAGGAGATGCCCTCGCGCGCCTACGTCAGCGCCTTCGGCTTCAAGGGCCCCGACCAGCAGAAGCCCGCGGGCGTGCTCTCCGGTGGCGAGCGCAACCGGCTGAACCTGGCGCTGACCCTCAAGCAGGGCGGCAACCTGATCCTGCTCGACGAGCCGACCAACGACCTGGACGTGGAGACGCTGAGTTCGCTGGAGAACGCGCTGGAGAACTTCCCCGGCTGCGCCGTGGTGATCTCCCACGACCGGTGGTTCCTCGACCGCACCTGCACCCACATCCTCGCGTGGGAGGGTGACGCCGACAACGAGGCCAAGTGGTTCTGGTTCGAGGGCAACTTCGAGGCGTACGAGGCGAACAAGATCGAGCGCCTCGGCCCGGAGGCGGCCAGGCCGCACCGGGTGACGCACCGCAAGCTGACCCGCGACTGATCGCGGTCGCCGCGGCGGCACGCGGAGTTCCGCACAGCGGGCGAGACGGTTAACCGTCTCGCCCGCTGTCGTTTTCGTGGGTCGGTCACATTCCCGGATGGAAGTGGCTAGGGTTGATCGCGTGCATGCGCAGGCGCTGTCCGGTTGCCCGGTCGTCCTCACCGCGATCGCCTCGACGTGAGGTAACCGGGGTCCGTTCGGGTGCTGTGCCGGGCACGTGAGAGCCCGGTGATCCAGCGGCGGAACACTGTTTCCGCCGCCGCGTCGGCGCGGCACGGCTACCCTCCGGACCTGCGTCACTTTGTTGCGGAAATCCGATCCGAGGGAGTTGGCGAAGAAAATGACGGTCTCGTCCGAGTTGTCCGGTGCGGCGTGGGCCGCGGGTTTGCCACAGTCGCTGCGCGACGGTCTGGCAACCCTCGAACGGGCGTATTTCCGCCACGTCGACGCGGACGATGTGGACTCTGCGGTCACCGGGGTCTCGCAGATCTTCCGCAGGCATCTCGAGCTCGGGGGCACCCGGTCGCCGGGCCGGGCCCGCATCCGCGTGTACCACCCCGACGACGAGTGCGGTCTCGGCGCCGCCGTGCAGGTGGTCACCGACGACATGCCGCTGCTCGTCGAGTCGGTCACCGCGTCGTTGAACCGTCAGGGCGCCAGTGTGCGCGAGGTGATCCACCCGATCTTCGAGGTCGACCGCGACGACGACGGGCGGTTGCTGGCGGCCGCTCCGCACGAGGTGGACGGCAAACCGGCGGGCACACTGCGCGAATCGTGGATGCACGTCCAGCTACACCCCTCCACCGATCGGGCGGTGTTGGAGCGGATCGAGCAGTCGCTGGCCGCCGTGGTCGAGGACGTGCGCCAGGTGATCGGTGATCGCGAGGCGATCGAACGCGCGCAGAGCAGGCTGGCCGACGAGCTGGACCGGCTGGCCGCCGCGCCGGAGCCGCCGTTCCCCGTCGAGGATCTCGCCGACACCGCCGCGCTGCTGCGTTGGCTGGCCGGCGGGCACTTCACGGTGCTCGGCTTCGCCCGCTACCGCATCCACTCGGTCGGCGGGCACACGGTGTCCGAACCGGTGGAGGGCACCTGCCTCGGGGTGTTGCGGCCCGATGTGGGCACCGATTTCCGGGTCCCGGTCAACGGCATCGACCGGCCGCTGCTGATGCTCACCCAGGGTCTGGTGCCCGCGACCGTGCACCGCTCGGTCTACCCGTACTTCGTCGGGGTCGCCGATGTCGACGCCGCGGGCACGATCGTCGGCGAGCACCTGTTCATCGGCGTGTTCACCGTGACCGCGGTGCACGAGAACGTGCTCGACATCCCGGTGATCCAGCGCCGGGTGCGCACCGCCATCGAGAAGAGCGGGTTCGACCTGGAGTCCTATTCCGGGCAGGCCATGCTCGAGGTGATCCAGTCCTTCCCGCGCACCGAACTGTTCTCCGCCGACGCCGAGACCATGCGGCGCACGGCCGAG
Source organism: Nocardia farcinica (assembly GCF_001182745.1). Classification (NCBI taxonomy): domain Bacteria; kingdom Bacillati; phylum Actinomycetota; class Actinomycetes; order Mycobacteriales; family Nocardiaceae; genus Nocardia; species Nocardia farcinica. Next base: position 2,877,102 of record NZ_LN868938.1, on the reverse strand, counting down.
GCGGTGCTCAACGTCGGCCTGCGCCGACAGGTGCGGCTGTTCCTGCGCGCGGACACCTACGGCCGGTTCGTCGCCTGCCTGGTGTACCTGCCGCGCGATCGCTACACCACGCAGGTGCGCCTGCGGATGCAGGACATCCTGGTCCGCGAACTCGACGGCGAATCCATCGACTATTCCGCCAGGGTGAGCGAAAGCGAGCTCGCCAGTGTGTATTTCACCGTGCGGATGCGCGACACCCACACCGGCGGCCCGGACCGGGCGGCGATCCTGTCCTACACCGCCGACGAGAACCGCAGACGTATCGAGCGCCTGCTGGCCGAGGCGAGCCACACCTGGGCCGACCACCTCAACGACGAGGTCAACGCCAGCTCGATGCTCGATCCGGCGGTCGTGCAGCGCTACGCGGGCGCCTTCCCGGAGGCCTACAAGCAGGACTTCAGCCCGAACCGCGCGCTGCGCGACATCGCCCGGCTGGAACGGCTCGCCGCCGGTGCCATCGACCAGCATCTCTATCGCAGCCCGGACGCCGAGCCCGGCTCCTGGCGGTTCACCCTCTACATCGGCGGCGCGGGCATTTCGCTGAGCCAGGTGCTGCCGCTGCTGCAGAGCCTGGGCGTCGAGGTGGTCGACGAGCGGCCCTACCGGGTGGCGCTGGACGCCGAGTGCTGGATCTACGATTTCGGCCTGCTGGCCCGCCCGGACCTGCTGCGCACCGCGCTCGACCGTGATCTGGACGCCGAGCTGCTGGAGTCGGTCACCGCCGACACCGGGCACGGCCTGCGCGACCGGTTCACCGAGGCCTTCGCGGCGATGTGGTACGGGCGCGCCGAGGCCGACGGGCTCAACGAGCTGGTGCTGCGGGCCCGGCTGTCGTGGCGTGCGGTCTCGATGCTGCGCACCTACGCGAAGTACTTGCAACAGGCCGGTTTTCCGTACAGCCAGACCAACATCGCGCGCGTGCTGCTGGCCTACCCGGACATCGCCGGGCTGCTGGTGGACCTGTTCGCGGCCCGCTTCGACCCCGACACCGTCTCCGCCGAACGCGCCACCGAGCTGGAGGCCGCGGTGCGCGAACGCATCGACCGCGTGGTCAGCCTGGACGCCGACCGCATCCTGCGCGCCATCCTCGGCCTGATCAAAGCCACCCTGCGCACCAACTACTACATGCTCGACGACGCGGGCGTGTCGCGCGACTACGTCTCGATCAAGGTGGAGCCGCGCGAGATCGCCGAATTGCCCAAGCCCAAACCGCAATTCGAGATCTTCGTGTACTCGCCCCGGGTGGAGGGCGTGCACCTGCGCTTCGGGCCGGTCGCGCGCGGCGGCCTGCGCTGGTCGGACCGGCTGGAAGACTTCCGGACCGAGATCCTCGGCCTGGTGAAGGCGCAGGCGGTGAAGAACGCGGTCATCGTGCCGGTGGGCGCGAAGGGCGGGTTCGTGGTCAAGCAGCCGCCGCAGAGCACCGGCGACCCGGCCGCCGACCGGCAGGCGCTCTCCGCCGAGGGCGTGGCCTGCTATCGCACGTTCATCTCCGGCCTGCTCGACCTCACCGACAACGTCGATCTGGCCAGCGGCGCGGTGGTGCCGCCCGCCCGGGTGGTGCGCCGCGACGGCGACGACACCTACCTGGTGGTGGCCGCCGACAAGGGCACCGCGACCTTCTCCGACATCGCCAACGACGTGGCCCGCAGCTACGGCTTCTGGCTCGGCGACGCCTTCGCCTCCGGCGGGTCGGCGGGCTACGACCACAAGGCGATGGGCATCACCGCGCGGGGCGCGTGGGAGAGCGTCAAGCGGCACTTCCGCGAAATGGGCATCGACACCCAGAGCGAGGACTTCACCGTCGTCGGCATCGGTGACATGAGCGGCGACGTGTTCGGCAACGGCATGCTGCTCTCCGAGCACATCCGGCTGGTCGCCGCGTTCGACCACCGGCACATCTTCCTCGACCCCGACCCCGATGCCGCCCGGTCCTACCGGGAGCGGCAGCGCCTGTTCGCGCTGCCGCGCTCGTCCTGGGCCGACTACGACACCTCGCTGATCAGCGCGGGCGGCGGCGTGTGGGATCGGACGGTGAAATCGGTGCCGATCAGCCCGCAGGCCAGGGCCGCGCTCGGCCTGCCCGACGACGTGGTCTCGCTCGCGCCGCCGGAACTGGTGCGCGCGATCCTGCTGGCGCCGGTGCAACTGCTGTGGAACGGCGGTATCGGCACCTACATCAAGGCCACCGACGAGACCAACGCCGAGGTCGGCGACAAGTCCAACGACCCGGTGCGGGTGAACGGAAAAGACCTGCGGGTCCGGGTGATCGGTGAGGGCGGCAACCTCGGCGCCACCGCGCGCGGACGTATCGAGTTCTGCCGCAACGGCGGCAAGATGAACACCGACGCGCTGGACAACTCCGCGGGCGTGGACTGCTCCGATCACGAGGTCAACATCAAGGTGCTGCTCGACGGTGTGGTCAGCGCGGGACTGCTGCCCGCGGCCGAACGCAACCCGCTGCTGGCCTCGATGACCGACGAGGTCGCGGACATGGTGTTGCGCGACAACGTGTCCCAGAACTTCCTGATGGGCATCTCGCGGTTCGAGGCGCCGCGGATGACGAATGTGAACATGCGCCTGATCACCGACCTCGAGCAGCGTCGCGGCCTGGACCGCGAGCTGGAGGCGCTGCCGTCGAACGCGGAGCTGAAGCGCCGCCGCGACAACGGCGAAGGGCTGGTCTCCCCGGAGCTGGCCAATCTCATGGCGCACGTGAAGCTCTCGCTCAAGGCCGACCTGCTCGACTCCGATCTGCCGGATCAGGGGTATTTCGCGGCGCGGCTGCCGGAGTACTTCCCGACGCCGCTGCGCACCCGGTTCGGCGGTGCCATCAAGAAGCACCGGCTGCGCCGCGAGATCGTCACCACGATGATCGTCAACGAGATGGTCGACTACGGCGGCATCAGCTACGCCTTCCGGCTCAACGAGGAGAGCGGCGCGAGCACCACCGACGCGGTGCGCGCCTTCGCCGCGGCCGGTGCGATCTTCGATCTGCCCGCCATGTGGGAGCGCATCCGCTCGGCCGACATCCCGGTGGTGGTGCGCGACGAGCTCGAACTCGAGACCAAGCGCACACTGGACCGGGCCTCGCGGTGGCTGCTCAACAACCGGCCCCAGCCGATCGCGGTCGGCGCGGAGATCAACCGCTATGCCGACGGCGTGCGCGAACTCGCACCGAAGGTGCCGACCTGGCTGCGCGGCCATCATGTGGCCACGCTCACCGACCAGTCGGCCGAGCTCGTCGCGCGCGGGGCGCCGCTGGAGCTGGCCACCGAGGTGTTCGGCCTGCTGAATCTGTTCCCGCTGCTGGACATTCTCGACATCGCCGACATCACCGACCGGGACGGCGACGAGGTGGGCGCGCTGTACTACGCGCTCAACGATCACCTCAAGATCGATTGGCTGCTGCAGGCGGTGACCCATCTCGAGCGCGGCGACCGCTGGCACGCGCTGGCCAGGCTCGCGGTGCGCGACGACATGTACGGCTCGTTGCGCTCGCTGACCCTGGACGTGCTCTCCGCCGGCGATCCGGAGGAGACCGCCGACGAGAAGATCGCCTACTGGGAGTCGAAGAACCAGTCCAGGCTGGGCCGGGCGCGCGCGGCGCTGGCCGAGCTGTTCGAATCCGGCGCGCACGATCTGGCCAGTCTGTCGGTGGCCTCGCGGCAGGTGCGCAGCATGGTCAGCGGTGTGGGAGCGCAGTCACCGGGCGCCTGACGGACTGGGTAGATGTCACAATCGCGCGCCCCGGAGCGGCCGCGGGGCGCGCGAGTGCCCTACCCTTGATGCCGACAGTCCGGTCCGGCCCGTATGCGGCCGGACCGGGATCGGTTCGTTTCGCCCGCAGACCGCCGTAGGTCTCGGCACGCCGCCCATGACGCGTCGGCACGGAGTCCGGTGCGCCGGATGCGGGCGCCCCACGGAGGTACCACACGTGACGAGTTCGTCCAACGGCAACGGGCAGGTGCACCGCGACACCCTGGTGCTGCCCAAGCGTTTCCATACCAAGGTGGACATCCGCTGGTCCGACATGGACGTGTTCCAGCACGTCAACCACGCGCGCATGGTCACCCTGCTGGAGGAGGCGCGCATCCCGTGGCTGTTCGAGGACGGCAGGCCCACCGCGGGCATGCGCGAGGGCTGCGTGCTCGCCGACCTGCGGGTGCGCTACCGCGGTCAGCTGCGCCACGAGGACACCCCGCTCGACATCGCGATGTGGATCGAGCAGTTGCGCGCGGTCGACTTCACCGTCGGGTACGAGGTGCGGGCCAACGGCGCCGCGCCGGATTCGCCCGCCGCGGTGGTGGCGTCCACGCAGATCGCCGCCTTCGACATCAAGACCCAGCGGCTGCGCAGGCTCACCGCGCCCGAGCGCGAGTACCTGTCCGAGTGGATGGACAAGTGAGCTCGGTGCGGCGGGCCGCCCGCCGATGACCGCGCAGCGGGTTCTGCACGTCCCCGATCCGGCCGAGCGAGAGAACCTGGCCACGTTTCTCGGCCACGCGCTGCGATTGGACGAGGCCGCGCCGGTGCGGCTGCGCCGACGCGGGCAGCGGCACGTCGCGGCCTGGGTGGCCACCGGGTTCGAGACGCTGGCGGCGCGCACCGTGGCCGCCGATCTCGGCGTGGACGACGTGACGGTCGGCGCCGACGTGGTGTTGGCGGGTCTGTCCGGGGGCGATCCCGTCGACCTCGGCTACTCGATGGATTCGGCCTGGCGTGGTGCGCTCCCGCCGCAGGACGGATTCGCCCACGTCGACGACGTGCCCGCCCGCACGCTGGTCGAACTGGCCGAGCGCGGGGTCGAAGTCGCCAGGGAGCACGGCAGCAGGCACGGTCCGCCGGCCGGGCTGCTGGACCAGACGGTGCTGACCGTCTCGGGCGCCGGTCTCGAGGTGCAGGTGCCGATGCGGGTCGTGTTCGCCCTCACCGCCATGGATTTCGTGCCGCATTCGGGGGAGAAGGCCGAGCCGCACCGGATCCCGGCGACGGAGATCGTGCGGGTGCGCGCGACCGCGACCTGGTTGCGACTGGATGCGCGATACGGATCGGTCGCGCGGCGGCGCGGCGGCGGGATCCCGCTGCTGCCCGGCTGAGCACGAGCCGTCACCCCGGCCGGCCGCGCCGACGGGCCCGGGGCAGCGGGCTCGGCGGGAACAGGTCGAGCGCGGGCGTGCGGTCAGTGCAGGCCGAGGGCCCGCAGCAGTGCCGTCGTGGCCGCCGCGGCCAGGATGACGACGAGCAGCGGGGCGCGTCGCCACGCGAGCACGCCCGCGACCGCGACGCCCGCGGGCAGGGCCACGCCCACCTTGTCGGTGCCGAACGGCAGCGTCGTGACGGCGACGAGGGCCGCGAGCAACACCACCGCGCCGATCTCCAGGACGCGGCGGGCGCGTTCGGGAAAGCGCACGCGGCTGCGCAGCGCCGGCCCCGCCCAGCGGAACGCGTACGTGCCCGCGGCGAGCGCGACGACTCCGGCGACGAGGGTCATGACGCCTCCGCGACGGACTCGGCCCGCGCGGGCGCGGGTTCCGCGGACTTCAGCCGCAGCGCGGCATAGATCACACCCGACAGGGCCAGCAGCACCGGCAGGCCCGCGGGCAGGAACGGCGCGCTGAGCAGGGCGATCGCGGTGCCGACGGCGACCGCGCCGAAGGTCGTGCGGTCCCGCAGCGCGGGGATGACCAAGGCCAGCAGTACGGCGGGGAAGACCGCGTCCAGCCCGAGCGCGCCGGTGTCGGGGACGAGCGTGCCGATCAGCACGCCGAGCGCCGCGCCGACCGGCCAGACCAGCAGCACGCCGAGTCCGCACGCCCAGTACACCGCCCGGCGCCTGCGGGTGTCGGATTCGGCCAGCGCCATCGCGACGGCCTCGTCGTTCATCACGTGCACCCCGATCAGCCGCCGCCAGCCGGTGCCCACCGCGTCGGGCACCGACAGCCCGTAGGGCAGGTGCCGCGCGTTGACCAGCAGCCCGGCCAGCACGGCGGCGACGGGACTGCCGCCCGCGGCGAGGATGCCGAGGAACAGGAACTCCGCGCCACCGGCGAGCACGACGGTGCCCAGCACGATCGGCAGCCAGGCGGGGAAGCCCGCGGCCACCGCCGTCGTACCGTAGGAGATGCCGATGACGCCGACGGCGAGGCACACCGCCGCGATGCCGAGGCCGGTCTCCCGATCGAGTGTTCGCCAGATCGAACGCATGTCTTTTATAGTGAACATGGCGGGCCGGTTCGTCAATGTGATTTCCTGTTGGCCGACCGGGACCCGAGGGAGAGAGATGGCCAACGACGACACGGCGACACCGCAGGCGGTGATCGCGGCCTCGCTGCGCCGCGAGCGCACCCGCGCCGGCCTGTCGCTCAGTGAGGTCGCCGCGCGCGCCGGCATCGCGAAATCGACACTCTCGCAACTCGAATCGGGCAGCGGGAACCCGAGCCTGGAAACCCTGTGGGCGCTGTGCGTGGCGCTGGACATGCCGTTCTCGCGCCTGCTCGATCCGCCGCGGCCGGTGGTGCACGTCATCCGCGCGGGGGAGGGGCCCGCGGTCGCCGCCGAGCGCTCGGACTACCACGCGACACTGCTGGCGGCGGGACCGTCGAACACCCGGCGCGACCTGTTCCGCATCACCGCCGAGCCGGGTCAGCCCCGCGAATCCCAGCCGCACATCCCCGGCGTGATCGAGCACATCCTGCTCGCCGCGGGCCGGGCCCTGGTCGGACCGACCGGCGAACCGGTGGAACTGGCACCCGGCGACTACATCGCCTACCCGGGCGACGCCCCGCACGTGTTCGAGGCACTCGAACCGGGCACCTGGGCGACCCTGGTCATCGAGTACGCCTAGTCCTGGGCGGTACCTGATCGCGCCTGTGCGGGGCGGCCTGCGTGGTGACGCTCCGCTGCCTCTCCGGTCGCCGACCCGCTCAGGCAGCGCCCTCGCCCAGGTACTGCAACCACACCGGGTCGAGTTCGGCGGTGGTGGACAGCAGGCGCCAGTGCGGGCCCTTCGGCGAGACCAGCGGGGCCCGCAGCGTCCAGCCCAGCTCGCTGAGCAGCTTGTCGGCCTTGCGATGGTTGCAGGGCGCGCAACTGGCGACGCAGTTCTCCCAGGAATGCTCACCGCCGCGGCTGCGCGGCACGACGTGATCGATCGTCTCGGCCTTGCCACCGCAGTACCCGCAGCGATACCGGTCGCGGTGCATGAGCGCGGCCCTGGTCATCGGCACGCGGGCCCGGTAGGGCACCCGGACGTAGGTGCGCAGCCGGATCACCGACGGTACCGCGACCTCCGCACCCGCCGAATGCACGACCGGACCTTCGGGATTGTGGTGAACGGTGTCGGCCTTGTCGCAGATCAGCAGGACGACCGCGCGACGGGCGGACAGGGCGGTCAGCGGCTCGTAGGTGGCGTTCAACAGCAGCACCCGGCGCTTGGACCAGTTGATCGAGGGGGTGTCGGTCGTCGGGGAGCGGACGGCCGTCAGATGGGGGCCGTGCTCGGGACGGCGCGCGGGCGCACCGGACGGGTGGGCGCCGGGATCGTAATCGGACAGGATGTGCAGCGGAGTAGCCCCCGACCCACGATTGTGGACGTCGGCGGGCTTCAGTTGTCGGTGAGTCCTGGCCTCATGTGATCGGCCGTGCCGCTGCTTCATGGTTGACCCCGATTTCGTCGTCTCGAGGCGGAAAGACTGCCACCAATATGACCACGGAACCGGCCCGTTTGCACGGTGATTTCGCACAATGTTCGGTGAACTGCCGCTGAAGAGCCGCCCTCGCGCCACCCGCGCGCCGGTCACCGCACGGCGGGCGGTGCGCGGCTGCGGGCACAATGGGATGCGGCCGAGCAGTGCGAGCGAGAGGATCTGATGAGTTCCGGCGAACAGACGGCGACCTCCTTCTACGAGGCGGTCGGTGGTGCCGAGACCTTCCGGCGCCTCGTCGCGGCGTTCTACCGCGAGGTGGCCGCCGACGAGATCCTGCGCCCGCTCTACCCGGAGGAGGACCTCGGTCCCGCCGAACGCAGGCTCCGCATGTTCCTCGAGCAGTACTGGGGCGGCCCGCGCACCTACTCCGACGAGCGCGGACACCCGCGGCTGCGGATGCGGCACATGCCGTTCAAGGTGGGCCCGCTCGAGCGGGACGCCTGGCTGCGCTGCATGCGGATCGCGGTGGCCGAGCTCGAGCCGGAAGTCCTCGACGACGAGCACCGCAAGGCGCTGCTGGACTACCTGGAGATGGCCGCGCACTCGCTGATGAATTCGCCGATCTGACTGTGCCGCGGCTCCGCTCCGTTGCGAATTCGTCGGCGGGCTTTGGCACTATGGCGATGTGACAGCGACACCTGCCGTGCCGGATGATCCTCGTCGTTCCTGGTGGCGGTCCGCCGTGTTCTATCAGGTCTACCCGCGCTCGTTCGCCGATTCCGACGGTGACGGCGTCGGCGATCTCGGGGGCGTGCGCGAGAAGCTCGGCTACCTGGAACTGCTCGGGGTGAACGCCCTGTGGATCTGTCCGGTGATGCGGTCGCCGATGGCAGACGGCGGCTACGACGTGTCCGACCCCCGCGACATCGACCCCCTCTTCGGCGGCATGGCGGCGATGGACGCGCTGATCGCCGAGGCGCACGCGCGCGACATCAAGGTCACCATGGACCTGGTGCCCAACCACACCAGCGACCGGCACCCCTGGTTCGCCGAGGCGCTGCGGTCCGCGCCGGGCAGCCCCGCCCGCGCCCTCTACATCTTCCGCGACGGCCGCGGCCCGGACGGCTCGCTGCCGCCGAACAACTGGCCGAGCATCTTCGGCGGCCCGGCCTGGACCCGCGTCACCGAACCCGACGGCACCCCCGGGCAGTGGTACCTGCACCTGTTCGCCCGCGAACAGCCCGACCTGAACTGGGAGAATCCCGAGGTCGTCGCCGATTTCGAGAAGACGCTGCGGTTCTGGCTGGACCGGGGTGTCGACGGATTCCGCATCGATGTCGCGCACGGGATGGCCAAGCCCGCCGACCTGCCCGACATGGCCGAGGTCTCGACCAAGATGCTCATCCACGACGACAGCGACCCGCGGTTCAACAACCCCGGCGTGCACGACATCCACCGCCGCATCCGCAAGGTGCTCGACGAATACCCGCACGCGGTGTCCATCGGTGAGGTGTGGGTGGACGACAACACCCGCTTCGGCGAGTACGTGCGCCCCGACGAACTGCACCTGGCGTTCAACTTCCGGCTGGCCGAGACCCCGTTCCGGGCCGAGGCGGTACGCGAGGCGATCGAGAACTCGCTGGCCGCGGTGGCCGAGGTCGGCGCCCCACCCACCTGGACGCTGTCCAACCACGACATCGAACGCGAGGTGACCCGCTACGGCGGCGGCGCGCGCGGGGTGGCGCGGGCCAGGGCGATGATCCTGGTCGAGCTGGCGCTGCCGGGCGCGGTGTTCCTCTACAACGGGTCCGAACTGGGCCTGCCCAATGTGGACGACCTGCCCGAGGAGGTGTTGCAGGACCCGGTGTGGGAGCGCTCCGGCCACACCGAGCGCGGCCGCGACGGCTGCCGGGTGCCGCTGCCCTGGGAAGGGGAGCGGCCGCCGTTCGGCTTCACCCGCGCCGAGCGGTCCTGGCTGCCCATTCCACCCGAATGGGCCGACCTCACCGTCGAAGCCCAGCTCGAACGCCTCGACTCCACCCTGTGCCTGTACCGCATGGCCGTCGACCTGCGCGGTACCCGCCCGGAATTCGCCGGCGAGGGCCTGGAATGGTACGGCTCCCCACCCGGCCGCCTCGCCTTCCGCCGCCCCGGCGGCCTGGTCTGCGTCCTCAACACCACCGAGGAACCCATCCCCCTCCCCCCGGGCGAACCCCTCCTCACCAGCACCCCCCTCGACAACGGCCACCTCCCCCCGGACGCCGCCGCCTGGCTCGTCTGACCAGGACACCCGATGCAGTCTGCCGACCGGACGCGCGTCTACTACACAGCATCGTCTACCTTTGATCCGTGAGCATTCTCGAGACAGTGCTGATCTTCGTCGGCATCCCGCTGGTGATCTACGCGGCGATCGCCGGATTGTCGTTTCTCGGTAAGCCGCTGCCCGGCGAGAAGCCGGTTCACTTCGAACTGGGACAGAAGTGGACTCACGCGCCGGTGCTGTGGAGTGCCACCGACGAGGTGACCGGGCACGGTCACCACGACACCGCACCGCATGGCAGCCATGCGGCTATCGAATCCGCCCAGGAGCTGATCGGAGGCCGGGCAAGTGGCAAGTTCTAAGTGGCCCGCGGTGGTCGAGGCCGACCTTCCGCACGGATACGCCCTCATGAGCAGCGGCCGGATCTCCGGCGTGCACGAGGCCGGTGACGTGTTCCGCGAGGCGCCGTTCAGCGACGACGAGCGGCTGGCCGTGGACAACGCGCTGACCGAGGCGACCCGGGCGACGAAGGTCCGGTTCAACATCTACATCGGCGATCTGGGCCTGGACCCGGCCGCCGCGGTGGACGAGCTGTTCCCGACCACCCCCGAGGCGGCGCGTTCGGTGCTCATCGCCGTCTCGCCCAACGACAAGGCGATCGAGGTGCGCTCCGGCCGCGACATCGCCGACCGCGCCAACGACCGGATCTGCCAGCTCGGCGTCACCGCCGCGCTCAGCTCGATCCGGCAGGGCAAGCTCGTCGACGGACTGGTCTCCGCGGTGCGCGTGATGGCGGCCGCGATCGGTCGCTGATCGACACTCGCGCACGACGGCGCGCCCATCCGCGAGGGTGGGCGCGCCGTCGCCGTTCCGGGGCCTGTCCGGCGTCCGCCGTTCCCGGGCCTACCGGGCGTCGAAGGCGCGGGCCCGCAGCGCCCGCTCGACACCGGCCTTGCCCTCCGACACCAGCCGCCGCAGCGCGGGCGGATGGTCACCGGCGAGGAACTTGTCGGCCACCGCGACCGCCTCGGCGCTGATCGCCCACGCCGGGTAGAGCCCCACCACCACGGTCTGCGCGACCTCGCTGGAGCGGCGTTCCCACACCGCCGGGATGTCGGCGAAGTACCGCTCCACATACGGTGCGAGCAGCTCGCCCTGACCGACCGGGGCGAATCCGCCGACGATCGAGCGCGCGGTGATGTTGGGGACGGTGTCGTCCTCCATCACGGTCGCCCACGCCGCGGCCTTCACCTCGGCCTGCGGCCGGGCGGTCGCGGCGGCGGCGGCCTGGCGCTTGCCCGCCGCGGTCGGGTCGGCGGCCAGCTCCCGGTCGATGACCGGGGTCTCCAGCCCGTCGGCGTCGATCTCGCCCGCCGCGGCCAGCGCGGTCACCAGCCGCCAGCGCAGATCGGTGTCGACGGTCAGCCCGGCCAGGCCCACGGCGGCCGGGTCGCCGTCGAGCAGTTCGGTGAGCACCTCGGTGTGCCGGGCCTCGAGCCGCGCGCCGGTGAGCGCGTTGACGAAGGCCAGCTGATGATCCGACCCCGGCTCGGCCTCGCGCGCCAGTTCGAGCAGCCGGTCGGCGAATTCGGTCCAGCCGACGCCCTCGGCCCAGGCCGGGTCGGCGTAGCCGGCCAGCGCCGTGTGCGCCTGCATGAGCAGCCGCTGCACCACGCCGATCTCGGTCTCCGCCCCCACCCCGCGCTGCACCAGCGCGACGAAATCGCGAGCGCGGAACTCAGCCTGCCTGGTCATCTCCCAGGCCGCCGACCAGGCCAGGGTGCGCGGCAGCGGCTCGGCGATGTCGGCGATCCGGTTGACCAGCACGTCCAGCGACTCCGGGTCCAGCCGCACCGAGCAGTAGGTGAGGTCGTCGTCGTTGACCAGCACCAGCTTGCCGCGCGCGACGCCCTGCAATTCGGGCACCTCGGTGCGCTCGGCGGCGTCGAGGTCGAGTTCGACGCGGTGCGTGCGCACCAGCTTGCCGTCCTGATCGTCGTAGACACCGACCGCGAGCCGGTGCACGCGGCGCTCCCCGGCGCCGGGCTGTGCGCCCTCCTGCACCACCGCGAACGAGGTGAACCGGCCGTCGGCGTCGACGTCGAACTCCGGGCGCAGGATGTTCAGGCCGGTGGTCTTGAGCCACTGCGCGCCCCACGTGGACAGGTCGCGGCCGGAGGACTTCTCCAGTGCCGTCAGCAGGTCGTCGAAGGTGGCGTTGCCGTAGGCGTGTTCGGCGAAGTACGCGCGCAGCCCGGCCAGGAAGGGCTCGAGCCCGACATAGGCGACCAGCTGCTTGAGCACGCTGGCGCCCTTGGCGTAGGTGATGCCGTCGAAGTTGACCTCCACCGCGGCCAGGTCCGGGATGTCGGCGGCGATGGGGTGGGTGGAGGGCAGCTGATCCTGGCGATAGGCCCACGACTTCTCCACATTGGCGAAGGTGGTCCAGGCACTGGTGTATTCGGTGGCCTCGGCCTGGCACAGCACCGAGGCGAAGGTGGCGAACGACTCGTTCAGCCACAGGTCGTCCCACCACTTCATGGTGACCAGGTCGCCGAACCACATGTGCGCCATCTCGTGCAGCACGGTCTCGGCGCGCCGCTCGTAGGAGGCGCGGGTGACCTTGGAGCGGAAGACGTAGTCCTCGAGGAAGGTGACCGCGCCCGCGTTCTCCATCGCGCCCGCGTTGAACTCCGGCACGAACAGCTGGTCGTACTTGCCGAAGGCGTAGGGCACGCCGAAGTTGCGGTGGTAGAAGCCGAAGCCCTGCTTGGTCTCGGTGAACAGCCGCTCGGCGTCCATGTGCTCGGCCAGCGAGGCGCGGCAGTACAGGCCGAGCGGGATGTCGCCGTGCTCGTCGCGGTAGGTGTCGGTCCATTTGGCGTAGGGGCCGGCGATCATGGCGACCAGGTAGGTGCTCATTCGCGGGGTGGTGGCGAAGGTGTGCACGGCGACCTCGCCGACCTCGGTGCGCCCGCCCGCACCGTTGGAGACGACCTCCCAGTCCAGCGGCGCGGTGGCGGTGATGTCGAAGGTGGCCTTGAGGTCGGGCTGGTCGAAGCAGGCGAACATCCGCTTGGCGTCGGCGGTCTCGAACTGCGAGTACAGGTAGACCTTGCCGTCGGCCGGGTCGACGAAGCGGTGCAGGCCCTCGCCGGTGTGCGAGTACTCGCAGTCGGCCTCCACGACCAGCTCGTTGCGCTCGGCCAGGCCGGGCAGCGTGATACCGGTCGACTCGTCGTAGCCGCTGACGTCGAGCGCGGTGCCGTTGAGCACGGCCGAGCGCACCCGGGCAGCGACGATGTCGATGAAGGTGCTCGCCCCCGGCGTCGCGGTGAAGGTGACCGTCGTGCGGGAACCGAAGGTGCGCACCCCCGACACGTCCGCCGACTGGTCGGTGAGGTCGAGTTCGATGCGATAGTTCTCCACGCGAACCGTGGCGGCGCGCTCGATCGCCTGGTCGCGGGTGAGATTCGGGGCAGACATGGAACTCCTTCGCTCTTCGACGAACACGGCACGGGCGAGCTCGTGGCGGGACGGGCCGGGGCCGGTCCACCCGCGCGGAACTTGTCGGCCAACCCTATCGGCCCGCGGCGGCGGACGGGCGTGACGGCGGGGTCGTGGACCTGGCCGCCGGGCCCGCGCCGGTGCGGGCGGTATGGTTTCTGCGGCCCGGAGGCCGGGCGACAACCCACGGATGCGGAGGCTCGACGGTGAAGCATGTGCACGCCGGGAAGGTGCGTGACCTGTACGAGGACGGCGACACCCTGCTGCTGGTCGCCTCGGATCGGGTCTCGGTGTACGACGTGGTGCTGCCCACGCCGATCCCCGGCAAGGGCGCGCTGCTGACCCAGCTGTCCAACTGGTGGTTCGAGTTCTTCGCCGACATCCCCAACCACATCGTGTCGGCCACCGACGTGCCCGCCGAGTTCGCCGGTCGCGCGGTGCGGGTCAAGCCGCTGCGCATGGTGCAGGTGGAGTGCATCGCGCGCGGCTATCTCACCGGCTCGGGCCTGAAGGAGTACCGGGCGAGCGGCACCGTCTCCGGGGTGGCGTTGCCGCCCGGGCTGCGCGACGGCGACAAGCTGCCCGAACCGATCTTCACCCCGACGAGCAAGGCGTCCGAAGGCCACGACGAGCCCATCACCTTCGCCGACGTGGTGAACCAGGAGGGCCGCGAGGTGGCCGAGCTGCTGCGCGAGCGCACCCTCGAGATCTACCGCCGCGGCGCCGAGCACGCCGCGGGCAACGGCGTCCTGATCGCCGACACCAAGGTCGAATTCGGCTGGGACGGTGACGTGCTCACCCTCGGTGACGAGGTGCTGACCTCCGACTCCTCGCGGTTCTGGCCCGCCGATCAGTGGGAGCCGGGCTGCCCACAGCCTTCCTTCGACAAGCAGTTCGTGCGCGACTGGGCCACGTCCACCGGCTGGGACAAGGAACCGCCCGGCCCGGAGATCCCCGCCGACATCGTCGAGGCCACCCGGTTGAAGTACCAGGAGGCCTACGAGCTGATCACCGGACGGGAATGGTCCTGATCGCCGCGTAGCCGGTCGGCGAGCCGGTCGAGATAGGGGCGTTGCCCGGCGACGAGCTTGTCGTGCGCGGTGGGCAGGTCGAACCAGTCGACCCGGTCGATCTCCGGGAAGGTCGCGGTGCGGCCGGACCGGGGCGGCCACTCCGTCTCGAACGTCCCGGGCACCACCTCGGCCGGGTCAAGGTCGCCGGCCACCGCCCAGGCCGTGAGCACCTTGCGCCCGCGTCCGCTGCCGTAGCGCACCTCGCCGAGGGGAATCCAGGGTCCCTCCGGGACCGGGACGCCCAGTTCCTCGGCGAACTCCCGGCGCGCGGCGACCGTGGACTCCTCCGCGTCCGGCTCGTACTCGCCCTTGGGTATCGACCACGCGCCCGCGTCCTTGCGCGCCCAGAACGGCCCGCCCATGTGCCCGAGCAGGACCAGCACCGTGCCGTGCTCGTCCCGCCGGAACACCAGTACCCCCGCGCTGTGTCTGTCCGTCACACCGGCAGTCTGCCGCACCCCGGTGTCAGGTCCCGCACGCCGGGGAGGTGGCCTGCGCATTGGCGAGCATCTGGCAGGCCCAGGCGAGCTGGAGTTTCCAGCGGCCGCCCTCGGCGACGAAGGGGATCAGGGTGGGCGAGTCGAGCGGTTTGCCGTTGAGGGTCATGTCCGCGGTGGCCTGCAGGGTGGCGTTGCCCAGGTACTCGACGGCGACGATGTTCATGGTGACGGCGTTGGCCTGGGCGGCCTGGGCCATCTTGTCGACCAGTGCCGGATCGGCGTCGGCGCCCTGGACCGCCCCGGCCTTCAGCGAGGCCGGTGTGGCGGGATCGAGGGCGAGCTGGAAACCGGTGTTCAGGTCGGCGGGCGTGGGCAGCGGCACCGGCGGCTGATCGGTGGCCGTCGCGGCGGTGCTCGACCGGGCGGCGGTGCCCGGTGGTGCGGCGCTCGTCGGCTCGGCACCGCCGCAGCCACTCAGCAGCACGGCGGCCGCCACGGCGGCGAGCAGGCAGGCGGGCGTACGGACGCGGGTCATGGGAACCGTCCTCTCCCTCGAGGTCGTCACGGATCGGTGGCACGAGGTGGTGCATTCCGGTCGAAAAGGTTGTCCTACGGTGGTGTTCATTCGGTGCCGATCGCCTCGATGATGTTCAGCCGCGCCGCGCGCACCGCGGGCGGGAGGGAACCGAGCAGGCTGAGCCCGATCGCGCCGAGGGCGAAGCCGAGCACCATCGGCCCGGGCCGATAGGCGACCTCGAGGTTCATGATGTCGGGGGTGATCCGGTCGAAGAAGAACTGGCTGAGCGCGCCGAATCCCAGGCCGAGCCCGCCGCCGACCACCCCGATGCCGATCGCCTCGGCCAGCACGGTGCCGAGCACCATCCGCCGGGTCGAGCCCATCGCGCGCAGCACGCCGAGCTCGCGGCGGCGTTCGAGCACCGAGAGCCCCAGGGTGTTGAGCAGGGCGACCGCGGCGATGAGCACCACGATCATCCATACCGCGTTGGACACCGCCGCGCCCTGCCGGATCGCGCTGTCCACTCCGGCCAGGGATTCCGCGCCGGTGAAGACGTGGCCGTCCGGCGGTACGACCGACCGCACCGCCTGGGCGAGGACCGCCGGGTGGACACCGGGCGCCGCGTCGATCTGCAGCACGGTCGCGCCGGGGCGGTCGAACCAGGCCCGCATCTGCTCCAGCCCGATGGCGGCGTTGCCGGTGAGCGCCGAGAAATAGGACACCACTGCGACCACGGGTAGCCGCCGTTCGCCCGTCGGGGTGCGCACGGTCAGCGAATCACCTTGCGCCACACCGAGGGTGCGGGCGAGATCGCGGGAGAGCGCGATCCCGCGCCCGGCGACGATCTCGGCCTGCGCGCGCGGGTCCAGGTCGGCGTAGAGCGGGCTCACCGAGCCGGGGGCCAGGCCGTAGAGGATGATCCGTTCGGTGCCGAGCGTGGCGTAGGCGAGCTGGCCCTCCACCACCCGTTCGATGCCGGGCAGCGCGGCGACGCGGGACGCGGTGTCCGGCGGCAGCGTCGGGTCGGTGGGCATCTGGTCGGCGGGCCGCGCGGCGACCCACAGGTCCACCCGGTCCACCTCGCCGATGGAATCCCGGACCGCCGTGAGCATGTCGCGATTGGCGCCGGTGATGGTGACGGTGACGGCCACGGCGATGAAGACCGTCATCATGGTGGCCCACACCCGCCGCGGTGCCCGGCGCAGGGTGGCCGCGGCGAGTTCGCCCGCGGCGCCACAGCGGCGCGCGACCACGGCGGCCGCGTCGACCAGCGCGCCGGTGACCGCCCAGCAGGCGAACAGACCGGCGCCGAAGAACAGCGACAGCGCCAGCCCCGACCACACCAGCTCGCCCAGCCGCAACCCGACCAGCGTGACCGCGATCGCGATCGCGCCGACCGCGACGGTGGCCGCGGCCAGGCGCATCCACCCGGGCACCCGGTCGGCGACCGACACCCCCACCGGCGCCAGCGCCTCGACGGGGGAGACCTTGTACACCTGGTGGGCGGCGACCGCGGCCGCGGCCACGCCGGTGATCACCGAGGCCGCCAAGGCCAGCGGGATCGCGTACAGCGGAAGCGAATACGCCGTGCGTGCCTCGACCGACTGCACCAGAGCCACCGGTAGCGCGTCGATCGCGGTGCGTCCGTAGAGGATGCCGGGCACCGCACCGGCCGCGCCGCCGAGCAGGCCGATGACGGCGGCCTCGGCGAGCAGGTCCGCGGCCAGGGTCCGGCGGCGACCGCCGATGGCGCGCAGCATCGACAGCGTGTGCCGCCGTTGCGCGATGGCCATCGACATGGCGGTGTAGATGAGGAACGCCGCGACGATGAACGCCAGCGCCGCGCCCATCAGCGTCATGTACTGCAGGATCCGCAGCCCGTTGCCGGTGCGTACCGCGCGCAGCGTGGGTTCGGCGACCACGGCCCGCCCGGCCACCACCTGCTCCACCCCGGCCCGCACCGCGCTCTCGTCGGCGCCGGGCTCGGTGACGATCAGCACCGAATCGAGCCGGTCGGCGCGCCCGAGGGCGCGCTGCGCGACCGCGAGCGAGGTGAGGACGTAGTGCCCCTCGTTGAGCCTGCCGAGTTCGCCGCCGGTGAGCACGCCCGCGACGGTCACGCTGCGGTCGCCGATGCGTAACCGCTCGCCCGTCGCCAGTCCGAGGCCGGGACCGGCCAGCACCCCGTCGGGGACCGAGACCAGTGCCCCCAGCTGGGATTCCACGGCCGGTTGCAGCACGCTCGCCAGCGCCGTGGCGCCGGCGTCGGTGCCGAGCACGAGGGTCTGACCCGCCGAGGTGGGCACCACACTGCGCACCATCGGCACCGCGGCGGCGACGCCGGGCACGGCGGCGGTCTCCGCGCGTACGGTGGCGGGGAAGCCCGAGTCGGTGATGCCGGACACCTCCAGCGTGGCCGCGCCCGCGAGCCCGTCCACGAGCCGGTGCACCGACCCGGTGAGGGAGCCGAAGATGCCGAACACCGCGACCAGGAAGGCCGCCGATACCGTCATCACTGCCACCGAGGCCAGCGTCCGCCCGCGGTGTACGGCCGATTCCCGCAGGCTGAACAGGCGCCACCGATCGATCAGGGTGCGCACGGCGGCTCCACCGGTGCGCCGGGGGCGGCGAGCGCGCGCCGCTCGTCGGCGACGATGCGTCCGTCGCCGAGGGTGACGACCCGGTCGGTGCGCGCCGCGGCTTCGGGGTTGTGGGTGACCATCACCACCGCCCTGCTGCCGTCTCCGGCGACCTCGGCCAGCAGCGCCATGATCTCGGCGCCGGTGGCGGAGTCGAGGTTGCCGGTCGGTTCGTCGGCGAGCACCAGCGGCGGGTCCATGATCAGCGCCCGAGCCACCGCCACCCGCTGCATCTGGCCGCCGGACAGCTCGGCCGGGCGGTGCTCGGCCCGTCCGCTCAGCCCGACCAGGTCCAGCAACTCGGCGGCGCGGCCGCACGCCGAGCGCAGCGTGCCGCCGTCGAGCAGCCGGGGGATGGCCACGTTCTCCCAGGCGGACAGGGTGGGCAGCAGGTTGAAGAACTGGAACACGAATCCCACGCTGTGCCTGCGGAATTCGGACTGCGCGTCGTCGTCGAGGCCGCCGATCTCGCGGCCGCGGAACCGGATGGAGCCGATGTCGGGGCGATCGAGGGCGCCGAGCAGGTGCAGCAGCGTGCTCTTGCCCGCGCCGGAGGGGCCGATCACCGAGACGAACTGCCCGGCCTCGACGGCGAGGCCGACCCGGTCCAGGGCCGCGACGGTCTGCCCGCCGATCCGGTAATGCTTGGAAACCTCGGACAATTCGACGATCGGTGTCATGGTGTCCGGCCTAGGCGGGCACGTCGGACAGCGCCGCCAGCTTGCCGATCGAGGCGACCAGCTGGGTCTGTGCCTCCCGCTGCACGGCCTGTTCCAGCTGACCGGTGAGCACCGCCCCGCTGAAGGCGCCGGCGATGGTCAGCTGGCAACCCCCTGGCTTCCGTTCGATGGCGAAGCTGAACTCGCAACTGACACCGGCCGGACTGCGGCCGGAAATGATCAGCTGCATGGGCGGTTTGAACGCGGTGACGGTCAACTCGATGCGCTGTGACATGCCCAGCATCCGAATGTTCTGCACCATCCGTGAATTCACCGTGATGTGTTCCGGCGGTGCTTCGGCGAAACTCTCGTGCAACATGAACCACTCACTCCAGGTGGTGGTGTCGGCGATGATGGTGTAGATCTGCGCCGGGCTGGCGTCCAGTGCTCTGCTGACCTCGAAGCCGGCCATGAATCCTCCCGTGGTGTCCGCGCATCGATGGAATCTCCCGCCCCGTCGTCCGCGGTACAGCGACTCTCGGCGACCCTGTGCGACGCCGCTCATCGGCGTCGACAGCGCGAACGTGCTTGTCAGAGTCCATGATTCGCGGAGGCTGTGCAAGTAACCGTGGGTTACGGCAACTGTTCACGCAAACGTCGTTGTCACCCGTTGCAGTCTGGCGAACACTGCTGTACGTTGACCGGCACGAGCATCGCAGATCGGCCCGGCGGCCGGCTCGGATGCTCTGCCCGAACCGTGGCCGTCCATTTCTCCGATTCCGATTCCGTGGAAAGCGGGGCGTGTCCCCGCCGGTGTGGGATTTCTTCCCCGCCGTATTCCGCCCCTTCTCGTCTCCGAAAGGCCGGGAGCCGTCATGCAGGATGACGTAACCGCAGTGGACCCGATCGCCGTCGTCGGCATGGCGTGCCGATTTCCGGGAAACATCGATTCCCCGGAATCGTTGTGGCGCTTCGTGATCGATGGAAAGCACACCTCCAGCAAATTTCCCGCGGATCGGTCGATGACCGAGCTCGCCGACATCGCCGCCCCGGAGGTGGTGGCCGCGATGGCCCCGATGGGCGGGTTCATCGACGAGCCGGGCGAATTCGATCCGGAGTTCTTCGGTATCAGCCCCCGCGAGGCCAAGGCGATGGATCCGCAGCAGCGGATCGTGCTCGAACTCACCTGGCAGGCGCTCGAGGACGCCCGCATCGACCCGAACGCGTTGCACGGCAGCGATACCGGCGTCTACGTCGGTGCGATGAGCGGCGACTACGCCTACCTGATCCCCGGCCAGAAGGATCTCGATCCCGGCTATGTCGCGACGGGGGTGAGCCAGAGCGTGCTCTCCGGCCGGATCTCCTACGTGCTCGGCCTGCAGGGCCCGACCATGAGCATCGACACCGCGTGCTCGTCGTCGCTGGTGGCGATGCATCTGGCGGCCCGGGCGCTGAAGGCGGGCGAATGCTCGCTCGCCCTGGCCGCCGGCGTCTCGATCATGTCCACCCTCACCGGCTTCTACGCACTCGGTCAGCACGGCGCGATCTCCAAAGAGGGCCGCAGCAAACCGTATTCGGCCGACGCCGACGGATTCTGCATGTCCGAGGGCGCGGCGGTGCTGGTGTTGGAGCGGCTCTCGGACGCGCGGCGCCACGGTCATCAGGTGTTCGCGCTGCTGCGCGGCGCGGCGGTCAACCAGGACGGCGCCACCAAGGGACTCACGGTGCCCAGCGCACAGGCCCAGCGCAAGGTCATCGAGGCCGCACTGGCCGACGCCGGACTCGGCCCCGGCGATGTCGACGTGGTGGAGGGGCACGGCACCGGAACGCCGGTCGGCGACCCGGTCGAACTCGAGGCGTTGTTCGCGACCTACGGCAGCGCTCGTCCCGCGGGCAGCCCGGTCCGGTTGGGCTCGGTCAAGGGCAATTTCGGGCACACGCAGGCCGCGGCCGGGCTCGCGGGCGTGATCAAGATGATCGAGGCGATGCGGCACGAGACCGTGCCGCCCTCGCTCGGGGTGAGCGAGCCGACCGGCGCGGTGGACTGGTCGTCCGGCGCGGTCCGGGTGGTCACCGAGGCGTCGCCGTGGCCTGCCGGTGCGCGGCCGCGCCGCGCCGGTGTCTCCTCCTTCGGCATCAGCGGCACCAACGCGCACGTCATCGTGGAGGAGCCGCCGCGCACGTCACCCGCGCCGAGCGAGCCGCCGCGGGTGGCACCGCCGGTGTTGCTGTGGCCGGTGTCGGCGAAGACGCCGGCGGCGTTGGCCGCCCAGGCCGCGGCGCTGGCCGAACACGTCACCGCGCACCCCGGATACGCCGACCAGGACATCGCGTATTCGCTCACCGCCACCAGGGCCACCTTCGATCACCGGGCGGTCGCGGTGGGCGGGAACCGGGCCGAGCTGCTCGACGCGCTGGCGGCCATCGCGGCCGGCCGGCCGGTGGGTCCGATCCGCGGGCAGGCCATGCCCGACCGCGGCGTCGTGTTCGTCTTCCCCGGCCAGGGTGGGCAGTACCGCGGCATGGCCAAGCAGCTGATCGCGGAGTCGCCGGAGTTCGCGGCGGGCATCCGCGAGTGCGACGCCGCCTTCGCCGAGTTCGTCGACTTCTCGGTCTTCGACGTGCTGACCGAGGCCGCGGGCGCGCCGACGCTGGACCACATCGACGTGCTGCAACCGGCGCTGTTCTCGACGATGGTGTCGCTGGCGCGGCTGTGGCGCGCGCTGGGTGTGGCACCGGCCGCGGTGATCGGCCATTCCCAGGGTGAGGTCGCGGCGGCCTATGTGGCGGGTGCGCTCTCGCTCGCCGACGCGGCCCGGGTGGTGGCGCTGCGCAGCCGGGCACTGCGCACGCTCGCGGGCACCGGCACGATGGCCTCGATCAGCACCTCGGCGGCGCGGGTGCGCGAGCTGCTGGTCGAGGTGCCCGAACTCGATGTGGCGGCGGTGAATTCGCCGACGACCACGGTGGTCGCCGGCGCGCCCGAGGCCGTCGAGCGGATGCTCGCGGTGTGTGAGCGGGAGGGCCTGCGGGCCCGCCGCATCCACGTCGAAGTGGCCTCGCACACCGGCGCCATGGAGACCGTCGCCGAGGAGATCCGCGCGGCGCTGGCCCCGATCACGCCGCGCCCGAGCGCGATCGAGTTCTTCTCGACCGTCACCGGCGACGTGCTGGAGACCGAGAACCTCGGCGCCGACTACTGGTTCGCGAATCTGCGCCAGACCGTGAACTTCGAGGACGGCTTCCAGGCCGCCTTCCAGTCCGGCTACAACGCCTTCCTGGAGATGAGCGCCACTCCGGTGCTCACCGCCGCCATGCACGAATCCCTCGACCAGTTCGGCGCGTTCGCCGACAGCTGCCTGATCGTCGGCACGCTCGAGCGCGAGGACGCCGGCCTGCGCCGGTTCCTCACCTCGGTGGCGACCGCGCACGTGCACGGGGTCTCGCCGCGGTGGTCGCGGCTGTACGACCCGGCCACGCACACCGCCGTGCCGCTGCCCACCTACCCGTTCCAACGGCAGACCTACTGGCTGGCCAGCGTGCACAACGCCAACGGCGGCAAGCCCAGCGGACTCGGCCTCGCCGATCCCGGCCACCCGCTGCTCGGCGCGATGACCGAGCTGCCCGGCGCCGACCGGTTCCAGTTCAGCACGCGGCTGGCGGTGGCCACACACGGCTGGCTGTGCGACCACGCGCTGCACGGCAACGTCCTGGTACCCGGCGCCATGCTGCTCGAACTGGCCCTGCACGCCGGAGACCAGGTCGGCTGCCCCGGCGTCGAGAAGCTGACCATGTACACCCCGGTCACGCTGCCCGAGCAGGGCGCGGTGCACCTGCACCTGGTGGTCGGCGAGGCGAAGGCACCCGGGCGGCGCAGCATCGCGATCTACTCGCGACCGGAGAACGAGGACGCCCCCGCCGGGCAGAATCTGTGGAGCCTGCACGCCGACGGCACCCTCACCACCCGCAGCTACGCCGAGGACGCCGATCAGCACGGCGTGGAGCTGTGGCCGCCGGTGGGCGCACAGCAGGCGCTCGAACCCGAGCGCGCCTACCAGACCCTGGCCGCCCTCGGCTACCACTACGGACCGATCTTCCAGGGCATGCGTGCGGTGTGGCGGCGCGGTGAGGACATCTTCGCCGAGGTCGCGCTGCCCGAATCGGTCGCCGACGCCGACAAGTACGGGCTGCATCCGGCACTGCTGGACGCGGCGATGCAGTCGGTGGCGGCGGTGGCGTCGATGATGCCGACCGAACCCGGCGCGATCCGGTTGCCGTTCGCCTGGGAGCGGGTGCAGTTGCACGCGATCGGCGCGAAAGCGCTGCGCGCCAAGCTGACTCCGGCCGGGCCCGATCGCGTCCGGTGGGTGTTGGCCGACCACAACGGCCGTCCGGTGGCGGTGGGCACCCTGCAGGTGCGCTCGATCTCGATGGGCGCGCTGGCGCAGCGCGGGCTCTCGGGACGCCAGGATTCGCTGTTCGGCGTCGACTGGCCCGCCCTGCCGGTGCAGCGCACCCGCTGGACGGCCCGGCCGGGGGAGTGGGCGGTGCTGGGTGACCTGCCGCCGGGCCTCACCGCCGGCGCGGAGCTGACCGTCTACCCGGACCGGGCCGCACTCTCGGCCGCGCTGGCCGACGGCGCACCCGTGCCGAAGGTGGTGCTCGCCACCAGGACCGCGGCGGGCCGGCACATTGACGCCGGTCCCACCGAGGCGGTGCGCGCCGAACTGGCCGCCACGCTGGCGTGGTTGCAGGACTGGCTGGCCGACGAGCGCGTCACCGAGACCCGGTTGGTGCTGATGAGCACCGGCGTGCAGGCCGTCGAGCCCGCCGAGACGGTGACCGACCTGTCCGGGGCGACGGTGTGGGGCCTGGTGCGCAGTGCGCAGTCGGAGTATCAGGACCGCATCCTGCAGCTGGACCTCGACGGCGCGGGCGTCACCCTCGACCAGCTGGCCACCGCCGTGGCACTCGACGAACCCGAACTCGCCCTGCGGCGCGGCACCTTCCACGGCAGGCGCATCCGCTCCGGGCTGGACGCGGCGGCGACCGCGGGCGCGCGGCTGGCCGGACACTGGCGACTGGACATCCCCGGCACCGGCAACCTGGACGACGTCACCCTGGTGGCGGGTACCGCACCGGCGGCCGAACTCGCGCCGGGCACGGTGCGGGTGGCACT
The DNA here is from genome assembly GCF_001182745.1 of Nocardia farcinica. NCBI lineage: Bacteria > Bacillati > Actinomycetota > Actinomycetes > Mycobacteriales > Nocardiaceae > Nocardia > Nocardia farcinica. The sequence continues at coordinate 2,853,140 of NZ_LN868938.1, read as the reverse complement.
GCGGGCGGCCGGGTTGTCGTTCCCGGTGGCACTGACCGGGCTGGCCGCCGTGGCGGGCGCGCCGCGGCGGCTGGTGCACGAGGCGGCGGGCGTGGTGCGCGCCGTCGCGGCCGACGTGACCGGATTCGCGCCCGGTGACGCGGTGTTCGGTCTGGTCGACGCGATCGCCGACACCGTCGACGCCGACGCGGCACTGCTGGCCCCGGTACCCGCGGGATGGTCGATGCCGCAGGCCGCGGCGGCGCCGGTCGCCTACGTCACCGCCCTGCACGCCCTGCGGGAGGCCGCCGCGACGACCGGGGAACGGGTGCTGGTGCACTGCGCCAGCGGCGGCGTCGGCACGGCCGCGGTGCATCTGGCCACGCACCTGGGCCTCGAGGTGTTCGCCACCGCGAGCGAACGCAAGCGGGACACGTTGCGCGGCATGGGAGTGGCCGAGGACCACCTGGCCGATTCCCGTTCGGCCGAGTTCGCCACCCGGTTCGCCGGCCGCGGCATCGACATCGTGCTCGACCTGCTGCCCGCCGAACTCACCGACGCCTCGCTCGGCTTGCTCGGCGCGACCGGCCGGTTCGTCGACCTCGCCCGCGGCGCGGTGCGCGACCCGCGCGCGGTGCGCGAGGCGTGCGGCGTCACCTACCGCACCTTCGAACTCGGCGACCTCGACCGGGACACCCTGGCTGGCCTGCTGGCCGAGATCGCCCGGCTGGCGGCGGCGGGCACGGTGCCCGCGCTGCCGTCGACCCGCTTCGACATCCGCCAGGCCGACGCCGCGCTGCGGCATCTGGGCGAGGCCCGCCACGTCGGCAAGATCGTGCTCACCTGGCCGCCCGCCTTCGATCCGGACCGGACCGTGCTCGTCACCGGCGGCACCGGCACCATCGGCGCGATCGTCGCCCGGCACCTGGTGCACGCCTACGGCGCCCGGCATCTGCTGCTCACCAGCCGCAGCGGCCCCGCCGCCGAGGGCATCGACGACCTGGTCGCCGAACTGACCGACGCGGGGGCGCGGGTGCGGGTGGCCGCCTGCGATGCCGCCGACCGCGCGGCGTTGGCCGCGGTGCTCGACACGGTGCCCGCCGCGCACCCGCTCGGCGGCGTCGTGCACCTGGCCGCCGCCCTGGCCGACGCCACCTTCGCCCAGCTGACACCCGACCACCTCGGCGCCGTGCTCGGCGCCAAGGCCGACGGCGCCTGGCATCTGCACGAACTCACCCGTGACCTGGATCTGTCGATGTTCGTGCTGTTCTCCTCGGCCGCGGGCACGTTCGGCGCGCCCGGACAGGCGAACTACGCCGCCGCCAACGTCTTCCTCGACGCGCTGGCCCGGCGCCGCTACCACGACGGGCTCGCCGCCACCTCGATGGCTTGGGGCTGGTGGGCCGAGGACACCTCCAACACCGGCGCGCTCGACGACAAGGACCGCGCCCGCCTCACCCGCATGGGCGTGACGCCGATCGAGACCGAGCAGGCGCTCGCCCTCTTCGACGCCGCGCTGCACACCGGTCGGCCCTACCTGGTGCCGGTGGGCATGGACCTGTCGCTGCTGCGGGTGGCGTCCTCGGTGGCCGAGCTGCCGCCGTTCTTCCGCGCGCTGCTGCACTCGCGGCCGCGGGCGACCCAGCAGATGGGCGACTCCTCCCAGCTGGCCAAGCGGCTGGCCGGACTGAGCCCGGCCGAGCAGCACGCGGTGGTCGTTGACATGCTCGAGACCCCGATCGCGATGGTGCTCGGCTACTCCTCACCCGAGGCGGTGCACCCGGATCGCGAGTTCACCGAGATGGGCATCGATTCGCTCAGCTCGATCGAACTCGGCACCCACCTGCGCGCCATCACCGGCGTGAAGCTGGCGAATTCGGTGATCTTCCAGTACCCGACGGTCAACCTGCTGGCCGGGCACGTGCTCGACCAGGTGACCCCGCAGGACGCCGAACTCGCCGACCCGATCGTCAGCGAAGTGGAGATGCTGCTGGACCGCCTGGCCGCGCTGCACGACGACGGACAGGTGCCCGAACCCCTGCTGGAGCGGCTGACCGGCTCGATCGGACGGCTGCGCGGCGGGGAGGTGGCGGTGGGCGACGGAGCCCGGCCGTGACCCGCGTGCTCGCCGTCTCCGATCTGCACGTCGGGCATCCGGGCAACCGGGAGGTGGTCGACCTGCTCCGGCCGACCACCCCCCACGACTGGCTGATCGTCGCCGGCGACGTGGGCGAGCGAATCGAGCACATCCGCGGCGTGCTCGCCGAACTGCGCGCCCGCTTCGCGAAGGTGATCTGGGTGCCCGGAAACCACGAATTGTGGACCACCGCCAGAGATCCGGGCCCCCGCCGCGGCGAGGGCAGGTACCGGCGGTTGATCGCCGAATGCCGCGCCCTGGGCGTGCTCACCCCGGAGGACCCCTATCCGGTGTGGGAGGGTCCGGGCGGCCCGGTGGCGCTGGTGCCGATGTTCCTGCTCTACGACTACACCTTCCTGCCGCGCGGTGCGCGGACCAAGGCCGATGCGCTGGAGCTGGCCCGCGCCAGGGGCACCGTCGCCATCGACGAACAGCTGCTGGCCCACGAGCCCTACGACTCGCGGGAACAGTGGTGCCGAGCCAGGGTGGAGCACACCAGGAGCAGGCTCGACGCCATGGATCCGGCGCTGCCGCTGGTGCTGATCAACCACTTCCCGCTGTTGCGGGAACAGACCAGGATGCTCTGGCACGCGGAGTTCGCGCCGTGGTGCGGCACCGTGCTCACCGCCGACTGGCACCGCACCTACCCGGTGCGCTGTGTCGTCTACGGGCACTTGCACATCCGGCGCACCGACCACTTCGACGGCGTGCGCTTCGAAGAGGTCTCGCTCGGCTATCCGCGCGAGTGGCGCCGCCGCGGCCTGCCCGATCCGCTGCTGCGCGAGATCCTGCCCGGCCCCTCGTCCTCGGTCGTCGGCGCCCGGGCCCGGCGCGCGGTCGGCGGCGCGGTGCGGGCGGCGACAGCGTTGACCCGCCCGGCCGCGGCCAGGCGAGGGAGGACCACACCATGACCGACACGAGTGGCGCCCGCACCCGGCTCGCCCGGGAACTCGGCGCCGACCCGGCCGCGCTGGCGGCCCTGTCCGAAGCGCACTGCGCGGACCTGCTCGGCCTGCTCGCCGCCGCCCCCGACCGGGACCGCGACCGATGCGCCCCCGAGCTGCGCGCCACCATCGAGACCCTGCCGCGGCCGTACCGGCCGGTGGTGCGACGCGTGTTCCTGGGGCGGTGGCGATGACCGACCGCGCCGTCGCCCGCCAACTGGCCCGCCTCGCCGACGCACTGCACGTACCGATCGACCGGATCGACCACCTGGCCCCGCTCGGCCCCGAGCAGCTGGCCGACCTCACCGATCGCGTGATCGCCCACCTGCACGCGCGCTACGCCCGCCGGTACCGCAGGCTGTACCGGATCGGCCGCAGGCTGCCGCCGCGGCGGGCGGTGCCGTTCGCGGTGCGGTTGCTGCCGCCGCGGATGCTCGGGCGGGTCATCACCGCGGCCCTGGCCGACGAGCGCGATCTCACCGCGGCCGCCCAGGCCCTGACGCTCATCGAACCCGCCGCCATCGCCGATGCCGCGCCCTTCATCGACCCGCGCGCCATCAGCCGCGCCGCGCACCTCGCCTCCGGTGACGTGGTGGCCGATGTGATGTCGGAGCTGCTGCGCCGCAAGGATTTCAACACCGCCGACCTGTTCGTCGACTACCTCACCACGGCGGCCGCCGAGCCGCCCGCCGACCCGCCCGCCCGGCCGTCGCGGCGGTGGGGCGACCGGCTGGCCGCCTTCACGAAAGGACGGGGCTGAGCATGGGCACCCGCACCCCGGGCATCCGGGACGTCTCCGACACCGCCCGCTGGGTGGCGGTGTACCGGGCCAGGGAATCCGAGCGCCCGGACGCCCTCTTCCAGGACCCCTTCGCCGCCGAACTCGCCGGCGCCGCCGGAGCAGGACTCGCCGATCCCGCCCTGCTGCCGCGCGGCGCGCGCAACCACTGGCCCACGGTGGTGCGCACCCGGCTGATCGACGACCTCGTGCTGCGGTCGCTGGCCGCGGGTTGCGACCGGGTGATCAATCTGGCCGCCGGGCTCGACACCCGTCCCTACCGACTGCCCGTCCCGGCCGCAACGGTGTGGTACGAAGCCGATCTGCCCGCGCTGCTCGCCGACAAGGACGCGGTGCTCGCCGACCGGCGGCCCCGGTGCCGCCGGGTCACCCGTGCGCTCGACGTGACCGACCCGGCCGCGCTCACCGGCTTCCTCGCCGAGGCCACCGCGGACTCGGCGCACGCACTGGTGCTCACCGAGGGCTTGCTGCCGTACCTCACCCCGCCGCAGGTGCGCGCGATCGCCGCCGCCGTGCACGCGGCGCCGGTGCGCGGCTGGGTGTTCGACCACTGGTCGCCCGCCATGCGGTACGCGGTCAACGCGTTGCTCGGTCGCGAGCTGGGCTCGGCGCGTTGGCAATTCGCGGCACCGCTGCGGTTCTTCGAGGGCTGGCGGGTCGACAGCGCGCAGTCCACCTTCCGTGCCGCGGCCCGCTGGCGCCGCGCGCCCCTGCCGTTCCGACCCTGGGCGCTGGCGCCGGAGACCGGGTTGCGGCGGCGGCCGGAGCGCTCGCCGTTCTGGTGCGGCGTGGTGCGGATGCGCCGCGTGGACGAGGCGGTGTGAGCATGGCGAGCGGTGCCGGCGCCGGTGCGCGGGCGGTGGTACTCGGTGGCGGGTTCGCCGGGATACTCGCCGCGGGCGCGCTCGCACCCCACGTCGGCGCGGTGACCGTGCTCGACCGGGACGACCTGCCGCACACGCCGGCGCACCGGCGCGGCCTGCCGCAGGATCGGCACCCGCATTTCCTCGGGCCCGGCGGAGCGGACCTGGTGGAACAACTGCTGCCCGGCGCGTTGGCCGCGCTGTGGGGTGCGGGCGCCCGCCGGATCCGCACCAACGAGGACCTGCTGCTGTATTGCAGCGCGGGCGGCTGGCTGCCCCGGTACCGGACCGACCGCGCCGGGGTGGCGTGCAGCCGGGCACTGCTGGACCATGTGCTGCGTGAGCGGGTGACCGCGGCGGGCGGGGTCGAGTTCCGCACCCGCTGCGAGCCGGTCGGGCTGCTCGGCGACGCCGCGGCCGTCACGGGTGTGCGCTACCGCGACCGCGACGGCGGAACCCATTGGCTCACCGCCGATCTGGTGGTCGATGCCACCGGCCGCGCCTCCCGCGCCCCGGGCTGGCTGGCCGCGCTGGGGGTACCCGGTCCACGCACCCAGGTGGTGGATGCCGGGCACGCCTACGCCACCCGTGTCTTCCGCGCCCGCCCCGGCACCGAGGCGACGGCGCCGCTGGTACTGATCCAGGCCGAGACCGGGGCGGGCAGGCCGAGCGGCAACGCGGCATTGGTGCCGATCGAGGACGGGCAGTGGATCGTCACCGTCGGCGGCATGCGCGGCACGCGGGCACCCGCCGACGGCGCCGAGTTCCTCGACTACGCTCGCCACGGAGTCGGGACGCCGCTGCTCGCCGACCTGCTCGCCGGCGCGGAACCGCTCACCGGCATCCTGCGGTCCCACAGCACCTGCAACCGGCGCCACCGCTTCGACCGGGTGCGCCGGTGGCCGCGCGGGTTCGTCGCCGTCGGTGACGCGGCCACCGCGCTCAACCCGGTGTACGGGCAGGGCCTCACCGTGGCCGCGCGGTGCGCCCGCGCCCTGCGGACCTGGATCGGTGACGACGCCGTCGACACCCGACGGCTGCAACAGGCGGTCGGCCGCGCCGGCGTCCTGCCGTGGGAGGTCGCCACCCGGCAGGATCGCCGGTTCCCGAACACCGTGGGGCCCGCGCTGCGCGCGCACGACCGGCTCGCGCATCGCTACGCCGACCGGGTGATGCGCACCGCCCAACACCGGCCCGCGGTGGGCGCGCGCTTGATCGATGCGATGTTCCTTGCCGCGCCCGCGCTCACCCGGTTGGGTGACCCGCGCGTGCTGGCGGCGGCCGCCCGCCGGGTGCCCGGGCCACTGTCGGCGCCACCGCTGACCGAACGCGAACGCGCGCTGCTGACGGGAGGGCGACTGTGACGGGCGAACCGATCGCGATCGTCGGGATGGCGGGCCGCTTTCCCGGCGCCGACAGTGTGGCGCGGTTGTGGGAGCTGCTGGCCGCGGGCATCGACGCCGTGGGCAGCGTGCCACCGGACCGGTGGGACGCGGCCGCGCCGCTGGACCCCGCGGTGCGGGTACCGGCGGCGGGCGGATTCCTCGACGACGTGGCCGGGTTCGACGCCGCCCTGTTCGGGATCTCCCCGCGCGAGGCCGCCGACATCGATCCGCAACAGCGGGTGTTCCTCGAAACCGTCTGGCGCGCAATGGAAGACGCCCGCACCCCGGCCGACCTGCTGCGCGGGGCGCGGATCGGCGTCTACGCGGGCGCCTCCTGGCACGACTACGAGACGCTGCGGTTGCGCTCCGGCGCGTCCTACGGCCCGCACGGGCTGGTCGGCTCGGCAGTGGATGTGATCGCCGCGCGCGTGTCGTATGTCCTCGGCCTCACCGGTCCGAGCATGACCGTGCAGACCGGGTGTTCGTCGGCCCTGGTCGCGCTCGACCTGGCGGTCGCGGCGCTGCGCTCCGGCGCGGTGGACGCCGCCCTGGCGGGTGGGGTCAACCTGATGCTGAGTCCCGAGGTCACCGTCGGCCTGACCCATTTCGGCGCCCTGTCACCGGAAGGCCGCTGCGCCGCGTTCGGGGCGGGCGCCGACGGGTTCGTCCGCGGGGAAGGCGTCGGGGTGGTCTACCTCAAGACGCTCTCGGCCGCGCGTCGTGACCGCGACCCCGTCCGCGCGGTGATCCACGAGACGGTGGTGAACAACGACGGCGGTGGCGACAGCCTGGTCACCCCGCGCCTGGAAGGGCAACGGGACCTGCTGCGCCGGGCCTACCGCGACCTCGACCCCCGCCGCCTCGCCTACGTCGAGGCCCACGGCACCGGAACCGGCCGCGGCGACCCCGTCGAGGCCCGCGCGCTGGGCGACGTCCTCGGTCACCGCGCCGGTGCGCCGCTGCTGGTCGGTTCGGTCAAGACCGGGATCGGGCACCTGGAGGCCGCCGCCGGGGTGGCGGGGCTGATCAAGGCGGTGCTGTGCCTCGAGCACCGGCGGGTGCCGGCGAGCCTGCATGCCGAGCTGCTCAATCCCGACATCGATTTCGCCGGACTGGGGTTGCGGGTGGTGCGCACACCGACGCCGCTGCCCGCGGGCCCGGAGGTGCTGGTCGGGGTGAACTCCTTCGGGTGGGGCGGGACCAACGCCCATGTCGTGCTGGGGCCGGGGGAGACGCCGGCACCGGCGGACGGTGCCCGGGCCGAGTCCGGGTCGCCGGTGCTCGCGGTGTCCGCGCAGAGTCCGGCGGCGTTGCGGCAACGGTGCGCCGCGGTGGCCGAGATGCTCGCCACCGGCGGGGATGTGGGGGAGATGTGCGCCGCCTCGGTGGCCTACGCCCCGGCCCTGCCGTGGCGGGCGGCGGTGCTCGGCGCCGATCCCGAGGCGGCGAGCACCGGGTTGCGCGCCGTCGCGGACGGCGTCGAGGGCACGCCGGGCGTGCTCTCCGGGCGTGCCCGCGCGGTCGGGAAGGTGGCGTTCGTGTTTCCGGGGCAGGGCTCGCAGTGGCACACCCCGGCGGCGGGTCTCTACGGCCGCGATCCCGCCTTCACCGCGGCCGTCGACGACTGTGCCGCCGCGCTCGCCCCGCACGTGTCCTGGGACACCCGCGCGGTGCTCACCGGCGCGGCCGGACCGGGCTGGCTGGAACGGGTGGACCAGGTACAGCCGGTGTTGTGGGCCTACTCGCTGGGCATCGCCGCGATGTGGCGGCGGATGGGCGTGGTCCCGGACGTGGTGATCGGCCACAGCCAGGGGGAGATCGGCGCGGCCGTCGTCGCCGGACTGCTCGCTCCGAGCGACGCCGCCCTGGTGGTGGCGCGCCGCGGCGCGGCGTTGCGCGCGGTCGCGGGAACCGGGCGCATGCTGGCCGTCGACCTGACCGCCGACGAGATCCCCGCCGCCATCGCCGGATTCGAGGACGCGGTCACCCTGGCCGTGCACAACGGTCCCCGCTCCTGCGTGCTCTCCGGCGACGTCGACGCCATCGACGCGCTCGCCGAGATCCTCACCGCCGAGGGCATCTACTGCCGTCCCGTCAACGTCGACTACGCCTCGCACAGCCCCCGGATGGCGCGCCTGGTGCCCGCCCTCCGGGCCGACCTGGCCGCGGTGACGGCGCGGCCGGGCACGGTGGCGATGCTGTCCACCGTCACCGCGCAGCCGCTCACCGACGCCGGGCCGGACTACTGGGTCGAAAACCTGTGCCGGCCGGTGCGATTCGCCGAGGCGATGTCGGCCCTGTTCGACGCGGGCGTCACCCACGTGCTGGAGATGAGCCCGCACCCGGTGCTCACCCCCGCGATCGAGCAGCTGGCCGCACTGCGTCCGGACCCGCCGATCGCGCTCGGCACCCTGACCCGCGACCGCGACCCCGTCGCGGAACTCGCCGTCAGCCGCGCCCGCGCGTTCGTGCACGGGTTGCGTCCCTTCGCCGACCTCCCCGGGCCCGGCCGCAACCCGCTGCCGCCCACCACCTTCCATCGCGAGCGGTACTGGCTGGCCGCGCCGGCGCCCGTCACCGACGACCGGATCGTCCTGCGCCCCACGGCACTCGAACCCGGCACCCGCCACGCCTGGGCGGAGATCGGCCCGCACGACCTGGGGTGGCTGGCCGATCACCGGGTCGGCGAGGCGGTGATCGCCCCGGCCACCTACTTCCTCGCGCTCGCGACCATCGCGGGCGACACCGTGGTGCGCGACATCCGGTTCGTCGATGCCCTCCCGCTCGATCCCGAGAACCCGGCCCCGCCCACCCGGGTCGAGATCCTGCTGCGTCCCGGCCTCGCGGGCACGACCGTTCTGGAGATCCGCTCGACCCCGCCGGGCAGCGACGTCTCGACCCTGCACGCGCGCGCCGACCTCGTTCCGGCCGGGAGCCGGTGCCCCGAGACCGGTCCGCCGCCGTCCACCGAGAGTCCCGACGCCACAACCGAACTGGACGTCGCCGAGTTCTACCGCCGGTGCGCCCGTCGCGGCCTGCACTACGGCCCCGAATTCCGCGGCATCCGCGAACTGCGCACCGGCACGACAGCGGCGGGCCGCACCGCACACGCCCGGATCGAGCTGGGACAGCGCTGCCGGGCCCGCATCCGCGCCGGAGAACTGCACCCCGCGCTCCTGGACGCCGCCGCGCAGACCGCACTGGTCCTGTTCGACCAGCCGACCGACAGCACGCCCGCCACCGTGGTCCCCGTGGCCCTGGCCGAATACCGGATCCTCCACCGGCCGGACGGCTTCGTGGACCGGGTGTGGGCCCACGCGCGGCAGCGCGGCCCCCTGCTGGCCGACATCGAGATCCGCGACGACGACGGCCGCGTCCTCGCCGCACTGAACGGTCTCGCACTCGCCGAGCTCGACACCGCCGGCGCGGATCTCCGCGACCACCGGCGTGAGTTCCGGATGGAATTCACCCCGGAACCCGAGCCGGTCGGTGCGCCGGGCGCCGAGTGTGCCCCGCGCGCCGCCGACACCGGGCACCCGGCTCGATCCGAACGTGCGGTCTTCGTGCTGGTCGACCCGGGCGCCGAGACCGGTGCCGCACCCGACGACCCGAACACACAGTGCGCGCATCTGGCCGCGGCGCTCACCGACCGTGGTGCCGTGGTCACCGGCGAGCTGCCCGCCGACCACCCGGCCACGGTGGTCTTCCTCGCCCCCACCGTCGCCGCCGGGCTCGACGCCCAACGAGCCGCCCTCCCGCTGCTCGCCGACCTGGCCCGCCGCTGCCTCGCCGCCGACGCCGCGCACCGGGTCGTCGTCGTCACGACCGACGCGCAGGCCGCCGGACCCGAACGCCCCGATCCGGGGGCCGCGCTGTTCTGGGGCTTCGGCCGCGTCCTGCGCCGCGAACACCCCGAACTCGACACCGTCCTGCTCGACCTCGCCGGCGGCGACGCGACCGCGACGCGCTGGGCGTCCTGCGCCGCCGAGCTGTGCGCGCCCGCCGGGGCCGATCAGATCCTGCTCCGCGCCGGCGTCCGCCTGCTCGGCCGCCTGCGACAGGGCGGGGTCCAGGCCGCACCGCCGCCCCGGCGCAGCGCCCGCCGGCCGTTCCGGCTCGCCATCGGCCGCGGCAGGCGCACCGACGACGTCCACTTCCGGCCGCTCACCCCGCGCGCGCCCGGCCCCGGTGAGGTCCTCGTCCGCGTCGAGGCCGCGGCGATCAACTTCATCGATCTGATGAAAGCCACCGGCGCATACCCCGACGGCTCCGCGGGCGCGGATCTGCTCGGGGTGGACTGCGCGGGCGTCATCACGGCCATCGGCCACGGCGTCACCGGCCGTACCGTCGGCCAACGCGTGGTGGCCTGCGCCTTCGGGGCACTCGCCAGCCATCTCACGGTCCGCGCCGACCACACCGCTCCGGTACCCGCCGCGCTCAGCACCACCACGGCGGCGGCGCTGCCGCTGGTGCTCACCACCGCCTGGTACGCGCTGGCGCGGGTCGCGCGGGTGGAACCGGGGGAGACGGTGCTCATCCACTCCGCGGCGGGCGGCGTCGGCGCCGCCGCGGTGGCCGTCGCCCACCATCTCGGCGCCCGCGTGCTCGCCACGGCGGGCAGCGCGCAGCGCCGCGAACACCTGCGCGCCCAGGGTATCGAGCACGTCTTCGACTCCCGCGGCGCCGAATGGCCGGCGGCCGTGCGCGCGGTCACCGCCGGGCGCGGTGTCGACGTGGTGCTCAACGCGCTGGCGGGCGCGGCCGTCGAGCACGGTCTCGCGGTGTTGGCCGAGGACGGCCGGTTCGTCGAGATCGGCAAGCGCGACATCTACACCGACCGGCGGATCGGATTGCGCCCCTTCGCCCACGGGATCACCGTGGCGGCCGTGGACCTGGGCGGGATGATGACGCGACGGCCACGCCGCTACGCCGAGGTGCTGCGGGAGGCGTGGCGCCTGGTCGACAGCGGCGTGATCGCCGCGCTGCCCACCACCGTCCACGATTTTGCCGCGGCCCCCGCCGCGCTGGCGGCGCTGGCCGACGACGAGCGGATCGGCAAGATCGTGCTCGCCCGGCCGGCGACGGTGCGCGACATCGCCCCGGAACCCTTGCCCGACGGACGTTTCCGCGCCGACGGCACCTACCTGATCACCGGCGGCCACGGCGCCCTCGGCCGCAGTCTCGCCGACCACCTCCTCGCGCACGGGGCGGGGTCGGTCGCGCTGCTCGGACGCGGCACCTACCCGGTGCCCGACGATCCCCGGTTGCGCAGCTACCGCGCCGATGTCGGCGATCGTGCCGCCCTCGCCGACACACTGGCGGCGATCCGCGCGGCGGCGCCGCCGCTGCGCGGGGTGTTCCACGCCGCGGGGGTGCTCGACGACGCCACCGTCCTCGGCCTGTCCGCCGACCGGATCGAACCGGTGCTGCGCCCCAAGGTCGACGGCGCCCGGCATCTGCACGAGCTCACCGCCGACGATCCACTGGATCTGTTCGTCCTGTTCTCCTCCGCCGCCGCGCTGGTCGGCAACCCGGGACAGGCCGTCTACGCCGCCGCCAACGCCTACCTCGACGCGCTCGCCGTGGCCCGCAGGCACGACGGCAGGCCGGGGTTGAGCGTGCAGTGGGGACCGTTCGACGACATCGGCCTGGCCGCCGCCCGTGCCGAGCGCGGCGCCCGCCTCGCCGACCGCGGGCTGACCGGCATCACCGCCGCCGACGCCTGGACCGCGCTGCACACGTTCCTGGACACCGACGCCTGTCTCGGCGGGTACCTCGGCTTCGACCGCCGCCGCTGGTTCGACGCCTACCCCGAGTGCGCGGGCCAGCACAGCTGGACGCTGCTGGCCGAGTCCACCGAGGCGCCCGCGGTGCCGGGCGAGTGGACGGCCGCTCCGAGCCGAGGAGAACCGGTGCGGGACACGGTGACCGCACTGGCCGCGCGGGTGCTGCGGGTGTCACCCACCGACCTCGACCCCACCGCGCCGCTGCGCGCGCTCGGGCTGGACTCGCTGCTCGCCCTCGAATTGCGCAACCACCTGGAAAACGCCTTCGCCCTGCGCCTCTCGGCCACCCTGCTGTGGACCTACGGCACCGTCGCCGCGCTCGCGCAGGCCATCGAGGACCGGCTCGCCGCGCACCCGGCCTGACCGACAGGAGCCACCCATGACCCAGACCGAACCGGCCACCGCCGACGGTCCCGCCCTGCGCCGCGCCACCCGCACCATCCAGCGGCTGCGCGCCCGGCTGGCCGCGGCCACCGGACCGGTCGCCGTCATCGGCGCCGGACTGCGCTTCCCCGGCGGCATCGGCGACCTGGACGGGTACTGGTCGGCGCTGCGCGGCGGCCGCGACCTGGTCACCCGGATGCCTGCGCACCGGCAGTGGCCGTTCGCCGCGCAGTGGTCGCGGCTGCCCACCCGCGGCAGCTTCCTGCCCGACGCCCTCGACTTCGATCCCGCGTTCTTCGGGATCAGCCCCCGCGCCGCCCGCGCCGTCGACCCGCAACACCGGCTGCTGCTCGAAGTCACCTGGGAGGCGATCGCCCACGCCGGCATCGCCCACGACGCCCTGCGCGAGCGACCGGTCGGCGTCTACACCGGTCTCACCGGCAGGCAGGACTACGCCGACTGGGCGGGCAGCCACGTCGACGCCTACTGGGCCACCGGCAACGGCCACAGCTTCGCCCCCGGCCGCATCGCCTACACCTTCGGTTTCACCGGGCCCGCCGTCGCCGTCGACTCGGCGTGCTCGTCCTCGCTGGTGGCGATCCACCACGCGGTCGGGGCGTTGCGGCGCGGCGAGATCGAGCTCGCCCTCGCGGGCGGGGTGAACCTCGTGCTGGCGCCGGGCTCCACCCGCGCCGTCGACCAGACCGGATCACTGGCGCCCGACGGGCTCTGCAAGACCTTCGACGCCCGCGCCAACGGGTACGTGCGCGGCGAGGGCGCGGCGATGGTGGTGCTGAAACGCCTCGTCGACGCCGAACACGACGGCGACCCGGTGCTCGGGATCGTGCACGGCACCGCCGTCAACCAGGACGGCCGCTCGTCCGGCTTCACCGCGCCCAACGCCGAAGCGCAGCGTCGCCTCATCGCGGCCGCCCTCGCCGACGCGGGCGCCACCCCCGCCGACATCGGCCTGGTCGAGGCGCACGGCACCGGCACCGCCCTCGGCGATCCCATCGAGATGAGCGCGATCGCGGCCGCGCTCGGGTCGGGCAACGGCGGCCGCGCCCTGCACGTCGGCTCGGTGAAGACCAATCTCGGCCATCTCGAGGCCGCCTCCGGGGTGGCCGGGCTGCTCAAGGCGCTGCTGTGCGTGCGCGAGCGGGTCGTCCCGCCGCTGGTGCACTTCCGCACGCTCAATCCGCGAATCGACCTGTCCGGCACGGACATCCGGGTGGCCGGGACGGCCGCGAGCTGGTCGGTCGACGACGCCGGACCGCTGGCGGGAGTCAGTTCCTTCGGCATCGTCGGCACCAACGCCCACGCCGTGATCGGCCCCCCACCCACACCCGCCCCGATCCGCCCCGCGGTGCGGCCGCCGTGGCAGCGCACCCGATGCGTGCCCGGCTTCCTCGGCGAACCCCCCGACGCGGCGGGCGAATAGCGGCGGGCGGTGCGATACTCCCGGTGCACAACACAGGGAGGCGGGTACATGAACCGCACGCGCACCGGGACGTGGCTGCTGGTCGGAACGGCCGCGGGCGCCGTCCTCGGGCTGGCCGTCACCGTGCAGGTCCTGGACTGGATCGCCATCTTCCGCGAGACCGGTGGCTCCTGCGGCACCAGCCGCGGCATCAGCTACGGCGACTGTCCCCGCTACTGGGGCACGCTCTTCGGCACCTCGCTCGCGGCCCTCATGGTCGCCGTCCCGGTGCTGATCTTCGCGCTGATCCGGGCCAGGAGACGCGGTGCGTCGGCCGCGGTGGTGGCCGCCGTCGTCGCCGTGTACCCGGGCGTGCTGATCTTCGACGCCCTGCACGGCGAAACCCTGCCGGTCGCCTGGTCCGCGCCCGCCGACCGGGCCGCCGACACCGAGACCGCCGGGTTCTGGCACACCGGCGACACCGTGGTCCGCGCCACCGCCGCCGGGCTCACCGCCTACGACACCGCGACCGGCGCGCAACGCTGGACCACCACCTTCCCCGGCCGCGACGTGGTGTGCGCGATGAGCCGCGGCGCGGACGGCGTCGGCCTGGTCGCCACCCACGCCGAGACCGCGCCCTGCGCCCGCGTCGCCGCCGTCGATCTCGCGACCGGTGGCACGCTCTGGGAACTGCGCGAGACCGAACTCGCCGACGGCGCCGACGTGCTCGCCGTGCTCGACGACGCGGCGATCCTGGTGGGCGAGAAGCAGATCCGCGCGGTCGGCCGTGGCGACGGCGCGCCGCGATGGCAGTACCCGTTGCCGGAGCGCACCTGCGGGAGCCCCCGGCTGCTGGCGGGCAGCCACGCCGTCGTCCTGGTGCACCGCTGCGACACCGACACCCACGAACTGCACGCCCTCGACCCGCGGACCGGCAACCTCGCCTGGCAGGCCGGCGTCCCGTACGAGGGCGCCCGCACCGTCACCCCCGTCTCGGCCGACCCGCTCGTCGTGCACGTCGCCGAGAGCGGCAAGCGCGCCCGCTCGGCCTTCGCCGCCTTCGACCGGACCGGGCGGCTCACCGCCACCATCCCCACCGACGACCCCGAACTCCCGATCTCGTCGATCGGCGGCACCGCCTTTGCAGCCACACCGATCACCAGGACGGTGGTCACCCCGACCACCCTCGTGGCCGTCGCGCGTCCCGCGGGCGGGCGCGGCTACCGCCTGGTCGCGCACGAGCTGGCCACCGGCGCCCGGCTGTGGACGGGCGATCTCCTCGACGACGACCCCGACGCCCTCGCCCTCGACGGCGACCGCGTCCTGGTCTGCTACGACGAGGCCAGGGTCCTCGGCCTCGGCGCCGCCGACCTGCGCAGCGGGGCGGACTCCCACGTCGGTGTCGCCCTGATCCGGCACGTCCACTCCAGCTTCGCCGTCCTCACCGCACCCGGCCGCTACCTGGTCGTGTCCGCCGACGGCCGCAGCCCGTACCACCCGGTGCAGGCGGTCGCGGCCGGCCGGTAGCGCGCGGGCACGCTCAGTCGCGGCGGCGGTGCCGCAGTTCGGCGGCCCGGAGGGTGAGGTAGTCCCGTTCCGGGATGCTGGTGGTGCGCCGGGCGGCATCGGTGTAGGCCGCGACGGCGTCCTCGTCGGCCCCGGCCATGTCCAGCAGGTGCGCGCGCACGGCGGAGAGCCGATGGCTACCGGCGAGATCCGCGGCGAGCGTCTCGGTGATCGCCAGGCCCGCCTCCGGGCCGTGCACCATCGCGACCGCCACCGCGCGGTTGAGCGCCACCACCGGGCCGGGGGAGAGCCGTTGCAGCACGTCGTAGAGGGCGAGGATCTTCGGCCAGTCGGTGTCCTCGGCGCGCGGCGCCTGGGCGTGCACGGCGGCGATCGCGGCCTGCACCTGGTAGGGGCCGGACAGGCCGTGGGCCAGGGTGGCGGTGACGAGGCGGATGCCGGCCATGATCTGCCGCCGGTCCCACCGCGCGCGGTCCTGCCGGTCGAGCGGGACCAACTCGCCGTGCGGCCCGGTGCGGGCGGCGCGCCGGGCGTCGGTGAGCAGCATCAAGGCCAGCAAACCCGCGACCTCGGTGTCCTCCGGCAGCAGCCGGTGCATCGCACGGGTGAGCCGGATCGCCTCGGCGGACAGGTCGGCGCGCTGCGGCCGGTCGCCGGAACTGGGGGCGTGCCCCTCGGTGAAGATCAGGTACAGCACGTGCAGCACCGTGCCGACCCGTTGCCGCCACTGCGCCCGATCCGGTCGGGCGAACGGCTGCTGCACCGCGGCCAGCCGCTTCTTCGCGCGCGAGATCCGTTGCGCCATGGTCGCTTCCGGCACCAGGAAGGCGCTGGCGATCTCGGCGGTGGTCAACCCGCCCACCGCGCGCAGGGTCAACGCGATCGCGCCCGCCGTGGGCAGTGCCGGATGGCAGCACAGGAAGAACATCGCGAGGGTGTCGTCGCGGTCGACGGCCGCCGCGTCGGGCACCTCCCGCTCGAACACCGCCGTCTCCCGGCGCCTGCGGGCCGATTCGGCGCGCACCGTGTCGACGTACCGGCGCTGGGCGACCTGGATCAGCCAGCCGCGCGGATTCTCCGGGATGCCCGCCTCGCGCCACTGGGTCGCGGCGGCGAGCAACGCCTCCTGCACCGCGTCCTCGGCGGTGTCGAAATCGCCGAACCGGCGCACCAGCACGCCCAGGACCTGCGGCGCCACGGTGCGCAGCAGGTCCTCGAGCGCGAGCGTATCCGCGTCCGGCTTCACTGCGCGGGCGCGCTCATCACCGGCCTGACCTCGATGCGCTCACCGATCGGCCGCCCGCCCGGTCCCGGCGCCGCCGAGGCCTTCGCCGCGATCTCCACCGCGCGCTCGGGACCGTCCACGTCCACGATCAGGTAGCCGGCCAGGAACTCCTTGGTCTCCGGGAAAGGGCCGTCGGTCACCACCGGCGCGGTCCGCCCGTCGCTGGACACGATCCGCGCCTGCTCCGGTCCCGCCAGTCCCTGGGCATCGACCAACTCGCCGGACTTCGCCAGCTCCGCCGTCAGCGCCCGCTGGAAATCGATGTGCGCGGCCACGTCTTCCGGTGCCCACTCGGTGATCGGCGTATCGCAGAACTCGGCGGGCCCGTAGGTCTTGATCAGGATGTACTTCATGCTCGTCTCCTCACTGCCGGACACGCCCCCGCGGCGCGTCCATCCTTCGGTCGGTGCCGCCGGCCGCGCATCGACACATCCGAGCACACCATTGACGTGATGTGAGTCACATGGGTTGGGTGGCGTCGGCGAGCCGGTCGGGATCGACCGGGGTGGCGGAGGTGATCAGTTCCTTGATGCGGTCGGTGACATCCCAGACGTTGACGTTCATGCCCGCGAGCACCCGGTTCTCCGCGTCGAGCCAGAACGCCACGAACTCGCGGTCGGCCAGGCTGCCGCGGACCACCACGCGAGCGGTGCGGTCGGCGGTGGCGTAGCCGGTGTACTCCATGCCGAGGTCGTACTGGTCGGTGAAGAAGTAGGGGAGCCGGTCGTATTCGGCCGCCCGGCCGAGCATGGTCGCGGCGGCGACGGCGGGCTGGTTGAGCGCGTTGGCCCAGTGCTCCACGCGGATCCGGCCGCCGAGGCGAGGGTGGGCCTGTTCGGCGATGTCGCCGACGGCGACGATGTCGGGGTCGCTGGTGCGCAGGCTCGCATCCACCAGCACGCCGGTGCCCACCGCGAGCCCGGCATCCGCCGCGAGCGCGATGTTCGGCGCCGCACCCACCGCCATCAGGACGGCGTCGGCCGCCACGGTGCCGCCATCGGCCAGCGCCAGTCCGGTCACCGCGCCGTCGGCCCCGGTGGTGACGGCGTCGAGGCGCGCGCCCAGCCGCAGGTCGACGCCGTGCGCGCGGTGCAGGTCGGCGAACACCGCACCCATCTCCGGGCCGAGCGGGCCCATCAGCGGCTGCGGCGCGGTCTCCACGACGGTGACCGCGCAGTCGGCGGCCCGCGCCGCGGCGGCCACTTCGAGCCCGATCCAACCCGCGCCGACGATCGCGAGCCTGCCGCGCGCGAACAGCCCGGCCAGCGCCCGCGCGTCGTCGATCGTGCGCAGTGTGTACACCCCGGGTGCGTCGGCGCCGGGCACCGGCAACCGCCGCGGCGTCGAGCCCGTGGCCAGCGCCAGCTTGTCGTACGGCAGGGCCGAACCATCGGGCAGCGTCACCGTTCGCGCGCGCGGGTCGAGCCCGGTGACGGTGGTGCCGAGCAGCAACTCGACGTGGTGATCGCGGTACCACTGCGCAGGCTCGACCGTGAAATCGGGTAGTTGCTTCTTGCCGAACAGGAACTCCTTCGACAGCGGTGGTCGCTCGTAGGGCAGGTGTTCCTCCGCGCCGATCAGGGTGATGCTGCCCGGGAAGTCGGCCGCGCGCAGCTCCTGCGCCAGCTTCGCGGCCGCCAAACCGCCACCCACGATCACGAAACGCCGATCCGAGGTCATCGCGAACTCCTTCGCCGCCGGCTGGGACTCGTGCTCATGAGCGTACTGTCACCAGGGCTTTCGGCGGCTCGGTTCGCCCGAGCACCTGCCGGGAACGAAACGCGGCCCGCGATGGTTGGCACCGGATGACGCGGGCGCGCTCCGCCGCGTCCACCCACTGATCGAGAGGAATCGACTCGTGACCGAGACGGGCAAGAAAGACGTCGCCGATTTCTGGTTCGACCCGCTGTGCCCCTGGTGCTGGATCACCTCCCGCTGGATTCTCGAGGTCGAGAAGGTCCGCGACATCGAGGCGCGCTTCCACGTGATGAGCCTGGCCGTGCTCAACGAAGGCCGTGACCTGCCCGAGCAGTACGCCGAGCTGATGCGCAGCGGCTGGGGCCCGGTGCGGGTCGCCATCGCCGCCGCCCAGCAGCACGGAGACAAGGTGCTCGCCCCGCTCTACACCGCGATGGGCACCCGCATCCACGACCGGCGCGCCGACTACGAGCGCGGCAGCACCGAGGAGACGCTGCGCGCCGTGATCGCCGACGCGCTCGCCGAGACCGGCCTGCCCGCCGAGCTGGCCGCCGCCGCGGACAGCACCGACTACGACGAGGCCCTGCGCGCCTCCCACCACGCCGGCATGGACAAGGTCGGCCCCGACGTGGGCACCCCCACCATCCACGTCAACGGCGTGGCCTTCTTCGGCCCCGTGCTCTCCCGCATCCCGCGCGGCGAGGACGCGGGCAAGGTGTGGGACGGCGTGGTCGCGCTGGCCTCCTACCCGCACTTCTTCGAACTCAAGCGCACCAGGACCGAGGACCCGGCCTTCGGCTGACGCGCCCGCGGGTGCCGCCCGCCCGGGGCATCCGTTGTCAGCCAACCGGTTTCGGCGGCAGACCGGGTACCTCGCCGTAGGGCACCGGGACCGGTGGCTGGTGCCCGGGCCGCGGGCTCGGCCGCCAGAACAGTTTGCCGTGCCTGCTGCGGTCGCGCAGCGCCCACATCCGCCAGGTCAGCACCGGATGCGAGGACAGCGCGTTGACCAGCCACACGAAACCGCCCTTCTCGGTCGCGGCCCGGTCGGCCATCTCGTCGAAGCCGACCACGGTGTTGAGGTACTTGCCCGCCGCCAGTGTGCCCATCGCCGCGGGCGCGCCGGTGTGCCGGTGGCAGTAGCCGTGGTTGTCGGCGGTGTACTCCTGCGCCCGGATCAGCGCGTTGCCCAGGATCGGCAGGAACGGCACCAGGAACATGCCCAGCTGGCGCCAGTAGGAGGTGTGGCCCGCGGCGATGTGGCCGACCTCGTGGCCGATGATGAACGCCAGCGCGTCGGGTTCGCGTGCCGCACCGCCGATTTCGAACAGATCGCTGTAGACCACCACGAACCGGCGGAACCCGTGACCGGAGGCGAACGCGTTGATCTGGCCGTTGCCGAGCACCACGTACGCGTCGGGCACCGTCGTCATGCCGAACCGCGCCGCCGCCTCGGCCACCATCCGGTAGCCCTCCGGGAACTGGGTCGGCGACATCTTCACCCCGTTCACCCGCTGCGTCGCGTAGTTGATGCCGCGCCCGGCCCAGACCAGGGCGGGCGCGAAGACCAGCAGCAGCAGGTAATCGTTCAAGGTGGCGCCGGACAGGACCGCGTCGACGAACAACGCCAGCGCGATCAGGTACACCAGCGCCGTGACCACCACCACGACCACCAGCAGCGGGATCTCCCAGCTGTGCAGGGCGGGCCTGCCCCAGGGCGAGAGCCCGCGCGGCTGCTGCGCGGGCGGGACGGGCGGGCCGCCGTAGGTGTTCGGGTACGGCGGATACCCGGTGGGTGCGGACGGCACGCCCCACGCGCCGGTGGGGGCGAAGGGCTCGGCGGGCGGTCCGGCGTGCGGCTGCGGCGTCGGTTCGTGCGGGTGCATACGTCGAACTCTATTCACGACGGGCGGGCGGATCCGGGCGCCGAGGTCCGCGCCCGGCCCCGATCCCCACCCGAAACCGGCCGCCGACGACCTGACACAATCCCTGCCATGCGCGTATACCTGGGTGCCGACCATGCCGGTTTCGAACTGAAGAATCACGTCAAGGCTCATCTGGAGCAGGCGGGCCACGAGGTCGTGGACTGCGGCGCGCTGGAGTACGACGCCCTCGACGACTACCCGGCCTTCTGCATCGAGGCCGCGCGCCGCACCGTCGCCGATCCGGGCAGCCTCGGCCTGGTGTTCGGCGGCAGCGGCAACGGTGAGCAGATCGCCGCCAACAAGGTGCCCGGCGCCCGCTGCGCGCTGGCCTGGAGCGTGGAGACCGCCAAGCTGGCCCGCGAACACAACAACGCGCAGCTGATCGGCATCGGCGGGCGCATGCACTCCACCGAGGAGGCGCTGGCCATCGTCGACGCCTTCCTGGCCACCCCGTGGTCGAACGAGGAGCGCCACCAGCGCCGCATCGACATCCTCGCCGAGTACGAGAAGACCGGCGTGGCCCCCGCGGTGCCCGCCTACTGAGCACCGCCGCGACGACATGCCGGAAGGGCACACCCTGCACCGGCTCGCCGAGCGGCATCGACGGGTCTTCGCCGGCGGGCCGGTGCGGGTGTCCAGCCCGCAGGGCCGCTTCGCCGAGGGCGCCGCGCTGGTCGACGGGCGCGTCCTCGCGCGCTGTGAGGCGCACGGCAAACACCTGCTCCACCATTACGAGCACGGGCCGGTCGTCCACGTGCACCTCGGCCTGTACGGCAAGTTCTACGACGCGCCCGTGCCGATGGGGCCGCCGGTCGGCGAGGTGCGGATGCGGATGGTCGGCGCCACCGAGGGCACCGATCTGCGCGGGCCGGCCGCCTGCGAGGTGCTGACCCCGCCCGAGGTCGACGCCCTGCTCGCGCGGCTCGGCCCCGACCCGCTGCGCGCCGACGCCGATCCGGATCGGGCCTGGCAGCGGATCCGTCGCTCGCGCAGGCCGATCGGGGCGCTGCTGATGGACCAGCGGGTACTCGCCGGGGTGGGTAATGTCTACCGCGCGGAAGTGCTCTTCCGGCACGGCATTTCGCCCTACCGCCCGGGCGTCGACCTCGACGCCGGGGAGTGGAAGGCGATCTGGGCCGACCTCGTGGACCTCATGCCGATCGGTGTCGAGACCGGCCGGATGCATGTGGTGCGTCCGGAACACGATCACGGCGAGCCCTCGTACGCACCGGACCGTCCGCGCACCTACGTCTACCGTCGCCCGGGCGCGGGCTGCCGGGTGTGCGGCTCACCGATTGCCCACGCGGTGCTCGACGGGCGGAATCTGTTCTGGTGCCCCACCTGTCAGCCGCGCTGACCGGCGCGCGGGGCGGGGGCGCCGTGGGCCGGCGAGCCGCGTGCCACGCCCTCCGACACGCCGATCGTCCGGCCCCTCAACCGGCGACGGCCGCGCCGATCCCCGGTTCGTCGGTGCCCGAGAAGACGAAGCGCCGCCCGCCCGCCGTCTTCGCCGAGTACATCGCGCGATCGGCGCGCCGCAGCAGATCGGTGAAATCACACGGCACCCCCGGCGGATCGAAGGCGGTGCCGACACTGGCCGAGACCGGCACGGGCCCCGCGGAGGACCACACCGGATCCCGCAGCGCCGCCACGATCCGGTGTGCGATCTCGGCCAGCGAGTCGCCGTCGCGGTTGACCGCGAGCACGAATTCGTCGCCGCCGTAGCGGCAGATCACCGTGTCGGGCGGGCAGACCTCGCGCAGCCGGTTGGCCAGCTCCACCAGCACCTCGTCGCCCACGGCGTGCCCGTAGCAGTCGTTGATCTGCTTGAACCGGTCCAGGTCGATCAACAGCAGGCCGACACAGCTGGTGGGATCGGCCGCCATCTGACGCACCCGGTCCTGGAGCAGCGTGCGGTTGGCGAGATCGGTGAGCGCGTCGTGGGTGGCCTCGTGCCGCAGCCGGTGTTGCAGTGCGGCGATCTCCTGTACCCGCCGCGACACCTTCGCCGACAGGTTCTGCTCCTGCTGGGCCAGCGCCCGCTCCTGCAGCGCCTGCGCATAACTGTCGATCGCCTGGCTGGCCACGAAGGGCCAGCGGGTGGCGACCAGCGAGCCCGGCCGCCCCGAGGGGAAGCCGAGCAGCCAGCGGCTGGCCTGGGCCAGCATCCTGGTCCGCTCGAACGGCGGTTCGGCCAGCCGGGCGCCGAGCAGGCGCGCGGCGGGGACGGGGAACGGTTCGCTCCTGGCCAGGTGCAGCAGGTGTTCGACGATCTCGATGAGGACGGGCTCGAGCTGTTGCGGCGTGGTGTGCGAGCCCGGCTCGGAGCAGACCGCCCGCGCCCAGGCACGACACATCGCGGCCACCGGCGGTTCCATGTCGGTCGCCATCGCGCTCACCGGCTGCTGGTTACGTCGGTACCCAGGTGCCCTGTGCGCGCACAGGTGCCGGTCTCACCCCGTTCAGTACTGCTACGCGGTTGTGTCCACCAAGCCTGGCGCACGTTCACCGCCCCCTTTCCAGATACCCCCGTCCGGCAAAAGGATCCTAGCAAGCCGCCCGCCCCTGAAAAACGCCGTTCTACAACGAGTTTTCCTTGATGTGGGATGACGTTCGGTATGACATCGTCACAGCGGCGCGGACGTTACATCCGAGGACGCATTCGCTGGAGAGTCGCCGCGGACACGCCGTGAATGTGCTGACTCACCCCGTCGGGTCGACGATTCGCGTGCGCGCCGGCCCGGTGCCGCGCGCGGGCGCGGCAGCGGCGCGCGGATTGACACCTGTTCCAGCGGTCGCGCGCCGGGGCAGGGGCGATTGGCGCAAGCCGATCGGCATTCGGTACAGTCGGTGCGCACACGACATCGTGGCGATCCCATCGGTGTCGTATGCTCGCGGGCGTAGTTCAATGGTAGAACCTCAGCCTTCCAAGCTGATGGTGCGGGTTCGATTCCCGTCGCCCGCTCCACGAACGTTTCATCCTCGTCGGCGGCCGCGGCCACCGCGAGGCCACGGGGTGTAGCGCAGCTTGGTAGCGCATCCGCTTTGGGAGCGGAGGGTCGCAGGTTCAAATCCTGTCACCCCGACCATCTTTCGATTCCGCCTGGATCGGGCGGCAGGCTCGCGTATTCTCGCCGGACGCGGCGTTCTTTCCCGGCGTTCTTCCTCGGGGTTCTTCCGGCGGCATTCGTCCTCGTGAGGGGCCGGAAATGTGGCGAGGCGGTGAGGGCCGCTGGCGCGGTCTCACCGCCTCGTACAGCGAAGCGGCCGGCTTGGGCGTTACCGGTACCGCCTCAGGGATCCGAGGCTCGCTCGGACACGTCGAGCGTAATGGCCGAGGGGGCGGTGAGGACACCGCTGTTGTGCATCGGTTCGATAACGCAGTTTTGCGTTCGCCATTCTGCGCCTGGTTCGGCGGTGCGGTTCAGCGGCTCGGCTCGGGCCAGGTCCAGTCGGCGACCACGGGGATGTCGGCGCCGTGCTCGCGCGTCCAGGCCCGGGCCCGCCAGCGCGCGTCGACCATCTCCTGCCGCAGCCCGGCCGCCGTCTCGCGCAGCCCGGGCACCCGGTCGATGACGTCCATGACCAGGTGGTAGCGGTCCAGATCGTTGAGCATCACCATGTCGAAAGGCGTTGTGGTGGTGCCCTCCTCCTTGTACCCGCGCACATGCAGGCCGTCGTGGTTGGTGCGGCGGTAGGTGAGCCGGTGGATCAGCCACGGATAGCCGTGGAAGGCGAAGATGATCGGGCTCGCGGTGGTGAACAGCGTGTCGAACTCCCGGTCCGGCAGCCCGTGCGGATGCTCCTCGGCGGGCAGCAACCGCATCAGATCCACCACGTTGATCACCCGAACCCGCAACCGCGGCAGGCGATCCCGCAGGATGGCGGCCGCCGCCAGCGTCTCCAGCGTCGGCACGTCGCCCGCGCAGGCCAGCACCACATCCGGGGTGGTGCCCGGATCGTCGTTGTGGCAGGCCCATTCCCAGATGCCGAGACCGCGCGCGCAGTGCACGGCCGCCTGCTCCACCGACAACCAGTCCTCCTGCGGCTGCTTGCCCGCCACCACCACGTTCACGTAGTGGCGCGAGCGCAGGCAGTGGTCGTAGGTGGAGAGCAGGGTGTTGGCGTCCGGCGGCAGATAGACGCGCACGATCTCGGGCTTCTTGTTGAGCACCACGTCCAGGAAGCCCGGGTCCTGGTGGGTGAAGCCGTTGTGGTCCTGGCGCCACACGTGCGAGGAGAGCAGGTAGTTCAGGCTCGCCAGCGGCCGCCGCCACGGCACCGCGGCGCTGGCGTCGAGCCACTTCGCATGCTGGTTGAACATGGCGTCGACGATGTGGATGAACGCCTCGTAGCAGGTGAACACCCCGTGCCTGCCGGTGAGCAGGTAGCCCTCCAGCAGGCCCTGGCAGATGTGCTCGGAGAGCACCTCGATCACCCGGCCGGACCGGTCCAGCGCCACGTCGTACTCGCCGACCTCGGCCTGCCAATCGCGCCCGGTCACCTCGAGGATGTCCTGCAGGCGGTTGCTGGCCAGTTCGTCGGGGGCGAAGGTCAGGAAGTTGTGCGGGTTGAGCCGGGTCACCTCGCGCAGCCAGCCGCCGAGCACCCGGGTGGCCTCGTGCGTGCTGCCACCGGGCGTCTTCACCTCGACACCGAACTCGCGCCAGTCGGGCAGCCGCAGGTCGCGCACCAGCGCCCCGCCGTTGGCGACCGGGTTCGCGCTCATCCGGTGGTCGCCCTCGGGCGCCAGGGCGAGCAGTTCGGGCACCGGCCTGCCCCGATCGTCGAACAGCTCCTCGGGACGGTAGGAGCGCAGCCACTGCTCGAGGACGGCGCGGTGGCCGTCGTCGGTGCGGGCCGCGGGCAGGGGCACCTGGTGGGCGCGGAAGGTCCCCTCGACCCGGTCGCCGTCGACCACCGGGGGACAGGTCCAGCCCTTCGGCGTGCGCAGCACGATCATCGGCCAGGCCGGGCGGCTGCCGTCGGCCCCGCCGCGGGCGGCCCGCTGGATCTGCGCGATCCGGTTCATGCAGGTGTCCATCGCCGCGGCCAGCCGCTGATGCACCACGCCCGGATCGTCGCCGGCCACCACGATCGGCTCGTGGCCGTAGCCTTCGAGCAGGTTGATCAGCTCCGGTTCCGGGATGCGGGCGAACAGCGTCGGGTTGGCGATCTTGTACTCGTTGAGCGCCAGGATCGGCAGCACCGCGCCGTCGCGACCGGGGTTGAGGAACTTGTTGCCGTGCCAGCTCGTCGCCAGCGGGCCGGTTTCGGCCTCGCCGTCGCCGATCACGCAGAACACCGTCAGGTCGGGATTGTCCAGCGCCGCACCATAGGCGTGCAGCAGCGAATACCCGAGTTCGCCGCCCTCGTGGAAGGAGCCCGGCGTCTCCGGGGCGCAGTGGCTCGGCACGCCGCCGGGGAAGGAGAACTGGGCGAACAGCGCGGCCATCCCCTCGCCGTCGCGCGGGATGTGGCTGTACAGCTCGGAGTAGGTGCCCTCCAACCACGCGCAGGCGTTCGGGCCCGGCCCGCCGTGACCGGGCCCGGCCACGAAGACCGCGTCCAGCCCGCGCTGCCGGATCACCCGATTGGCGTGCGTCCACACCAGATTCAGTCCGGGCACCGTGCCGAAGTGCCCGAGCAGCCGCGGTTTGATGTGCTCGGGCCGCAGCGGCTCGGTGAGCAACGGGTTGGCCATCAGGTAGATCTGGCCGACCGACAGGTAGTTGGCCGCGCGCCACCAGGCGTCCAGCGCGGCGAGTTCCGCGCGGTCCAGCGGCCCGGCGGCCTCGGTGAGCTCGTAGGGCACCGGCGCGACGGTCCGTCCGCCGTGCGCGCCGACGTTGTCGGCCGAGGTGTCGCCCCCGGCGCTGGCCATCTGGGTCATTCGTGGACTCCTCCCGTAACCGGTGACGGCCGGTGTCAGGGAGGCAGTACCCGTTTTCGGGCGCGGACACCTCGGGCGGGCACCGCGGGCGGCGGTGGTCTAGGGTCCGCCGCATGCAGACTCTCGCCAGGATCATCGGGATCGGCGCCGTCACCGTGGCCGCCTGCGCCCTCACCGCGTGCGGCTCCGACGACGACAGCGCCGCCGCGACCTCCGCCACCACCGCGCCCGCCGCGAGCACGCAGACCGCGACCCAGCCGAACACGACCCAGCCGAACGCGGCCCAGCCGAAGCACGGCCGCGAATGCACCGCCGCCGACATCGGCGTCACCGGCGGCTTCGGCGACAACCCCACCATCACCATCCCCGGCGACTGCGATCCGCCCACCCGGCTGATCGTCGAGGACCTGGTCGAGGGCAGCGGCCCCGGCGCGGCCGCGGGCCAGGAGTTGACCATGAACTACTCCCTGGTCACCTGGTCGGACAAGCAGAAGCTGGACAGCTCCTTCGATCGCGGCAAGCCCTTCCAGCTCACCCTGGGGGCGGGCCAGGTCATCCCCGGTTGGGACCAGGGCCTGGTCGGCGTGCAGGAGGGTGCGCGCAGGCTGCTGATCATCCCGCCGGATCTGGGCTACGGCGCGGGCGGCAACGGCGTCGCGCCGAACGAGACACTGGTCTTCGTCACCGACGCGGTGCGCGTCGGACAGTGACCCGCGCGCGCCGGAGGGCACCGGGTGGCGGGCGATTGCAGCCCGCCGCCCCCGGTCAACTACCCTGGTCGGGATGCGTCACGCGCACCCCGGCCGGGAGTCGCGCCTGGAACCCCGAACGAACAACGAACCAAGGAGCATGTCCGTGAAGAGCACCGTCGAGCAGCTGAGCCCGACCCGGGTCCGGATCAACGTCGAGGTGCCCTTCGAGGAACTGAAGCCGGACTTCGATCGCGCCTACAAGGCCCTGGCCAAGCAGGTTCGTATCCCGGGCTTCCGCCCGGGCAAGGCCCCCGCCAAGCTCCTCGAAGCCCGCCTCGGCCGCGGCGCGATCCTCGAGCAGGTCGTCAACGACGTGCTGCCCGCGCGCTACAGCGAGGCCGTGACCACCTCGGAAGTCAAGGTCATCGGCCAGCCCGACATCGAGATCACCAAGATCGAGGACGGCCAGGAGTTCGCCTTCAGCGCCGAGGTCGACGTGCGGCCCGAGATCGCGCTGCCCGACTACGCCGACCTCGAGGTCACCGTCGACGCCTTCACCATCGGTGACGAGGACATCGAGGAGCAGCTGAACTCGCTGCGCCAGCGCTTCGGCACCCTCACCGGCGTGGAGCGCCCGGTGCAGGAAGGCGATTTCGTCTCCATCGACCTGTCCGCGACCGTCGACGGCCAGGAGGTGCCCGAGGCGTCCACCACCGGCCTGTCCCACGAGGTCGGCTCGGGGCAGCTGATCGAGGGCCTGGACGAGGCGCTGATCGGCCTGTCCGCCGGTGAGTCCAAGGAGTTCACCTCGACGCTGGTCGCCGGTGAGCACGCGGGCAAGGAAGCCGTCATCACCGTCACCGTGCAGTCGGTCAAGGAGCGCGAGCTGCCCGAGGCCGACGACGAATTCGCCCAGCTGGCTTCGGAATTCGACACCCTCGAGGAGCTGAAGGCCGACCTGCGCAGCCGCGTGGAGCGGGTGAAGAAGGTGCAGCAGGCCGGCGAGATCCGCGACAAGGTGCTCGAGGCGCTGCTGGAGAAGACCGAGGTGCCGCTGCCGGAGAAGGTCGTGCAGGCCGAGATCGACGCCGTGCTGCACGACGCGGTGCACGGCTTCGACCACGACGAGGCCAAGCTGGCCGAGGCACTCGAGGCGCAGGGCTCGAGCCGCGAGGAGTTCGACAAGGACACCAAGGAGGCGGCCGAGAAGTCGGTGAAGACCCAGCTGCTGCTGGATGCCATCGCCGAGGCCGAGGGCACCCAGGTGGGCCAGGAGGAGCTGACCGAGCGCATCCTGTTCCAGGCCCAGCGCTACGGCATGGCCCCCGAGCAGTTCATCCAGCAGGTGCAGCAGGCAGGCCAGCTGGGTGCCGTCTTCGCCGACGTGCGCCGCGGCAAGGCGCTGGCCGGGGTGGTCGGCAAGGTGAAGGTCACCGACTCCGAGGGCAACACCGTCGACACCGCCGAGATGTTCGGCGAGCCCGCCGCCGAGCCGGAGCAGGCCGACGCCGCGCAGGCCGGCGACGCCGAGAAGGCCGCGGCCGATTCGGAATGACCGAAGGTGGCGCGCGATGACGCGCCACGTTCCGCTGTGAGCGAAGAGGGGCGGTACCGGGAGTTCGGTGCCGCCCCGCTTCGTTAATGTGTGTGACGACGAACCAGTGATGGCTGTGCCGGACGGCTGCACGAGCCGGTGAGAAGAGAAGGCAGGTATCCGTGACAAAGAACCAGGCAGGGGTCATGACATCCGCGACTGCTGGTCTCAACCTCAGTGATTCGGTGTACGAGCGCCTGCTGCGTGAGCGCATCATCTTCCTCGGCACCCAGGTCGACGACGACATCGCCAACAAGCTGTGCGCGCAGATTCTGCTGCTCTCGGCCGAGGACCCGACCCGCGACATCTCGCTCTACATCAACTCCCCGGGCGGCTCGGTGACCGCGGGCATGGCCATCTACGACACCATGCAGTTCGCCGAGTGCGACATCCGCACGGTCGGCATGGGTCTGGCGGCGTCGATGGGCCAGTTCCTGCTCACCGCGGGCACCAAGGGCAAGCGCTACGCCCTGCCGCACGCGCGCATCATGATGCACCAGCCCTCGGCGGGCATCGGCGGCTCCGCGGCCGACATCGCGATCATGGCCGAGCAGTTCGCCCACACCAAGCGGGAACTCAACGAGCTGCAGGCGCTGCACACCGGCAAGTCGGTCGAGCAGGTCACCGCCGACGCCGACCGCGACCGCTGGTTCACCGCGCAGGAGGCGCTGGAGTACGGCTTCATCGATCACGTGATCAGCCACGCGAACCAGGCCAACGGCATAGGCGGGTAGGCGGCGGCCGGACCGCCCCTCACAGCCGTCGATTGAACACACAGACTTTGGAGACGAAATGGCTCTGATCGACCCCCGCGCCGGGCTGTCCGGCATCGCGCCGTCCTCGCCGCAGGCGCGCTACATCCTGCCTTCGTTCATCGAGCACTCCAGCTTCGGTGTCAAGGAGTCCAACCCGTACAACAAGCTGTTCGAGGAGCGCATCATCTTCCTCGGCGTGCAGGTGGACGACGCCTCGGCCAACGACATCATGGCCCAGCTGCTGGTGCTCGAGTCGCTGGATCCCGACCGCGACATCACCATGTACATCAACTCGCCCGGCGGCTCGTTCACCTCGCTGATGGCGATCTACGACACCATGCAGTACGTGCGCGCCGACGTCGCCACCGTCTGCCTCGGCCAGGCCGCCTCGGCCGCGGCGGTGCTGCTCGCGGCGGGCACCCCGGGCAAGCGCGCCTGCCTGCCCAACGCCCGCGTGCTGATCCACCAGCCCTCCCTCGAGGGCGGCATCCAGGGTCAGGTCTCCGACCTCGAGATCCAGGCCGCCGAGATCGAGCGCATGCGCAGGCTGATGGAGACCACGCTGGCCCGCCACACCGGCAAGGATCCCGACACCATCCGCAAGGACACCGACCGGGACAAGATCCTCACCGCCGAGGACGCCAAGGAATACGGCATCATCGATACGGTGTTCGACTACCGCAAGCTCAGCGCACAGAAGTGAGCCGGGCTCGCCGTCGCCGCGCATCCGGCCGGGCGACACGCCGTGTGGCGTGCCGCCCGGCCGGTGCCGGAAACGGCTGCGAACGGTGGAATATCGCCGCCGCCGTGAGAACTCGCACAACCCCGGCGAGAAACATGCTCGAGTTGTCGACCTCCGTCGCGCACACCGGGTACGGTCGACCTAGGGACCTTTGCTCTGGGTCGACGGCATGCTCGCCCCCGCCGGAACAGCTTCGTGGTGTTGTGATACACCCGAGCCGGGCGGATGGCCGGGCGGCCCGGACGGACGGTTGCACGCGGACAAGGAAGTAGGGACCCACGAGATGGCGCGCATCGGAGACGGCGGCGATCTGCTGAAGTGCTCGTTCTGCGGAAAGAGCCAGAAGCAGGTCAAGAAGCTCATTGCGGGACCAGGCGTGTACATCTGCGACGAGTGCATCGATCTGTGCAACGAGATCATCGAGGAGGAGCTCGCCGAATCGAGCGAGGTCAAGCTCGACGAGCTGCCCAAGCCCGCCGAGATCCGTGAGTTCCTGGAGAACTACGTGATCGGCCAGGACGCCGCCAAGCGCACGCTGGCGGTCGCGGTCTACAACCACTACAAGCGCATCCAGGCCGGCGACAAAGGTCGCGACAGCCGGGGCGAGACGGTGGAGCTGACCAAGTCCAACATCCTCATGCTCGGGCCCACCGGCTGCGGCAAGACCTACCTCGCGCAGACGCTGGCGAAGATGCTGAACGTGCCGTTCGCCATCGCCGACGCGACCGCGCTCACCGAGGCGGGCTACGTGGGCGAGGACGTGGAGAACATCCTGCTCAAGCTGATCCAGGCCGCCGACTACGACGTCAAGCGCGCCGAGACCGGCATCATCTACATCGACGAGGTCGACAAGATCGCCCGCAAGAGCGAGAACCCGTCGATCACCCGCGACGTCTCCGGCGAGGGCGTGCAGCAGGCGCTGCTGAAGATCCTGGAGGGCACCCAGGCCAGCGTGCCGCCGCAGGGCGGGCGCAAGCATCCGCACCAGGAGTTCATCCAGATCGACACCACGAACGTGCTGTTCATCGTGGCGGGCGCGTTCGCCGGTCTGGAGAAGATCATCTCCGATCGCACCGGCCACCGCGGTATCGGCTTCGGTGCCGAGGTGCGGTCCAAGGCCGAGATCGACACCACCGATCACTTCGCCGACGTGATGCCCGAGGATCTGATCAAGTTCGGCCTGATCCCCGAGTTCATCGGCCGCCTGCCGGTCGTCGCCTCGGTGACCAACCTGGACAAGGAATCGCTGGTCAAGATCCTGTCCGAACCGAAGAACGCGCTGGTCAAGCAGTACATCCGACTCTTCGAGATGGACGGCGTGGAACTGGAGTTCACCCAGGACGCGCTCGAGGCGATCGCCGATCAGGCCATCCTGCGAGGCACCGGTGCCCGCGGCCTGCGCGCCATCATGGAAGAGGTCCTGCTGCCGGTGATGTACGACATCCCCAGCCGCGACGACGTCGCCCGGGTGGTCGTGACGGCCGACACCGTCAACGACAACGTGCTGCCCACCATCGTGCCCCGCAAGCCGCAGCGCCCCGAGCGGCGCGACAAGTCGGCCTGAGCCCGGCGCGTGCCCTACCGTTCGGTCCCGGTGAATATCGCTGGGACCGAACGAATTTCGAGGTGTAACTCGTCGCTCGATCGGGTACTCCGTGCGCGGGCCGGCCGGGGTCGGCCCGGCTGCGGGCGCGGTGCCCGAAGCGTTCAGCCGCGCCGGTTCGTCCCGGCGCCACGGCCACGGGATCCTCATGTCGATGGCAGCTACTCCCCGCGTGCGGGTGTCGGTGACCACGCCGAGTGATGCGGTGACGCTGTGTGCGGTGGCGGGGGAGGTCGACCACTTCTCCGCCGACGAGTTCCGCGCCCAGCTGCTGACCGCGCTACGCCCCGGCGTGCCCGGTCTGGTGATCGACCTGTCGCGGGTGGCGTTCTTCGGTGTCGCGGGCCTGCATGCCCTGTTCGAGGCGCGGGCGCTGGCCGAGGACGCCGACATCCGCGTGCGCGTGGTGACGGGGCCGCCGTGCGTGACCCGGCTGCTGGACATCTCGCGGCGGCTGGCCCACGCGCCCGAACCGGGCTTCGAGGTGGTCCACAGCCTGGCCGACGCCCTGCTCGAGACCCGCTGACCGGCTCCGGGACGGACCGGATCCGGACGCGCGACGCCGCGCGACCCGAGGGGCGCGCGGCGTCGCGGGGTGTCAGGCGGGCTCGGCCCGCATGTCCTGTTCGGGGTTCCAGTACGCGCGCATGCGGACGATCCTGCCGTCCTCGTCGAACTCCATCACGTCGATCGGGGTGACCGTGAAGCGCTGGTCACCGTGGACGGTGACGACGTCGAACATGAACGCGGCGTGATTGCCCGCGATGCGGACGGTGTCGGTTCGCAGCTCCGTCGAGCGGTCGAGGGACTCGAACACCGAGTAGAACTCCCGGATCGCCTCGTGCCCGCGCCGGAGCGGCGTTCCGATCGGGTCCTCCACCGTGGCGTCCTCGGTGTAGAGGTCGACGATGCCCTGGGTGGGGCCCGAGCCGACGAGTTCGACGTAGCGCTCGATGGTGTCGCGAATCTTCTGTGTCATGGCAACCTCTGCAGAATTGAAACGTGTTTCAGTTCGGAGGCTAGCAGGGTGCCGGTGTGTGGTTGGGCAGTACGGCGCGGCGGATGTGTTCGGGAAGCGTCGTCGATTCCCTCGGTTCGCCGTTGAACCTGATCCTGCGGGGTACTGCTGACTGATCTGTCGTCCCGAACGCATGTTCTGTTACCGCCCGGTCGGGGGTCTTTTCGGGCCGGAAAGGTTGCTGTTCGGTTGCGATTTCCGATGTCCGGTTTGCGGCCTGTGCCGGGATCGATGGGTCGGCGGTGTGTGAATGCCGCGGCCCCCGAAGCATTTCGGCTGTTCGGGCCGGTCGGTCCGGTGAAACTCGGGGGCCGCTCCGCCCGGTGTGTCGGCGGCCGTCTGTCGGTGCGGTGATGTTTACTCGGTGCGGTCAACCAGATGTTCGAGTGACGAGTGAAAGCGGAGGAGAAATGGCACTGCCCACGATGACCGCCGAACAACGCACCGAGGCGTTGGCCAAAGCGGCCGCGGTTCGCAAGGCGCGCTCGGAACTGATCGGGAAGGTCAAGGCCGGCAAGGTCTCCGTCGCGGACCTGCTCGCGAAGGCGGATTCCGACGATCTGGTCAAGAAGACGAAGGTGGCCGCCGTCATCAAGGCGTTGCCCGGCGTCGGACCGGTCAAGGCGGCCAAGCTGATGGACCAGGCGGAGATCCCCGAAGACCGTCGCATCGGGGGCCTGGGCGCCCGGCAGCGGGCCGCGCTGCTCGAGGCGTTGAAGATCTGAGTCGCCCGCGCCGCCCGGCCCGGCGGGGAATGCGGGCCGGGCGCGCCCGGATCAGGCGGTCCGGGTACCGGCGGAGACGCTGCGCAGCCGGTGCGCGCCGCTGTAGACGTTCATCGTCTCGCCGCGCAGGAAGCCCACCAATGTCAGTCCGGCCTCCTCGGCCAGATCGACCGCCAGCGAGCTCGGCGCCGAGACCGCGCCCAGGATCGGGATCCCGGCCATCACCGCCTTCTGCACCAGCTCGAACGAGGCGCGGCCGCTGACGATCAACACCAGCTCGTGCGCCGGGACCCGGTTCTCCCGCAGCGCCCAGCCGATCACCTTGTCCACCGCGTTGTGCCTGCCGATGTCCTCGCGCACCGCCAACGGGGTGCCGTCGACGGTGAACAGTCCCGCCGCATGCAGCCCGCCGGTCGCCTGGAACACCGACTGCCTGGCCCGCAAGGTCGCCGGCAGGTCAGCCAGTACGTCCGCGGCGAGGGTCACGCCGTGCGCGGGCAGCGGAAACCGGGTGACCGCCCGTACCTCGTCCAGCGCGGTCTTGCCGCACAGCCCGCACGCCCCGGTGGTCAGCACGTGCCGGGTGCGCACCGGCACCGGGCGGCGCAGTTCGACGTCGAGCACATTGTAGGTGTTGCGGCCCTGCTCGTCGGTGCCCGCGCAGTAGCGGGCCGAGACCACGTCCTCGGCGGCGCCGATCATGTTCTCGCTCAGCAGGAATCCGTGGACCAGGTCGATGTCGTTGCCCGGGGTGCGCATGGTGACGGTGAGCGATTGCCCGCCGATGCGGATCTCCAGCGGTTCCTCCACCGCCAGGGTGTCCTGGCGGCGGATCTCGCCGGCGGGGGTCAGCCGCACCACCCGGCGGCGGGCGGTCACGCGCCCACTCACGCCGGTGCCTCCGCGTGCACGTGCGGTTCGAGCCGGATCGTGACGGCCTTGGAGACCGGGGTGTTGGAACGCTCGGCGACGTGGTCGAGCGGGACCAGCGGATTGGTCTCGGGGTAGTAGGCCGCCGCGTTGCCGCGAGGGGTGGAGTAGGCGACCAGGCGGAAGCCGCGCACGCGGCGCTCGACGCCGTCGGTCCATTCCGAGACCAGGTCGACCAGGTCGCCGTCGGTGAACCCGAATTCGGCGATGTCGGCGGGGTGCACCAGCACCACCTTGCGGCCGTTGTGGATACCGCGGTAGCGGTCGTCGAGACCGTAGATGGTGGTGTTGTACTGGTCGTGGCTGCGCAGGGTCTGCAGCACGAGCCTGCCCTCGGGCACCGGCACCCAGGTGAGCTCGTTGACGGCGAAGTTGGCTTTGCCGGTACCGGTGCGGAACTCGCGCTGGTCGCGCGGTGGGTGGGGCAGCACGAAGCCGTTGCGCTGCCGGACCCGGACGTTGTAGTCGGCGCAGCCGGGCACGACCCGGGCGATCGCGTCGCGGATGGTGTCGTAGTCGTCACGGAACCGGGCCCACGGCACCGGGTGCTCGGGCCCGAACAGCGCCAGCGCCAGCTCGCACACGATCGCGACCTCGCTGCGCAGGTGCTCGCTCACCGGCCGCAACCGGCCGGTGGACAGGTGCACCATCGACATCGAGTCCTCCACCGACACCTGCTGGCGCACCCCGCCGCGGATGTCCTCGTCGGTGCGGCCCAGGGTCGGCAGGATCAACGCGGTGCGACCGTGCACGACATGGCTGCGGTTGAGCTTCGTCGACACCTGCACGGTGAGCGAGCAGCTGCGCAATGCCGCCTCGGTGACCTCGGTGTCGGGGGTGGCGGAGACGAAGTTGCCGCCCATGCCGACGAACACCTTGGCCCGGCCCGCGCGCATGGCGCGGATCGCTTCGACGGTGTCGTAGCCGTGCTTGCGCGGGCTGGTGATGGCGAACTCGCGGTCGAGGGCATCGAGGAATGACTCGGGCATCTTCTCCCAGATGCCCATCGTGCGGTCGCCCTGCACGTTGGAGTGCCCGCGCACCGGGCACAGGCCGGCGCCGGGCTTGCCGATCATGCCGCGCATCAGCAGCAGGTTGGTGGCCTCCTCGATGGTGGCGACGGCGTGCTTGTGCTGGGTCAACCCCATCGCCCAGCAGACGATCACGCGCTCGGCCTTGGCGAGCAGCCCGGCCGCGTGATGCAACTGTTCGTGGGTCAGGCCGGTCGCGGTCCGCACGGTGTCCAGATCGACCTGCCTGAGGTGCTTTTCGTAGGCGGCGAAGCCCGCGCAGTCGCGTTCGACGAACTCGCGGTCGACGACGGTGCCGGGCGCGTGGTCCTCGGCCTCGAGCAGCAGCCTGCCCAAGCCCTGGAACAACGCCATGTCGCCGCCGAGGCGGATCTGCAGGAAGTCGTCCGCCAGATCCACCCCCGTGGTCAGCCCGCGCACCGTCTGCGGGTCGCGGAAACCGAGCAGGCCGGTCTCGGGCAGCGGGTTCACCGCGACGATCCGCGCACCGTTGGCCTTCGCGCCGGCCAGCGCGCTGAGCATGCGCGGATGGTTGGTGCCCGGGTTCTGGCCCGCGACGATGATCAGGTCGGCCCGGGCGAAATCGTCGATGGTGACCGAGCCCTTGCCGATGCCGATCGACCCGATCAACGCCGTGCCGGACGACTCGTGGCACATGTTGCTGCAATCGGGCAGGTTGTTCGTGCCGAAACTACGCACCAGCAGCTGGTAGAGGAAAGCGGTCTCGTTGGCGGTGCGGCCGGAGGTGTAGAAGACGGCTTCGTCGGGGGAGTCCAGCGCGCGCAGCTCCGCGGCGATCAGGCGGTATGCCTCGTCCCAGCCGATCGGCTCGTAATGCGTGCCGCCGGGGCGCA
The DNA here is from genome assembly GCF_001182745.1 of Nocardia farcinica. Taxonomy (NCBI): domain Bacteria; kingdom Bacillati; phylum Actinomycetota; class Actinomycetes; order Mycobacteriales; family Nocardiaceae; genus Nocardia; species Nocardia farcinica. Next base: position 2,817,171 of record NZ_LN868938.1, on the reverse strand, counting down.
GCACCATCGGGTGGGTGAGCCTGCCCTGCTGACCCAGCCAGTACCCGGACTTCCCGGCCAGCTCGGCGACCGGATGCGCGGCGAAGAACTCCGGGGTGACGGTCCGCAGCGTCGCCTCCTCGGCCACCGCCTTGGCGCCGTTCTCGCAGAACTCCGCGGGCCTGCGATGCCCACTCGGCTCCGGCCAGGCACACCCCGGACAGTCGAAGCCGTGCGCCTGGTTCACCCGGGTCAAGGTGCGCGCCGTACGTAGCACACCCATCTCCTCCACCGAGCGCTTGAGCGCCACGGCGACCGCGGTGACACCCGCGGCCTGCTCCTTCGGCGGCGAGACGGTCAGCGCGGACTCGTCGATGTCCTCGGTCGGCCCCTTACGATGCATGCGTTCATTGTCCTCTCCGGACGGGTGGGACTCGCGGTGATCCCACCCGATGCATCGTAAACAGACCGGCCGGTCGCACTCAGTAGCGGCGCGGGAACGCCGCCAGCGGCCGGGTGGCGGGCCGGTGCGTGAGGATCTTCTGGCCGATGCGCAGCCGCCAGCCCGGCGGCAGCTCCACCGGCGAGGAACCGACCCGGGTCCACTGGTCGCTGCCCGGACCGGCGAGGAAGGTGCCCGCCGGGGTGCCCGCATCGCGCACCAGCACCCGTCCGCCGTCGAGGGTGACGTGGGCGTGTACCCGGGAGACGTGCCGGTCCCGTGGCAGCGTGAGCGGCGCCGCCAGCCCGTTGCGCACGGCCTCGTCGCCGGACGGGTTGCGTCCGACCACGTACGCGCGGTCCAGCGGGTAGATGACGTCTTCGAAGATCAGCGCCCCGGGCGGCTCGGCCGCGCTCTGCGGACGCAGCGGAACCACCCGGCCCCACCGGTCGGGCTGCGGGGCGAACGGCGCGGGCCGGGCCGGCTCCTCGACCTCCGACCAGGCCAGCGGCATCACCTTCGTGGCGGGCTTCGGCGCGTCCTCGGGCCGGTCGGTGTCCTCGGACAGGGCGTCGAAGCCCGCGGGCGCGGTGGCGGGCAGGTCGGCGGTGCTGGGGTTGTCCGGTGCCGGCGGCTCGGGACCGGGACGATCGCCGGGACCGAGGAAGACGGTGGGGCCCGGTTCGGCAGGCGTCGGTCGGTCCGCCGTGGTCGCCTGCCCCGTCGCTGGCCGCTGGGCGGATCCGGTGTTCCCCGTCGCTCCGGGCAGGGCGGGCTGCGCCTGGGTGCGGGCTGCGGTGGGAGCGGGGTAGCGGGTCCGGGTCGCCTCGGACGAGGTCGGGGCGGGACGGTCCGGGACCGGCGCGGGACGGGGTCCGGCGCCCGCGGTCGAATCGGCCGTGCCGGCCGGGGTGTTCGTCCGGTCCGTCGTGCCGGGCGTACCCGCCGCCGCGGTGGGCCCGGACGACGGCGCCGAGGGGGACTCGGCCTGCGCTACGTCGGCGGGGCGCGTCCCGGAGCCGGGGGCATCCGTGGTCAGGGCGGGGGTGGGGCGGGTCGCGTGGCCCGGTCGGTCTGGATGGGTAGATCCCTGACCGAGGGGGACGGCGTGGGGTGGTCCGTCCGGTGCCGGGGCGGTCGGGGGCGTGGTTCCGGTGGTGATGTCGGGGCGGCTCGTGGCGGCAGGTCGTTCACCGAGGGCGGTGTCACGGGGTGCTTCGGCCGTGTCCGGGGCGGTCCCGAGCGTGCCACCGGTGGCGTTGTCGGACCCGGTTGTGGCGGGCGTGCGGTGATCGTCGGCGGTGTCGGCGATTCGTCCGCCCGTGCTCGCGCTGCTGGGGCTCGGGCTGGGACTCGTGCTGCCCGCGCTGGTGGCTGTGCCCGTGCCGGTGCTGCCCGCGCTCGTGCTGCTGGTGTTCGTGCTCGTGCCGGCGCCGTTGTCGTCGGCGGTGCCGGGGCTGGTACCGGCAGCATTGCCGCCGTCGCCGTCGCCGTTGCTGGCGTCGGTGTCGTTGCCTGCGTCGTTGCCGTCGTTGCCGTCGTTGCCGCCGTTGCCGTCGTTGCCGTTGCCGGCGGCGGTGCCGTTGTCGGTGTGCGCGGCGGCGCTGGTGTCGGTAGTGGCGCGCGCGCCCGAGTCCCCGCCGGTACCGGAGAGATTTGTGCCGGCGGTGGACGTAGCCGCGGTGCTCATGCCAGAGGCGGGCGGGGTGGTCGCTCCGGGTTCGGCGGGGGTCGTGGGGCTTGCGCCCCGTGCGGATCCGGCGGTGGCGGGGATTCGCGGTGTTGCGGTGGAGCGTCCGTCGCGGGATTCCGCGGGGGTTCCGTCCGAGGTGGCCGGGGCTTCGGCGGTGGGTGCGGGGGAGTTCGGTCCGGGGTCACCCGCCGCGGGAACGGCCGCGGAGCCCACGCGCTCGAAGCCGGAGACACCCGGGCGTAGTGCCGCGGCGCGCCAGTTCGCCGATGCGCCCGGTCGCCGGACCGGCAAGCCGGGCGCTCCGGCGATTCCGCTCGCCCGATCACCGGTGGAGACCGCCCCGGCTGCCACGGGGCGGCCCGTGGCGGGCGAATCCGGGCGGGGGAGTGCGGGGGCGGCGCCGGGCGCGGAGGTGGCAGCGCCCGACGTCGGGGTGACCGGGTCGGTCCGGCGGACGCCGACGCGCAGTTCGAAGGCGGCACCGGGGACGATGCCCGCGCGGAGGTCGGTGTGCGGGTGCACGGCGGGCCAGGCGCCGGTGTCCCGCCCGACGAGGATTCGGCGGACGGGTTCGCGCACGATCTCGTCCACCCAGGTGAACGCGCGCGCACCGGAGAGGTCGCGGGCGCCCTCGGCGCCGTGGATCCGGGCGCGGACCGGGCCGCGGAGCAGGATGACGGTGCCGTCCTCGGTGGGGGCGACCACGCCGAACGCCGGGGGCTCGGCGCCGCCGCCGAACACGACACCGGCCAGCCGCCTGGCGATGGCCGCGCCCGGATGCGGGCCATCGGATTCGGCCTCGACGGCATCGAGAATCCGCTCGCCCGAATCGCTTTCGGCGAGGTAGACCAGCGCCGCGCCGAAGCGTGCGATCAGTCCCTCACCCGGTGCGATGCCTACCGTCGACGGGCTCTTACCCACCCGGCAACCTCCTTCTCCGCGCGCCAACGGCGTCCAGGATAGAGACTTTCGCGCACTCCGGCCGCCCGTCGGCCGAGATCGGTCATACCGGACCGGGATCAGCGTGCGAGGACCGGTCTCGCGACGAATTTTCCGACCGCACAAGCTGTTTCCGGCACCGGATGCGCGTATCCGATGGTGCCGGGACCGAACCAGGTTGTGTCACCGACCACTTCGCCTGCGTGAAGGTAAGCGAACGTACCTGCGCGTTCCCGATCGGCGGGTGGGCAACCCCGAGGGGCCCGGTGGCTTTCCCCGGCGACGGCGCGTGCGGCGGCCGGGTGTCAGCCCCCTGGACAGGGGTTTCCTCGAGTGGTGGCTGTCGGCCCGCGGCCGGGCTGGTGCGGGTGGCCGAGAGCGCGAGGTTCACACTGAGTGCGTGGTGTCTATCAGAGCGGCCGTCGAGGCCGACCTTTGCGTTCTCCAGGACATCGAACGGGCGGCCGGGAAACCGTTCGCCGACGTGGGCATGACGGAAGTCGCCGAGGACGAACCACCCACTCTCGCGACCCTGCGCGAATATCTGGCGGAGGATCGGGCCTGGGTGTGCGTCGACGCGAGCGACCGCCCGATCGGCTACCTGGTGCTCGACCTCGTCGACGGCAACGCCCACATCGACCAGGTGTCGGTGCACCCCGACCACAGCGGCCACCGGCTCGGCAAGCAGCTGATCGACCATGCCGTCGCGTGGGCCCGCGACCACGGGCTGCCCGCCGTCACCCTGACCACCTTCGTCGATGTGCCGTGGAACGGTCCCTACTACGCCCGGCTCGGCTTCCGCGCACTCACCGCGGAGACCGAGACGCCCGGCCTACGCGCCCTCCGCGCCGCCGAGGCCGCGCACGGCCTGGACCGCTGGCCGCGCCAATGCATGCGCGCCGACGTCGCCACCTGGACCTTCGGCTGAGCGGCCGGAGGCGGTAGCCCCGTCGCCTACCCCTCGAATGCCGCGGTGGCGGCCGCCAGGGCGGCGGCGCGGTCGGCGGCGACCAGGCCGATGCGGGTGCGGCGGTCCAGCAGGTCGTCGGGGGTGAGGGCGGCCTCGTGGCTGCGGGCGAAGGCGAACTCGGCGGCGGTGACGTCGAGGCCGGGGGCGACCGGCTCGCGCAGCGCGGGGTCGCGCTCGCCGAGGGCGAGGATCTGCGGCGCCTCGCTGCCGTAACGGTCGACGAGCAGCGGCGGTGCGGCGATGCGGTCGCGCGCCGCGCCGGCCACCGCGCCGACCAACGGCAGGGTGTGGGTGCGGCAGGGCCCGGCGGGGAGCCGGTATGCCCGCACCGCGGCGTCGACCACGTCCTGTGCCATCCGCCGATAGGTGGTGAGCTTGCCGCCGACGATGGTGAACACCCCCGACGGCGAGTGCAGGACGGCGTGCTCGCGCGAGATGTCGGCGGTGTTGCCGTCGCCGGTGCGCAGCAGCGGGCGCAGGCCCGCGTAGCGGCCGCGGATGTCGGCGCGGGTGAGGGGTTCGCGCAGGGCGGGGTTGACGGTGTCGAGCAGGAAGTCGACCTCGGCGTCGGTGGGCTGCGGTTCGTCGGGCACCGGTCCGGGCGCGTCCTCGTCGGTGAGTCCGAGGTAGACGCGGTTGTGCGCGGCGGGGAAGGCGAAGACGAAGCGGCCGACGCTGCCGGGCACGGGCACCGTCAGTGAGGCGGACAGGCCGGCGAAGGCCTCGGCCGCGAAGACGAGGTGGGTGCCGCGGCTGGGACGCAGGGAGATGCTCGGGTCGAGTTGATCCGCCCAGACGCCGGTCGCGTTGATCACGGCCTTCGCGGAGACGGTGAGGGTTTCGTCGGTCAGGGTGTCGCGCAGGACGGCCGAGTCACCGGTGATCGCCTCGGCCGCCACCCGGGTGAGGACCAGCGCGCCGTGCGCGGCCGCGGTCCTGGCCAGCGCGACGACCAGGCGCGCGTCGTCGACCAGCTGCCCGTCCCAGGCCTGCAGGCCGCCGCGCAGCCCGGCGCGCCGCACGGTGGGGGCCAGCCGCAGGGCCTCGGCGGCGGCCACCCGGCGGGCGCGCGGCAGGGTCGCGGCGGGTGTGCCCGCGCTGCGGCGCAGTGCGTCGCCGGCGAGGAAGCCCGCGCGGATCAGCGCCTGTTGGGCGCGGCCGATCCCGGGCAGCAACGGCACCAGCTGCGGTAGCGGACGCACCAGGTGGGGGGCCACGGTGCCGAGCAGGATGCCGCGCTCGATCGCGCTCTCCCGCGCGATGCCGACCCGGCCGCCGGCCAGATACCGCAGTCCGCCGTGCACGAGTTTGGAACTCCACCGGCTCGTGCCCCACGCCAGGTCGTGCCGCTCCACCAGCACGGTCCGCAGTCCGCGCGAGGCGGCGTCGAGTGCCGCGCCCGCACCGGTCACGCCGCCGCCGACCACCAGCACGTCGACCGTGCCGAGATCGCCGAGCTGGTGCAGCTCCCGCGTCCTGCGCGCGGCGTCGAGCGCCGAATTCCCGTATCGCTCTGGGTGGTTGGTCATCGCACTGCCTCTCCGGCGGCGCTACCGCGCACGCCTGCTCGCTCCGGGAGCCGCGACCGCGACCCGCCGGTGCACCCGGTCATGAATCCGCCCCGTCCGGCGCGAGGTAGCCCTCGATCGCGCGCCCGAGTTCCGCGTCGAGCCGATCGGCGGGGAGCAGCCCGGCCACGGTGCCCGCCGACTGCACGGCCGACTGGGCGATGAGCAGCAGCATCGCCGCCAGCTGCACCGGCTCGCCCGGGCGGATCGACCCGTCCGCCTGGCCCGCCCTGATACCCGCCGCGAACAGGTCGATCAGGGCGCGCTGGTTGCGGCCGAGCCTGCCGAAGACGTAGGTGAGCATCAGGTCGGTATCGGTGCGGAAGATCTTGGCGAACAAGGGATTCTCGCGGATGCGAGCCGCGCCCGTGACCACCGAGCCGACCAGGCGCGCCCGGCCGTCGCCGGCGACGGGGGTGGTGGCGTCGAGGATCTCGCGCAGTTCGCGCACCAGCAGTTCGGCGACCAGCGAGCCGGTGTCGGGCCAGCGCCGGTACACGGTCGGCCTGCTGACGCCCGCGCGGCGCGCGACCTCGGTGAGGGTGGTGCGGCGCACGCCGAACTCCGCCACGCAGGCGCGGGCGGCGTCGAAGATCGCCGCGTCGATGGGCGAGAGCTCAGTGGGCGAGCGATCGGGGTCGGGGTCGGGCACGGAGTTCACCACCGGAAGATTACTGCTTGACATTCTATGTAAGACTGTAACGCATGGCTGAGACGCAGGACACCGGCGCGGACCGCATTCGCCCGGCGAATTCCGGCACGCCCGAGCGGGCGACGAGTATGGTGTGGGACGCCTGGGGCGATCCGGCCGGGCGTCAGCCCCTGTCGGATCAGATCCGTGGCCTGCTGAAGCAGGTGTTCGGAGTGTCGGGTGAGGCGGTGGCGCGCCGCGATGAGGGTGACGTGCCACTGCGCCCGTCGGCGTTGACACCGCACCAGCGGGACGGCTTGGCGGCGGTGGTCGGGGCCGACGGGATCAGCACCGACCACCGCGACCGGCTCCGGCATGCCGGCGGCAAGAGCACCCTGGATCTGCTGCGCCGCCGCGCCGATGAACCCCAGGACGCTCCCGACGCCGTCGTCTTCCCCGCCGACCACGACACGGTGCTCGCGGTGCTCGCCCACTGCGCCGAGCACGGCATCGCCGTGGTGCCCTTCGGTGGCGGCACCAGCGTGGTGGGCGGCGTCGATCCGGTGCGCGGCCGTTTCCCCGTCGTCGTCGCCCTCGACCTGCGTCGCCTCGACGCGCTGCTCGACGTCGATCCGGTCAGCGGTACCGCGACCTTCGGCGCCGGTGTCACCGGGCCCCGCGCGGAAGAACTGCTTGCCGCGCACGGACTCTCGCTCGGGCACTTCCCGCAGAGTTTCGAGTTCGCCAGCATCGGCGGATTCGCCGCCACCCGCTCCTCCGGCCAGGCCTCCGCGGGCTACGGCCGCTTCGACGACATGGTCCAGCGTCTGCGGATCGCCACCCCGAGCGGGCCGCTCGAGCTCGGCCGCGCGCCCGCCTCGGCCGCCGGACCCGACCTGCGCGAACTGTTCCTCGGCTCCGAGGGCACCCTCGGTGTGATCACCGAAGTGGCCGTGCGGGTGCATCCACGGCCGGACAGCGTGGTGTACCGAGCCTGGTCGTTCCCCGACTTCGCCACCGGCGCGGCCGCACTGCGCGCGGTCGTGCAGGCGGGCGCGGCGCCGACGGTGCTGCGCCTGTCCGACGAGGCGGAGACGGGCCTGAACCTGGCCCGATCCCGCGACGTCGGCGGCGAACCCGTGCAGGGCTGCCTGGCGGTGACCACCTTCGAAGGCAGCGCCGCGCACACCGCGGCGCGCAGTGCCGAGGCCGACGCGGTGCTGCGCGCGGCGGGCGGGCGCGACCTGGGCCCCGACCCCGCCGCCCAATGGGAGCACGGCCGCTTCGCCGCACCCTACCTGCGCGACAGCCTGCTCGACGTCGGCGTGCTGTGCGAAACCCTGGAGACCGCGACCACCTGGTCGAACATCGCCGCGCTCAAGACCGCGGTCACCGCCGCGCTCACCGACTCGCTCGCCGGGCAGGGCACCCCGCCGCTGGTCATGTGCCACATCTCGCACACCTACCCGACCGGCGCGTCCCTCTACTTCACCGTCGTCGCCAAGCAACTCGATGACCCCATCGCCCAATGGCAGGCCGCCAAGACCGCCGCGGGCGAGGCGATCGTGGCCACGGGTGGCACCATCACCCATCACCACGCGGTCGGCACCGACCACCGGCCCTGGCTGCCCGACGAGATCGGGGAACTCGGTGTCCGGGTGCTGGCCGCGGTGAAACGGGAACTCGACCCCGCGGGCATCCTCAATCCTGGAAAACTGATCTGATGAGCGCCCGCGAAACCCCCGCCGTCCGTTCGGTGCTCGTGGTCGCCAACCGGCTCTCCGGGCAGGGCCGGGGGCACGACACCGCCGCGGCGGCCGTCGCCCGGCTCGCGGCGCGCGGGGTGGAGGTCACCGAGGTCCGCGCCGACTCCGCGGCCGAATCGGTGCGGCTGGTGCGCGACGCGCTGGCCGATCCGCAGGCCCGCCCGGGCGCGGTGGTCTGCGTCGGTGGCGACGGCCTGGTGTGTGTGCTGCTCGACGCGCTCGCGCACGCGGGCGTGCCGTTGGGTCTGGTGCCCAGCGGCACCGGCAACGATCTGGCCCGCGCGCTCGGCGTGCCCACCGACGACACCGCCGCGGCCGTCGATCTGCTGCTGCGCGGCCGCACGGCCGTGATGGACCTCGGACAGATCACCGCGCCCGGCGCCGCGCCCATGTGGTTCGCGACCGTGGCCGGTACCGGATTCGACGCGCGAGTGACCTTGCGCGCCAACCGGATGCGCTGGCCCCGGGGCCCGCTGCGTTACACCGTGGCGGCCCTGGCGGAGATCACCGGCGGCATCGGCTTGCCCTACCGCATCGAGCTGTCGGGCATCGCGCCCGGCGCGCTGGACAACCCCGCCGCCGACGGCGCCTTCGACACCGACGCGGTCATGGTCGCCGTCGGCAACACCCGGACCTACGGCGGCGGCATGCTCATCTGCCCCGACGCCGAATCCGACGACGGGCTGCTCGACGTCACCGTGGTGGGCGCGGTGTCGCGACTGGAGATGCTGCGCTTCCTGCCCGCGCTGTCGGCAGGCAAGCGGGTCGACCATCCCGCGGTGCGTCAGTACCGGGCCGCCGAGGTCACGCTGAGCTCACCGGGCGCGCCCGCCACCGCCGACGGCGAGCCGGCGGGCACCCTGCCGATCACGGCGCGGGCGGTACCGCGGGCGCTGACGGTGCTGGTGCCCTGAGCCGAACCACCTCCGGCCGCCGACCCGCTCAGGCGGTGGCCTCGCGGGCGGCCACGGACGGTGCGGCGTCCGAGTCGAATCGCACCTCCTGGACGCGGTTGATCGCGGCCCGGTCGACGATCACCACCGACGCGGCGACCGCGGGCGCGGCATCGGCCATCGCCGCGATCAGCTCGTCCCAGCGCCGGCAGTGCAGGGTGAAGAACAGCCCGTTGCTGCGCCTGCCGCGCGCGTACTGGCCGGCCCTGGCCACCGTCGGCGGCACATCGATCATGACGACGTGCAGGTCACGGCCCGCGGCCGCGGTCCAGCGGGCGATCAACCGCCTGCTCCAGGCGAAGGTGCCGCAATCGTGGATGATCACCGGCCCGTCCGCGGTGCGCAGCGCGCGGCGGATGGCGGTGTAGTGGGCGAGGTGCACGACCGGCCGCCACAGCGGATAGGGCAGCATGCGCAGCCGCGGTGTCAGGCGGTTGCGGGCGTGCAGCGAGTCGAGCACGACCGAGCCGGCCGGGCCGCGCGGCGGTCGCCGGTGATCGGCGGTGGAGCCGAACAGTTTTCGCAGCGCCGTGCTCTTCCCCGCCCCTGGCACGCCGGAGAACACCACGGCGGCCCGGGGTGGGTAGCGCAGCGCGCGGATCGCATGGTCGCGCAGATCGTGCACGGCCGCGGGTGTGAGCACGCCCGATCCGGCGACCGAGGTCATCGGTGCGGGGGAGTGCAGGGGTAGAGCATCGAGCGGGGGGTTCACCTCTTCCAGACTCCAGGCCACCGCCCGGTTCGGCAACAGGGAAAACCCTGATTTCCGCTGTGACTCCACCTGTGCCAACGGGTTTCGCCCGCGTCCGGGCGAGTTCTCCGTCGCGGCAAGGTCTTCCGCGGTGTGAGCGGGGTCGCAACCGGTCGCGCCGCGGTACCGAACGGACCGGCACACACGGGTGTTTCCCCTGGTCGTGAGCAGGCCGCGGTTGTGCTCGGCCACAGTCGGGACCGAGGGCGGCCTGGACGGATGACCAGGGTTTTCCAGCCCGCGGAACAGAAGCTGAGAATTGCTTGTGGATTCCGGATCCGGTCCCGGGGAGGCGGTAAGCTCTGGTCATAGGCGGAGTGTTCGGTGTCCCTCATCCACCGAAGGCTCCGCCTTCTTTTCTGCCCGGGTCTCCGCCCGGTTCGGGGCGCCCCGCCGATCGCGCGGACCACACCCGCGCGGAGGGGCCGGAGGGGGCCGATCGCGTCCGGCGCGGCCCGATAGGATCACGGAGTGACCAGCACAGCCCCTGACAACTCACGTAATCGTGCCGACGCCCTCCCCAAGAGCTGGGACCCCAGCGCGGTGGAGGCCGAGATGTACGAGCGCTGGGTATCGGCGGGCTACTTCACCGCCGACCCCGCCAGCGGCAAGCCGGCCTATTCGATCGTGCTGCCCCCGCCGAACGTCACCGGCACCCTGCACATGGGCCACGCGCTCGACCACACCCTGATGGACACCCTGGCCCGCCGCAAGCGCATGCAGGGCTACGAGGTGCTGTGGCTGCCGGGCATGGACCACGCGGGCATCGCCACCCAGACCGTGGTGGAGAAGCAGCTCGCCGTGGACGGCAAGACCAAGGAGGACTTCGGCCGCGAGCTGTTCGTCGAGAAGGTCTGGGACTGGAAGCGCGAATCCGGCGGCGCCATCCAGTGGCAGATGCGCGCGCTCGGCGACGGCGTCGACTGGAGCCGCGACCGCTTCACCATGGACGAGGGCCTCTCGCGCGCCGTGCAGACCATGTTCAAGCGGCTCTACGACGCGGGCCTGATCTACCGGGCCGAGCGACTGGTGAACTGGTCGCCGGAGCTGCGCACCGCGATCTCCGACATCGAGGTCAAGCACGAGGACGTCGAAGGCGAACTCGTCTCGCTGCGGTACGGCTCGCTCGACGACGACGAACCCCATGTCGTCGTGGCCACCACCCGCGTGGAGACGATGCTCGGCGACACCGCCGTCGCGGTGCACCCGGACGATCCCCGCTACCGGGACCTCATCGGCACCACCCTCGAGCACCCGATCACCGGGCGGCAGATCCCGATCGTCGCCGACGACTACGTCGATCCCGAATTCGGTTCCGGCGCGGTGAAGATCACCCCCGCCCACGATCCCAACGACTTCGAGATCGGCCTGCGGCACAACCTGCCGATGCCGACGATCATGGACGAGCGCGGCCGGATCGCGAACACCGGCACCGAATTCGACGGCATGGACCGGTTCGAGGCCAGGGTGAAGGTGCGCGAGCGGCTGGCCAGGGAGGGCCGGGTCGTCGCCGAGAAGCGGCCCTACATCCACAGCGTCGGGCATTCCGAACGCACCGGCGAGCCGATCGAGCCGCGCCTGTCGATGCAGTGGTGGGTCAAGGTCGAGGCGCTGGCCAAGGCGGCGGGCGACGCGGTGCGCAACGGCCAGGTCGTCATCCACCCGGCCAGTCAGGAACCGCGCTGGTTCGAGTGGGTCGACAACATGCACGACTGGACCATCTCGCGCCAGCTGTGGTGGGGCCACCGCATCCCGATCTGGTACGGCCCCGACGGCGAGGTCGTGTGCCTCGGCCCCGGCGAGACACCGCCCGAGGGCTGGGTGCAGGACCCCGACGTCCTCGACACCTGGTTCTCCTCGGGCCTGTGGCCGTTCTCCACGATGGGCTGGCCCGATGCCACCCCCGAGCTGACCAAGTTCTATCCGACCAGCGTGCTGGTGACCGGCTACGACATCCTCTTCTTCTGGGTCGCCCGGATGATGATGTTCGGCATGTACGTCGCCGAGGACCCGGCGCTGACCGCGGGCAAGGACCCCGGCCAGGTGCAGGTGCCGTTCAAGGACATCTTCCTGCACGGCCTGATCCGCGACCAGCACGGCAAGAAGATGTCGAAGTCGCGCGGCAACGGCATCGACCCGCTGGACTGGATCCGCTCCTACGGCGCCGACGCGCTGCGCTTCACCCTCGCCCGCGGTGCCCAGCCCGGCGGTGACCTCTCCGTCGGCGAGCCGCACGCGCTCGCCTCGCGCAGCTTCGTCACCAAGCTGTTCAACGCCACCAAGTTCGCGTTGCTCAACGGCGCCGCACCGGGCGAGCTGCCGGACCGGGGCAGCCTCACCGACGCCGACCGCTGGATCCTGGACCGGCTCGACGAGGTGCTCGCCGAGGTCGACGCCGCCTTCGACGCCTACGAATTCGGCAAGGCCTGCGAGGCGCTCTACCACTTCGCCTGGGACGAGCTGTGCGACTGGTACCTGGAACTGGCCAAGGTGCAGTTCGCCGCCGACGGCGCGCGGGCCGAATCGACCAGGACCGTGCTCGGCACCGTGCTCGACGCGGTGCTGCGCCTGCTGCACCCGGTGATCCCGTTCGTCACCGAGTCGCTGTGGCAGGCGCTGACCGGCGGCGAATCCGTGGTGGTCGCGGCCTGGCCGACCGCGAGCGGCGTCACCCCCGATGCCGACGCGGCCCGCCGCATCGCCGACGCGCAGCGCCTGATCACCGAGATCCGGCGCTTCCGCAGCGACCAGGGACTGGCCGACAAGCAGAAGGTGGCCGCCAAGCTGATCGGCGTCGACAGCGCCGAGCTCGGCGCGCTCGCGCCCGCGATCGCCGCGCTGGCCCGCCTCACCGAGGCAGGCCCCGACTTCGCGGCCACCGCCTCGGTGGAGGTGCGGCTCAGCGGCGCCACCGTCACGGTGGAACTGGACACCTCCGGGTCGGTGGACCTCGAGGCCGAGCGCAAGCGCCTGGAGAAGGATCTGGCCGCCGCCCAGAAGGAACTGGCCACCACCGAGGGCAAGCTGGGCAACGAGGCCTTCCTCGCCAAGGCGCCGGAGCAGGTGGTCGACAAGATCAGGACCCGCCGCGACGTCGCCGCCGTCGAGGTGGCGCGCATCGGGGCGCGGCTGGCCGAACTGGGCGCCCGGTGAGCGAGGACAGCGCACCGGGTGCCAACCCGGAACCGGAGCGGCAGTACCGCGACGACGGCACCGGCGCCCGGCTGGGCTCCGGGCCGTCGCCGGTCGAGCTGGCCGAGATGGCGCTGGTGGAAGCCGAACTCGACCAGCGGTGGCCGGAGACCAAGATCGAGCCCTCGCTCACCCGGATCGCCACCCTGATGGACCTGCTCGGCTCGCCGCAGCAGGCCTACCCGGCCATCCACATCGCGGGCACCAACGGCAAGACCTCGGTGACCCGGATGATCGATGCCCTGCTCACCGCGCTGCACCGGCGCACGGGCCGCATCATCAGCCCGCATCTGCAGCTGGCCACCGAGCGCATCAGCATCGACAACGCGCCGATCAGCCCGGCCAAGTACGTGGAGACCTACCGGGAGATCCAGCCCTACGTCGAGATGATCGACCAGCAGTCGGCCGCCGTGGGCGGACCGGCGATGAGCAAGTTCGAGGTGCTCACCGGCATGGCCTACGCGGCCTTCGCCGAGGCGCCGGTCGATGTCGCGGTGGTGGAGACCGGGATGGGCGGCACCTGGGACGCGACCAATGTCATCGACGGGCAGGTCGCGGTCATCACCCCCATCGGCCTGGACCACACCGAGTATCTGGGGCCCGATCTGGCGAGCATCGCCGGGGAGAAGGCGGGCATCATCAAGCGCGCGCCGGAGAGCCTGGTGCCGCGCGACACCGTCGCGGTGATCGCCCAGCAGGAGCCCGAGGCGATGGAGGTGCTGCTGCGCCGCGCCGTCGAGGTCGACGCCGCCGTCGCCCGCGAGGGCGCCGAGTTCACGGTGCTGAGCAGGCGCATCGCCGTCGGCGGGCAGCAGTTGGAGCTGCAGGGCCTCGGCGGGGTCTACGACGAGATCTTCCTGCCGTTGCACGGTGAGCACCAGGCCCGCAACGCGGTGCTGGCGCTGGCCGCGGTGGAGGCGTTCTTCGGCGCGGGCGCGCAGCGGCAACTCGACGTCGAGGCGGTCCGCGCGGGCTTCGCCGCGGTCGCCAGCCCGGGGCGGATGGAGCGGATGCGCAGCGCGCCGAGCATCTTCGTCGACGCCGCGCACAATCCGGCGGGGGCGCGCGCCCTGGCCACCACCATCAGCACCGAGTTCGACTTCCGCAAGCTCGTCGGAGTGATCGCCGTGCTCGGCGACAAGGACGCGGCCGGGATCCTGGAGGCGCTGGAGCCGGTGTTCGACGAGATCGTGGTGACCACCAACGGCTCACCGCGCGCGCTCGAGATCGACGCGCTGGCCGACCTGGCCGTGCAGCGGTTCGGCGACGAACGGGTCGTCACCGCCCAGACGTTGCCGGACGCGCTGGAAACCGCCATCGCGCTCGCCGAAGAGGTCGGTGAGAGCGGGGAGATGGTCTCCGGCGCCGGCGTGGTGGTCACCGGTTCGGTGGTCACCGCGGGGGCGGCTCGCGCGCTGTTCGGCAAGGACCCCGCGTGACGCGGCGAAAGGACACCCGATGAGTGAGGAACGCCCCGCGGACGTGCCCGCGCCGCCCGACCCGTGGAAGGGCCTGCGCGGCGTGATGGCGGGCACGCTGGTGCTCGAGTCGATCGTGGTGCTGCTCGCGCTGCCCGTGGTCGCCGACGTGGGCGGCGGCATCACCTGGTTCTCCGGCAGCTACCTGGTGATCCTGGCGCTGGCGATGATCCTCGGCGCCGGCTTGCAGGGCCGGTCCTGGGCGCTGGCGTTCAACCTCGGCCTGCAGGTGCTGGTGCTGCTCGGCGGGTTCATCCACCTCTCCATCCTCGTCATCGGGGTGGTATTCGTGCTGGTCTGGGCGTTCATCCTGATCCTGCGGCACGAGGTGAAGCGGCGGATGGACCGGGGGCTGCTGCCCAGTCAGCGGGTACGCCCCCAGGGCCGTTAGGCTGTGCGCCGTGACTGAGCAGACGTTGGTACTCATCAAGCCGGACGGCGTGTCGCGCGGCCTGGTCGGCGAGGTGCTGGCCCGGATCGAGCGCAAGGGCCTGAAGATCGCCGCCCTGGAGCTCAAGCAGGTGTCGGACGAGCTGGCGCGCGAGCATTACGCCGAGCACGCCGACAAGCCGTTCTTCGGCTCCTTGATCGAGTTCATCACCTCCGGCCCGGTCGTGGCGGCGGTGCTCGAGGGCCCGCGCGCGATCGCCGCCTTCCGTCAGCTCGCCGGCGGCACCGACCCGGTGGAGAAGGCCGCTCCCGGCAGCATCCGCGGCGACTTCGGCCTCGAGACCCAGTACAACCTGGTCCACGGCTCCGATTCGCCCGAGTCGGCCAAGCGTGAGATCGGTCTCTGGTTCCCGGAGTTCCCGGCCGCGTAGGGCCCGCATCGTCCGGTGGTGGCGGCGGGGATTTCCCCGCCGCCACCGTCGTCTCCGCGGCACGCCGGGGCACCCGGCAACTCCTGGGCATACGCTCACCTGTGCGCCGATGGCGAGTTACCGGCGCGGTGTATGGGATACTGGCAGTGGTCCTCGTCGACACCGACTGTTCGCGCTGGTACGCGAAACGTGGGTGACGACGGTGACCGGATGACACCGCGGTTCGATGCCGATCATCGCTGCCACGGATGCTCACGCCCGGTTGCTGAGGGCGTGGGGGTTCGCGTCGGCACGCTGGATGAGCGCTCGTGCCGTGGAGTTCAGCCAACAGCCAGGCGCCGCGTGACCAGTTAGCCCGAACGACGAAGAACCAGGTGACAACCGGGCACGCGGGGCGAGACCACAGGACCTCGCGTCGACGACGTGAGGTGTTACAGACAGCGCCCCCGCGCCGGCCGCGTCACAGTCAACGGACTGGAACGCGCCCGGGGGCCCGAGGAGACTTCGTGGCCGATCAAGAGCCGCTGGAAACAACATCACAGGATGCCGATCAATTGCCGGAGCGAATCCGAGTTCACGCACTTGCCAAGCGGCTGGGAGTGACCAGCAAACGCATCCTCGCCAAACTCAGCGAGTTGGGCTCCGAGGCGCGCAGTGCGCAATCCAACGTCGATCGGGCGGTCGCCGAGACCGTGCGTGACGCCCTCGCCGCGGGCGACGCCGAGCCCGCGACCGCCACCGCGGCGCCCGCCCCGCCCCCGCAACCCGAACCCGAGCCGGAACCGGCCGCCCCCGCGCAACCGGGGCTGCTGTTCTCCGCACCCGATCCCCTGCAGACCAGCGCCCCCGCGCCGGCGGACCAGCCCGCCACCGCGCAGTTGTTCACCCATCCCGTCCGCGCCGAGGCGCCTGCCGAACCGGTGGTCTTCCAGCCGCCCGCCGAGGTGGCCGCACCGCTGTTCCTGCCGCCGGACGCCTCCGCCGCCGAGCAGCTGCGCCGCAAGCGCCGCGCCGAACGCGACGCCCGCAAGGCCGAGGCCGCGCCCGAGGACGAGGCCGACACCGCGACCACCGAGCCCGAGGCCGCCGAGGCCGACGAGCAGGACCGTGGCGAGCAGGACCGTGGCGAGCAGGGCGCCGACGCCGATCAGGGTGAGGGCGACGGCCAGCCGCGCAGGCGCAGGCGTGGTCGTCGTGGCCGCGGTCGTGGCCGCGGCGAGCAGCAGAACGACACCGACACCGACACCGACGGCGAGGACACCGACCACGCCGACTCGGACACCGAGGAGCGCGAGTCCGAGTCCGCGCAGGCCGAGGAATCCGCCGAGACCACCGACGCCGCCGCGACCGCGGACGCCGGCGAGGGCGAGGACACCGAGGAGTCCGAGGAGAACGGCGGACCCGAGGGTTCCACCCGCAGGCGGCGCCGTCGCCGCCGCCGCAAGGTCGGCGGGGACGGCGACGAGGCCCAGCCCGCCGACGACGATCCGCCGAACACCGTCGTGCACGAGCGCGAGCCGCGCAACAAGGCCCGCGGGCGCGCGAGCGTCGACGAGGTGCAGGGCATCACCGGCTCCACCCGGCTCGAGGCCAAGCGCCAGCGCCGCCGCGACGGCCGCGAGGCGGGCAGGCGGCGGCCGCCGATCCTGACCGAGTCGGAGTTCCTGGCCCGCCGCGAAGCGGTGGACCGGGTGATGGTGGTGCGCGAGAAGAACTTCCCGGACCACCCGAACATCACGCAGGTCGCGGTGCTCGAGGACAACATCCTCGTCGAGCACTTCGTCACCGACACCGGGCAGCCGTCCATGGTCGGCAACGTCTATCTCGGCAAGGTGCAGAACGTGCTGCCGAGCATGGAGGCGGCGTTCGTCGACATCGGTCGCGGCCGCAACGGCGTGCTGTACGCGGGCGAGGTGAACTGGGAGGCCGCCGGTCTCGGCGGCAAGGAACGCAAGATCGAGCAGGCGCTCAAGCCCGGCGATCAGGTGCTGGTACAGGTGTCCAAGGACCCGGTCGGGCACAAGGGCGCCCGGCTCACCACCCAGATCAGCCTGGCGGGCCGCTTCCTGGTGTACGTGCCGGGCGGCACCTCCACCGGGATCAGCCGCAAGCTGCCCGACACCGAGCGCAAGCGGCTCAAGGAGATCCTGCGCGAGATCGTCCCGCCCGACGCGGGCGTGATCATCCGCACCGCCTCCGAAGGCGTGAGCGAGGCCGAGCTGGCCCGCGACGTGGAGCGGTTGCAGAGCACCTGGCGCAGCATCCAGGAACAGGCCGACAAGGACGGCGGCGCGCCCAAGACCCTCTACGAGGAGCCCGACCTGCTGGTCAAGGTCATCCGCGACCTGTTCAACGAGGACTTCTCCCAGCTGGTCATCGAGGGCGAGCGGGCATGGACGACGGTGCAGAACTACATCCGCACCGTGGCCCCCGACCTGCTGGCGCGGGTCTCGCGGCACGAGAACAACGGCGTGGACGTCTTCGAGACCTACCGCATCGACGAGCAGCTGGCCAAGGCGCTCGACCGCAAGGTGTGGCTGCCCTCGGGCGGCACCCTGGTGATCGACCGCACCGAGGCGATGACCGTCATCGACGTCAACACCGGCAAGTTCACCGGCTCCGGTGGCAGCAATCTCGAGGAGACGGTCACCAGGAACAACCTGGAGGCGGCCGAGGAGATCGTGCGCCAGATGCGGCTGCGCGACATCGGCGGCATGATCGTCGTCGACTTCATCGACATGGTGCTCGAGTCCAACCGCGACCTGGTGCTGCGCAGGCTCACCGAGGCGCTCGGGCGCGACCGCACCCGCCACCAGGTCTCCGAGGTGACCTCGCTCGGCCTGGTGCAGATGACCCGGAAGAAGCTGGGCACCGGCCTGGTCGAGGCCTTCTCCACCACCTGTGAGCACTGCCACGGCCGCGGCATCATCGTGCACAACTACCCGGTGGAACCCGGCCAGGCCGAGGAGTCCGGCGGCCGCCGCGAGAGCGGTTCGCGCCGGCGCCGCGGGCGGGACAAGGGCGCCGCCGCGCCCGCCGCCAACGGCGCCGCGCCCACCGAGACCGTGGAGGACGCGGCCGTCAAGCGCGCCCATCCGGTCGCGCTGGCGATGGCCGCGCACCAGTCCGGCGGCGGCGAGCACGACGAGCCGGAGGCGCACCCCGAGTCCGTGGGCGCCGCCGAGGAGTCGGTGGCCGATCAGGTCGCCGATGTGGCGGCCGGGCCGGACACCGACGCCGTCGCCCAGGACGAGGGCATCGAGACCGTGGAGGTGCGGCCCTCGCGGTCGCGGCGCCGGGCCGGTCGAGCCCAGCGCGAGGCCGCCCGGCGGGAGGCGGCCGCCCAGCAGGCCGCGGACCGGCCGGACACCGCGCAGCCGGAGGATGCCGCCGAGCGGGCAGCCGCCGACGAGGAACGGGACGAGGCAGGCACCGCCACGCCGGAGGCGCTGGAGGAGCAGGCCGAGGCCGTGCTGGCCCTGCCCACCGACGCGGGTGCGGTCGCGGTGACCGAGTCCGGCGCCGAGCCGGGAGTCGCCGAGCAGGTCCCGGTCACCGAGGAGGTCGCGGCCGCGGAGTCGGCGGTGGCCGAACTCGCCGGACAGGTCGAGCCGGGCCAGGTCGCCGACGAGGCGTCGGAGCCGGCCGCCGCCACACCCGCGCCGTCCGCCGAGTCGCAGTCGTCCGCCGACGTGCCCGCGTCCTCCGCCGAGGCCAACGGTGTCGCGCCGGAGCGGCCCGCGCGCCGCCGCCGGGTCGCGCGGTCGGCTGCCGCGCCCGCCGCGGACAGCAGCGCCGCGGTGTTCGTGGTGTCGGGCACCGAGCAGCCCGCCGCACCGGTGTTCGACGCCGACGAACCCGCACCGGTGGTGCTGCCGCGCGAGCGGCCCCGCCGCCGGGCAGTGGGACGTCCCGCCGGGCCGCCCGCGGACGAAGCGAACTGAGCCGAGCCGGGGGAGCGGCGCGCACCGGCGCCGCTCCCGGCCGGGCGCCGGGGACCGAATTGGGTCGCACGGAACCCTTCTGGTAGCCTTGACCGGTCGCTGCCTGGCGATGCGCATCATGCTGACGCGCCCGAGATGCTTCCCGACAGAATTCCGGGACGGTATGAGCGGGAAGCAGGAGCAAGCGCCCCCGTGCAGCAACCAGCCAAGACACGTCGCGTCACGACCTGTGACGTGCACGAAGCACGATTAGACATACATCGAGTGGAGGAAGCCGACCGATGGCAACGTACGCGATCGTCAAGACCGGCGGAAAGCAGTACAAGGTCGCGGTCGGTGACCTGGTGAAGGTCGAGAAGATCGAGGGCGAGCCGGGTGCCGCCGTCGAGCTGTCGCCCGTCCTCGTGGTGGACGGCGCCGAACTGACCACCGAGGCGGAGGCTCTGGCCAAGCGCTCGGTGACCGCGGAGCTGGTCGAGCAGACCAAGGGCCCCAAGATCCGCATCCACAAGTTCAAGAACAAGACCGGCTACCACAAGCGCCAGGGTCACCGTCAGCCGCTGACGGTCCTGAAGGTCACCGGCATCAAGTAAGACATCCCGAGGAGACACAGCTATGGCACACAAGAAGGGCGCGTCCAGCTCCCGGAACGGACGCGACTCCAACGCCCAGCGACTCGGCGTCAAGCGCTTCGGCGGTCAGACCGTCAAGGCCGGCGAGATCCTGGTGCGCCAGCGTGGCACCCACTTCCACCCCGGCGTGAACGTCGGGCGCGGTGGCGACGACACCCTGTTCGCCCTCGCGGCGGGCGCGGTGCAGTTCGGCACCAAGCGTGGCCGCAAGACGGTCAACATCGTCGCCCCGGAGCCGGTTCAGGCCTGACCGCCGAGCCGATCCGGACTCGAGCCGAGCGGGTCAGGGTGCCACACCCTGACCCGCTTTTCGTGTTCTCGTCCCGGTGAATCCCGCCGCACCGAGCGGCGCCGTCACCGACCAGCCCAGAAGGAGGATGATTCGACCATGTCGAAGTTCATCGACCGTGTCGTGCTGCATGTGCGCGCCGGGAAGGGCGGTCACGGCTGCGCGTCGGTGCACCGCGAGAAGTTCAAGCCGCTCGGCGGCCCCGACGGCGGCAACGGCGGCAACGGCGGCGACGTCGTCCTCGAGGTCGACCCGAACGTGCACACCCTGCTCGACTTCCACTTCCACCCGCACGCCAAAGCGGGCAACGGCAAGCCGGGCGAGGGCGGCAACCGCGACGGCAAGATGGGCAGCGACCTGCTGCTGAAGGTGCCCGACGGCACCGTCGTGCTGGACCGCGACGGCGAGGTCCTGGTGGACCTGGTCGGCGCGGGCAACCGCTTCGTCGCCGCACGCGGCGGTCGCGGTGGTCTCGGCAACGCGGCGCTGGCCTCGAAGGCGCGCAAGGCCCCCGGCTTCGCCCTGCTGGGCGAGGACGGCGAGGAACGCGACCTCGTGCTCGAGCTCAAGTCCGTCGCCGACGTCGGGCTGGTCGGGTTCCCCTCCGCGGGCAAGTCCTCGCTCGTGTCGGTGCTCTCGGCGGCCAAGCCCAAGATCGCGGACTACCCGTTCACCACCCTGGTGCCCAACCTGGGCGTGGTGGCCAGCGGTGACACCACCTTCACCATCGCCGACGTGCCCGGCCTCATCCCCGGCGCGAGCCAGGGCCGCGGCCTCGGCCTGGACTTCCTGCGGCATCTCGAGCGCTGCGCCGTGCTCGCGCACGTGGTCGACTGCGCCACCCTGGAACCGGGCCGTGACCCGATCTCCGATGTCGACGCGCTCGAGGCCGAACTGGCCGCCTACAAGCCCGCCCTGGCCGCCGACGCCGGGCTCGGCGATCTGGCCGACCGCCCGCGCGTGGTGATCCTCAACAAGACCGACGTGCCCGACGCCGCCGAGCTGGCCGAGATGGTGACCCCGGAGTTCACCGCGCGCGGCTGGCCGGTGTTCCAGATCTCGGCGGTCTCGCGGGCCGGCCTGCGGCCGTTGACCTTCGCGCTGGCCGATCTCGTGCGCGAATACCGCGAGGCGCATCCGAAGGCCGCGCCCAAGCGTCCGGTCATCCGTCCGATCGCGGTGGACGAGTCCGGGTTCACCGTGCATCCCGACCCCGACGAGCCCGGCGGGTTCATCGTGCGCGGCGCCCGCCCCGAGCGCTGGGTGCGCCAGACCCAGTTCGACAACGACGAGGCCGTCGGCTACCTGGCCGACCGGCTGGCCCGCCTCGGTGTCGAGGAGGAACTGGTGCGGCTGGGCGCCGAGCCGGGTGCGCCGGTGACCATCGGCGATGTCACCTTCGACTGGGAGCCGCAGATCAGCGCGGGTGTCGACATGGTGCGCACCGGCCGCGGCACCGACGTGCGGCTCGAGCAGAGCGACCGGGTCAGCGCCGCCGAACGCAAGCACGCTTCCCGGGTCCGCCGCGGCCTGGTGGAGGACGACGAACAGCGGTGAGCGCCGCCGCGGCGGCGCACGGGTGTGGGGTAGGAGTTCTGTTGTGACGCAGGTGAATTCGCTCGGGGCGTCGGAGTTGAGCGCGGCCAGGCAGGCGATCGCGTCGGCGCGCAGCGTGGTCGTCAAGATCGGCTCGTCGGCGCTGACCAGTCTCGAAGGCGGATTGGACACCACCCGGCTGGACCGGCTCGCCGACGCCGTGGAGGCGCGCATGCGGGCCGGATCGGATGTCGTGGTGGTCTCCTCCGGCGCGATCGGCGCCGGGCTCGCCCCGCTCGGGTTGTCCCGCCGGCCACGAGATCTGGCGACCAAGCAGGCCGCCGCCAGCGTCGGGCAGCTCGCCCTCGCACACGCCTGGGGCACCTCCTTCGCCCGCTACGGTCGCACCGTCGGCCAGGTGCTGCTGTCGGCCGACGACTTCTCCCGCCGCGAGCACCACCGCAACGCCCAGCGCACGCTGGACCGGTTGCGCTCGCTCGGCGCGGTCGCGGTCGTCAACGAGAACGACACGGTGGCCACCGAGGAGATCCGGTTCGGCGACAACGACCGGCTGGCCGCACTGGTCGCCCACCTGGTCGGCGCCGACGCGTTGATCCTGCTCTCCGACGTCGAGGGCCTCTACGACGGCGACCCCCGCAAGGGCGCGGCCACCTTCATCCCCGAGGTGCGCAGCAGTGCCGACCTCGATGGCGTGATCGCGGGCAGCGGCGGCGTGCTCGGCACCGGCGGTATGGCCTCCAAGCTCTCGGCCGCGCGACTGGCCGCCGACGCGGGCGTCCCGGTGCTGCTGGCCGCCGCCGAACAGGCCGCGACCGCGCTGGGCAGCGGCACCGTCGGCACCGCGTTCGCCGCCCGCCCGGTGCGGTTGTCGGCGCGCAAGTTCTGGGTGCGGCACGCCGCCGACAGCCGCGGCGCGCTCGTCCTCGACGACGGCGCGGTGCAGGCGGTCGCGCAGCGGCGCCGGTCCCTGCTCGCCGCCGGGATCACCGCCGTGCGCGGGCGCTTCCACGGCGGCGACGTGGTGGATCTGCTCGCCGCCGACCAGCGGCTGGTCGCGCGCGGTGTGGTCGAATACGACAGCACCGAGTTGTCCACCATGCTCGGCCGGTCCACCGCCGAACTGCCCGACACCATGCAGCGGCCGGTGATCCACGCCGACGACCTGGTCAAGGTCTGACCCGACCGGCCCGCGGGTCACGGGCACAGGGCGTGTTCGAGCAGTGCCTTGCTGTCCGGCGGTGTCCGCGGCGCCTGGGTGAACGTGATGGTCGCGGCACGGTCGGGAGTGGCACCGGACATCGTGTGATAGCCGGGGATGCCGCCACTGTGCCCGACGTAGCGGACGCCGCACGACAGTTCTGTCGCGCCGACACCCAGCCCGTAGCCGCGCCCCTCGTCCTCGCTCGCCCCGTCCTGCGGAGTGGTCATCTCGACCAGCTGCGGTGCGGGGACGAGACGCCCGTCCACCAGAGCCCGCCAGAAGGTGTTGAGGTCGCGGCCGGTGGAGACCAGCGCTCCGGCCGCCCAGGGAATCGACGGTTCGATCCGGGAGACGTCGATCACCCCGTCGGGGGTGTCGAGGTAGCCGTGCGGGTGCTCGCCGCGGATCTCGCGTTCACCGGGCGCGGGCAGGTAGGTGTCGGTCAGGCCGAGCGGGGCGATGATCCGGTCGCGCAGCTCGTCGGCGTAGGAGCGCCCGGTCACGCGCTCGATCAGCAGGCCGAGGACGATGTAGTTGGTGTTGGTGTAGGCGTACCGGGTGCCCGGCGAGAACTGCGCCGGGTGCGCCAGCGCGGTCGACACCGCCTCGGCCGGGGCCAGCGTCCGGTTCTCGGCGGCGGCGATCAGCTCGTCGGCGCCGGGTCGTCCGGCGAACTCGGGGAGCCCGCTGCGGTGCTGGAGGAGCTGTCGCACGGTGATCACCCGCCCGTCCACACCGTCGCCGGTGAGCAGGCCGGGGAGGTAGGTATCGACGGCGGCATCCAGGGCGACCTTCCCCTCCGCGACCAGCTGCATCACGATCGCGGCGGTGAAGGTCTTGGTGACACTGCCGATGCGGACCCGGCCGTGCTCGGGCATCGCGGCCCCCGTCGACCGGTCGGCGACACCACTGGTGATCACCAGCGATGTCGTCCGGTCGTCGACGGTGGCGACCGCGCCCGCCACACCCGCGGCGGTCACCGCGTCGAGGTCGCGCTGTAGCGCGGACGCCCGCTGTACCGTCGAGCAACCCACCAGCAGCAACGTGCTCCCGACGCAGAGCCCGACCAGCATCCTTCGAGTTCGCATGGGTCGAAGCTATTGGCCGCCAAGCGGTTCCGGCCATCGGGAACGTCCCGGATCTTCACCCTGAGCCGACGGTCGCGGTATCGGTGCCCGGATCCGACCGCAGCCGTAGGTATTCCCCGACCTTCGCGGCCGCGTCCAGCATCGCCGTGCCCTGGGCGAGCAGCCTGCCGTGCCACTGCGCCAGCGCGTCGGCGAGCTCGTCGGTGCCGCCCGCGGTGCGGACCTGAGCGACGACGAGGGCGATCCGCTCGAGCGGATAGCCGCCGCGGCGCAGCAGGTGGGCCAGCCGGGCATCCCGCACGTCGGAAGGACCGTAGCGCCGGAAGCCGGTGCCGCGCTCGCGGTCCGGGGACAGGATGCCCGCCTCCTCCCAGTTGCGCAGCGTCGCCGGGGTCACCCGTAGGAGATGGGCGAGCTCACCGATGGTGCGCGCGGCGGCGCCGGGTTCCGGCCGTGGTGGTTCCGCCCCGGTGTCGGTCAGATGCTCGACGGCGTGGCGGACGCTGTCGAGCGTGCGCCGGTCCTCGACCAGCCGCACATGGCCCTCGTCGATGAGCCGCAGGGCGCGGTCGAGATCACCGGCGTTGAGCGCGTTCATGATCCGCCCGGCCGTCGCGTGACCGTAGCCGGTGACGAGCGCCAGGAAGGCGCTCAACGCGGCGCCGTGGACTTCGGTGAACATCCGGTACCCCGACGGTGTGCGCGCCGCGGCCGGGAGGAACCCCTCGGCCTCGTAGTTGCGCACGGCCTGCGTGGACAGCCCGTGCCGCCGGGCGAGATCGGCGGGGCGCAGGTACTTCACCCCGTCGAGGCTAATGGCGGCGGAATCCACGGGTCGCCGGGGACCGATTCGCCGCCGGGGTGTCACCGCCGGTCAGGTGCGGGTGGGAATGACGCCGGGTTGGTCGGTGCCCGACTGGTGGGCGGCGCCCTGCTCGCCCTCGGGAATCGGACCGGTGACGCCGGGCTGCCCACCGGGGTCGGGCAGCGGGGCCCGCGGATCCGGCGCCGGCGGCGGGACCTCCTGCGGTGGGGACGGTTCGGGTGCTGGTGCTGGTGCTGGTGCGGGGTCGGGTGCTGGTGTGGGCCCCGGTGCGGGTGCCGGTTCGGGTGCTGGTGTGGGCTCCGGTTCGGGTGCCGGTGTGGGCTCCTGCGGTGGTGCCGGTTCGGGCGCGGGTGCCGGTTCGGGCGCTGGTGCGGGCTCCGGCGCGGGCGCGGGTTCGGGCTCCGGCGCGTGTTCCGGCGCCGGTTCGGGTGCAGGTGGTGTCTCTGGTGCCGGCGGCGGCGAGGGGACCTCGGCTCGGGGTGGCACGGGGGTCTCGGTCGACGGTGGCGCATCCGGCGTCGAGGGCGCGGGCTCCGGCGCCGGGCCGGGTGATTCGGGGGCGGGGTCCGGCGTCGGAGCCTCGGTGGCCGGCGGGCTCGGGTCCGGCGGGACGGGCGGTGCGGGATCGGCGCTCGGCGGTGCGGGCGCCTCCGGCGTCGGGGTTGCGCCGTCGGGCGCGGGCACTTCCTCGGTGGGCGACGGGGCGGGCGTGCCGGACTCGGGCGACGGGGTGCCGGTTCCGTCCGGCGCGGGGGCCGGCGAACCCGCCTCCGGCGATGCCGTCTCGGGGGGAATCGATCCCTCCGGCACGAGCGGCGGTTCCGCACCGTCGGGCTCCGGTGCCGCCCCGGGCGACGAGTAGTCTCCCCCGGGCGTCGAACCGGGTTGCGGCAGTGCGTCTCCCGCGTCGGGCACGGTCATCGTCCCCGGCGGATCGGGCAGTGCGGGCACCCCCGTGCCCGCGGCGGAATAGGCGGGCTTGTAGACCATGTTCATCGCGAGCACGGCCTCTTGCCGCAGGGCCTCCTGCATCATCTGGGCATCGATGACCTTGGCCGCCTCGAGCAGTCGCGCGATCGCGCCGACCGGCCCGGAGTCGCCGGGCGGCACCACGGCCAGCTTCACCGTCTCGGCCGCCGCCGCGACGGCGCCGAGCCGGGCGCCCACCTCGCCCATCACCGCGCTCAGCTCCTCCACCGAGGCGGCGAAACTGCGGGTGCTGGCATAGGCGGCCTCGGCGGCGGCGCCTTCCCATTCCATCGAGTTCATCACCCGGTCGGCCGCCGCGCGGGTCAACGGCATGGCCGAGGCCAGGGTGGCCGCCGCCTCGAGCCAGACACCCGAGGCGCGCAGGATCTCGCCGGCGTCGATCTCCCGGGTCTTGGCGTGGATCTCCTCGTGCGACATCGACTCGAAATGTTCCATCGAGCTGATGTAGGTCGGGTCGGTGCCGCTCATCGGGGCAACCTCGTCTCCACCGCGCGCAGGGCCGCGGCGTGGGCGGCGTCGGCCTCCTCGTAGAGCCCCGCGCTGATCAGGTAGGCCTCCTTCATCCGGTAGGCCGCTTCGATGTAGTGGTCCAGCAGGGCAGCGGCGTCGCGCGCCTTGTGCCCGAACCCGGCCTGCAACTGCCGCGCCGACTCGAACCCACCGAAACCCTGCACGTGCGCGACGGATTCGAGCCGCTCCCGCAGGTGCAGCAGCCGATCCGCCTGCTGTTCGTACAGTTGCGCGCAGCGCCGGGCCGCCTCCGGATCGAACCGGACGGTGCCGGTACGCGCCTGCTCCGTGAACCGCGCGATATCGGCCCGGCTCGTCTCGATCGTCATGCGCACCCCCTGAGATCGTCGCCTCCGACCGGAACGCCCACCGGCCGGATCCGGTTCAGCCTAACCGGTGCCGCCGACAGCGTCTCCCGCTCGCCGCGGCCGGTCCGTCAACCGGCCTGCGCCGGAACCCGTTTCTGCAGCTGGGCGGCCAACTGCTCGGCCGAGGCCGGTACCACCCGCACGGTGTCGTCCGCCTTGACCAGGTAGCGGCCGTCGTCGGCCACGTCGAACCAGGTGTAGTGGATCGGCGCGGGCGGTTGGGGGCGGTCGAGTCGCGGCTCGATGCGGATGTGCCCCTCGCCCGTGTGCGGAGCCAGCAGCAGCCGGCGGATGCGGGCGACCGCCGGCGCCGGGCGCACCGCCTCGGTGTCGTAGACCTCGACGGTCGGTGCGGCCCGCGCGGGCTCGCGGCCCGGCGGCGCCTTCGGCAGCAGACTCGCGATGCGCGCCCCCAACTTTCCGGCGTGCCCGATCGACACCCGGACCGACCCGGCCGCACCCGGCGTGGCGGGCGGATCCTGCCGCACCAACACCGCGCGATCGAACACCGTGCAACCGAGCAACCGCAGTTCCTCGCCCTGGTGCGCACCGGTGCCGACGGCCACCACCCGCGTGTGCGGGTGGGCCAGAATCCGAAGGCAGGCGGTCAGATCCGGGTCCGCGCCCGGCGGGAAGCGCTCGGCGATCCGGCCGCGCAACACCTCGGCCTCCTGCTCGGTGCGCGGCGACTCGAGCAACCGCAGCGGATAGGGCGGCCGGTCGACATCGGTCTCACGCCACACATGGACGAACTCGTCCGGCGTGAAAATCCAGTGCACCGGGACGATTATGCCGCTTCCCGTCCGCCGCGCGGCGCGGCCCCCGCTCGCGCATGCGGTTCACCGGTGCAGCGGCAACCCCAGCACGTGCTCGGCGAGGTGGTTGAGCGCGAACTCGTTGCTGACCGGTCCGGAGCGGGCCAGCCGCGCGTCCAGATACAGGTCGATCCAGCCGGATCGCTCGTCCCAGGCTTCGGCGCCGAGCACCTGGGTGGTGTGGTCGGCGGCGTCGAAGGCCAGGTCGGCGGCCAGTAGTTTGGCGGCGGCGGCCTCGGCCGCGCTGTCGGGGTGATCGGCATCGATCCGGGCCGCGCAGCGGTGCACCAGCAATTGGACGGCGGCGGTCCGCGCGTGCAACCGGGCCAAGGGGTGGGCCAGCGCCTGGTTCGCGCCGATGGGCGCCGAGCCGACCACCGTCCTGGTTTTCGCGTGCCGCACGGCCCGCTCGATGCTGTGCCGGGCCGAACCCGTGCAGATGGCGGCGGTGAGCACCCGCTCGACATGGGTGAACGGCCACAGCGTCAGCAGCCCCGCACCGGCGCGCCCGACCACGTCCGCGGCCGGGACGGCGACCTCGTGGAAGTCGAGCTCGAATTGCCGCACGCCTTCCCGGAATCCCATCGGCACCTCGGTGACGGTGACGCCGGGAGCCCGGGGATCGACCAGGACCGTGGTGAATCCCTCCGTCGCCCGGCCGAACACCAGGACGCGCTCGGCCAGATCGACACCGGAACTGACCCGCTTGCGGCCGGAGACCACGAAACCGTCGCTGTCGGCACGGATTTCGGTGCGGACGCGGAAGAGGTTGTGCCCGGACTCGGGTTCCGTGGCCGCCATCGCCAGTTGCGCGGTGCCCGCGGCGATCCGCGGCAACCACACGTCGCGGGCGGGCGCCGGGCCGAGACGCTCCATCGCGCAGGCGATCGCGGTGGTGAGCGCGGGCATCCACAGCACGATGCCGTGCTCGGCGAACGCCTCCAGGACCAGCGCGGCGCCGAGTACGCCGGCGCCCCGGCCACCCACCTCCGGGGAGAGCGCTGCTCCGGCCAGTCCGTTCGCGCGGAACGCCCGCCACAGCTCCGGGTGCATCTCGCCGTGTTCGAGGGTGTGCCTGCGGACGGCGACCGCTCGGGGCGCGAATTCGGCCGCCACCTGCCGCGCCTGTTCCCGCAGCGTCCGGTGCTCCGCCGTCGGCTCGAACGGCGGTGCTGTCATCTCGGCGTGGGTCATCGCCTGCTCCTGCTCCGGCCGCTTCGTTCGACGGCCACCGGGGCAGAGTAACACTCCGGAGTTTTGCTCGGTAGGGGTCAGTGGTCCGGGCGGGTCAACGTCGTCGTCGCCTCGCCCTCGGCCACCACCGCCCCGTCGGCGTCGACGAGTTGCAGCCGGAGCAGGCCCGCGACCGGCCGCGACGCCGGCGCCGACCCACGGGCCGGGTCGCCCGACAGGCCGGCGACCGCCGCCTCGGTGAGCGCGGCGTGGAAGGCGAGCAGCGATCCGGGCAACTGGCCTGCCAGCCATTGCTGGGCCAGGGCGTGGGCGGGCCCGGTCACCACGGCGACCACCACCGTCATCGGCAGATCCCGTGCCTCTCCCCGGGACACGAACGGGGCCAGCCATTCCCGCCACGCCGCGCCGATCTCCGCGTTCATCGCCCGCAGGCGCTCACCCGGCTCGCTCGCCCAGTCGAGCCTGCCCTGCGCGTAGACGAAGCGCGCCCGCACCGGATCGGCCTCGACCCAGGACAGGTGGCGCTCGAGCACCCCGCCCACTCCGTCGGCCAAGGTCGCGGGGCGGCGCGCCAGCACCCGTCGGTACTCCTCGTGCACCGAACCCATCGCGTCGACGTACAGCGCCCCGGCGATCGCTTCCTTGCTCGGAAAATGATGGAACAGCGCGCCGTTGGACACCCCGCTGCGTTCCCGGATGCGGGCGATGGTGGTGCGCTCGTACCCGTCCTCGGCGAAGCACGCCAGGGCCGCCGTCAGGACTCGGTCACGGATGCTCATGCCGGGACAGAGTACCGCTCCGTCGCGGCAGTGCGTGGGTCGTGGCCGTGCGAGCGACCGTCAGTAGCCCCGGTCGGTGTCGATGGGGGCCAGCAGGGGAGTGCCCGCGACGAAGCGGGTCACGTTCTCGGCCACGTGATCGGCGAACGCGGCGAAGCGCAGTTGCGGTGGGTTGGAATCGTGGGGGGTGATCATCGCGTTGGGCAGGGACCACAGCGGATGGCCGTCGGGCAGCGGCTCGGGGTCGGTCACGTCGAGGGCCGCGCCGGCGATGGTGCCGTCGGTCAGGGCGGTGACCAGGGCATCGGTGTCGACGAGGGAGCCGCGGGCGACGTTGACCAGCCACGAGGAGGGCCGCAGCCGGGCCAGCACGTCGGCGTCGATCAGATGCCGGGTGTCGGCGGTGGCGGGGGCGGCCACCACCACGTGATCGGTGCGCGGCCAGACCTTCGCCAGGTGTTCGGCGGGAACGGTCTCGATCGTGTCGGGGATGCCGGGGCCGGTCACGGGGCGGCCCGAGCGGTTGACCGCGATGATGTGCGCGCCGAGCGGCACCAGCATCGGGATGAGCGCGCGGCCGATACCGCCCGCGCCGACGATCGTGACGGTCTTGCCGCGCAGCGTGCCGACGTGCGGGAAGAAGTCCTGCTGCCGCCAGCTGGTGGCGCGCAGATGCTCGGGCAGGTAGCGCACGCCGGCCAACAGCAGCGCCAGCGTGTGCTCGGCGACGCTGGCGGCGAACGCGCCTGCCGCGGAGGTGAACCGGACGCCGGGGTGCCGGTCGAAGACGCCGAGGGCGAACCAGTCCTCCACGCCGGCGGCGGGCAACTGCACCCACTCGACGGTCTCGGGCAGCCGCTGCGGGAACTCCGCGGCCGAGCCCACCCAGATCAGGGCGCGGGCCGCGTCGAGGTCGACGAGTTTCGCCCCGCCGTCGCTGATCGCCTTCTCCAGCATCGCCGGGGTATGCCCGGTGGGGCCGATCGCGATCGGCACGACTGTCTGATTCACGGTGCGAACCTCCTCGCCGGTTTCCGACACCCGACCTCTGCGGACTATTCCCGATCCGTCGGCGGGTCCGCCTCGATCCGGTCCCGGTCGGCCCACTCGAGCAGTTCGTCGATCAGGAACACGGCATCGTCGATCCCGGCGTGCAGGTCGCCGAGGTCGGCGTAGCGCGCCGGGACGGTCTTCATGGTGAAGTCGCGCGGATCCACGTCGGGGATCTCCGACCAGCGTACGGGGGTCGACACCGTCGCCTGCGGCACCCCGCGCACCGAGTAGGCGGCGGCGATGGTGTGATCGCGGGCGTTCTGGTTGTAATCGACGAACAACAACTTCGGGTCGCGGTCGCGCCGCCACCAGGTGGTGGTCACGTCGTCCGGCGCGCGGCGCTCCACCTCCTTGGCGAATGCCAGGGCGGCGCGGCGCAATTCGGTGAAGCTCCACTGCGGTGCGATGCGCACGTAGACGTGCAGGCCCTTGCCGCCGGAGGTCTTCGGCCAGCCCACCGCGCCCAGCTCGCCGAGTACCTCCTGCACCACCCCCGCCACTCGCTGGACGCGCGACCAAGGGCAATCCGGCATCGGGTCGAGATCGATGCGCCACTCGTCCGGGCGTTCGGTGTCGGCGCTGCGGGAGTTCCACGGGTGGAACTCCACGGTCGACATCTGCACGGCCCAGATCACCTCGGCGAGTTCGCGCACGCACAGCTCGTCGGCGTGGCGGCCGTAGCGGGGGAAGTAGACCCGAACCGTGGAGACCCAGTCCGGCGCCCCGGCCGGCAGGCGCTTCTGGTGCACCTTGTCCCCGGCCAGTCCTTTCGGGAACCGGTGCAGCATGCAGGGACGTTCCCGCAGTGCGTTGACGATTCCGTCGCCGACGCTCAGGTAGTACTGCACCAAGTCGAGCTTGGTCGCCCCGGTTTCCGGAAAGTAGACCCGGTCCGGGTTCGTCACGCGCACCCGGCGGGGGCCGACATCCAACTCGACGGCCGGGCTCGACGACTTGCTGGCCACCCTTGTGACCATAGCCGTCCGGCCCGGTGGCGGCGCGGCATCGACGCGCCGCGCGCGGTTCCATCGGACGCCACCGCTCTGGTATGCATAGCGTCATGAGCGAGGCGGCGCGCGTCACGGTGACCCTGGATCCGCGAATCGCCGCCTGGGCACGGGAAGCCGCCGCGCGCCACCATCGAAGTCTCGACGCGTTCGTGGCGGCCGCCGTCCGCACCGCCGTCGTGCGCGAGAGCCTCACCGACCTGCCGGTCGACGAGGACGCCGAACGTGCCGCCGCCCACGACGAACTCGACCTGCTCGACTCGGCTGCCGCCGATGCCAGGCGCCGCTCCCGCGGAGACGCATGAGGCGCGGCGAGATCTGGAGCTACACACCGACACTGCGTGACGGCACGCCCTTCCCGAGGCGTAGCACGGTTGTGCTGGTCTCCGACCCCGCTGTCATCGCCTCCCCGTACCGCTGGGTCCACGTGGTGCCGGTGGTGGCCGAGGATCCCGGGCACGTCCTCGGCGTCTACACCGATCACGGCTGGGTCGACGCCATGCGCCTGCATCGCGCCTACCGCCCGTGGCTGAGCGCGCCGGTGGGCAGGCTCACCCCGGCCGAGACCGAATCGCTGGACGCCAGCCTGCGCGCCACCCTCAGCCTGTAGCGCGGCCTCACGTCACGCTCGCCAGCGCGAACGGCAGGACCGCGGCGGCGCCCGCCGTGCGCAGGGCGTGCGCCGCGACGGTGAACGTCCAGCCGGTGTCGGTGAGTGCGTCCACCAGCAGGATCGGGCCGTCGACGCCGGTGAGGTCGGGAATCAGCCAGGAGTCGTGGAGCCCGGCCACCCGGTGCGCCGAATTCGCGGCCGAGACCGGCGGCCGGTCCGGCCGGGTGGCGAGGGTGCCGAGATCGCGGAGCCTGCCGACCTCGGCCAGCCGGGCGGCCAGGCTCGCGGTGAGCACCGGGTGCCTGGCGGATTCCAGTGCCAGTACCGAGGTGGGCCGCGCCGCCCAATCCCATTCCCGCAGGACGGCGATGCAGGCATCGAACACGGCGTCGGGCACCGGACCGTCGGGCCCGTCGAGCAACGCGCGCAGCCTCTGCCCCCACCCGAGATCGGTCAGCCGCCCGACGACGCGTCCCGTCTCGGCGCCGGCGGTGATCTTGCCGGACAAGGGAACTCCGAGTTTCGCCATGCCGGTCGGCCACTGCTTGCGCGGGGCCAGGTCGATGCCGGGACGGTCGAGCCGGGCGCGGGTGGCGGCGACGGCCTCGGCGTCCACCGACCGGTCGGGGCGCGCGCCGGTGCAGTTGTCGCAGCGCCCGCAGCCGGGTGCGTCCGCGCCGAGGCTGGGGTCGTCGAGTTGCCGGCGCAGGAAGTTCATCCGGCAGTCGGTGGTGCGCTGGTAGTCCAGCATGGCCTGTTGCTCCACCTCGCGGGCGGCGGCCAGCCGTTCGTAGCGCTCGGTGTCGTATTCCCAGGGTTGGCCGGTGCCCACCCAGCCGCCGCGGACCCGCCGCACGGCGCCGTCCACGTCGAGCACCTTGAGCACCATGTCCAGTCGTGACCGGTTCAGCTCGACCATCGGCTCCAACGCCGCCGTGGAGAGCGGCCGGTCGGCATCGAGGGCGTCGAGCACCCCGCGCACGATGTGCTCGCGGGGGAACGCCACCGAGGCGAAATAGGCCCAGATCCGGGTGTCCTCCGGTCCGGGCAGGAGCACGACCTCGGCCCGCTCGGTGCCGCGACCGGCACGGCCCACCTGCTGGTAGTACGCGATGGGGGAGGAGGGCGCGCCGACGTGCACGACGAAACCCAGGTCCGGCTTGTCGAACCCCATGCCCAGCGCCGACGTCGCCACCAGGGCCTTGACCTCGTTGCGCAGCAACGCGTTCTCCAGCGCCTCGCGCTCGGCCGGATCGGTCTGCCCGGTGTAGGCGGCGACCTGGTGCCCGTGCGTGGCCAGCACGTCGGCCAGATCGTGGGCGGCGGCCACGGTGAGGGTGTAGATGATGCCCGAGCCGGGCAGTTCGCGCAGCCGCGCGGCGAGCCACGCGGTGCGTTCGACCGCGCCGTCGAACGCCACCACCGACAGGTGCAGCGACTCGCGGTCGAGGCTGCCGCGCAGCACCAGGGTGTCGGTGCCGATCTGGGTGGCGACGTCGGTGACCACCCGGTCGTTGGCGGTGGCGGTGGTGGCCAGGACCGGCACGTCGGAGCCGAGATCGGCGATCAGGGTGCGGATGCGGCGGTAGTCGGGGCGGAAGTCGTGGCCCCAGTCCGAGACGCAGTGCGCCTCGTCGACGACGACCAGTCCCGCGTCGGCCGCGAGCTTCGGCAGCACCTGATCGCGGAAGTCGGGGTTGTTCAGCCGCTCCGGGCTGACCAGCAGCACATCGATCTCGCCCGCGGCCACCCGGTCGTGGATCTCGTCCCACTCGGTGACGTTGCCGGAGTTGATCGTCGCGGCCACGACCCCCGCCCGCTCGGCGGCCGCCACCTGGTTGCGCATCAGTGCCAGCAGCGGGGACACGATCACCGTCGGCCCGCGCCCGGCCCGGCGCAGCAATTTGGCGGCGATGAAATACACCGCCGACTTGCCCCAGCCGGTGCGCTGCACCACCAGCGCGCGCTGCCGGCGCACCACCAGCGCCTCGATGGCGGTCCACTGGTCCTCGCGAAGCCGCGCATGGCCGCCCGCCAGCTCGCGCAGCAGTTCCTCGGCCCGCTCTCGCAGGTCGGGGGCGGTGAGGTCGATCGCAGCAGGTCCGCTCGCGGTAGTCACGCGTCCCATCGTGCCGCACCCCGCCGACAGCGACGATGCCTCGGCCGGGCAGGTAGTGAACACCCCGTCGTTCACATCCGGCCGGGCCGCGGCTTCGACACCGCGGCCCCACCGGGGTCAGCCTTTGACGCAGAGCACCTGACGCAGGGTCGCCACCACATCGACCAGATCGCGCTGCGCCTCGATCACCTCGTCGATGTTCTTGTACGCGGCCGGGATCTCGTCGAGGACACCGGCGTCCTTGCGGGATTCCACGCCCTCGGTCTGGGCCACCAGATCGGCGACACTGAACTGGCGCTTGGCGGCGTTGCGGCTCATCCGCCGCCCCGCACCGTGCGAGGCCGACTGGAAGGAGGCCGGATTGCCCTTACCGCGCACCACGTAGGAGCGCGTGCCCATCGAGCCGGGGATCAGCGCCAGATCGCCCGCGCCCGCGCGAACCGCGCCCTTGCGGGTGACCAGCATCGGCATCCCGTCGACGATCTCCTCGGCCACGTAGTTGTGATGGCACGAGATCGGCTCGTCGAAGCGGACCTCCCTGGCCGGGAACTCCTCCCGTACCGCCTGGCACACCAGCGCCAGCATCACCGCCCGGTTGCGGGCGGCGTACTCCTGGGCCCAGGTCAGGTCGTGCCGGTAGGCCGCCATCTCCGGGGTGCCCGCCAGGAACACCGCCAGATCGCGGTCGACCAGGTGCTGGTTGTGCGGCAGCCGCCGCGCCACCTCCATGTGCCGCTCGGCCAGTTCCTTGCCGATGTTGCGGCTGCCCGAGTGCAGCAGGATCCACACCTGGTCGTCCTGGTCCAGGCAGACCTCGATGAAGTGGTTGCCGCCGCCCAGGGTCCCCATCTGCTTGTGGGCCTTGGCTTCTCGCCCGGCCACCCGCTCGTCGAGCGCGCCGAACTCCGCCCAGAACCGCTCCCAGCCGGTGCGCAGGGTCGCCGTGGTCACCCCGGACGGGCGCGCGGCGAGCTTGCGCACCTGGACCGCGTCCTTGTGCGCGGCGAAGCCGACCGGCACGGCCGCCTCGATCCGCGACCGCAGCGAGCGCAGGTCGTCGGGCAGGTCCGCGGCGGTGAGGTCGGTGCGCACGCTCTCCATGCCGCAGCCGATGTCGACGCCGACCGCCGCCGGTGCCACCGCGTCGCGCATGGCGATCACCGAGCCGACGGTCGCGCCCTTGCCGAGATGCACGTCCGGCATGACACGGACGCCGTGCACCCAGTCGAGCCGGGCGATGTTGCGCAGTTGCTGCAGCGCGGCCGCCTCGATCTCGTCCTCGTGGGCCCACATCAACGTCCGTGCCCGGGCACCGGACAACTCGACGGGAAACATGTCGCGATTCCTTCCGATTCCACCGGCGAGCAGGTGCCGGTGCTGTCCACGGTAGGCAGCGAACGTCCCGGGAGCACCCGATTTTCCGGTCGCGCGACGGCGGGCGGCGCCGCCTGCCGCGTCGTGAGCGCGGCCTCATCCCGGTCGGGTGGTGTGGGTCGAGCGCTGCGGCTCAGCGGGCCAGCAGGTCTTCGATCGCGGTCCGCTCGGGGATCGACGCGCTCGCGCCGAGGCGCGTGGTCGCCAGCGCTCCGGCCGCACACGCCCAGCGCAGCGCCGCGGCGGGCCCGTGCCGCCAGGCCACCGCCAGCGCGCCGGTGAACGCGTCACCGGCGCCGGTGGTGTCGACGACCTCGACCGGCACGCCGGGCACGGCCAGTTCCGCCCCGTCCGGGCCGCGATACCGGGCGCCCGCACCGCCGAGGGTGACCACCACGTGCGGCACCCGATCCAGTACCGCGCCAAGCTGCCGCTCCTCACCCCGGTTGACCACCGCGACATCGACGTCTGCCCACAGCTGTGGCGGAAGATCCTGTGCGGGTGACGGATTCAGCAGGACGGTGGTCCCGTTCGCCCGCGCGTGCCGCAGCCCGGCGGCCACCGTCGGCACCGGGATCTCCAGTTGACACACCAGCACGTCCGCCGCCGCGATCATCGCCCGGTCGGTCTCGCGCAACGCCGTCATCGCGGCATTGGCGCCGCCCACGACGATGATGCTGTTCTCCCCGGACTCGTCCACGACGATCGACGCCACCCCGCTGGGCCCGGGCACCGTGCGCAGGCCCGCGGTGCCGACGCCGGCCGACTCGAGCGCGCCGCGCAACTGCGGGGCGAACACGTCGGTGCCCACCGCGCCCAGGAACTCCACCCGGCCGCCGGACCGGCGCGCCGCGACGGCCTGGTTCGCCCCCTTTCCGCCCGGGACGGTGTCGAACCCGCTGCCCAGCACGGTTTCCCCCGGCGCAGGCCTGCTGGCGGTGGTGGTCACCAGATCCATGTTGATGCTGCCGAGCACGGCGATCACGGGCGTGGTCACCGTCAGACCGTAGCGCGGAAGAACCCGCGCGCACGCGGTGCGTAGGCTGTAACCCATGACGGTGGAGACAACGGCTGAATTCGATGTGCGCGAGGCGGTGCACGAGGCCGCGCGACGGGCCAGGGTGGCCTCCCGCGCGCTCGCGCAGCTGACCACCGCGCAGAAGAACGACGCGCTGCACGCCGCCGCCGACACCCTGCTCGCCGCCGCCGACACGGTGCTGGCCGCCAACGCCGAGGACATCGCCGCCGCCGAGGCCGCGGGTACCGAGGCGTCGCTGCTCGACCGCCTGCGGCTGACCAAGGCCCGCATCGACGGCATCGCCTCGGGGCTGCGTCAGGTGGCCGGGCTGCCGGATCCGGTCGGTGGCGTGGTGCGCGGTTCGACCCTGCCCAACGGGCTCGAGATCCGCCAGGTGCGGGTGCCGCTCGGCGTGGTCGGCATGGTCTACGAGGCCCGGCCCAACGTCACGGTCGATGCCTTCGGCCTGGCGTTGAAGTCCGGGAACGCGGCGTTGCTGCGCGGCTCATCCTCGGCGGCGAAGTCCAACGCGGCCCTGGTGGAGATCCTGCGCGAGGCGCTGCGCGCCCAGCAGATCCCCGCCGACGCGGTGCAACTGCTGCCCAGCCACGACCGCTCCAGCGTCACCCACCTGATCCAGGCGCGCGGCCTGGTCGACGTGGTGATCCCGCGCGGCGGCGCCGGCCTGATCAACGCCGTGGTGCGCGACGCGATCGTGCCGACCATCGAGACCGGCACCGGCAACTGCCACGTCTACGTGCACGCCGCGGCCGATCTGGACATGGCCGAGCAGATCCTGATCAACGCCAAGACCCGCAGGCCGAGTGTGTGCAACGCGGCCGAGACGGTGCTCATCGACCGGGCCGTCGCCGACACCGCCGTGCCCCGCCTCACCGCCGCCCTGCGCGAGCACGGCGTCACCATCCACGGCGACCTGCCGGGCCTGGTGCCCGCCACCGACACCGACTGGGGCGAGGAGTACCTCACCCTCGACATCGCGCTGAAGGTGGTCGACAACCTGGACGCCGCGGTCGAGCACATCAACACCTGGGGCACCGGCCACACCGAGGCCATCGTCACCGGTGATCTGGCCGCCGCCCGGGAGTTCACCGGCCGGGTCGACGCCGCCGCGGTCATGGTGAACGCCTCCACCGCCTTCACCGACGGCGAGCAGTTCGGTTTCGGCGCCGAGATCGGCATCTCCACCCAGAAGCTGCACGCCCGCGGCCCGATGGCGCTGCCGGAACTGACCTCGACCAAGTGGATCGTGTGGGGCGAGGGCCAGATCCGGCCCGTGTGACGCCGTCAGCAGTTCGCCGAGCGCGCGGGGGAGTCCGTGCGCCCGGGAGGAAGGAAACAACCCGTGGCCGACCCAACCCAGGAGCCGATCTTCAGCTCGGTCGACGACGTGATCGAGCGGCTCGCCACCACCGGCTACCTGGCCGACAAGTCCACCGCCACCTCGGTGTTCCTGGCCGACCGGCTCGGCAAGCCGCTGTTGATCGAGGGCCCGGCCGGTGTGGGCAAGACCGAACTGGCCCGCGCCGTCGCGCAGACCGCGGGCGCGGAACTGGTGCGCCTGCAGTGCTACGAGGGTGTCGACGAGGCCCGTGCCCTCTACGAGTGGAACCACGCCAAGCAGATCCTGCGCATCCAGGCCGCCAGCGAGAACGACTGGGCCGAAACGAAAGCCGACGTCTTCACCGAGGAGTTCCTGCTCTCGCGGCCGCTGCTCACCGCCATCCGCCGCACCGATCCGACCGTGCTGCTGATCGACGAGACCGACAAGGCCGACGTCGAGATCGAAGGGTTGCTGTTGGAGGTGCTCAGCGACTTCGCGGTCACCGTCCCGGAGCTGGGCACGATCACCGCGAGCCGCAAGCCGTTCGTGGTGCTGACCTCCAACGCGACCAGGGAGCTGTCGGAGGCCCTCAAGCGCCGTTGCCTCTACCTGCACCTGGACTTCCCCGACGAGGACCTGGAGCGCCGTATCCTGGCCAGCCGGGTGCCGGAGCTGTCCGCGGCGGTGGCGGCGCAGCTGGTGCGCATCGTCCACGTGCTGCGCGGCATGCAGCTCAAGAAGCTGCCCTCGGTCGCGGAATCGATCGACTGGGGCCGCACGCTGCTCGCACTGGGCATGAAGGATCTCGACGACACGACCGTGCGCGCGACGCTGGGCGTGGTGCTCAAACACCGCAGCGATCACGAGCGCGCGCT
Source organism: Nocardia farcinica (assembly GCF_001182745.1). NCBI lineage: Bacteria > Bacillati > Actinomycetota > Actinomycetes > Mycobacteriales > Nocardiaceae > Nocardia > Nocardia farcinica. Next base: position 2,778,394 of record NZ_LN868938.1, on the reverse strand, counting down.
GTCCGAGCTGAAACTGGCCTGAGATGAACCCCGAGGCGCCGGTGTCGTTGCGGTCCGAGCACGGCCTGCCGGGACACCTCGTCGGCTTCGTGGAGGCGTTGCGGGCGCGCGGCATCCCGGTCGGTCCCTCGGAGACGGTGGACGCCGGGCGGGTGGTGACCGTGCTCGATCTGCTCGACCGCGAGGTGCTGCGGGAGGGCCTGGCCTGTGCGCTGCTGCGCCGCACCACCCATCGCGCCACCTTCGACGGCCTGTTCGACCTGTGGTTCCCGGTCGCGGTGGGGGAGCGGGCCGAGGACGAGGCCGACCTCGAGCTCCCGCGCAAGCCTTCCGGCGAGGTCGACATCCCGGCCCTGCGCCAGTTGCTGGCCGATCTGCTGGTGCGGGAGGACTCCGACCGCCAGCTCGAGCAGGTCGCCGCCCAACTGGTCGAACAGCTCGGGCAGTACCAGTCGGCGCGGGGGCCGTCCTTCTCGGCGTATCAGGCGCTCAAGGAGGTGCAGCCGCAGACGCTGCTGGCCAAGATCCTGGCGGGGCTGGCCGTCGGACCGGACACCAGCGAGTTCGACACCGAGATCGCCCGGCGGGCCGCGCGCGGGCGCATCGACGGCTTCCGCGCCACCGTCGAAGCCGAGACACGCAGGCGGGTGGCCGAGCGGATCGGCCGCGAACGGGTCGCGAACTACGGGGTCGCCAGGCAGGCCGAGGATGTGGACTTCCTGCGCGCCTCCGACCGTGAGCTCGCCGAACTGCGCCGCGGCACCCAGCGCCTGGCCCGGGTGCTGGCCTCGCGGTTGGCCGCGCGGCGCAGGAAGCACCGCCGCGGTGAGATCGATCTGCGAAAGACGTTGCGCAAGTCCATGTCCACCGGCGGTGTGCCGATCGACCTGGTGAACCGCAAACCGCGACCGGGCCGCCCGGAACTCGTGCTGCTGTGCGACGTCTCGGGCTCGGTGGCCGGGTTCAGCAACTTCACCCTGCTGCTGGTGAGTGCGCTGCGCGAGCAGTTCTCCCGGGTGCGGATCTTCGCCTTCGTCGACAACACCGACGAGGTGACCCGCTTCTTCGACCCGCACACCCAGCTCGACGAGGCGATGACCCGCATCTTCACCGAGGCCGACGTGGTCGGCTACGACGGCCACTCCGACTACGGCACCGCGCTGCGCACCTTCGCCGCGGAATTCCCCGACGCGGTCACCAGCCGCAGTTCGCTGCTGATCCTCGGCGACGCCCGCACCAACTACCGGGACCCGGCGCTGGACACGCTGCGCGAACTGGTCGAGGTCGCCAAGCACGCGCACTGGCTCAATCCCGAACCCACCAACCAGTGGGGCTCCGGTGATTCCGCGGCGGAGAAGTACCGGACCGTCATCGAGATGCACGAATGCCGCTCGGCGCGGCAACTGACCGAGGTGGTGTCCCGGCTGCTGCCGGTGTGAGGAGGGCGCATGGACCACGCGGAACTGGTGCGGTACTGCCTGGCCAAACCCGGCGCCGTCGCCGACGAACCGTGGGAGGGCGATCTGGTCGCCAAGGTCGGCGGCAAGATCTTCGCCTTCCTCGGCACCGAATCGGTCGGCCTGAAATGCGGCCGCGACCGCCTCGAGGCCGACGAACTGGTGCGCATCCATCCCGACGAGGTGACGCCCTCGGCCTACATCGGCCGGTACGGGTGGAACGCCGTCCGCATCGACGGCGGCATCTCGGATAACGAACTACGCGAGCTCATCGATTACTCCTACGAGGAGATCGTGCGCAAGTTGCCGAAGTCGAAGCGTCCCTGAGCGGTCCGCCGGTTCCGCCTGTCTTCAGGATTCGTTAAGCGTTTCATTGGCGCTGCTCACCAGCATTCGCCGGCATGGGGAGTGCGACGCCGGACGGCGTGACATCGACGGGTGGGGACGACTGGTCGAGGCCGGGCACCGAGGGTGTCGCGCCGGTGGTGTCCTGGCGGATGGATCCGGGTGCGCAGCCGGTCGAGCCGTCGCGCCGCGGCGCGGAGGCGATCCGGCTCGGGGAGCTGGCCGCGGCGCGGCTGCTCGGTGAGCCCGAGGAGGCCGAACGCTACCTGCGCGCCGCGCTCGAGTCCGGCGCGGGGGCGTTGCCCGCCGAGCACCTGGCCCGCCTGCACGCGCAGCTGGTCACCGTGCTGTCCGGCCTGCCGGGGCGCGAGGCCGATCTGGCCGCCGCCGCGCTGGCGGCGGCCGGGCACTGGGCGGACCTGTCCGGGGACACCGTCACCCACCTCGTGTTCGTCGCCGCCCGTGCCTGGCATCGCGCGGGCAGGCACCGGCGCGCCGCCGAACTGTTCGCCCGCGCGATCGCCGCGCCCGCGCCGTATCCGGCCGCCGAGATGGCGGTGTTGCGCGGCCAGTACGGTCGCTCGCTGCGGCTGCTCGGTGAGCATGCCCGCGCCGCCCGCCACTACCTGGCCGCCGCCCACCTGGTCCGCGACGCGGCCGACCACGCGCGTCTGCGCGCCGAACTCACCTGGTCGGCTGCCTCGGCGCTGGACGCCTGTGGCGCCGACGGTCCGGCCGCGCTGGCCTATCTCCGCGCGGCCGACCTGTGGGGCGAACTCGGGCGGATCGGCCCGCGCGCCCGCTGCCTGCGTTCGGCCGCGTGGCTGCGGTTCTGGTCGGCAGGCACCCGCGCGCAACGGCAGCCGAGCATCGACGCACTGCGCGCCCTGCTCGCCGATCTGGAAGGGCTGGCACCCAGCCCGGAGGTCGCCAACGAACTCGACCACACCCGCCGTCAGCTCGCCGACATGCAGGACTGAGTGCCCGGCCGGTGTGGCGGGCAGCACTCCGCGCCGCGTGCGGCGACCGTTAAGCTCGGCTCTCATGCACGAGACAGGGTCGACCGGACGCAAGCTGGGGGTGATGGGCGGCACGTTCGATCCCATCCACCACGGCCACCTGGTCGCCGCCAGCGAGGTCGCCAACCGCTTCGATCTGGACGAGGTGATCTTCGTCCCCACCGGGCAACCGTGGCAGAAGGCACACAAGAAGGTCAGCCCCGCCGAGGACCGGTACCTGATGACGGTGATCGCGACCGCCTCCAACCCCAGTTTCACGGTGAGCCGCGCCGACATCGATCGCGGCAAGGTCACCTACACCGTGGACACCCTGCGGGAGATGAAAGCGCAGTACCCCGACGCCCAGCTGTACTTCATCACGGGTGCGGACGCACTGGCCAACATCCTGTCGTGGCAGGATTGGGCCGAACTGTTCGAACTGGCCAAGTTCGTCGGGGTGAGCCGACCGGGGTACGAGCTCAACACCGATCATTTGGAGGAGCATCTGCGCGATCTTCCTCCCGACGCGGTGACCATGCTCGAGATCCCGGCGCTGGCGATCTCGTCGAGCGAGTGCCGGCGCCGCGCCGCGGAGAACCGGCCGGTCTGGTACCTCGTCCCGGACGGCGTGGTGCAGTACATATCGAAGCGGCAGCTGTACGTGCCGGACGCAGCGGAAGGTAGCTGAGGTGAACGGACTCGAGGTCCAGTGGGGCAGCGCGGAGGTGCGCGGGTGAGCGCGTCGGCCGAGGCGATCGAGATGGCCGAGGTGGCCGCGCGGGCCGCCGACGAGAAGCTGGCCTCCGACGTGGTGGTGCTCGACGTCTCCGAGCAGCTGGTGATCACCGACTGCTTCGTCATCGCGTCGGCGCCCAACGAGCGCCAGGTCAACGCGATCGTCGACAACGTCGAGGAGAAGCTGCGCCGGGCCGGGCACAAGCCGGTGCGGCGGGAGGGCACCCGCGAGGGGCGCTGGGCGCTGCTGGACTACGTCGATGTGGTGGTGCACATCCAGCACAACGACGAGCGCAACTTCTATGCGCTGGAACGGCTCTGGAAGGACTGCCCGGTGGTCCCGGTCGAGGGCGTCGGTGAGCCGCGGCCGGAGGCGGCCGGCGAGGGAGACAACCGCGCGTGAGCAAGTACGCCGGGGTCCGCACGCTGATCCTGCTGCGGCACGGGCAGACCGAATGGAACGCCACCGATCGGATGCAGGGCCAGATCGACACCGACCTCACCGAACTCGGCCGTCGGCAGGCCAAAGAGGCGGCCCGCGAACTGGTCTCCCGCAACGCCATCGCGATCGTGTCCTCGGATCTGCGCCGCGCCCACGACACCGCGCTCGCGCTGGCCGAGCACACCGACGTGCCGGTGGCGCTCGATCCGCGGCTGCGCGAAACCCATCTCGGTGACTGGCAGGGCCTGACCCACCTGGAGGTGGACGCCGACTATCCCGGCGCCCGGGTGGCGTGGCGGCTGGACGCCACTTACCGGCCGCCGGGCGGGGAGAGCAAGCTCGAGGTCGGCGCCCGCGCGCTGCCCGTGGTCCGGGAGCTGTACAACGAGCGGCAGGATTGGCCCGGCCGGACTATCATCCTGGTGGCGCACGGCGGGCTGATCGCCGCCTTGACGGCCGCGCTGCTCGAACTGCCGCCGCAGAACTGGCCCGCCCTCGGCGGACTCGCCAACACCAGCTGGGTGCAGCTGAGCAGCCACGGTCCAGGCATCGACCAGCCCGGCTGGCGTCTCGATGTGTGGAACGCAGCGGCGAAGGTAGCACCCGATGTCCTCTGATCAGCCGGTCCGGTCGGTCCCGGACGAACTGTTCCGGCAGGTGAGCGCCAAGCCGGAACGTCAACTGCCCGACGCGCTGTTCGGCCCGCCGCCCGAACCCGCCGAGCCCGAGCGGCGCGGCTCCCGCGAGGACGCGGCGCGGACCGTGCCGGACGAACTGTTCAAACAGAAGGTCTCGGCCAAACCGGAACGGCAGCTGCCGGACGCGCTGTTCGGCGGGCCGCCCGCGAACACCACTGCCGACGCGACGGATGCCGGAAACGACCACCCCACCGCGCAGCCGGACGATCCGGTGAATTCCGGCACCGAGGAGGCCGCCGCCGTCACGGATGCTGTTTCGGAGGCCGAAGCGGCCGCCGCGCCCGTGACCGTTGCCACGGCCGATGCCTCGTCGAGGGAGGCCGTTTCGCCCGTCGCCGATCCGCCTACCGAGACGTCCCCCGTCGAGTCGGGTGATGCCGAGCCATCCGTCCCTACCGTGCCGCAGGCTCCGGCGGAATCGGCTGCGGCCGACTCCCTGGCCGATGTCCCCGCGCCGGCGCAGGATGCCGCCGGTGCTGTCGCGTCCGCCGAGTCGAAGCGCCCGGTGCTGCTGGTGATCGCCGATTCGCTGGCCTACTTCGGGCCCAAGGGCGGGCTGCCCGCCGACCATCCGCGCATCTGGCCGAATCTCGTGGCCGCCGAACTGGATTGGGATGTCGAGCTGGTCGGGCGGATCGGCTGGACGTGTCGCGACGCCTACTGGGCGCTGATCGGCGACCCGCGGGTGTGGGCGGCGGTGCCGCGCGCGGGTGCGGTGGTGTTCGCCGTCGGCGGCATGGACACCCTGCCCTCACCGTTGCCGACGGCGCTGCGCGAGCTGATCCGTTACGTGCGCCCGCCCGCCCTGCGCAGGCGCGTGCGCGCCACCTACAACTGGCTGCAACCCCGGCTCTCGAAGCTGGGCAGGCCCGTGGCGTTGCCGCCGCGGGTGAGCATCGACTACCTCGAACAGTCCCGGCAGGCACTGGCCCAGCTGCGTCCCGACCTGCCGGTGATCGGCGTGCTGCCGTCGGTGCACAACTGCGAGGCCTACGGGCGGGTGCATTCGGGCCGGCCGCGCGCGGTCCAGGCGTTGCGGGAGTGGTCGGCGCGCACCGCGGTGCCGCTGGTCGATCTCGGTGAGGCGGTGCGGGAGAACATCTTCTCCGGCGAGGCCAACCCCGACGGCATCCACTGGGGCTGGGACGGCCACACCGCGGTGGCGAACGCGATGGTGAAAACCCTGCAGGAGGTTCGGTAGTCCGTGGCCGTCGTGGTCGTCACCGATTCGTCGGCCGGCCTGCCCACCGCAACGGTGGACGAGCTCGGCATCGCCGTCGTCCCGCTGCACGTGCTGGTCGGTGACCGTGCGATCCGGGAGGGCGTGGAGCCGGTCGAGATCGACTACACCTCGGACACGGTCACCACCTCCGCCGCCTCACCCGGCGAGATGCGCGAGATCTACGAACAGGCGCTGCGGCGCAGCGGCGGCGACGGCGTGGTGGCCGTGCACGTCTCGCGGCAGCTCTCGGGCACCTGGGAGTCGGGCAGACAGGCGGTGCGAGACATGGACGCCGGTCGCCAGGTGCGGCTGGTGGATTCGCTCGGCGCGGGCCTGGCCACCGGTCTGCCTGCCCTGGCCGCGGCCCGCCGCGCGGCACGCGGCGGCACGCTCGACGAGGTCTACGACGCCGCCGTCACCGCCGCGACCCGGGCCAGGACCTTCATCCTGGTCAACCGCACCGAACAGTTGCGTCGCGGCGGCAGGTTGAGCACCGCCGCCTCCTTCTTCGGCAGCGAACTGGTCACCAAGCCGCTGCTGCAACTGGTCGAGGGCAAGCTGGAGCTGCGGGAGAAGGCGCGCACCCGGTCCAAGGCGTACGCGCGCCTGGTCGCCGCGGCGGTGGAGGCCGCGGGCGCGGACGGGGCGGCCGTCGCCGTCCAACACCTCGGTGCGGCGGAAGCGGCCGAGATCGTCGCCGGTCAGCTGCGAGAGCGGCTGCCGGAATTGAAAGAACTCGTCGTCGCCGAGTTCGGCCCCGTTCTCGCTGTGCATCTCGGCGTCGGCGCGCTGGGCGTGCTGGTGATACCGGGCGGCTGCGACTGAAACCGCCCGGTACTCGCCGGGATTCGTCAGAGCTCGGCGGCGTGCGCGCGCACCACCCGGTCCACCCGTGCCAGGAAGTCGGAAACCGGTAGTGGTGCGAGCTGCTCTCCGGAGCGCAACCGCACGGCGAGGGTCCCCGCCGCCACCTCTTTCGGCCCGACGACCACCTGGTACGGCACCTGCCGACCGGCTCGGATCCGTGCGCCGAGACTGCCCTGGTCGTGTCCCGCGAGTTCGGCTCGCACATCGGCCGCGCGCAGCACCCGCACCACGTCCTCGGCCGCGGCGTGCTGCTCGCCCGAGAGCGGCAGGACCACCACCTGGGTGGGCGCCAGCCACACCGGGAACGCCCCGCCGTGCACCTCGACCAGGTGGGCGACCGCGCGTTCCACACTGCCGATGATGCTGCGGTGCACCATGACCGGACGATGTTTCGCACCGTCGGCACCGATGTAGCACAGGTCGAACTGCTCGGGTTGATGGAAGTCGACCTGCACGGTGGACAGGGTGAATTCGCGGCCCGCGCTGTCGAGGAACTGCACGTCGATCTTGGGTCCGTAGAACGCCGCTTCGTCGTCGGCGGGCTCGTAGTCGATCCCGGCCGCCCGCAACGCCTCGACGAGCACCCCGGTCGCGCGCTCCCACATCGCCGGATTCGGGACGTATTTCCCGCCCGGCCCGGGCAGCGACAGCCGGAACCGGTGCGGCGCGATGCCGAGGGCGGCGTGTGCGCGGGCGATCATCGCCAGCGCCGCGTGCACCTCGGCACCCACCTGGTCCTCGGTGCAGAAAATGTGCGCGTCGTTGAGGTGGATGGCCCGGACCCGGCTCAGCCCGCCCAGCACCCCGGACAGCTCGGCACGGTACATCACGCCCAGTTCGGCCATCCGCAACGGCAATTCGCGATAGCTGTGTGATCGCGACCGGTAGATCAGCGCGTGGTGCGGGCACAGACTGGGGCGCAGCACCACCTGCTCGCCGCCGACGTCCATCGGCGGATACATGTCCTCGCGGTAGTGCGCCCAGTGCCCGGATATCTCGTAGAGCTCCCGCTTGCCGAGTACCGGTGAGTGCACGTGGCGATAGCCGGCGCGGTGTTCCGCGGTGCGGATGTACTCTTCGAGCGCGTGCCGCAGTGCGCCGCCGGACGGCAGCCAGTACGGCAGTCCCGAGCCGATGAGTGGATCGCTGTCGAACAGGTCGAGCTCGCGACCGAGCTTGCGATGGTCGTACATGGGTCTCCTCGCGTCGACGGACGAGTGACCACAGCGAAAGGCCCCGGGCACTCGCCCGGGGCCTTGTCGTCAGAACATCAGTCAGCGCGCCGGGACGAATTCCGGCGTGGTCGTCACGTGGGCGTGCTGCATGCGAACGACGGTAGCAGAGCCGAGGGCGGTACGGGAGGGCGGTGCGAGCCACCCCGGGGTGGTTGTGCACAGCCCGCGATTGGTCCACAGGGGCGCTGTTCTCGCTGGTCGGTGCGCCTGCCCGGCGTGCGCCGCGGCCTAGCGTCGCCGCCATGCCACGACACGACGAACGCGAGCGGATCCGGCGGCGGCTGGGGGTGTTGACCGAGCGGGTGGGTGCGAGCCGAGCGGCGGCCATTCCGCCCGGACGTCCCGCGGTGGTCGCGCACACCGGTCATCGATCTCCGGCGCCCACACCACACCGCAGCGGTCGGCCCGTCCGCTCGCGGGCCGCCGCGCCTGCGCGATGGGATCGAGACGACCTGCCGGACAACGACCTCGAGCCTGATGCCGAGGTGCCCGTGGCCGGAGCCTTCGACGAGGACGAGGCGCGGCCGGGCCTCATCGATACCGCGCTACGGCGGTTCGACACCGGCGACGCGCGGAGCGGCGACGGATGGATCGGCGACGGGCGGAGCGGCGACGGACGGGTCGGCGACGGGCGGATCGGCGACGGGCGGAGCGGCGACGGGCGCGGGAGCGTCGCGGAGGCGGGGTCGGCGCTCGACCTCGGCGACGACACCGGCCCGCCGGATCCCGACGGGCACGGCGCTCCGGCGCGCCCCGAGGTTCGCACGTCCACCGCGCGGGCGAGTTCGGCCGCACGGCGCGACGCGGCGTGGGGTGCCGCGCAGGCACCGGCGGACATCGCCGCCGACGAGTTCGCCGAGGTCGACGAACCGGAGTGGCTCCGGGAACCGCAGGCCCCCGAACCGTGGACGCGGCGGCTCGTGCCCGAGCGCTTCCGCGGCGCCCGGGTCGACCCCGGCCGGCGCGGCGCTGTCACCCTGGTTCTCGTCGGGGTGCTGGCGGTCTTGGTCACCGCGTTCGTGCTGACCCGCGCGCAGCCGGTCACCCACCCGGTGCCGCCGCTGGCCTCCGTGCGCACCACCACGGCACCTCCCGGCGTGCCGGTGTCCGGAGCGGCCCGCACGCAGGCGGCCGCGCCGGGCAGCGTGCCGGTGCCCGAAACCCCGCCGGCGACAGGCGAACTCGTCGTCAGCGTGGTCGGGCTGGTACATCATGGTGGTCTGGTCCGGTTGCCCGCGGGCGCACGGGTGGCCGACGCACTCGCGGCGGCGGGCGGGCCGCGCGACGGCGCGGACCTGACCGGTCTCAACCTCGCCCAGCGGGTCCAGGACGGCGACCAGATCCTCGTCGGCGCTGCGGCGCCGACCGGTGACGGTCCCCGGCCCGGCAGCGCCACCATCAGCGCGGGCGGCGCGGGAGGTGCGGCGGGTGCCACCGCGGGAGCTCCGGTACCCGGGACGGCGGGCAAGATCGACCTGAACACGGCCACCGAAGCGCAACTCGACGCACTGCCCGGCGTCGGTCCCGTCACCGCGCGCGCGATCCTCGCCTGGCGCACCGCGAACGGCCGCTTCACCGCCGTCGACCAACTCGCCGAGGTCGACGGCATCGGCCCGGCCCGCCTCGCCCGCCTCCGCGAGCTGGTGACGGTATGAGGGGGTCGCGCGCGCTGCCGGCTCGAGCGGCGGTGCGGCCCTCCGGTGGTACCGGCCCCGGCACCGGGGCGGCCTCCCGGACGGGCCGCCGAGACCGGGAAATCGACGGTGGCCGTGGCCGATCCGGGCGCGGGTGGCGCGCGGTCCGCTCCCGGCCAAGCGGAATGATCGCCGCCCTGATGGCCCGAGCGCAGGTGATCCGGTCGCGGGCCGAGGGGACCCGGGTGGGGGATGCGTCGGCGGACACCGGCGAGCGGGGGACCGCCCGAGACCTCTTGGATGTCCGATTGCTGCCCACCGCGCTCGCGTGCTGGCTGGCGACGATCGCGGCGGTGCGCGGTGGCTGGCTGGTCGGGGTCGCCGTCGCGGTCGTGTGCGCCGCGACCGGAGCGGCCGCGTGGATCGGCGCAGTCCACCGGCCCGGCCCTCGTCCGGCGCGGCCGACACCGGGCGCCGCGCGAGGACCGGGCCGCAGGTTCTCGACGCCGCCGGACGGACGCAGCCGCACTGCCATTCGCCGCGGGACCGGCACCGCGGCGGCCGGCGGACCGCCGGTGTGGACGGGCGGCGCGGTGGGCCGCGAGCTGAATGGTCGTGCGGTGGGCGGCGGTGTGGCGGGTGGTGGTGTGTCGGGCGACCGCGTGGTCGGTGGTCGTGTGGTGGGCGGTGGTGTGCTGGGCGGTGGTGTGCTGGGCGGTGGTGTGTCGGGCGACCGCGTAGTGGGTGGTCGTGTGGTGGGCGGCGGTGTGGTGGGGCGCGGTGACGTGGGTGGTCGTGTGATGGCCGCCAGGGTGGCGGGCGACCGTGTGGGGGCGGTCGGGCGGTGGTTGGCGGTGCGGAGCCGGGGGCGGCCGGATCGGGCAGGGCGGGTGGTCGGCGCGGCTGGGCGATGGTGTTGGTGGCGGCGCTGGGGCTGGCCGCCGGGTTCGCGCTGGCGGCGGCGTGGCGCGAGCACCGGGCGGGGGCGCATCCGCTGCGGCAGTTGGGGGAGAAGGCGTGGGTGGAGGTGCTGGTGACGCCGGAGGACGATCCCCGGCCGGTGCGGACCGGCGCGGGCGCGGGGCGATCGCGCTGGGTGGTGCGGGCGGAGTTGCGCGAGTTCCGGCGCGGGGATGCCGTGGTGCGCGGCGGCGGGGCGGTGGTGGTGCTGGCGAGTGGTCCGGCGTGGGCGGAGGTGGTGCCGGGACAGGCGACGGCCTTTCGCGCGCGGGTGCAGGCACCGCGGAGCAGAGACCTGACGGTGGCGGTGCTGATCGCGGACGGGCCGCCGGTGCCGGTGGGGGCGTTGCCGTGGTGGCAGCGGGCGGCGAGTGCGGTGCGGGCCGGTCTGGCCGGGGCGGCGGGGCGGGCGCTGCCGCCGGACGCCGCCGGGCTGCTGCCCGCGTTGGTGCTCGGCGACACCTCGCGGCTGCCGGATCCGGTACGGTCGCACTTCGAAGTCGCGGGGCTGCAACACCTCTGCGTGGTCAGCGGGGCGAATTTCACAATCGTGCTCACGGTGGTGCTCGGTGCGGCGCGGCGGCTCGGCCTGAGTCCGCGGTCCGCGGTGGCGGTCGCGGCGGCGGCGTTGGTGATGTTCGTGGTGGTGGCACGGCCGGATCCGAGCGTGCTGCGCGCGGCGGCGATGGGGGTGGTCACGCTGGCGGCGGTGACGACCGGGCGGCGCAAGCAGGCGCTGCCCGCGCTGTGCGCCGCGGTGATCGGGCTGCTGCTGTACCGGCCGGAATTGGCGGTGAGTGCGGGGTTCGCGCTGTCGGTCCTGGCGACCGGCGCGCTGATCCTGCTCGCGCCCAGCTGGGCAGACTGGTTGCGGGAGCGGGGGTGGTGGCAGCTCCCGGCCGAGATCGTCGCCGTCTCGGCGGCCGCGTTCACCGTCACCGTGCCACTCCTGGTGGCATTGACCGGCCGGGTCAGTCTTGTCGCGGTCGCGGCGAACGTGCTGGTGGCTCCGGTGATCGCGCCGGTGACGATCATCGGGGCGGCCGCGGCCGCGGTCGCCTGGTTCTGGTCGCCGCTCGCGGAAGTGGTACTGCACCTGGCGATCCCGCCGTTGTGGTGGCTGCTCACCGTCGCCGGGCGCGCCGCCGCGTGGCCGGGCGCGGTGCTGTCGGTGCCCGGTGGGGCGGCAGGCGGGTTCGTCGCGGCCGCGGTGGTGGTCGCGATCGTCGCGGCGTTGCGGTACCGGGAACCGCGCCGGATCGTGACGGTGGTGGCGGTGGCCGCCCTGTCGACGCTGTTCCTGGTCCGGCTGCTGAGCCCCGGTTAGCGCCGCGGCGATCCACGGACCGCCGCTCCGCGCGCCCGAAGGAACTCCCGTACCGCCGGGTCGTCGGTCAGCGTGGCCGCCGTGTCGTACGCGGCGGCGGCTTCGGCGAACCGTCCGGCGCGGGCGAGGAGATCCGCGCGGGTGGCGTGGTAGGGCTGGAACCGCTCCCGCTCGGGCGGCAGGCGGTCGAGTAGGCACAGCCCGTCCTCGGCGGAGTCGGTGCGGCCGAGCACCGCGGCGTGCGCGGTGCGGCTGCCGAGAGTGGGGGCGACGGCGACCAGGGCGGTGTAGAGGGTGCGCAGTGCCTGCCAATCGGTGTCGCCGGTGGTGAGCCGGGCGCAGTGCACGGCGTGGATGGCCGCCTCGAGCTGGAAACGGCCCGGCGCCGAGCCCGGCCGCTCGGCCCGGCGGAGGTAGTCCTCGCCCTCGATGATCAGCCGCGGATCCCAGTCGGCGGGGTCCTGCGCGTCGAGCGGCCGGAAGACGGTGTCGGCCGGGCTGTTCCGCGCCGCGACCAGGGTGGTCAGGGCGGCCAGAGCCCACGCCTCCGGTTCGTCGGCGAGCAGGGTGGCCAGCGTGACCGCGAGGTAGCGGGCCTCACCCGCGAGCGACCGGGTGCCCTCGCGCCAGGTCAGGGCGTGGCACCCGTAGATCGCCTCCAGTACGGGCGGCAACCGCTCGGCCAACGCGCCCCACCCCGGCACCACGAACGGGATCCGGGCATCGCGGATGCGGCGTTTGGCCCGCACCAGCCGCTGCTGCATCGCCGCCGGTGACACCGCGAACGCCCGGGCCACCTGGGACGAGTCGAAGCCGAGCACGGTCTGCAGCATCAGCGGCGTGCGGGCCTCGGCGGCGACGGCGGGGTGGGCGCACACGAACAGCAGCGCCAGCCGCCGGTCCGGAATGGCATCGGCGTCGAGGTCGTCGAGCAGCGCGACGCCCTCGACGGGTGGGTCTTCGGTGTCGAGCGGCACGCTGCGCCGGTACCCCGCTGACTTCCACACGTCGCGCTGACGGTTGCGCGCCACCGTCAGCAACCAGCCCTCCGGGTTGGCCGGCACACCCCGGCGGGGCCAGGTGCGAAGCGCCTGCTCGAAGGCCTCCGCCAGGGTGTCCTCGGCGAGCGTCAGGTCGCCGCAACCGGCGGCCAGCACCGCGACCAGCACAACCAGGTCGCGGTCGCGCGCACCCGCACGATGCCGCCCGTAGGACGTGCGCGCGGTGTGCTCGGCCACCGCCGCGGCGGTGTCCGCGCCGGTCACGACGGCACCCAGACCCCGTCCTCGGTGTGCACCGCGCCCGGACGGATCTCGACGCAGCCCCAGCCGAGCGGCGGTGCCTGACGGGCGAGGTCCAGGGCGGCGTCGAAGTCGGGGACGTCGATGATCATCACCCCGCCGAGCTGTTCCTTGGTGTCGGCGTACGGGCCGTCCTGGATGCGCAGCCGCCCGTCGACGAGTCGCAGTGTGGTCGACCGGTCGGAGGGCTGCAACACCTGGCCGGATACGAGGACACCGGCCTGTTCCAGCGTCGCGGCATAGGCGGCGAACTGCTGCCTGCCGGACGCCATCGCCTCGGCGCCGAGCGACTCCTCGGTCTCCTCGGGGTAGTGGAACAACAGCATGTATCGCATGATTCGATCCTCACAGAGTGGCGGGCCGCGCGGACCCGGTCGCGGGTGATGGGTGGCGACGCGGTCGCGCCGCCGACACCTCCATGACGAGGACGCCCCCGCGCGACCGACACCGCGGCCGATCGGGTGCTGTCGGTCGCGGACCGTAGGATCGGCCGGGTGAGCGAACGGCCTGCGGCGGTGCACCTGGTCCTCGGCGAGGAAGAGTTGTTGATCGAGCGCGCGGTCGCCGCGATCGTGGGGGACGTACGCGCGGTCGCACCCGACCCCGAGGCGGTGCCGGTGGACCGGTTGCGGGCCGGTGACGCGAGCACCGCCGAGCTGGCCGAGTTGCTGAGCCCCTCGCTGTTCGCCGAGGACCGGGTGATCGTGCTGGAGTCGGCGGCGGAGGCGGGCAAGGACGCGGTGGGCGTGATCACCACGGCCGCGGCCGACCCGCCCGAGGGCGTGGTGCTGGTGGTGCTGCATTCCGGCGGTGGCCGGGCCAAGGCGATGGCGCCCGCGCTGCAGAAGGCCGGGGCGGTGGTGCACAACTGCGCCAAGCTCACCAAGGCCGCCGAGCGGGTGGAGTTCGTGCGTGCCGAGTTCCGGGCCGCCGGGGTGCGGGTCTCCGGCGAGGTCGTGCAGACCGTGCTCGAGGCGGTGGGCTCCGACCTGCGTGAACTGGCCGCGGCCTGTTCCCAGCTGGTGGCCGACACCGGCGGCAAGGTCGACGTGGCGGCGGTGCGCCGCTACTACTCGGGCCGGGCGGAGGTGACCGGTTTCGAGGTCGCCGAGCTGGCGGTGGCCGGTGACCGCGGTGCGGCGGTGGAGGCGTTGCGCTGGGCGATCGATCGCGGTGTGCCGCATGTGCTGTTGGCCGACGCGCTGGCGGACTCGGTGCACACCATCGCCCGGGTCGGTTCGGCGGGCCGCGGCGATCCGTTCAAGCTCGCCCAGCAGCTCGGCATGCCGCCGTGGAAGGTGAAGAAGGCGCAGGCCCAGGCCAGGGGCTGGACACCGGCCACCATCGGCTCCGCGCTCCAGGTGGTGGCGACGCTGAACGCCGACGTCAAGGGTGGTGCGGCCGACTCGGGCTTCGCGCTCGAACTCGCGCTCGGCCGGATCCTGGACCTGCACGGCTGAACCCCTCGGCCGGAGCCGAGGGGACGAAACTCATTCGGCCGAGTCGAGCGAGAACTCCTCGTCGTCGGGCTCCTCGAAACGGCCCTCCCACTCGTCGTACACGGGCACCTCGTCCTCGCGGGTGACGATCCATTCGGGCGCGTAGCCGCCGTCGTCGTCGGGAACCATGACGTTCTCGATCTTCAGGCCGATCCCTAGTACCTCGGCCGCCCGGATCACATCCGGCAGATCCTCGGCTCTGACCACAGTCTGATTCGCGTACACGGTTACCATGCGCGGAATGGTAGCCCCCGCGGCCGACATCGCCGCGACCCTTCGGTGAACTCCCGCGCGCCTGACGCGCACCGCGGCGAGGTCACGGCGGCGGGCACGACAAAAGCCGCCGTGGTCGTCGAGGCCGCGGCGGCTGCGTCAGAGGATGACGTGGTCCCGGCGAGGGGACCGGCGCATCAGAGCTTGTTGAAGGCCAGCGCGAGCGCGGACTTCTTGTTGGCGGCCTGGTTCGGGTGGATGACACCCTTCGAGGCGGCCTTGTCCAGCTTGCGGCTGGCGAACTGCAGGCGCTCGGCGGCCTTGTCCTTGTCGCCCGCCTCGGCCGCTTCCCGGAAGCTGCGGATCGCGGTGCGCAGCGCGGACTTGACCGACTGGTTGCGCTTGCGCGCCGCCTCGTTGGTGCGGATCCGCTTCATCTGGGACTTGATGTTGGCCACGCCTGTTCCTCGTGTTCCTGTCGCTGAGTGGATGTGCTGGAGAAGTCTCGCGCCGGCGACACACCCGGAAACACCGGGTAACGCCATGCCGAAGGTCGAGAGTACCAGCCGGGGCGCGGCACGCGAAATCGATCCGGCGCCGGATCATTGTCCCGGGCCCTCGTCTGGCGTAGTTTCCAGGCAGGACCGTTCGATCTTGAACAGCCCCGGCTTCACAGCAGTACCTCGTCTGGACAGCAGTAGCAACGGCTCGAGATGGCGGAAGGTGTGTCTGTATGTCTCCCACGGCTCAGGAAGTGGTCGAGGAAATCGCCGAGGACCGGCGGATTCCCGATGGTAAGAAGTGGGCCGCCGAGGCCCTCGGTACGTTCGTGCTGGTGATGGGTGGCGTCGGCACCGCGGTGCTGGCCGGTGAGCGGGTCGGGGCGCTGGGTGTGGCGCTGGCCTTCGGTCTCACGCTGATGTTCCTGGTCTATTCGATCGGCCCGATCTCCGGCTGCCACGTCAACCCGGCGGTCACCCTCGGCCAGTTGATCCTGGGCCGGGTGTCGGCGGTGAATGCCGTCGGCTACGTCGTGGCCCAGCTGATCGGCGCGTTCCTGTCCGGTCTCGTGCTGTTCGCGATCGCCAAGAACCTGCCCAGCTACGACCGCAGGACCGACGGCCTCGGCGCCAACGGCTGGGGCGAGCACAGCCCCTCGGCCAAGACCGGGCCGTTGGGCGAGGTCGTGGTGCAGAACGGCTACGGGTTCGCGGCGATGATCATCGTCGAGGTGATGCTCACCGCGATCCTGATCTTCGTGGTGCTCGCCTCCACCGACCAGATCTCGGATGTGCCGTTGGCCGGCCTGTCCATCGGTGTCACCCTGGCGGTGCTGCACCTGATCTCGATCCCGGTCGACAACACCTCGGTCAATCCGGCCCGCAGCCTGGGCGTCGCGTTCTATCAGGAGGGCGCGGCCGGGCAGGTCTGGGCGTTCGTGGTGTTCCCGCTGATCGGCGGTGTTCTCGGCGCGCTGGTCTACGGTCTGCTGTTCGGCCGCCGCCGCGAGATGGTGAGCTGACCCCGGACGACACCGCAGCCCGGGGCGGTGGCCGCGACGGCCGCCGCCCCGGTGCAGGTCAGCTCCAGTTGTATTCCACCACCAGCCGGTGCGCGACCAGGTCGAAGGTCTTGCGGGCGAGCACCGCCCCCTCGCGCCGGATACCCGCCTCGGGCACGTCGAGCACGCGGTCCAGGCGCACCCAGCTCGGCCTGCCCTGGTGATCCCAGCTACCGCTACCGATCGACAGCCAGTTGCGATCGTGGGCCCGCTCGGGATTCGACGACAGCATCAGCCCGAGCAGGGTCCGCTTGTCCCGGCCGACCACCAGCACCGGGCGATCCTTACCGTTGCGCGGATCCTCCTCGTAGGGCACCCAGGTCCACACGATCTCGCCCGGATCGGCCCGCCCGTCCAGGTGCGGTGAGTAGACGATCCGGCGGGCCCGCTGCTCGGTCGGCACCGGTACCGAGGCGGCCGGGCGCACGGGCACGCCGGGGGAGCGGCGCTGGCGCTGCGCGAGACCGCCGACCAGCTTCTCCACCAGCTTCGGCCCGTGCTGTTTGGCGATCCGCGGACCCTGCTCCTTCGCGATCAGGCTCAACTGCTTGCCCAGAGCGTTCCAATTACGCGCCATCCCTGGAGAATAACGGCGCGCGGGCGCGTGAGCCGAGCCCCGGCGGGACCGGTGGGCAGTCACGCCGCGCGCACATGGGACGATGGACGGCAGTTTGCCGATACCCAGCTGAGGAGTGGAGTGCCCGCCAGCTTCGCCGACACGACGTTCACCGATCCGTCGCGGATCAGGAACTTCTGCATCATCGCTCACATCGACCACGGCAAGTCGACGCTGGCCGACCGGATGCTGCAGCTCACCGGTGTGGTCGAGGAGCGGGCGATGCGCGCCCAGTACCTGGACCGGATGGACATCGAGCGCGAACGCGGCATCACGATCAAGGCGCAGAACGTGCGCCTGCCGTGGCGCGTGGACGACACCGACTACGTCATGCACCTCATCGACACGCCGGGCCACGTCGACTTCACCTACGAGGTCTCCCGTGCGCTCGAGGCCTGCGAGGGCGCGATCCTGCTGGTGGACGCCGCCCAGGGCATCGAGGCCCAGACCCTGGCCAACCTGTATCTGGCCCTGGACAAGGACCTCACCATCATCCCGGTGCTGAACAAGATCGATCTGCCCGCGGCCGATCCCGACCGCTATGCCGCCGAGCTCGCCCACATCGTGGGCTGTGAGCCCTCGGACGTGCTGCGGGTCTCGGGCAAGACCGGTGTCGGCGTGCCGGAACTGCTCGACGAGGTGATCCGCCAGGTGCCGCCGCCGGTCGGGGATGCCGACGCACCGGCGCGGGCGATGATCTTCGACTCGGTCTACGACACCTACCGTGGTGTGGTCACCTACGTGCGCGTGGTGGACGGCAAGCTGACCCCGCGCGAGAAGATCAAGATGATGTCGACCGGCGCCACCCACGAGCTGCTCGAGATCGGCATCGTCTCGCCGGAACCCAAGCCCACCGACGGGCTCGGCGTGGGCGAGGTCGGCTACCTGATCACCGGCGTGAAGGACGTGCGCCAGTCCAAGGTCGGCGACACCGTGACCGCCGCGCGCAACGGCGCGGCCGAGCCGCTCACCGGCTACCGCGAGCCGCGGCCGATGGTGTACTCGGGGCTGTACCCGGTGGACGGGTCGGACTACCCGGACCTGCGCGACGCGCTGGAGAAGCTGCAACTCAACGACGCCGCGCTGAGCTACACCCCGGAGACCTCGGTGGCGCTCGGCTTCGGCTTCCGCTGCGGCTTCCTCGGCCTGCTGCACATGGAGATCACCCGGGAGCGGTTGCAGCGCGAGTTCGACCTCGACCTGATCTCCACCGCCCCCAACGTCGTGTACCGGGTGGAGATGGAGGACGGCACCGAGCACGTGGTGACCAACCCGTCGTACTGGCCGGAAGGCAAGGTGCGCAAGGTGTTCGAGCCGGTCGTCAAGTGCACCATCATCTCCCCGAGCGAGTTCATCGGGTCGATCATGGAGCTGTGCCAATCCCGTCGCGGCGAACTCGGCGGCATGGACTACCTGTCGGAGACCCGGGTCGAGCTGCGCTATACGCTGCCGATGGCCGAGATCATCTTCGACTTCTTCGATTCGCTGAAATCGCGTACCCGCGGCTACGCCAGCCTCGACTACGAGGAGTCGGGCGAGCAGGAATCGCAGCTGGTGAAGGTCGACATCCTGTTGCAGGGCGAGGCGGTCGACGCGTTCTCGGCGATCGTGCACAAGGACGCCGCGCAGGCCTACGGCCACAAGATGACCACCAAGCTGCGCGAGCTGATTCCCCGTCAGCAGTTCGAGGTGCCGATCCAGGCGGCCATCGGGTCGAAGATCATCGCCCGCGAGAACATCCGGGCCATCCGCAAGGACGTGCTCGCCAAGTGCTACGGCGGTGACATCAGCCGCAAGCGCAAGCTGCTCGAGAAGCAGAAGGAAGGCAAGAAGCGGATGAAGACCATCGGGCGGGTGGACGTCCCGCAGGAGGCCTTCGTCGCGGCACTGTCCTCGGATGCCCAGGCGGACAAGCCGAAAGACAAGAAATAGCAGACGCGCACATGTGTTGCTCGTCACACCGGGGGCTCCTGCTCACAGCGAGGATGTGACAGCCGGGTCGGGCGCAAATATCGTTATGTGATCTTCACTCGGTCGGGCGGGGTGAGGATGGCTGGAGACCCCGAGACGTGGAGCTTGTATGACGCGCGACCTGCCTTTCGACGACGACACCGAGGTGACCGAGCCCGGGGGTGACACCGCCTACAAGGTGGCCTCGGGGGTGGCCCGGGTCGCGCGCGCGGGCGCCTACGTCACCGGTGGGGCCCTGGTCGCCTCGCACGGCGGCGGAATGCCCACCGAGCCGGGCGAGCAGCGGCTGGACAGCTGGAACGCCGGATGGGCGCACAACAGCGATCCCGACCCCGACGTGCCGAGCCCGGTGGTCACCTTCCCGGACCCCGAGCCCACGTTCGAGCCCTACACCCCCGGCACGCCCGGCGGTCCGGCGCCGGTCGCCCAGCACACACCCGGTACGCCCGCGCCGGGTTTCGGCATCACCGTGGGCGCGCCACCGGCGGCGGAGCGGTCGGACAGCTCCGGCTACGGCGAGTACCCCGAATACCACGAGTACTGGCGGCATTCCGGCACCGACGCGGGCTACGGCATCGACCCGGGCTACGGCGGCGGCGCCCCGGAGGGGTCGGCACCCACCGACGGCGGCGGCGAAAACCCCTTCGTGCGACCGGAATTCGGCCCCGGCGCCGACGACCCGTCGGACTGGTGGCAGCAGCCCGGCGGATTCGGGCTACCCGGGCACGGACTCGGCCAGGCCGGACCGGGTTTCGGCATGCCGGGCGCCGGCGGATTCCTGCCGCCCGGCTCGAATCCGTTGCTGTCCAAGGTGCCGGTCGCGGAGGAAACCGACGGCGCGACCGATGCCGCCTCGGGTGCGGTGCGGCTCGGTGCCGACACGAGCCCGGCCACCCCGACCAACCCCTACACCGGGTCGGACGTGTACTCCGGTTTCGACGGCGTCGGCGAGGGATTCGGCGTCTACCTCGAGACCGACGCCTACGCCCAGGTGTGGGCGAAGTTCGATGTGGACCTCGAGATGGGCCCCAAGGGCGTCTACCTCACCACCGACCTGCGGGTCGAGGCCTCCGCCGGGCTGACGGTCAAGGCCGCCGCAGGCACCGACGTCGGTGCCCAGATCGACAACTTCTCGCAGTGGCTGGACAGCTCGCGGCCCGGCGGCGGCAGGCTGAACGAACAGCAGCACGGCGCGGGCCAGGCCGGCGGGGCGCCCGGTGCCGCGAGCCCGCTCGGCGCCGCCGCTCCCGCCCCGGTGCACGCGCCCGCGGCGCCGATCGCGCCGGCGGTGGCCGCGACGCCGATCGCGCCGGTCGCCCCCGTCGCGGTCGCTCCGGTCGGCCCCGTCGCCCCGGCGCCCGCCCCGCGGCGCCCGCCGCCGCGGCCGCCGCGCCGGTGGTGGCCACGCCGTTGCAGACCACGATTCAGCCCGAAGCCGCCACCCGCCCCATCGCCGACGTGTTCGGCGGCGGGAGCGGCCCGTCTCCGCTGACGGTGCCCGCCGCGGACGTGCCCGCGTTGCTGGACCTGCCGGGCAGGCACCACACCCCCGCGCCCACCACGCCGGAACCGGGCACGCCGCGCCCCACCGACGTCGTGCCCGGCACCACCGCGCCGAGCGTGCCCACCCTCACGCCCGCGGTGCCGACGCCGAGCCTGCCGCTGCCCACCCCGGGCACGACCCTGCCGACGGACGTGGTGACCACGCCGTCGCTGCCGGACACCGACATCGTCACCAAGACCCCCGTCGCCACGGTGACCCAGGTGCCCACCCCCGACGACGACATCACCACCCCGGGCACCGGCACCGGTGGCGGCACCTCCGGTGGCGGTACGGCGCCCACCACGCCGTCGGCGCCGTCGGTGTCCGTTCCGCAACCCACGGTGAGCGCTCCCGGCGCGCCGACGGCGAGCCTGCCCGCGCAGACACCGCCCACCCAGAGCGTGCCGACCCTCGACGTGCCCACCGGGGCCACCGTGCCGCCCACGGTGGACGTGCCGACGCTGCCGAGCGCCGCCGTGCCGACTCCGGTCGCGCCGGTGAAGCCGCCGGTGCCGCTGGATCCCAAGCCGAAGCCGATCAGCGACGACGGTGGCAGCCTGTACCACTACGCGGCGTACACCGCCCCGGCCGACCATGCGACACTGGCGCACGGCCTCGGCACGGGCCTGTGGTCCGACAGCGGTGTCGCCGACGTGCACCCGACCGCCGGACCGGACGCGGTCCTGTTCTAGCCGAGCAGCTCGCGACGACAGGAGCGTGCTCATCGAACGACGCGACATGCAGCAGTAAGGAGGAGGCTTGTCTGCCGCAGCCGGGCTGGAGTCCGCGACGGTGAAACATCCCGACGCCATGGCGCCGCTCATCCGGATGCTCGACGAACTGCGGGAGATGGCCGGATCCGCGGGCCGCGACGACCTGGGCGGCCGACTGGGCATGGTGCGCGCCAGGATCAGCGATCCGCGGGTGCGTCTCGTCGTCGTCGGCGACCCGAAGAACGGCATGAGCACCCTGGTGAACAGCCTCGTCGGCGCGCAGGTCAGCGCGACCGACGCCGAGCGCAGCGCACCGGTGATCGTCGAATACGGTCCGGAGCCCACCGCCACGCTGGTGAAGGCGGCCGGGCCGGGCCGCACCGAGCGGCAGCCGGTGGACCGGCTGAGTTCGCGCCCGGCGCTCACCGCCGCCGACGTGGTCCGCGCCGAGTTCACCGAGCCCAGCGCGCTGCTCGCCGACGGCATCGTCCTGATGGACGCGCCCGGCGGCGGCGACGAACGGGTGACCTGGTCGATGATCGCCGCCGCCGACGCGGTGCTGTACGTGACCGAGGCGTCCTCGGAACTGTCCCCCGCGCAACTGGATTACCTGCAGCGGGTGCAGCAGTTCTGTCCCACCGTGATCTGCGTGCTGAACAAGATCGACCTGTATCCACAGTGGTCGCATGTGCAGCAGCGGGACCGGGATCTGCTGGACGCGGCGGGTCTCGGTTTCGCCGTCGCCCCGGTGTCGGCGCGCATGCATCGCCCCGGCGCCGACCCGCATCGCGACATCGAATCCGGGGTGCCGCAGCTGATCGACCACCTGCGCGATCAGGTCATCGCGCGCGCCGACGCCGTCGCCCGCGACGCCGCGCTGCGCGACATCCTGCTCAGCGCCGACAATCTGGCGGTCACCCTGTACTCCGAGGCCGAAGCGCTGCGCGATCCGCGCCGCCGCGGCGAGATCACCCAGCAGCTGATGGTGGCCCGCGACGAGGCCGACCAGCTGCGCCAGCGCACCGCCAACTGGCAGATCGTGCTGGCCGACGGCGCGGCCGAGCTCATGGCCGACATCGAGCACGATCTGCGGCACCGGCTGCGCAGGCTCACCCGCGACGCCGAGGCCGAGATCGCCAGGACCGATCCGGCCCGCGGCTGGAAGGAGTTCGGCGCCGACCTCGACGCGCGAATCTGCGAGGCCGTCGAGGAGAACTTCGTGATGGCGCACTACCGCTCGGTGGAGCTGTGCGAACAGGTGGCCGCGAAGTTCCCCTCCGGCCCGCGCACGCCGCCGCTGCCCGACCTGCGGCTGACCGATCCGGGCGAGGTGCTCGAGCACGTGGCTCCGCTGGAGTCGCTGGACAGCGCCACCCCCGGGGTCACCCAGCAGGTGCTGTCGGGTCTACGCGGCTCCTACGGCGGCATCCTGATGGTCGGTCTGGCCACCAGCCTGCTCGGGATGTCGCTGGTGAACTGGTATTCCGCGGGCGCCGGTGTGCTGCTGGGCGTCAACGCGATCTGGGACGACCGCAAGAACCGCAAGCTGCGCCGCCGCGCCGAGGCCAAGGTCGCGGTCGCGCGGCTGATGGACGATGTGGTGTTCCAGGTGGGCAAGGAGTCACGGAACCGGTTGCGGGCCATGCAACGGTCGTTGCGCGACCACTTCACCGACATCGCCACCGACGCGCTGCGCGCCGCCGACGAGGCGCTGCGGGCCGCCGAGGAGGCCTACGGCCGCTACGGCGACCGGCGCGAGGACCGCCTCGCCGAGCTGGACGCGCAGCTGGGCAAGCTGCGCGCGGTGCGCGACCGGGCAGCCGACCTGGCCGCCTGAGCCGAACCGGGCGGCCCGAGCCTCAGTTCGGGTGATGGGCGGGGGAGTGCGCCGGGCGGAATCCGCCCGCGTCCTGCTCGTTCTCCGCGCGGATCACGTGCGTGACGGCGTTGATCAGCGCCAGGTGGGTGAACGCCTGCGGGAAGTTGCCCAGGTGCCGCCCACTGCGCGGGTCGATCTCCTCGGCGTAGAGCCGCAGCGGGCTGGCGAAGCCGAGCAGGCGCTCGCACAGGTGCCTGGCCCGGCGCACCTCGCCGATCTCCACCAGGGCCGACACCAGCCAGAACGAGCAGATCGTGAAAGCGCCCTCCGCGCCGGTCAATCCGTCGTCGGTGGTCTCGGTGCGGTAGCGCAGCACCAGGCCGTTCTCGGTGAGCCGGTCGGCGATGGCCAGGACGGTCGCGCGTACCCGGTGGTCGTCGGGCGGCAGGAACCGCACCAGCACCACCAGCAGCAGCGAGGCGTCGAGGGTGTCGCCGCCGTAGGTCTGGGTGAACACGCCCTCCTCGTTCACCCCGTGCACGAGTACGTCGGTGCGGATCTCCTCGGCGATCTCGGCCCACTGCGTGGCGCGTTCGAGCTGGCCGTGTAGTTCGGCCAGCTTGGCGCCGCGGTCGAGCGCCACCCAGCACATCACCTTGGAGGAGGTGAAATGCTGTGGCTCGCCGCGCACTTCCCAGATGCCGCGGTCGGGCTCGCGCCAGTGTGCGATGGCGGCGTCGACCTGTCGTTCCAGCAGCGGCCACAGCGCTTCGGGCACCTGCTGCCGGGATTTCACGTGCAGGTACACCGCGTCGAGCATGGTGCCCCAGATGTCGTGCTGCTCCTGGTTGTAGGCGCCGTTGCCGATGCGCACCGGCTGCGCGCCGTCGTAGCCGGCCAGGTGCGGCAGTTCGCGCTCGGTGAGTTCGCGTTCGCCGCCGATGCCGTAGAGCACCTGCAGCGGCACGGGTTCGCCGTTCGGCCCGGTGGTGGCGTCGTTGAGGAAGGCGAAGAAGTCGTCGGCCTCGCGGTCCAGCCCCAGCGTGTACAGGCCCCACAGCGCGAAGCTGGCATCGCGTACCCAGGTGTAGCGGTAGTCCCAATTGCGTTGCCCGCCGGGCTGTTCGGGCAGCGAGGTGGTGGCCGCCGCCAGCAGCGCGCCGGTCGGCGCGTAGGTGAGGCCCTTGAGGGTCAGCGCACTGCGCTGCAGGTAGCTGCGCCAGGGGTGATCGGGGAACTTGCCCAGGGTGATCCACTGCCGCCAGCACTCGATCGTGCGGTGCATCCTGTGGGCGGCTTCCTCGAAGGTCTTCGGCGCGGGCAGCTCCGACCAGGTAAGGGCGACGAAGATCTCGTCGCCCTCGCGCATCCGGGTGCGGGCGCGGGCCTCCCTGCCCTCCAGGCCGAGCCGCAGATCGGTGGTGAGCACGAGGGTCGGCCCGGCGGCGGGATCGTCGGCGCGCACGGCGGTGGCCTCTTCGTAGACCTTGCCGGTGTACTCCCAGCGCGCGCCCGCCAGGTGGTAGTCGAAGCTGGGCTGGCAACTCATCTCCAGCTCGACGGTGCCGTTGACGCATTTCACGGTGCGCAGCAGCATGTGTTCGGCATCCCAGTCCATCGGGGTGCGCCGGTGCGTGCGGCTGCGCTGGTCGTTGTTGTGCCAGGGGCCGAGCACCAGCGCGTCGCGCACGATCAGCCAACCGGTCTCGGTCTGCCAGGTGGTCTCCAGGATCATGCCGCCGGGCAGATACCGGCGGGCGGCGGGGACGTTGCGGCCGTAGGGGCCGATCCGGAAGTGGCCCGCGCTGCGGTCGAGCATCGCGCCGAAGACGCTGGGGGAGTCCGGCCGCGGCAGGCACATCCATTCCACCGAGCCGTTGGCGGCGATCAGGCAGTTGGTCTCGCAGTCGGACAGGAAGGCGTAGTCGTCGATGGGCGGATACGCGGCCCGATGACGATAGCCGCTCGGCGTGCTCGATGCGGTCGGGTCGTGCGATTCGTGGGGCGACGCCATACTTCATCATCCGTGCCCGGCGGCGCGATCGTCCACCGCACGCCGTGCGCGCCCGGCGCGCGGCGACCAGTAGGCTGGCGGTGTGGATCGCATCGCTGGCTGGTGGGACGGGTTCGAGCTGTGGGTGGCGGGATTGCCGTTCATCCCGCAGTTCCTGGTCGTCCTGGTGGGCATGGTGCCGGTGAGCTTCGCCATCGCCTACCTGCTCGATCGCGGGCTGCGCGCGTGCCTGCGCCTGCTCGGCCGCGACCGACGCCCGGCGCCGCCCGCCGCGCTGGTGGCCGGCGCGCCGCCCGCCGAGACCGTGCGCCGCGAGCCCGTGCAGAGCGGAGCCCGCTGATGCCGCGCTCCCGAGTCCAACTCGCCCTGCTCGCCCTGCTCGTGCTCGTCGTGGTGGCCTGGTTCTTCACCCGCTGATGTCGTGAGCGGTGAGTTTCTCGATTCGAGAAGCCACGGGCGGCTCTGCTAAAGTCTGCCCGTGTCTTCGAGTGCCGTCCCGCAGGTCCGCCATGAATTGGCGTTGATCGCTGTCGGCAATCTCGCGGTCGCAGACATTCTCTGTCGCTGATCGGCGTCCGGGCACGTCCGCGCCTCCCGCCTTGTAGACCGGCGCGCGCCCCTCGCAGACGTGACCCGTAACCCCGGCGGCCTTCGGGCCGAAGTCGCGCCACCGCCGTGTGCGGTTCGGTCTACGACGATCAGCAGCTCTGTCAGCACCGAAAGGTCACCCCGATGTCTCGCACAACCTGGCTCGCCCCGCGCCGACGCTTCGCCGCCGCCGCCCTCACCACGGTCGCCGCGGTCGTCCTCACCGCGTGCGGTGGTGGCGCCAGCGATGTCGCCGGTGGCGGCGGCGCCGACGGCAGTGGCGGCAGCCTCAACCTCTACGCCTACGCCGTGCCCAAGCCGGGCTACGACAAGGTGATCCCGGCGTTCAACCAGACCGAGGCCGGCGAGGGCGTGCAGATCCAGCAGTCCTACGGTGCCTCGGGCGATCAGTCCCGCAAGGTCAAGGACGGCGCCCAGGCCGATGTGGTGAACTTCTCGGTCGAACCCGACATCACCCGCCTGGTCGACGCGGGCCTGGTCGACGCGAACTGGAACGCCGACGCCAACAAGGGCATCCCGTTCGGTTCGGTGGTGGCCATCGTGGTCCGCAAGGACAACCCCAAGAACATCCGCGACTGGGACGACCTGCTGCGCCCGGACGTCGAGGTGGTCACCCCCAACCCGTTCAGCTCCGGCTCGGCCAAGTGGAATCTGCTCGCCCCCTACGCCGCCAAGTCCGACGGCGGCAAGAACCCGCAGGCGGGCCTGGACTACCTGACCCAGCTGCTCACGCACGTGAAGGTGCAGCCCAAGTCCGGCCGCGAAGCCACCGAGACGTTCCTGCAGGGCACCGGTGACGTGTTGCTGAGCTACGAGAACGAGGCGATCTTCGCCGAGCGCAACGGCGACCCGATCGAGCACATCGTGCCCGCGCAGACCTTCAAGATCGAGAACCCGGTGGCGGTGCTGAAGAACAGCCAGAACCCGGAGAAGGCCGTGGCGTTCCGCGACTTCCTCTACACCCCCGCGGGCCAGAAGGCGTGGGCCGAGGCCGGTTTCCGGCCGGTGGACCCGGCGGTCGCCGCGGAGTTCACCGCCGACTTCCCGACCCCGGAGAAGCTGTGGACCATCGCCGACCTCGGCGGCTGGAAGCAGGTGGACTCGCAGCTGTTCGCGCCGGAGACCGGCAGCATCGCGGTGATCTACGACAACGCCACCAAGTAAAACGCCACCAAGTAGCCGGATCGATACGGGAAACTCGAGCACTGTGAGTGACAGCAGTAGCGCCGGTACCGAGGTGGGCACGCCCGCCCTCGGTACCGGCGTCACCAGAAAACCGACGCGCTCGCCGCTGGCGTGGCTGCGGGTCACCGGGTCGGTGGGCCCGCTCGGCATCGCCACCGCGGTGCTGTGGCTGAGCATCATCGTGCTGCTGCCACTGGCCGCGCTCACCGTCACCTCCTTCGAGGACGGCTGGGGCGGCTTCTGGGACGCGGTCACCGCCCCCGCGGCGCTGGACTCGTTGCGCATCACCGTGCTCGTCTCGGTGGTGGTCGCGCTGATCAACGTGGTGATGGGCACGTTGATCGCCTGGGTGCTGGTCCGCGACGAGTTCCCCGGCAAGGGCGTGGTCAACGCCCTCATCGATCTGCCCTTCGCGCTGCCGACCATCGTGGCCAGCATCGTGTTGCTCTCGCTCTACGGCCCGCAGAGCCCCATCGACATCCACCTCAACGCCACCCAGCCGGGCCTGGTGGTGGCGCTGGCGTTCGTCACGCTGCCGTTCGTGGTGCGCTCGGTGCAGCCGGTGCTCATCGAGGCCGACCGCGAGGTGGAACAGGCCGCGCTCTCGCTGGGCGCGGACAACTGGACCACCTTCCGCCGGATCGTGCTGCCCGCGCTCACCCCGGCCGTCATCAGCGGCGGCGGCCTGGCCTTCGCCCGCGCCATCGGCGAGTACGGATCGGTGGTGCTGATCGGCGGCGCGATCCCCCGCAAGACCGAGATGGCCTCGCAGTACATCCAGAAGCAGATCGAGATCGATCGGCCGATCAACGCCGCCGCGGTCTCGGTCGCGCTGCTGGCGATCGCGTTCGTGACGCTGCTGGTGCTGCGGCTGCTCGCCGACCGCGCCGCGCGCAAGGAGCAGGCGAGCCGATGAGACTGTCACCGTTGACCCGCCTGTCGCTGCGGACGGTGGCCCTGGGCTACCTGTTCGTGCTGCTGGTGCTGCCGCTGATCGTCATCCTGTGGCGCACGTTCGAAAACGGCATCGGCGCCTTCGTCGACTCCATCACCACTCCGGCCGCCATCTCGGCCTTCCAGCTGTCGCTGCTCATCGTCGCGATCGTGGTGCCGGTGAACGTGGTGTTCGGTGTGATCACCGCCCTGGCGCTGGTGCGCGGCCGGTTCCCGGGCCGCACCCTGGTGCAGGGCATCGTCGACCTGCCGTTCGCGGTGTCGCCGGTGGTCGTCGGTGTGGCGCTGATTCTGCTGTGGGGTGCGGGCGGCTGGCTGGGCGGCGTCGAGAACCTGGGTTTCAAGGTCATCTTCAGCCTGCCCGGCATGGTCATCGCGACCATCTTCGTCACGCTGCCGTTCGTGGTGCGCGAGGTCGAGCCGGTGCTGCACGAGATCGGCGACGACCAGGAGCAGGCCGCCGCGACCCTCGGCGCCTCGCGCTGGCAGACCTTCTGGCGGATCACCCTGCCCGCCATCCGCTGGGGGCTGACCTACGGCATCGTGCTCACCGTCGCGCGCTCGCTCGGCGAGTTCGGCGCGGTGATCATGGTGTCCTCGGCGCTGCCCGGCAAGTCCCAGACGCTCACGCTGCTGGTGCACGGCCGCTACATCAACGACCACAACACCTTCGGCGCGTACTGCGCCGCCACCCTGCTGATGGGCATAGCCCTGGTGACCCTGCTGCTGATGACCGTTCTCGAGCGCAAGCGGGACGCCACATGATCACCCCGCCCACCGGAACCCGCAGAGGCACGCCATGATCACCGTCACCAACGCCCGCAAGAACTACGGCAACTTCGCCGCGCTCGACGACGTCACCATCGAGATCCCCTCGGGTGAGCTGACCGCGCTGCTCGGCCCGTCCGGCTCCGGCAAGTCGACGCTGTTGCGCTCCATCGCCGGTCTGGAAGCCCTCGACGACGGCGTCGTGGTGATCGCGGGCAAGGACGTCACCCGGGTGGCGCCGCAGAAGCGCGACATCGGGTTCGTCTTCCAGCACTACGCGGCGTTCAAGCACATGACCGTGCGCGACAACGTCGCCTTCGGCCTGAAGATCCGCAAGCGGCCCAAGGCCGAGATCACCAAACGGGTCGACGAACTGCTGGGCATCGTCGGCTTGGACGGCTTCCAGCACCGCTATCCCGCGCAGCTGTCCGGCGGCCAGCGCCAGCGCATGGCGCTGGCCCGCGCGTTGGCGGTGGACCCGCAGGTGCTGCTGCTGGACGAGCCGTTCGGCGCCCTCGACGCCAAGGTGCGCGCCGATCTGCGCACCTGGCTGCGCAGGCTGCACGAGGAGGTGCACGTCACCACCGTGCTGGTCACCCACGACCAGGAGGAGGCGCTCGACGTCGCCGACCGGATCGCGGTGATGAACAAGGGCCGCATCGAGCAGGTCGGCACCCCCGAGGACGTCTACGACCGGCCCGCGAACGAGTTCGTGATGTCCTTCCTCGGTGACGTCGCCCGGCTCAACGGCCACCTGGTGCGGCCGCACGACATCCGGGTGGGCCGCGATCCCAGCATGGCGCTGGCCGCGCACGAGGGCACCGCGGAGTCGGCGGGTGTCACCCGGGCCACGGTGGAGCGGGTGGTGCACCTCGGGTTCGAGGTCAGGGTGGAGCTGCGCAACGCCGCGACCGGCGACCTGTTCTCCGCGCAGGTGACCCGCGGCGACGCCGAGGCGCTGCGCCTGACCGACGGGGAGACGGTGTACGCGCGGGCCACCCGGATTCCGGAGCTGCCGACGCAGTAACTGTGACCGAGAGTGCCGGACGCCGCTGGGCGTCCGGCACTTTTTCATGTCGCGTGCCGCGTGTTTTCGCAGGTGGGACGGGGTGACGGCGATCGATGATCTTGTCGGGTTGACCTACTCGCGCGTAGGTGTAACTATTGGAAACAGTTAATCGGTCCCCTGAGGAGAGGCAGTGACGACGATGTCGACAGCCGCGACGCCCGATATCGACCCCGATCTCGCGAAGGCGCAGGAGTACGCCGCCAAGCTGCTGCTGCTGTCCGAGGGCTCGGTGAACCGGCACTTCGACCCCTTCGAGGACATCGACTGGGACAACCCCGACTACGCCGCCACCGCCGGTGAGGAGCGCTGGATCCTTCCGCAGTCGGCCGATCCGCTCGGCCGGCACCCGTGGTACCTCGCGCTGCCCAAGGACAAGCAGATCGAGATCGGCAAGTACCGCCAGGCCAACGTCGCCAAGGTCGGCCTACAGTTCGAGTCGATCCTCATCAGCGGCATGGTGATCCACAACTTCGGCCTGCCCAACGGCTCCCCGGAGTTCCGCTACTGCTCCCACGAGATGATCGAGGAGCACAACCACACCCTGATGTTCCAGGAGATGGTCAACCGCATCGGCATCGATGTGCCGGGCATGGGCCCCCTGGTCAGCAAGTTCAAGTACCTGGCTGCGCCGGTGGCCGCGCTCGCCCCCAACCTGTTCTTCATGGCCGTGCTCGCGGGTGAGGAGCCCATCGACCACATCCAGAAGCAGATCCTGCGCTCCGGCGAAGAGGTCCACCCGATCATGCTCGGCGTGATGGCCATCCACGTCGCCGAGGAGGCCCGCCACATCTCCTTCGCGCACGAGTTCCTCAAGACCCACGTGCCCGAGGTCAACGCGGCCAACAAGTTCGTGCTGTCGCTGGCCATGCCGCTGGTGATGTGGATCCTCGGCCGCTCCATCGCCACCCCGCCCAAGTCGTTCTTCAAGGAGTTCGGCATCCCGGAGAAGGTGCGCAAGGAGCTGTTCTACGGCTCGAAGGAGGCCAAGCAGGTCTTCAGCGACTACTTCGTGGACGTGCGCGCGCTGGCCAAGGAACTGGGCCTGATGAACCCGATCGCCAAGCGGGTGTGGAAGCTGCTGAAGATCGACGGCCCGTCCAGCCGCTACCGGTCCGAGCCGCTGCGCCTGGTCACGGCCGGCTGATCGGCGGAAGACCATGCCCTACGTCGTCACCCAATCCTGTTGCAGTGACGCCTCGTGCGTGTACGCCTGCCCGGTCAACTGCATCCATCCCACGCCCGACGAGCCGGACTTCCTGACGGCGGAGATGCTCTACGTCGACCCGCAGGCGTGCGTGGACTGCGGTGCGTGCGCCACCGCCTGCCCCGTCGACGCGATCACCTCTTCGAAGAAGCTGACCGCCGAGCAGCTGCCCTTCATCGAGATCAACGCCGACTTCTACCGGCAGGAGCGGCCCCGGCCGCTGTTGGCGCGTCCGGTGCCCGCGCCGCGGATCGAGACCGAACGGTCCCCGCTGCGGGTGGCGATCGTGGGTTCGGGTCCGTCGGCGATGTACGCCGCCGACGAGTTGCTCACCCAGCCGAACGTCGCGGTGACCGTGTTCGACCGGCTCCCGGTGCCCTACGGCCTGGCCCGGCACGGCGTTGCGCCGGATCACGCGAAGACCCGGCAGGTCAGCAGGCTCTTCGACGTCATCTCCGCGCAGCCGGGCTTCGGCTCGTACCTGAACGTGGCGGTGGGCGAGCACATCTCGCACGAGGAACTGCTGCGGTACTTCCACGCGGTGATCTACGCGGTGGGCGCGTCCTCGGACCGCAAGCTCGGCATCCCCGGTGAGGGACTGCCCGGCAACGTCTCGGCCACCGACTTCGTCGCCTGGTACAACGGCCACCCCGACCACGCCGACGATCGGTTCGATCTGACCCAGCGGCGCGCGGTCATCGTCGGCAACGGCAACGTCGCCCTCGACGTCGCCCGCATCCTGACCAGCGACCCGGCCACTCTCGCGGGCACCGACGTCGCGCCGTACGCCCTGGCTGCGCTGCGCGAGAGCAAGATCGAGGAAGTGGTGGTGCTCGGCAGGCGCGGCCCGGCCGAATCCGCCTTCACCGTGCCGGAGTTCGTCGGCCTGCTCGGTGCCGACGTGGACATCGTGGTCGAGGGCGAGCTGCCCGAGATCACC
The DNA here is from genome assembly GCF_001182745.1 of Nocardia farcinica. Classification (NCBI taxonomy): domain Bacteria; kingdom Bacillati; phylum Actinomycetota; class Actinomycetes; order Mycobacteriales; family Nocardiaceae; genus Nocardia; species Nocardia farcinica. The sequence continues at coordinate 2,746,495 of NZ_LN868938.1, read as the reverse complement.
GCGGACCTGCTGTACAAGATCGAGCAGAAGCTGCGCCTGCTGCACCAGGTCGCGCGGCGGCCGGTGGGCGAGCGCAAGCGGATCGTGTTCCGCTACCTGGCCTCGCCCGCGCAGGTGCTCGGCACCGACCGGGTCACCGGCCTGGAGGTGACGCGCAACGAGCTGGTCACCGACGCGGACGGCCGCACCACCGCGGTGCCCACCGACGTCACCGAGCGCATCGACGCCGGTCTGGTGCTCACCTCGGTCGGCTACCGGGGCGTGCCGCTGCCGGGGCTGCCGTTCGACGAGCGCGGCGGCGTCATTCCCAACCGCGCCGGGCGGGTGCTCGACCGTGCCGAGGGCGAACCGCTGACCGGCGCCTACGTGACCGGCTGGATCAAGCGCGGCCCCACCGGGTTCATCGGCACGAACAAGTCGTGCGCGCAGGAGACGGTGCAGCAACTGGCCGACGATTTCAACGCCGGACGGCTGCCGGACCCGGTGCACGGTGCCGAGGAGTTCGACCGGCTCGTGCGGGCGCGCAGGCCCGAGGCGATCGCCGGCGGCGCGGTCGCGCCGCGACACGAGCGCGGGCTGCGGAAGCTGCTGGCGCGGGTGTGAGCGAGCGGGCCGCCGTGGGGCGGCCCGAACGGCGGTGAGTGAGCGGCGCATCGGAAACCGATGCGCCGCTCTCCTTTTCCCCGCGGTACGGCCGGCGCGGTGAAAACAGACCGATTGTCCGGCGACGGTCGTGCTTGGCATACCGACCGACCGGTAACAAGCGAATCGCCGGCAATGGGGGAAATGCGCTGTGTCCAGCGATGTCTCGCTATTTGCTCGTGCCCGCTCGTGGGACGGCCCGGCGGGTGGCCATGGTTCACGCCATGGTCGCTGCTCGGTAGCGGAAGATCCTCCCGCTCAGTGCATTTCCGGCGTGTCGAGGGGACTTGATGCCCGCTTGTACCGCGTCTTCCTGCGACTTCGTGCCGAAATGTACCGAAGTGCACATGAATTGATACGGAATCGACACGCGCGGCGCGGATCGTCAGTTACCCTATGTGAGCTGTTTGGAAGACGACCGCGGCCACACGGCTGGACTGTGTGCTGGACGTGGTCTCGGTGCGTTGACGGGATGGCGAATTGTCTCTGTGCGTGGGTTTCAGCATCGGTGCGGTGAACTCCGTGTCCGCCGCGGTCACCACTACTCGGCCCCGGCCGTCGATCCGGGTCCGGCGCACCGCCCTCACCTTCGATGACGCCGGCGCGGCGGTCCGCGTCGGGGGCGTGCCGCGGGTCGACTCGGCCGTCACCGATTTCGCGGATCTGGCGCGCGATCCCGAACCACTGCTACTCGGGGGTCGCCTCTACACCGCGCCCGGTCTCGTCGCCACCGTGCTCCGTGAACTGATCGGCGGCACCGAGGCCGTCGCGGGTGCGGTCCTCACCTATCCGGCGGTGTACTCGGACAAGCAGGTCGCCCTGTTGCGCCAGGCGCTCGACCTCTCCGGCGCCCGCGAGGTGATGCTGGTCCCCGAGCCGGTCGCCGCCGCGGAGTGGCTGGCGCACGAGCACGGCCCGCTCGAGTCCGGCTTCGTCCTGGTGTACGACCTCGGCGCCACCAGCCTCGATGTCACCGTCGTGCGGGTCGGCCCGGACTGGCCCGATCACCCGATCGTGGGAAATCCCCGGCGCTGCTACGACTTCGGCGGGCGACCGCTCGGGACGATGCTCGCCCGCTACTCGCGCGGCGCGGTCACCGGGTCGGTCTCGCTCACCTCGCTGGTCGATGTCGACGGCCTGCGTGCCGAGCACGTGCGCGACTCGTTCGAGGTCGTCCGGGCCGCGGTGCGCTCCACCGGCCGCAGCCTCTCCGACATCGACCGCGTGCTGGTCGTCGGCGGTGCGGCCCGCCCGCCCGAGGTGGCGGCGACCCTGGCCGAGCTGGGCAGGCCGGTGGTCACGGCCGCCGACCCGGCACACATCACCGCCGCGGGCGCGGCCCATTTCGCCGCGCGCGTCTTCGCGCCCGAGCTCGGCGAGTCGCACTCCGCGCGCGGGGTGGTGTTCTCGGGCGCCGCGGTCGCGTCCGCGATCGCGGTCTCGGCGGCGACCGTGCTCGGCGGCACCGCCGAGCCGGTGCTGGCGCCGGTCCTGCAGCGCTTCCCGGAACTGCCGGTGCCGCTGGAGGCGCTGCCGCACGCGTCCTACACCGGCGCGGTCGTGGATCACGGTGTCCGCCACGGTGTTCCACTAGGGTTGACCCAGCCCGTCGCCGGGCTCACCCGCAATCCGCACGGCCGTTACGCCGCCACCGCCACCGACCGGCCCGCCGGACCGACCATCGCGGAATCCCGCCGCGGTGCGCACAACGATCCCCGGACCGAGCGGTACCCCGCGCTCTACGCCGACCCGGCGCACTTCACCAACCCGCTGCCGTTCGGGTGGGCCACCCTCGACAGCGAATGGGAGCGGCCGACTCCGCCGAGCCCGGCGCCGGGCACGAACACACCACCGGCACAGCCGGGTTCGGGCCCCGCGCCCGGTCAGCCGGCTACCGGCCCCGCCCAGGGGACGCCGGTCAGCGATCCCGGTGTGCCCGCGCCGGGCGGTGCGCAGCCCTCGGCTCCCGCTGCCGGTGGGTCGGTGCCCGCGGGTACCGAGGCAGCGCCGGGCACCGGCGCGGACGGAACGGCGGAGACGAATACCGGTGGGGATCAACCGGGTTCGGGGGCCGCGAGTGACGGCGGCGGAGCCGAAGGTGCGCCGGGAAGCGACGGTGCCAGTTCGGGCGGCGCGTCCGGCGGAACCACCGACGGTTCGGGCGGCGCGTCCTCCGGGGGTGAGAGTTCCGGTGATGCTTCCGGTGGTGGCTCGGGGGCCGCGGACTCCGGCGGTTCCGATGGCGGTTCGGCGGGCGCGGGCTCCGGTGGTTCGGGCGGGGCGTCCTCCGGTGCCGGCGGCGGTTCCGGTGGCGGCACGTCCGCCGGTGGTTCGGGTGGTTCCGGCGGCGAGTCGTCGGGCGGGACGCCGGGTGACCGGAACGGTTCGGGGGCGAGTTCGTCCGGCACGTCGTCGAAGGGTTCGGATTCCGGCGGCGCGGGGTCGGGCGGTGGCTCGAAGTCCGGCGGCGGTAAGGGCGGCGGTAAGGGTGGCGGCGGCAAGTCCGACGGTGGCTCCCGCTCCGGTGGCGGGAACGGCGGTTCCGGCGGTGGCTCGGGCGACCGCTGACCGCCGGCGTACCCGTCCCCGTCGACCGGCCACCGGACCGGCGCGGCGTCGCGCCGGCCACCGTGTGGAGTGGGAAGCCGGTCGACGGGGACGTGGGCGCTCAGCCTGCGGCCGGGTTCACCGGCACGAGAGTACCCAGCGCGCGGATCATTTCGGTGGCGACGACGGCATGCCCACCGGTCCCGAAGTGGATGAGGTCGGCGCTCATCAGATCGGGACGCAGACGCAGCGGATGCCGCCAGAAGTCGACCAGCAGGGCGTCGTGGTCGGCCGCGACATCGCGGATCACCGCGTTCATGGCGGTCATGCGCTCGCGCATCGGCCGCATGTCCGCCATGCGCTCGACCTCCCACACGTCGGCGACGGTGAACGTACACAGCTGCGCGCCGGTGGCGCGCAGCGCGGTGAACATCGCGTCGAGGTTGTCGCGTAGCCCGTCCAGGTCCGGTTCGGTGGCGAACATGTCGTTGCCGCCGCAGATCACGTGCACCAGGTCGGGCGCGAACTCGAGCACCCGGGGGAGTTGGTCTTCGCGAACCTGGGCCGAGGTGGCGCCCATCCGGCCGGTGTTGAGGTAGGCCAGGCCGGGGACCACCGCCCGCAGGGCGTCGGCGACGCGCTCGGCCCATCCGACCGCGCGGTAGCCGGGCGTGGGGTCGCCGATGCCCTGCGCGATGGAGTCGCCGAGCACCGCGTACCGGCGCCACGGCGCACCACGCAGGAGCGCGCGGGCGGCGCCGGGATCGAGGAGCATCGGGTCGTCGGCCTCGGTGTGGGATCCGATCGTGGTCTCGCTCATGGCTGTTCCTGTCGGGAGGGGAGGGCGGTGAGGACGGCCGTCAGCGCGGCGATGGCCGCGCAGACGGCGAAGTGGGTGTGCAGGCCGGTGAGCGCGTCGCCGGGATGGGCGGCGAGCACTGCGGCCATCACGGCGACTCCGAGCGCGCCGCCCACCTGGCGGGCGGTGAGGTTCATGCCGATGCCCGCGGCGAACTGCTCCGGTGGCAGCGCCGCGGCCGCGGCCGTGCCGAGCGCGGTGAGCACCAGCCCGATCCCGCCGCCGCCGAGCACGCCGGCGGGGATCCAGGCCGTCCACAGCGCCGGATCGGGGCCGAAGGAGTCGCTGCTCATCCACAGCGCGGCGGCCGCGAACAGCAGCGCGCCCAGCACTCCCGCCCACCGCCGCACGGCGGGCGCGGTGATCCGCCCGGCCGCCGTGGCGGTGATCATCGAGGTCAGCGCACCGGCCGTCATCGCCCCCGCCGATCCGAGCACCGAGTAGCCCCACACCGCGTCGAGGAACAGCGGCCCGGCCATCAGCCAGGAGTACATCGCGCCCGCGAACACGAAGGAGGCGGCGTTCGCCAGCGCGTACGGCCTGCTGCGCCACAGGCCGACGGCCAGCGCCGCGCCGGCCGCGCGCCCGGTGACGGTCAGGCGGGCCGAGCGGGCGATCGCGACCGCCACCAGGGCCGCGCCCACGCCGAGCGCGAGCAGGGTGGTGGGGGCGGTCCACCCCCACCGCTGGCCTTCGGTGACACCGACGACGAGTCCGCCGAGTCCGAGGGCGACGGCAATGGTGCCGACCGGGTCGGGCAGGCCGCTGCCCGGTGGCCGCAGGCCCGTCTCGGGGAGCCCGCGGGCGGGCAGCATCAGTGCCAGGGCGATCGGCACGTTGACGACGAAGACGGCGCGCCAGCCGAAGGCCTCCACCAGCGCCCCGCCCAGCGGCGGGCCGACCACCGCCGCGAAACTGCCCGCGGCGGACCAGGCGCCGATCGCCGCACCGATCCGCTCGCGCGGTGTCACGGCGAGGATCAGGCCGAGGGCGGCGGGCATCATCAGCGCGGCCGCGGCGCCCTGCGCCACCCGTCCCGCGATCAGGGTCGCGGCGTCGGGTGCCAGCCCGCACAGCAGCGAGGTCAGTGCGAAGGCGGCCAACGCGATCCGGAACAGCCTGCGCCTGCCGAGGGCGTCGGCGAAGCGGCCCGCCGGGGTGAGCAGGGCGGCGAAGGCCACGCCGTAACCGCTGACGACCCAGGTGAGGGTCGTGACGGGGGTGTCGGGGTAGTCGCGGGCGAGCGAGGGGAAGGCGATGTTGACGACCGAGAGGTCGAGCAGGGCGATGAAGGTGGCGCCGCAGGCGATCAGCAAGGTGCGGCGTGCGAGGTTCGGCGGACGCTGGGTCCGCTCGGACACCGTGGTCATGGGGTTCCTTCGAGAAGAGAACGGGAACAAGAAGTACGATCGTTCGTGTACTTAAAGTACGACCGACCGTTCGTATTCACAACCCCGCGGTGGAAGAATGGGGCTTATGGCCGAACTGATCACCGACCAACGCCTGGTCAAGGGCGCCCGCTCCCGCGCGGCGATCGCCCGCCACGCCGCCGACGTCGCCTCCGTGGAAGGACTGGACGGGCTGAGTATCGGCAGGCTCGCCACCGATCTGGGCGTCAGCAAGAGCGGCATCGCCACCCTGTTCGGCTCCAAGCAGGCGTTGCAGCTGGCCGCGGTGCGGGCCGCGCGCGAGGTCTTCATCGAGCGGATCGTCGAGCCCGCCGTGCGCGAACCGCGTGGCCTGCCCCGGGTCCGCGCCCTGGTGACCCGCTGGCTCGACTACATCACCGACCCGGTGTTTCCCGGTGGCTGTTTCCGCGCCGCGACCCTGGCCGAGTTCGACAGCAGACCCGGCCCGGTCCGGGACGCCCTGGTCGCCGATCACGCCGAGTGGATGGCGTTGTTGGAGAAGCAACTTCGCCACGCCGTCGACCGCGACGAACTGCCCGGGCGCGACCCGGCCGCTCTGGCCTTCGAACTCGACGCCCTGGTCACCGCCGCCAACACCGCCCGTCAACTGGGCGACGAGACCAAGCTCGCCACGGCCCGCGCGATCATCGACCGGCTGCTCACCTGACCCGCCACGAGGTCGCCGCATGCGATCCGACATCGGGGACAGCCGGTTCCGACGCTCCCGGCGATGGTCCGGGATTCGTCCGCCCGGATCTGGGAGGGTCGGAGCATGGCGGAGTTGTTGATCGGCGGGGTCGTGATGCTGATCGTGATCGCCGGCGCGGCCACCGTGGGCCCGAAGCTCGGGGTGGCCGCACCGCTGATCCTGGTCGCGGTGGGCATCGTCGGGAGCGTGGTGCCCTTCGTGCCCGAGGTGGAGATCGATCCGGAGTGGGTACTGGAAGGCTTGCTGCCGCCGCTGCTGTACTCGTCCGCCGTCGCGATGCCCACGATGAACTTCCGCCGCGATTTCGGTGCCATCGGTGGGCTCTCGGTGGTGCTGGTCGTGCTGACCGCGGTGACCCTCGGGGTGTTCTTCGCCTGGGCGATTCCCGGTCTGAGCCTGGCGTGGGGGATCGCGCTGGGCGCGGTGATCAGCCCGACCGATGCGGTGGCGACCTCGATCATCCGGCAGGCGCCCGTGCCGCGGCGGGTGGTGGCGATCCTGGACGGGGAGTCGCTGCTCAACGACGCGACCGCGCTGGTGCTGCTGCGCACCGCGATCGCGGCCACCGCGGCGGCGTTCTCCTTCGGTGCGGCGGTGGGCACGTTCGCGTGGTCGGTGCTGGTGGCGGTCGTGGTCGGCGGTGTGGTGGGGTGGGCGAATCTGGCGGTGCGGCACCGGGTCGCCGATGCGACGGTGAACACCGTGATTTCGTTCACGGTGCCGTTCGTCGCGTCCGTCCCCACCGAACTGCTCGGCGGGTCGGGGCTCGTCGCCGCGGTGGTGGCCGGGATCGTCACCGGGTACCGCGCGCCGCGCATGCTCTCGGCTCGGCACCGGCTCTCGGACTCGCAGAACTGGCGCACGATCGAGGTGGTGCTGGAAGGAATCGTCTTCCTCACCATGGGCCTGCATCTGTCGGGCATCGTCGCCGAGGTGCACCGCGAGCACGCCGGGATCGGCTCGGCGTTGCTGGTCGCGGTGGGTGCGCTGGTGCTGGGTCTGTTGGTGCGCGCGGGTTACGTGGGGCTGCTGCTGGCCGCCCTGGCCCACCGTGCGCGCCGCAGCGTCGCGCTGCAACCGCGGATCCGGCAGTTCGGCGAGCGGCTCGCCCGCCGCGTGGCCGAGGGCGAGCCCGCGGGCCGGTCGATCCCCGAGCGCCGGGTGCGCCGGGCCGGTAGCCGGGTGCGCCGCGCGCTGGCCGACATCGACTACTTCCTCGCCCAGCCGCTCGGCCCCCGCGAGGGCTTCGTCGTGGTGTTGGCCGGGATGCGCGGCGCGATCACGGTCGCCGCCGCGCAGACCCTGCCCGCCGACACCCCGAACCGGCCGCTGTTGATCTTCGTCGCGTTCGCGGTGGCGACCCTCTCGCTGTTGTGCCAGGGCGCGACCGTCGGCCCGCTGGTGCGCCGCCTGCTCGGCCCCGCCCGGCCGGGCGACGACTTGCGGGACGAGCGCGCGAGTGTGCTCGAACTGCTGCGCACCGTCTCGGCCGGGGTACCGCGCGATCCGTCCGCCTCGCCGAAGCAGCACCGGCTGGCGGTCCTGTCGGCCCAGCGCGCGGCCATCCTGGACGCGCGCGACGACGGCGCTTTCGACGCCGAGGTGTTGCAGGCGGCGCTGTCGAACATCGACGCCGCCCAGATCGCGCTCGAAATGCGCGGCGGTCCGGTCTGATCCAGCGACTCACCGTGACCTGCCCGGGCAACGCCGCCACGAGCAGCTCAGGCCGACAGCGGCAGCGCGGCCGTCACCGCCGCGTCGTAGCGGTCCCACACCACCTCGGCGAACGCCCGGTGCGCGCCGAGCACGTCGGCGTGGATCGCGTCGGGCGCGGCCGCGTGCAGACGGTCGGTCAGCAGGCCGGGCGCCAGGAACCACGGCGCGACCACGACCCGGTCCGCGCCCCGGGCCCGCAACCGCGCGACGGCCGCGGGCAGACCGGGTTCGGCCGTGGCGAAACAGGATTCGGTGAGCCAGCCGGTCCGTGCGGTGAGTGCGCGGGCCACCGCGGCGGTGCGGGCGTTGGCGGCGGGGGAGGAGGAACCGACCGCGGCCACCGCCACGCCACGCCGAGCCGGATCGCCCGCCGGGTCGGCCGCCCGCACCCGTTCGGCCAGGACGGCGATCAGCCGGGGATCGGGGCCGAGCACCTCGGCTTGATCCAGGCGCAACCGCGGATGCGCGGCCCGCCCGGCATCCAGCAGACCCGGCAGATCGACCCGGGCGTGGAAGGCGCTGCCCAGCAGCAACGGCACCACGACGGCGTGCGCGTGCCCGTGGGCCGCGACGGCGTCGACGACCTGTGCCACCGCGGGCGTGCTCAGGTCGAGGAAGGCCAGCCGCACGTCCACCTCCGGGCGGGCCGCGGCGACCGCGTCGACGACCGCGGACATGGTCGCCGCCGAGCGCGGATCCCGGCTGCCGTGCGCGACGGCGACGAGCGCCGGCGCGACGGCCACCCCGCGAGCCTGCCCCGGCGGGCCGAGCGCAGCGTTCATGTCAGGCGCCGGTACCGACCTCGACCGCCGTCAGCACGTCACCGACCAGGCCCGCGGCCAGCGTGTTGCCGCCCGCCGGGTCGATGAGCAGGAAGCTGCCGGTGTGCCGGTTGACCCGGTAGTCGTCGGCCGGGATCGGCTCGGCGACCCGCACCGAGATCCGGCCGATGTCGTTGAGCTCCAAGGCCTCCGGGCTCTCCTGCGCCGCCAGGCGCTGCTCGTCGAAGCGTTCGATGAGCGCGCCGACGATGGCCTGGGTGGTGCGGGTGCCGTGCTTGAGCAGCAGCCGGGCGCCGGGACGCAGCGGCTTGTCACCCAGCCAGCAGACGGTGGCGTCGAAGGTGTCCAGCGGCTCGGGCGCGTCGTCCACCGAGGCGATCAGGTCGCCACGGGAGATGTCGACCTCGTCGGACAGGATCAGCGTCACGCTGCGTCCGGTCTGCGCGACCGCCAGCTCGCCGTCGGGGGTGTCGATGCGCTCGACGGTGGTGCGCACGCCCGAGGGCAGCACCACGATCTCGTCACCCGGCGCGACCGACCCGGCGGCGATCTGCCCGGCATATCCGCGATAGTCCGGGTACTCGGCGGTGCGCGGCCTGATCACGTACTGCACCGGGAAGCGCAGCCCGATCGAGTGGGCGCCGGTGCTGTCGGCGTCCACCGGCACCGACTCCAGGTGCTCGATGAGCGAGGGGCCGTCGTAGTAGGGGGTGTTGTCGGAACGGCCGGCGATGTTGTCGCCGTGCAGCGCCGAGACCGGGATCTCCAGCACGTCCTCGTCGGCCCAGCCCAACCGGCTGGTGAGTTCGTTGAACTCCGCGGAGATGCGGGCGAACACCTCGGCCGCGTCCTCGACCAAGTCGATCTTGTTCACCGCGAGCACCAGCTTCGGCACACCGAGCAGGGCCAGCACGGCGGCGTGGCGGCGGGTCTGCTCGATGACGCCCTTGCGCGCGTCGACCAGCAGGATCACCAGCTGAGCCGTCGACGCGCCGGAGACGGTGTTGCGGGTGTACTGGACGTGCCCGGGGGTGTCGGCGAGCACGAACGAGCGCTTGGGCGTGGCGAAGTAGCGGTAGGCCACATCGATGGTGATGCCCTGTTCCCGCTCGGCCCGCAGGCCGTCGACCAGCAGCGAGAGATCCGGCGTGGCCAGGCCCTTGTCCACCGACGCGCGGGTCACGGCGTCGATCTGGTCGGCCAGCACCGACTTGGTGTCGAAGAGCAGCCTGCCCACCAGGGTGGACTTGCCGTCGTCGACGGAACCGGCGGTGGCCAGCCGCAGCAGCTGGGTCGGCGGCTCGGTGCGCACGTTCCGCTCGGCGGTGATCGGCTGAACGGACATCAGAAGTAACCCTCTCGCTTGCGGTCTTCCATCGCGGCCTCCGACACCCGGTCGTCGCCGCGGGTGGCGCCCCGTTCGGTGAGTCGCGAGGCGGCGACCTCGGCCAGGATCGCCTCGTTGGTCGCGGCCTCGGACAGGATCGCGCCGGTGGTGGAGCCGTCGCCGACGGTGCGGTAACGCACCGAGCGGGTCTCGAGCACCTCGCCCTCGCGCGGACCGCCCCACACGCCGGGGGTCATCCACATGCCGTCGCGCTGGTAGACCGGGCGCTGGTGGGCGTAGTAGATGCTGGCCAGGTCGACGTTCTCGCGGGTGATGTAGCGCCAGATGTCGAGCTCGGTCCAGTTGCTCAGCGGGAACACGCGCACGTGCTCGCCCGGGGCGTGGCGGCCGTTGTAGAGGTTCCACAGCTCCGGGCGCTGCCGCTTGGGGTCCCACTGGCCGAAGGCGTTGCGCAGCGAGAAGATCCGCTCCTTGGCCCGCGAGCGCTCCTCGTCGCGGCGGCCGCCGCCGAACACCGCGTCGAAACGGTTCTCGGAGATGGCGTCCAGCAGCGGCACGGTCTGCAGCGGGTTGCGGATGCCGTCGGGTCGCTCGGTGAGCCGGCCGTCGGCCAGGTACTCCTCGACACTGGCGACATGGAGCCGCAGGCCGTACTTCTCGACGACCTTGTCCCGGAACTCCAGCACCTCGGGCAGGTTGTGCCCGGTGTCGACGTGCAGCAGCGCGAACGGCAGCGGCGCGGGCCAGAACGCCTTGAGCGCCACGTGCAGCAGCACCGTGGAGTCCTTGCCGCCGGAGAACAGGATCACCGGCCGCTCGAACTCGCCCGCGACCTCACGGAAGATGTGGATGGCCTCGGACTCGAGCGCGGCGAGGGTGTCGAAATCGCTGATGCCGAGGGAACGCTCGGCGGTCTCGGTGGTGATCGTGGTGTCGTTCATGACTGGTGCAACCCGCATTCGGTCTTGGCGAGGCCGGCCCAACGGCCGCTTCGCGGATCGGATCCCGGCTCCGGCTTCCGTGTGCACGGTGCGCAGCCGATGGACGGATAACCCTCCTCCACCAGGGGATTGACGAGGATGCCGTGCGCGGCGATGTAGCTGTCCATGTCCTCGTCCGACCACGGTGCGATCGGGTTGATCTTCACCAGGCCGAAGGCTTCGTCGAAGGTGATCAGCGGCGCGTTCGCGCGGGTCGGCGCCTCCACCCGGCGGATGCCGGTGACCCAGGCGTTGTAGCCGGCCAGCGCGCGCTGCAACGGCACCACCTTGCGCAACCGGCAGCACTCGTTGGGGTCGCGGGCGAACAGATCCTTGCCGAGCAGCCGGTCCTGCTCGTCCACCGACTGCTCCGGGCGCACGTTCACCACGTTCACCCCGTACACCGCCTCCACGGCGTCGCGGGTGCCGATCGTCTCGGCGAAGTGGTAGCCGGTGTCCAGAAAGAGCACGTCCACCCCGGCCCGGACCTGGGCGGCCAGATGTACCAGCACGCCGTCCTGCATGTTCGAGGCGACGATGTAGCCGGTGCCGAAGGTCTCGTCGGTCCAGCGCAGCAGGTCCTGCGCCGAGGCGTCGGGGCCGAGCTCGGCCGCCCCGCGCTCGGCGATGGCCCGCAGCTCGTCCTCGGCCAGCTTCTCCGCGAGTTGGGTTGTCACAGTTGATCTCCCGTCACCACTGAATCGGTGTCCGCGCCTCAGCGCAGGTCGGCCTCGTCGGCGCGGACGGCCCACTGAGCGAACCGCTCACCGCCGTCGCGGTTCTTGACGAAGTTGCGCACGACGCGCTCGATGTAGTCGCCGAGTTCGGCGCTGGTCACCTTGTGCTGGCGCAGTTTCCGGCCGAAGCCGCTGTCCAGCCCGAGGCTGCCACCCAGATGAACCTGGAAGCCCTCGACCTGATTCCCGTTGCCGTCGTCGACCAGCTGGCCCTTGAACCCGATGTCGGCGATCTGCGAGCGGCCGCACGAGTTCGGGCAGCCGTTGATGTTCACCGTGATCGGCACGTCCAGCTCGGCGTTGATGTCGGCCAGGCGCTGCTCCAGCTCGGGGGCGAGCACCTGGGAGCGCTTGCGGGTCTCCACGAACGACAGCTTGCAGAACTCGATGCCGCTGCAGGCCAGCAGGTTTCGCCGCCACGCCGACGGGCGGGCCTGCAGGCCGAGCGGTTCGAGCTCGGCGATGAGCTGTTCGACCTTGTCGTCGGCGACGTCGAGCACGATCAGCTTCTGGTACGGGGTGAAGCGGATGCGGTCGGAGCCGATGCGCTCGACCGCGTCGGCGACCTCGGTGAGCACGGTGCCGGACACGCGGCCGGCGATGGGAGAGAAGCCCACGGCGTTGAGGCCGTTGCGCAGCCGCTGCACGCCAACGTGGTCGATCGGGCGGACCGGCTTCTCCGGCGCGGGCCCGTCGATCAGCTTGCGCTTCAGGTACTTCTCCTCGAGCACCTCGCGGAACTTCTCCACGCCCCAGTCCTTGATCAGGAACTTCAGGCGGGCCTTGGTGCGCAGGCGGCGGTAGCCGTAGTCGCGGTAGAGCGCCACGACGGCCTCCCACACGTCGGGCACCTCGTCCAGCGGCACCCACGCGCCGACCCGCTGGGCCAGCATCGGATTCGTGGACAGGCCACCGCCCACCCACAGATCCAGGCCGGGGCCGTGCTCGGGATGCACCACGCCGACGAAGGCGACGTCGTTGATCTCGTGCACCACGTCCTGCTGGCCGGAGATGGCGGTCTTGAACTTGCGCGGCAGGTTCGAGTAGCGCTTGTCGCCGATGTAGCGGCGCACGATCTCCTGGATCGCCGGGGTCGGGTCGATCACCTCGTCGAGGGATTCACCGGCCAGCGGCGAACCGAGCACCACGCGCGGGCAGTCGCCACAGGCCTCGGTGGTCTGCAGGCCGACCTCCTCGAGCCGCCGCCAGATCTCCGGCACGTTCTCGATCTCGATCCAGTGGTACTGCAGGTTCTCCCGATCCGACAGGTCCGCTGTATCCCGGGCGAACTCGGTGGAGATGCCGCCGAGGGTGCGCAACTGCGCGACGTTCAGGGCGCCGCCGTCGCAGCGCACCCGCATCATGAAGTACTTCGCCTCGAGCAGATCGATGTTCTCGTCACCGGTGAAGGTGCCGTCGTAGCCCTGCTCGCGCTGGGTGTAGAGACCCCACCAGCGGAACCGGCCGCGCAGGTCGCTCTTGTCGATACTGTCGAAGCCGTTGACCGCGTAGATGTTCTCGATCCGGGCGCGGACGTTGAGCGGGTTGTCGTCCTTCTTGTTCTGTTCGTTGGGGTTCAGCGGCTCGCGGTAGCCGAGCGCCCACTGGCCCTCGGACTTGCGGCGCACCGGCTTGCCGGTACGGGCACGCGTGGGCTTGGACTGAACGGTGGGACCGGCGTCGGTGCTCGACGTCATGGGGGTCGCTCCTGCTGGGTGGGTGGTACATCCGTGCTGAGGGCGCGAGGGGCTGACCCGCGCCGCGGTATCAGCGACAGGCTGCGCTCGGACGGATCGTTCGAGACCCGGGGACGTGACGCGTCGCTGCTCTACCGGTGCGAACCGGGCAGACAGCGGGCGCTGCAGACGCGCTTGTAGTCGACGTGGCGACGGGCCACAAGTCGAACTCCTGATGCGCGCATGACGCCCATTGTGCCATGTACGGTGGCCCGTTCTAACCCCGGTACCAGCATTTTCCGTGAAATCGCGGGAAATCCCCTGGATTCAACGGCTCGAGTGTGACGGCCGTCATAGGTCCGCCGCCGCGCCGCGGAGGGGATCTGTCCGTTTCGCCCGGCGGCCGTTGACCTCGAGCCCGCTCGAGGTTGCACGCTGAGGACATGATCATCGACGCGAACCTGCCGCAGTACCTGCCCGCCGACCCCGACGCCGAACTCGCCGCCCTGCGCGAGGTGGTGGCGGCCGTGGACCGGGCCCAGGCCGCCGAGGACGTCGGCGCGTTCGTCGGGCAGTTCCGCCCCGACGCCATCTGGACCACCGGGCACGGCAAGCGGCTGTTCGGCCGCGACGCGATCGCCGAATTCACCGCGCGAGTGCTACCCGGCGCCACCGCACACGGATCGGCCACCTACGAGATCGAGCGGGTGCTGTTCCTGCGCCCGGACGTGGCCGCGGTGAAGGTGCGCCAACGCTACTTCGACGCCGACGGCGCGCCGGCGAGCGCGGGGACGCCGATGTACGTGCTCACCAAGGAGGACGGGCGCTGGTTGCTCACCGCCAACCAGAACACGCCGGTCGTCGCGGAGTGACCGCGTTCACCGGCGTGCGACCGCGCGCGGGCCCGGTGCGCGGGGCCGGGCACACTGGAGGGGTGAGTCCGGTCGCCGCATCCCCGACGCAGCCCGACGCCGACGCGCCCGCGCTGCGCGATTTCGGCGGCGGGCCGTTCGGCATCTACGTCCACGTGCCGTTCTGCGCCACTCGCTGCGGGTATTGCGACTTCAACACCTACACCGCGGGCGAACTGGGCACCTCGGCCTCGCCGCAGTCCTGGCTGGCGGCGCTGCGCGGTGAACTCGCCACGGCGGCAGCGCAGTTCGCGCGGCTGCCGAGCCCCGTCCCGCCGGTCGCCACCGTGTTCGTCGGCGGCGGCACGCCCTCGTTGCTCGGCGGCGAGGGGCTGGCCGAGGTGCTCGACGCCGTGCGGGCGAACTTCACCGTCGCCGCCGACGCCGAGATCACCACCGAGTCCAATCCCGAGTCGACCTCGCCGCGGTTCTTCGAGCGGCTCCGCGAGGCCGGCTACACCCGGATCTCGCTCGGCATGCAGTCCGCGGCACAGCACGTGCTGGCCGTGCTCGACCGCACACACACCCCCGGCCGCGCGGTCGCCGCGGCGCGGGAGGCGCGGGCGGCCGGCTTCGAGCACGTCAATCTCGACCTCATCTACGGCACCCCCGGCGAGACCGACGCCGACCTCGACGCCACCCTCGACGCCGTGCTGGCCGCGGGCGTCGATCACGTCTCGGCCTACTCGCTGATCGTGGAGGACGGCACCGCGCTGGCCCGGCGGGTCCGGCGCGGGGAACTGCCCGCCCCCGACGAGGACGTGCTGGCCGCCCGCTACGAGCGCATCGACCGCAGGCTCACCGCCGCCGGGCTGACGTGGTACGAGGTATCCAACTGGGCGGCAACCGAATCCGCCCGCTGCCGGCACAACCTCGGGTACTGGGACGGCGGCGACTGGCTCGGCGCGGGCCCCGGCGCGCACAGCCACCTCGGCGGCGTGCGCTGGTGGAACGTCAAACACCCCGCCCGTTACGCCGAGCGGGTCGCCCGCGGCGGCCTGCCCGCCGCAGGGTGGGAAGCCCTCACCGACGACGAGCGCTACCTCGAGCGGGTCATGCTCACCGTCCGCCTGCGCACCGGCCTGCCCCTGGCCGACCTCGCCCCCGCCGCCGCCCCCGCCCTCGACCGCGTCGTCGCCGACGGCCTGGCCACCCGCACCCCCACCCACCTCGTCCTCACCGACCGCGGCCGCCTCCTCGCCGACGCCGTCGTCCGCCGGCTGGTGGAGTGAGCCCGGACGATCGATTGTCAGGTATTGCCCTGGGCTGGTGACCAGGTAGGCTCCGGGCAACCCTGAGGAGTCGCATTGGCCGAGACACGACGCGCACAACTGGTGCCCGAGCAGTACGAATTCGCCGAGATGCGCGCGGCCGAGAAGGTGGCGTTGGCGCAGAAGCGGGCGGTGGCGGCCCGGACGGTCGCCGGGCACGCGCAGGACGCGGCGGACTGCGAATCGCTGCTGGCGATGCTGGGGCTGGACGCGCAGGCGGGCAAGCTCGCCGGACAGTGACCCAACTCACCACGGGGAGGGGCTGATCCGGGGTATCACCGGTACGCCCGCGTCGCCGGGCAATTGGCGTGCGGGCAATTAGACTGGATACTCAGACGACCGGGTCACCGCGGTGAGTCGTCGCGGGCTCGGTACGTCGGCGGGCCTGCGACGTACTTACAGGAGCGAGGAGGTGGGGCCGATGTCGTCGAGCACCGAGGATCGGCGCTTCGAGGTCCTTCGCGCGATCGTCGCGGACTATGTGGCGACCAAGGAGCCGATCGGTTCCAAGACGTTGGTCGAACGGCACAACCTTGGTGTGTCCAGCGCGACGGTCCGCAACGACATGGCGGTGCTGGAGGCCGAGGGGTACATCACCCAGCCACACACCAGTTCCGGCCGGATCCCGACGGACAAGGGCTACCGGCAGTTCGTGGACCGGATCTCGGAGGTGAAGCCGCTCTCGGCGGCCGAGCGCCGGGCGATCCTGC
The DNA here is from genome assembly GCF_001182745.1 of Nocardia farcinica. NCBI lineage: Bacteria > Bacillati > Actinomycetota > Actinomycetes > Mycobacteriales > Nocardiaceae > Nocardia > Nocardia farcinica. The sequence continues at coordinate 2,730,198 of NZ_LN868938.1, read as the reverse complement.
AGTTCCTCGAATCCGGTGTCGACCTCGACGACGTGCTGCGCCGCGGTGTCCGCCTGCTCGCCCAGCTGACCAGACAGGTCGCGGTCGTGCAGTATCCGACGGTGTCGGCCTCGACGGTGCGCCACATCGAGGTGGTGGCGCTCAACCCGGCGCGGCTGCTGCTGGTGGTCATCACCGATACCGGACGGGTCGATCAGCGGATCGTGGAACTGGGCGCGGTGGTCGACGACGACGACCTGTCGGCCCTGCGCGCGCTGCTCGGCGCGGCCATGGACGGCAAGCGGCTCGCCGCCGCCTCCGCCGCGGTCGCCGAACTGCCGGAGAGCGCGCCGCAACAGCTGCGCGACGTCCTGATCCGGGTGTCCACCGTGCTGGTGGAGACCCTCGTCGAGCATCCCGAGGAGCGGCTGGTGCTCGGCGGCACCGCGAACCTGACGCGCAACGCCGCCGACTTCGGCCTGCCCGGCTCCCTGCGGCAGGTGCTCGAGGCGCTCGAGGAACAGGTCGTGGTGCTCAAGCTGCTGGCCGCGGCGCAGCGGCCGGGCACCGTGACGGTGCGGATCGGCGAGGAGACCCAGGTCGAGGAGATGCGCAGCGCCTCGGTCGTGACCACCGGCTACGGCGTGTCCGGCTCGGTGCTGGGCGGCATGGGCGTGCTCGGGCCCACCCGGATGGACTACCCGGGCACCATCGCCTCGGTGGCGACGGTGGCGCGCTACATCGGCGAGGTCCTGGCCGAGCGCTGAGACCGGTGCCCGCCCACGGCGCTGCTACGCTCGAACTCCTGGCCGGATAAAGTTGAGTGCATCCGACTTATGCTGCTACCGGCATTCGGTGGGGGCAGCGAGTGACAGCGACCCAAGGACTAGAGAACTCAAGTGGCACGGGACTACTACGGACTGCTCGGCGTCGCGAGGAACGCGACCGACCAGGAGATCAAGCGCGCCTACCGGAAGCTGGCGCGCGAGCTCCATCCGGATGTCAACCCGGATGAGGCGGCGCAGGCCAGGTTCAAGGAAGTGTCGACCGCCTACGAGGTGCTCTCCGATCCGGAGAAGCGCCGGATCGTCGACATGGGCGGCGACCCGCTCGAGTCCGGCGGCGGCGCCGGCGGCTTCTCCGGTGCCGGCTTCGGCGGCCTCGGCGACGTGTTCGAGGCGTTCTTCGGCGGGATGAGCGGCGCGGGCGGCGGGCAGCGCAAGCCGCGCGGCCGCGTGCAGCCCGGCGCGGATTCGCTGCTGCGGACCCGGCTCAGCCTCGCCGAGTGCGCGGTCGGCGTCACCAAGCACCTCACCGTCGACACCGCGGTGCTCTGCGACGCGTGTCACGGCTCCGGCACCCACGGCAACTCCAAGCCGGTCCGCTGCGAGACCTGCGGCGGCGCGGGCGAAGTGCAGTCGGTGCAGCGCTCCTTCCTCGGCCAGGTGCTCACCTCCCGGCCCTGCCCCACCTGTCGCGGCGCCGGGGAGACCATCCCCGATCCCTGCCACAAGTGCGGCGGCGACGGCCGGGTGCGGGCGCGGCGCGAGATCGCCGCGCCGATCCCCGCCGGTGTCGCCAACGGCATGCGGGTGCGGCTGGCGGCGCAGGGCGAGGTCGGCCCCGGCGGCGGCCCGCCCGGTGACCTGTACGTGGAGATCGTCGAGCAGCCGCACGACGTGTTCGTCCGCGACGGCGACGACCTGCACTGCACCATCCGGGTGCCGATGGTCGACGCGGCACTGGGCACCACCGTCGTCATCGACACCATCCTCGACGGCCCCACCGAACTGACCATCCCGCCGGGCACGCAGCCCGGCGAGGTGTCGGTGCTGCGCGGGCACGGCATGCCGAAGCTGCGTTCCGGTGTGCGCGGCGACCTGCTCGCGCACCTGGACATCGTCATCCCCACCAAGCTGGACGGCAAGCAGACCGACCTGCTGCGCAAGTACAAGGCGCTGCGCGACCGCGACCGTGCCGAGGTGATGTCGGCGCAGTCCGAGCACAACAGCGGCCTGTTCGCCCGGCTGCGGGCCTCGTTCAGCGGACGCTGATCCGTTGGCCGCCACGGTCTTCTACCTGGACGACATTCCCGAGCCCGGCCGGGTGGCGGTGCTGGACGGCCCCGAGGGGCGGCACGCCGCGACCGTGCGCCGCACCCGGGTCGGCGAGCCGATCACCCTGTCGGACGGGCGCGGCCTGCTGGCCGCCTCCGAAGTGGTTGCCGCCCAGCGCGATCGGCTGGAACTGCGGGTGCTGGAGCGCACCGTCGCGCCGCGGCCGGCACCGGAGGTCACCGTCGTGCAGGCACTGCCGAAATCGGACCGCTCGGAACTGGCCGTCGACCTTATGACCGAGGCGGGTGCCGACGCGATCGTGCCGTGGCAGGCTGCCCGGTGCGTGGCGAACTGGGAGGGCAAGGCCGCCAAGGGGGTCGAGAAGTGGCGTTCGGCGGCGCGTTCGGCGGCGCGGCAGTCCCGCCGCGCCTACATTCCCGAGGTCGCCGACCTGCATCGCACCCGCGACGTGCTCGACCTGGTGCGCGGCGTGCGGGCCGAGGGCGCGGTGGTGGCGGCGTTGCACGAGTCCGGCACCGCGAAGTTCACCGAGCTGTCCTTCGCCGGGGCGTCGCGGGTGGTGTTGATCGTCGGCCCGGAGGGCGGCCTCGACGACGGCGAACTCGACGCGTTGGCCGCGGCGGGCGCTCAGGTCACGCTGCTCGGGCCGACCGTCCTGCGCACCTCCACCGCCGCGGCGGTCGCCCTCGGCGCACTGGGAGCGCTGACCCCGCGCTGGTGAGGGCGGGTCGGCGGGTGGACTGCTCGGCGGACCGCCCGAGGCTTTGCGGCGCGACGACACTCGCGTCCGGTCGGTGTCATTGCCGGGTGTCGTCGGCGCCGGGTGGCGCCTGCCGTGCGACCAGGCGCATCGTCTGGTCGTGGTGGACGTCCAGGGCGGTGTGCAGGAAGTCGAGCACGACCGCGAGCTGGTCGGTGTCGTAACGCGCCAGCGCCTCGGCGCCCGCGACCGCCACCGGCTCGAAGATCTCCGTGGCGGCCGCACGGGCGGCGTCGGTGGGCGCGACCAACACCCTGCGACGGTTGGCCGGGTCCGGCGCCCGCGTCACGAGCCCGGCCCGCACCAACCGGTCGATCACGGTGGTCGTGGCGGCCGGGCTGAGCTTCAGCTCCTTGGCCAGTTCCCCCGGAGTCGACGAGTCCGATCCCGACACCACGTCCAGGCAACGCAGATCGGTGCGGTTCAGCCGCAGATGCGCCGCCGCCGCCTCGTCGAAGGTGTCGAAGCTGCGTTGCAGGAGGCGGAGTTGCCTGCCGATCTCGGCGATCAGATGATCTTTCGACATTCGAAACTTTCTGCTAGTGTATTGTTCGATCATCGAATAATAGCAGGAGATACCGATGCACACCGACGCCAGCCTCGACCGCGCCTCCGACGACGCCGCGATCGGAGCGCTGTTCCACGACATGTTGCGTGCCTGGACTGCCAATGACGCGGACGCGTTCGGCGCACTGTTCACCGAGGACTCCGACTACGTGTCCTACGACGGCACGCTGGCCCGCGGCCGCGCGACCCACCAGCGCAATCACGACCAGCTCTTCCGCGGTGTGCTGGCCGGATCGGCCTTGGTCGGCGACCTCGAATCGATCCGGTACGTGACCGACGACGTCGCCGTCGCGCACGGCACGGGGTCGGTGCTGATGCCGTGGCGCTCCCGGCTCCCGAAACGCAGGCTGTCGCGCCAGACGCTGGTCGTGTTGCGCACCGGCGCGGGCTGGAAGATCGCCGCGATCCACAACGGCCGGGTGCGGCCGGTGACGGTGCCCGCGCCCGATTCGTTCCCCGCGCGTATGTCCCAGCTCATGGCGCGCGCGGCACGGGCGCTGGGGATCGGTCGGTAGTCCACCCGGAGGTGCCGCGAGCGGTGGGCGGGCTGGGCGCGGCGTCGACCCGGCCGTGACCGGCACCGCCCGGATAATCCCTGTCGGGTGTCGGTGGGCCGCGTTAAACTTCGAGTATCGGTGAACAGTTCTCGAAGCCGCTCGTCGGAGCCGGTTTCTCGGGTCGCTGTTCGGCGCGGAACTACTGTCGAGACCGGAAAGCGGGCTTAATCACTTTTGCGAACCCATGGTGAGATCGGCGACCCGACCAACCCCGTGACCGGCATCGGTGCAGGCGATGGTACGGGCCCCGCAGCACGGACCGTCCGTTCCAGCATCGAGCTCGCCCCCGAATCCGTTTTCCCGTTCCTCGGCTCCGCCGACGAGAACCTGCGCGAACTCGAACGCCTCCTCGCCGCCGACATCCACGTTCGCGGCAATTCGGTCACCCTCACCGGCAAGGCGGCCGAGGTCGCGCTGGCCGAGCGGGTCATCGAGCAGCTCGTCGCGCTCACCGGCCGCAACCGGGTGATCACGCCCGAGGCCGTGCGGCACACGGTGTCCATGCTCACCGAGGGCTCCTCCGAGTCGCCCGCCGAGGTACTGAGCCTGGACATCCTGTCCCGGCGCGGCAAGACCATCCGGCCCAAGACGCTGAACCAGAAGCGGTACGTCGACGCCATCGACGCCAACACCATCGTGTTCGGTATCGGCCCCGCGGGCACCGGCAAGACCTACCTGGCGATGGCGAAGGCCGTGCAGGCGCTGCAATCCAAGCAGGTCAACCGGATCATCCTCACCCGCCCGGCGGTCGAGGCGGGCGAGCGCCTCGGCTTCCTGCCCGGCACGCTCAACGAGAAGATCGACCCCTACCTGCGCCCCCTCTACGACGCCCTGCACGACATGATGGACCCCGAGGCCATCCCCAAGCTCATGGCCGCCGGCGTCATCGAAGTCGCCCCCCTGGCGTACATGCGTGGTCGCGCGCAGCCGCTGCACACCAGGGTACTCACGCCCTCCGGCTTCCGGCCGATCGGCGACCTCCTGGTGGGCGACCAGGTCATCGGATCGAACGGCCGCCCCACCGAGGTCCTCGGTGTCTACCCGCAGGGCTTCAAGGAGATCTACCGGGTCACCACCCAGGACGGCGCCTCGACGCTGGCCTCGGGAGATCACCTGTGGTCGGTGTACACGCGCGATGATCGACGCCGCGGCAAGCCCGCCCGCGTGCTCCAGACGAAGGAGATGATCGGCAACCTGCGGGCGGCGCACCACCACCGCTACGAATTGCCGTTGCTGAGTGCCCCGGTCGACTTCCCGGCACGCCCGGTGCCGATGGACCCCTACGCGCTCGGTCTGCTGCTGGGCGACGGCTGTCTCACCGGGACGACCACCCCGGCCTTCGCAACCGAAGACCCGGAGCTGGCCCGTGCCCTCGAACAGGCGATTCCGGGCGTGGTACTTCGCCACAAGTCCGGTCCCGATTACGTCATCAACCGCGTCAAGGCGGCGGGCGACAGCGTCACCATCGCGAACCCGGTGACCACGGTCATGCGCGAGCTCGGACTGGACGGGTCGCGGTCGAACACGAAATTCGTCCCCGCCGACTACCTCTACAACAGCGCGGTGGTTCGGCTGGGCGTGCTGCAGGGCCTGTTGGACGCCGACGGCGGCCCGGTGACGCAGGCGGGGCGAACCTGCCGCGTCCAGTTCACGACGGTCTCGGAACAACTGCGTGACGACGTGGTGTTCCTCGTCCAATCGCTCGGCGGCATCGTGAACACGCGCATCCGCCCTGCAGACCGGCGCGAGCCCGGTACGGCGCGCGGGCGTGCCGTTCACCATCGCTACGACGCGCACTGCCTGGACATTCGCCTGCCCGAGGGCATCGCGCCGTTCCGCCTGGCACGGAAGGCCGAGAAGTACGCCCGGTACGGTGCCGGGCGGCCGATGCGCTTCATCGACACCATCGAAGAGGTCGGCACCGAGGAAGCCGTGTGCATTCGCGTGGCCGCACCGGACTCGCTGTACGTCACCGAGGACTTCCTGCTGACCCACAACACCCTCAATGACTCCTTCATCATTCTGGACGAGGCGCAGAACACCACGGCCGAGCAGATGAAGATGTTCCTGACGCGGTTGGGGTTCGGCTCGAAGATCGTGGTCACCGGTGACGTCACGCAGGTCGATCTGCCCAGCGGGGCGCGGTCGGGCTTGCGGGCGGCGACGGAGATCCTCACCGAGATCGAGGACATCCACTTCGCCGAACTCACCAGCAGCGACGTGGTGCGGCACCGGCTGGTGTCCGACATCGTCGATGCCTACGACCGCTTCGAGGCGACCAGTCGCCCGCAGGTCGGGCCGCACTATCCGGGCAACCGCGCGCAGCGGCGGGCCGCGGGGCGCGAGCGCCGCTGATCGATGCCGCCCGGCGTCCGCCCCCGGCCCGCGAGCCGGGCGGACCCGGACCGGCCGCACCGAATACCCTGTTCACGTGAGCATCGAGATCGCCAACGAGTCGGGGATCGACGTACCCGAAGAAGACCTGGTCAGCGTCGCGCGGTTCGTCATCGGCCGGATGGACGTGCATCCGGCCGCGGAACTGTCGATGGTGCTGGTGGATCTCGACACCATGGCCGATCTGCACATGCGGTGGATGGATCTGCCCGGGCCGACCGACGTGATGTCGTTTCCGATGGACGAGCTCGAGCCCGGCGGCCGCCCGGACAGCCCGGAGCCGGGCCCGTCGATGCTCGGCGACATCGTGCTGTGTCCGGAGTTCGCCGCCGACCAGGCGCACAAGGCCGGGCATTCGCTCGAACACGAACTCGCCCTGCTCACCGTGCACGGCGTCCTGCACCTGCTCGGCTACGACCACGCCGAGCCGGAGGAGGAGAAGGAGATGTTCGCGCTGCAGGCGCGGCTGCTCGAGGAATGGTACGAGAGTCTGCGCGAGGCACGCCGCCGCGCCGAACTCGCCGAGCGCGACGCCCGGCTGCTCGGCAAGGCGGGATTCACCGCGCCGGGTGACGCGCTGGGCCCGGCGTGAGTTCACCGACCCTCATCCTGCTCGCGGTGCTGCTGGTGCCGATCGGCGGACTCTTCGCCGGCATCGACTCCGCGCTCAACACCATCTCACTGGCCCGCCTGGGCGACATGGTGCGCGCCGACCGTCCCGGCGCCGTGCGGCTGAGCCAGATCGTGGCCGACCGCGCCCGCTACGTGAACCTCATGGTGCTGCTGCGGATCTCGTGCGAGATCGGCGCCACCGTGCTGCTGGCCGCGGCCCTGATGGACATCTGGTCCGACACCGTGGCGTTGCTGGTCACCGCCGCGATCATGGTGCTCGTCGACTACGTGGTGATCGGTGTCGGCCCGCGCACCCTCGGCCGCCAGCACGCCTATTCGCTGGCGCTGGCCGCCGCGGTGCCGCTCCAGGTGATCGGTGCGCTGCTCGGCCCCATCAGCAGGCTGTTGATCCTGCTCGGTAACGCCATCACCCCCGGTAAGGGCTTCCGCAACGGCCCGTTCGCCTCGGAGATCGAGCTGCGCGAGGTCGTGGAGATGGCGAGCGAGCGCGGGGTGGTCGCCGACGAGGAACGCCGGATGATCCAGTCGGTCTTCGAACTCGGCGACACCGCGGCCAGGGCGGTGATGGTGCCGCGCACCGAGATGGTGTGGATCGAGGCGGACAAGACCGCGGCGCAGGCGCTGTCGCTGGCGGTGCGCTCGGGGCACTCCCGTATTCCGGTGATCGGCGAGAACGTCGACGACATCCTCGGCGTGGTCTACCTCAAGGATCTGGTGCCCTACGCCGATCGCGGCAGGCAGGTGCGGGTGCGCGAGGTGATGCGCCCGGCGGTGTTCATGCCCGACTCCAAGCCGCTGGACGCGCTGCTGGACGAGATGCAGCGCCGGCGCAACCACATGGCCCTGCTGGTGGACGAGTACGGCGGCATCGCGGGCCTGGTCACCATCGAGGACGTGCTCGAGGAGATCGTCGGCGAGATCGCCGACGAATACGACACCGACGAGATCGCGCCGGTGGAGGATCTGGGGGACGGCAGCTACCGGGTGTCGGCCCGGCTGTCGGTGGAGGATCTCGGGGAGCTCTACGGCATGGAGATCGAGGACGAGGACGTCGACACCGTGGGCGGGCTGCTCGCCCACGAACTGGGCCGGGTGCCGCTGCCCGGCTCCAAGGTCGAGGCGTACGGGCTGGTGCTGCGCGGTGAGGGCGGACCCGATGCGCGCGGCCGGATGCGGGTGCACACCGTGCTGGTGCGCAAGGCCGAGGAGCCGCCCGAGATCGTCGAGGCCGCGGCCAGGACCAACGGCCGCCGCAAGGGCAACGGCTCGCAGCGGGATGTGCCCGCGGAAACGAACGAGGACGGAGACACCGAATGACCGAACTGGACGCCGAGGACACCAAGCTGGTGGTGCTGGCCCGTGGTGCGCTGGGCCGCACCGGCGGTACCGCGGGCGCGGCGGTGCGCGACACCGACGGCCGCACCTACGCGGCGGGCGAGGTGGATCTCGCCGCGCTGCGCCTGACCGCGCTGCAGGCCGCGGTCGCGGCCGCGATCTCCAGTGGCGCCGAGGGATTCGAGGCGGCGGTGGTGGTGGGCGGCAAGTTCTCCGACCCCGGCGTGACGGCGGTGCGTGAGGTGTCCGGCGCGGCCAGGATCATCTTCACCGACAAGGCGGGCGCGGTCTTCGACATCGTCGACGACGCGGCAGGCGCCGAGGTGCAGGGTGGCTGAGCGGGGCGCGGACGCCGGATTCCGTTCCGGTTTCGTCTGTTTCGTCGGCAGGCCGAACACCGGCAAGTCGACGCTGACCAATGCGCTGGTCGGTGCGAAGATCGCGATCACCTCCTCGCGCCCGCAGACGACCCGCCACACCATCCGCGGCATCGTGCACCGCGAGCACGCGCAGCTCATCCTGGTCGACACCCCGGGCCTGCACCGGCCGCGCACGCTGCTCGGCCAGCGGCTCAACGACCTGGTGCGCGACACCTATTCCGAGGTCGACGTGATCGCGATCTGCATCCCGGCCGACGAGAAGATCGGCCCGGGCGACCGGTGGATCGTGCAGCAGGTCAAGCAGATGGCGCCGAAGACGACGCTGCTCGGCGTGGTCACCAAGATCGACAAGGTGGGCCGACAGCAGGTCGCCGAGCAGCTGCTCGCGGTCTCGGAGCTGCTGGGCCCGCAGGCCGAGGTGGTGCCGGTGTCGGCGGTGCGGGGCGAGCAGGTCGAGGTGCTGGTCGACGTGATCGCGGCGAAGATGCCCGAGGGCCCGGCGTTCTACCCCGACGGGGAGCTCACCGACGAGCCCGAGGAGACGCTCATGGCCGAGCTGATCCGCGAGGCCGCGCTCGAGGGTGTGCGCGACGAGCTGCCGCATTCGCTGGCGGTGGTGATCGAGGAGGTGCTCCCGCGCGAGGAGAACCCCGACATGCTCGACGTGCACGCCTTGCTGTATGTGGAGCGGCCGAGTCAGAAGGCCATCGTCATCGGCAAGGGCGGATCGCGGTTGAAAGAGGTGGGCACCAACGCCCGCAAGCAGATCGAGCACATCCTGGGTGTGCGGATCTATCTGCACCTGCACGTGAAGGTCGCCAAGGACTGGCAGCGCGACCCGAAACAGCTGGGCAAGCTGGGCTTCTGAGGACGCGGAAAGCATTACGGCCCAGTGACGTCCGGGCCGATCCGGCTGTCCTCGCGGAAGCGCGCCCGGTACAGTCCCCCTACGCGCGGGATCGCGGTCCCGCCCGCCAGACACATTTCCGGGGGAGGCCGTCGAGTGCCCGAGGCGAACGACATCGGCAAGCTGCTCGAACTGGTGCGCGCGCTGAACGTCCCGGACGCCAGGCCCCGCGTCCTGCGCACCATGATCCGGCGCAGGCGGCCGTTGCCGCGTCCGATCGTCGGGCTGGTCGGTACCCCGGCCACCGGGCCGCTGCTGGTCGAGATCTACCGGTGGCTCGGAGAATCCGGCGGGCGGCGCGCGACTCCCCGTGCGCGGGTGGACCTTTCGGCCGCCGACCTGCCGCCTGACGCGCTGGCGCCGGACCCCAACGCCACCGGCGAGGAGATCGCCGGCCACTGCCTGCCGATCCTGCAACGGTTGGTGGAGGGGTTCTCGACCGACGACACGGCCATGGGCCCGATCAAGTTCCCGCGCTACCGCACCGCCGACTGGCTGACCCGACAGCGGGTGACCAGTGACGAGACCGAGGCGGCGGTGGAGTTGCGGGCCCGGTTGCCGCGCCTGCTGCGCAGCGGTTCACCGGCGGCCTCGGCCACCGACGCGGGCGAGGCGGCGGCGGGCGACATCGTGTCGCGCACGGTGTTCGCGGTGTTCGCGTTGTGGCCGGTGCTGCGGCTGTGGTTGTGGATCAGCGGGCGTATCCCCGGCATGTCGAAGGTGACGCGCTGGTTCATGCACCAGCGCTACCTCGCTCCGGAGCTGTCCGACTCCTTCCTGGGTTTCGCGACCAGGTTGACCGCGTCGCGGCGCAGCGACGAGAACGAGGAGCAGCTGGCGAAGCTGCTGGTGCACGCCTTCCTGGAGGATCTGCGCGACGCCTATCGACGGCACATCTGGCGCCCGTCCGGCTGGCGGCGCACCGCCTATCCGGTGGCGCTGCTCGGCCCGGTGGCCGAGGGCAGCGCGGGCGCGCGCCTGCTCGGCTGGATCAACGACATCCGCAACGAGACCGGACAGTTCGATCCGCTGGTCGTACTGGCCTGCCTGGACACCCCGCCCGCGCGGCCGCCGGTGCGGGACCTGGCCCGGGTCGGGGACCTGGCGCATCTGGACACCCTGGAGAGCCTGGTCGATCGCCCGTACGCGGAGCAGGAGCCGGATCCGCTGCAGCGCTGGCTGCGCAACATCGAGAACATGCGCACGAACCGGCTATCCTACGCCTGGTTCCTGCCGCTGCGGGTGCGCCTGCCCGATCCGCTGAACGGTCGGGTGCGCGACCCCGGGTACGCGCATCTGGCGGTGCCGCCCGCGCCGCCGCTGGCCGCTCGGCGGTGGTTCGTGGCGATGTCGGTGCTGGTGCCGGTGGCGCTGCTGGTGGCGGCGGCGCTGGTGTATGTGCCGCCGCTGCGCGGGGCACCGTGCGCGCACTGGCCGTGGACCTCGGGGATCGCGGTGCAGCTGCGCGGCGAGGAGTGCGTGGGCTACAGCGACAACGCCGATCAGGTGTTCACCGACGATCCCGAGCTGGCCGCGATGCAGCGGGAGGTGTTCCGGCTCAACGCCCGCGCCGCGGTGGCGCGCCGGGACAATCCGCGCAGGCCGCTGGTTTCGCTGGTCTACTTCTCCGGGCTCAGCTACACCGACACCAACGTGCGTTATCCGCACGCGCAGGTGGAGGAGCTGGCGGGGCTGGCGGTGCAGCAGCGTCGTGCCCTGCTGGCCTCCGACGAATCCGAGCCGCTGCTGCGGGTGATCGTGGCCAACGGCGGCTCGGACATGCAGCACGCCACGTGGGTGGTCGACCATCAGCTGCGCGGGCTGATCGCCGACGATCCCGGGGTGCTCGGCGTGATCGGGTTGGACCGCAGCAATGCTGAGACCCGCCGCGCGATCGGCAGACTCGGCGAGTTCGGCGTGCCCGTGGTCGCGACGACGCTGTCCGCCGACGGACTGGCCGAGGCGTCTCCGCTGTATTTCCAGGCCGCGCCGAGCAATGCCACCCAGGCCAGGCTGATCGCCGACTACGTGCAGGGCGCGCGCCATCCGGCCGGGTCGGCGCAGGCCGGGCAGCCGCGCTACCGGCGGGTGAGCGTGTACCACCCGGAGGCGGCCGAGGACATCTACGTCACCACGTTGGTGGCGGACCTGAAGTCCGAGCTGGCCCGGCGCGCGATCGACTACGACGCCCACACCTGGCGGATCCAGCAGGAGCTGAACCGTTTCCCGGCGCCGTGCGAGACGGACGATTTCGATCCGGGCACGCTGCTGTTCTACGCCGGGCGCAACGAGGACTTCCCGACGTTCGCCCGCTCGGTGAGCCGCGGCTGTCTCACCGGTCAGGCCCCGGCCATCCTCGGCAACGACACCCTCACCCGGGTCATCACCGACCCGCGCGCGACGGCGGCGCTGCCCGCCAACCTCACCGTGCGTTACGTCGCCAAGGCCGCGCCGGTGCTGCTCGGCGGTGCGCGGTGCATCACCGGCGTCGCGGAGCTGGGCGATCAGCCGGTGCCGATCGAGTACGAACAGCTGTGCCGGGAGCTGCCCGGCCTGATCGAGGATCTGCGCCGCTACCCCGAGCTGGCCGACTACCGCCCGTCGTGGGCGGGGGACCGGACGGGTCTGGCCTTCGACGTGAGCGGGTTGTTCCTGGCGGCGGTCCGCGCGGGCAGGCACACCGATCTGCCGCCGAATCGCACCGCGATCGCGATGCAGTTGCGCGAGCGCGACTATCAGGGCATCACCGGGACACTGGGTTTCGGCGCGTCGCGGGTGGCCGACGGTTCCTCGATCGCGGTGCTGGTCACCGAGTCGGTCGGCCAGACGGGGCCGCAGCGGTGCCTGGTGATGTTGCCGCGTGCGCAGGGCGACGGGTGCCCGGCCGGTACCGGCAGCGCGCTCGAGGACTGGGCCGACCCGCCCGGCTGAGCGATCCCGGTCACCACCACCGGGTGGGCCGGTCGCGCTCCCAGCCCGGTTCCGACTCCGGCTGCGCGGCCAGGGCGACCGGCAGCGGCTCGGACGGCGGGCCCATCAGCTGCGCGCCGAGCGGCACGCCACTGTCGTCGACATCGCCGTGTGTTCGGCGGTGACAGCGGCGGAGGTGCGACCGCCCGCCCGGACGTTCACGCTCGGCTCGGCCGAGCACGGTCCAGGACCACGTGTACGACAGGCCGCGGTGAAGAGCGCTCGGCCGGGGACGGCGCCGCCCGCAACGCCCGCCGAGCGCGCAGCCGCCACACCGCCTCGGCGTCGGCGGTCGCGGCCGGGAAGTGAGCCGCAACCGAAAGCGGTGGGCGCCCGGGCGATGTCGCTGTCGCCCTCGATCGCGACGGGCACGCCGGGCGGCGGCAGCCGCACACCGGCGGTCGGTGTCGCCAGCGCGGCGACGCGCCGCACCACCCCGGGAACGCGTCGAACGTGGGCAGGCTCGCCTCGGTGCCGTCCAGTGCCGCGCGGACGACGGTGGTCGAGCGCACGGTGCCGGCGGCGAGCACCGCGGCCGGCTCGGACAGCCCGAGCCCCGGCGGCGCGGTGGGTGTCGCCGTGACGTGAGGCGTGCACCGCGCACGCTCGCACCATGAAACATGCACTCCAGAATCTGCAACCTGTCCCAGTTAACATGGATGTCATACGGGCGCATTTCTGTCGAGAATGGTTGACCGTGACATCGGATATCGGCTAATCTCGGCCACAGCCCCGCATCAATTCCAGTTTCTCCGAGCCCCGCAGGCTTCAAGGACGAGGCGATATCCACTGCGGTTGTTTCTGCTGTCCGCGGCGCGGGGCGAGCGAATCTTCTTGGGGTGCTCATGTGTTGTTCACCTAATTCCTCCGAGTTTTCGTTCGGCAATTGGAACGAACTTCTCCGTGTACGTGCGAGCGAGAAATCCGACGATATCGCCTTCGTATTTCTCGACGATGCGGGCAGGCAGGCGCAGGCGCTGGACTACGGCGACCTGCACCGCAGGGCCGAAGCCCTCGCGGCGCGTCTGACCAGGGATTTCAAGCTCGGAGACCGGGTTCTTCTGCTGCATCCCCCCGGCTTGGACTACGTTGTCTCGTTCTATGCCTGTCTGTATGCCGGGCTCGTCGCGGTGCCGCTCTTTCCGCCGCAGCGAAATCGGGTGAACCATGTCGAGGCCGTGGCGCGAGATTGTGCGGCGGCCGCCGTCGTCAGCACCCCCGAGGTGCTCGCGGAAATGGCGAATCTGTCCGGAGATCTGTTTGTCTCCCGTTTGCCGAGAGTTTCGACGGAATATACCGACGACCTGCCGGTAGAATTCGAACCGCCGGAAATAGACGGGTCGCAGATCGCCTATCTGCAATATACGTCGGGCTCCACGTCCACCCCGAAAGGCGTGATCATCGATCACGCGATGGCGTTACAGCAGGTGCGCGAACTCGCCTTTTCCTGGGAGGTCGACGCCACCAGCGTCGTGGTGTCCTGGCTGCCGCACTTCCACGACTTCGGCCAGGTCAGCAGCGTGTTGATGCCGGTGTACGTCGGTGGCGGCGCGGTGCTGATGGCGCCGTCGACCTTCGTCAAGAATCCGTTCCGCTGGCTCGCGGCGGTCACCGAGTATCGCGGAACGCACAGCGGCGCACCGAATTTCGCTTTCGATCTGTGCGTGGACAAGATCACCCCCGCCGAACGTGCCGAGCTCGACCTGGCCAGCTGGCGGTTGGTGTCCAACGGCGCCGAGCCGGTCCGCCTCGGCACACTGGAACGGTTCGAGAAGACCTTCGCTCCGCACGGCCTGGCCCCCACCGCGCTGTCGCCGGGCTACGGGCTGGCCGAGGCCACCCTCAAGGTCTGCTCGGGCACCCCGGACCGCCGCTACCGCACCGTCCGGCTGGACGATGCCGCGCTGGGCAGGCGCAAGATCGTGCCGAGCACCGCCGAGCACGGCTCCACCGAGCTGGTCGGCTGCGGTGGCACGGTGCTGGAGACCGAGGTCGCCATCGTCGAGCCCGAGACCGGACGCCGGGTCGGTGACGACGAACTGGGCGAGATCTGGGTGAGCGGGCCGATCGTGGCGCCCGGCTACTGGAACCGGCCCGAGGACAGCGAGCAGACCTTCCGCGCCCGCATCGCCGGCGACGACTCGGGCCGCACCTATCTGCGCACCGGCGACCTCGGATTCGTCCACGAGGGTGAGCTTTTCATCTGCGGCCGGGTGAAGAACCTGATGATCGTCAACGGTGTCAACTACTACCTCGAGGATCTCGAGGCCACCGTGGTCGGTAGCGACGAGGCGCTGCGGGCCGGCGCGGTGATCGCGTTCTCGGTCGAGCGGGACGGGCAGGAGAACCTGGTGCTCGTCGCCGAGTACCGGCCCGACACCACCCGCGCGCCGGCGGAACTCGTCACCGTCATGCACACCGCGGTCTCGCGCAAGCACGCCGTCGCGCCCGCCGCGATCGTGCTCATCGCCGCGGGCACGATCCCGCGCACCACCAGCGGCAAGTTGCGCCGCCAACAGTGCAAGGCCGACTTCCTGGCCGGCTCGTTGCAGGAGATCCACCGATGGGAGGGCATGGTGACGATCACCGAGGAGACCACCGGCGGCGCGGCGCCCACGGGCGGCGGCATGCCGTCGATGCGGGAGCTGGTCCGGCAGGGGCTGGCCACCCAGGTGAGCGAGTGGATCACCGCCAATCTCGGCGCCGAAGCGGGCCGCGTCCGCACCTCCCGCTCACTCATCGAGAACGGTTTCGGCTCGGTCGACCAGATGGACCTGCACGAGCGGCTCGAGACCTGGTCGGGCAAGCGGTTCCCGCCGGAACTGATGTGGGACGCCCCATCGATCGACGAAATGGTCGAGGTGATCGCCGGTTTCCTGGTGCCCGGCGCCGCCGAGCCCGCCGCGACCCCCACCGAAGACCCCACCGGCGTAGGAGCGCAGTGACATGAGAATTCGTTCGGCTGTGGCGGAACTGCCCGCGCGGGTGGTCACCAACGACGACATCGTCGGCTGGATCGGCGAGCACAGCGCGGGCCACTTCGAGGGCGATCTCGACGCCGCCCTGCGCAAGGTGGACTACTACCTGCGCTACGCGGGCTCACGGGAGCGGCGCTGGCTCGACGCGGGGGAGCGGCCCATCGACCTGCTGCGCCGCGCCGCGAACACCGCGCTCGACCGCGCCGAGGTGCGGCCCGAGGACGTGGACCTGCTGATCTACACCGGCATCGGCCGCGGCTTCATCGAGCCCGGCGGCGCCTACCACTCGGCGGCCGCGCTCGGCCTGCGCAACGCGCACTGCTTCGACATCCTCGACGCCTGCATGAGCTGGACCCGCGCGGTGCAGGTGACCGACGCGCTGTTCCGGTCGGGCACGCACCGCACCGCGATGATCGTCAACGCCGAATGCAACCTGCGCTCGGGCGGCGTGGTGTTCCCGCACCTGTTCCGCATCCCCGAGGTCGGCGCGCTGGAATCGGTCTTCCCCGCCTACACCCTCGGCGAGGCGGCCACCGCGACGGTGCTCACCGCCGAGGACAACGAGCCGTGGCGGTTCGAGTTCGCCTCGCGACCGGACCTCGCGCCGCTGTGCAATGTCACCCTGGACGGCTACGACGGCTACTGCGATCCCTCGGACAAGCTGGCCGCCAACGGCGTCGGATTCTTCACCTCCTACGGGTTCGAGATGCACGAGCAGGGCGCCGCCGACGCGCACGCGGTGTTCGAGCGGCTCGACCCGCCCGTCGGCGAGGTGGCGGCACTGTTCACCCACGCCTCCAGCCAGCGCTACTGGCAGGGCATGGCCGACAAGGCCGGGCTGGGCCACGCGATCCACCACGTCTTCGAACGCACCGGCAACGTCGTGTCGGCCTCGGTGCCCGCGGCGATCGCCTCGGCGCTCGAGCTGGGCGTGCTGGCACCGGGCGAACGCGCGGTCGGCTGGGTGGGCAGCGCCGGAATGTCCTTCGCCGCTTTCTCTTTCGTTCTCTGACGGCCGAGCAGAACAGGTGACCCGATGTTGAAACACCTCGCCCGCGCGGGCGTGCTCTCCGCGCGCGGCGCCGCCGAGTACTCGCTGGCCGCACTGCGCGACCGCGATCCCGCGAGCCGGGACCGCCGCCGCGCGGAGGCCGTCCTCGACTTCCTGGTGCGGATGGGCCCGATCTACATCAAGATGGGCCAGATCGCGGCGACCCGCTCGGATCTGTTCGGCCCGGACTGGGTGTCGACGCTGCGGGTGCTGCAGGACCAGACCCCGCACATGACCGCCGCGCAGAGCAGGCGCGCCGTCGAGCGGGAACTGGGCAGGCCGCTGACCCAGGTGTTCCGCCGCTTCGACGCCGAACCGGTCGCCAGCGCTTCGGTGGCGCAGGTGCACGTGGCCGAACTGCTCGACGGGCGCAAGGTGGCGGTGAAGCTGGTCAAGGACGGCGTGCCCGAACAGATCGAGGAGAGCCTGAAGTCCATCGCCACCCTGCTGCGGCTGCTCAACCGGGCCACGCCGCGGCTGCGCGAACTCGATGTGGCCACCCGCTTCGACGAGATCGCGCGGCTGCTGCGCCCGCAGGCCGACATGACGCACGAAGCCGCCCAGCAGCGGCGCATCCACGCCAACTTCGCCGGGCACCCCTACGTCACGGTGCCTGCGGTGCTCGACGAGCTGGTGACCAGCCGGATGCTGGTGATGCAGTTCATGGACGGCATCCCCGGCAAGCGGGTCGAGGAGGTCGGGTTCCCGCGCGACCAGCTGGCCCGGCGGCTGCAGGACGTCATCTACACCATGCTGTACATGCACGGGGTGTGCCACGGCGACCCGCACCCGGGCAACGTGATGTTCGGTCCCACGGGCGAATTGATCCTGCTGGACTACGGCGTGACCGTGGAGCTGACCGAGGACGAGAAGTGGGGCCTGTCCTCGTTCTACTACGCCTGCACCCGCAAGGAGTGGCACAACGCCATCGACCGGTTCACCCGGTATTTCGTGCTGGCCGACGAGAAGCTGCACCGCAACCGCGCCGCCTACGACGCGGAGATGGCCGAGGTGCTGCGCTACCACTTCGACATCAGTTCGAGCCAGTGGTCGACGATCTCCTACTTCAACGACGTCAGCGCGGTGCTGCGCAAGTACGACTCGCGCTACACCACCAACTTCACCAAGGTGGAACTGGTCTTCCTGTCCTGTGAGGGGTTCGCCTCCCAGATCGATCCCGACATCGACATCTGGGCCAACGCCCGGCGGTTCACCGACCGGTACTCGCCTTACATGAGCGCCGAGGTGGAGGCCCGCTTCGCCGCCGGTTTCGCCGAGCAGATGCCGACCTCGCTGCGGTTGCGCGACCGCGCCCAGGCGACGCTGGTGGCACCCACCCACATCGACCGCTATTTCTTCCCCAGCGGCTTCCCCGTGTTCGTGGAGTCCGCCGCGGGCGGGCGGGTGCGTGACTTCGACGGCAACGACTACCTGGACCTGTCCGGCGGCTACGGTCCGCACCTGCTGGGCTACGGGCATCCGGCGATCACCGAGGCGATCACGACCGGGGTGCGGCGCGGGTTGGTCAACGGCATCGGCAATCCCGGCGAGATCGAACTGGCCGAGCAGCTGGTGCGGGCTTTCCCGGCCGCGGACAAGGCCGTGCTGTGCAATTCCGGCACCGAGGCGATCCTGTTCGCGATCCGGATGGCGCGCGGTTACCGCAGGCGGGCCACGGTGGCCAAGTTCGAGGGCCACTACCACGGCTTCTCCGATCAGGGCATGGTCAGCTCCTGGTTCCGCTTCTCCGGCGACCGGCACCGTCCCGACCCGGTCGCGGGCTCGCAGGGCGTCGACCCGGCGACGGTCGCCAACACGGTGGTGATGCAGTACGGCGACCTCGACGGGCTGGCCAGGATCCGCGAGCATGCCGACGAGCTGGCCTGCGTGATCCTCGAACCGATGCCGACCTCGGTGGTGGCGCTGAACGTCGAGTTCCTGACCGCGCTGCGGGGGCTGTGCACCGAGCTGGACATCCCGCTGATCTTCGACGAGGTGGTCAGCGGCTTCCGGGTGGCCTACGGCGGTGTGCAGGTGCTCGCCGACGTGCACCCGGACCTGACCTGCCTGGGCAAGGTGATCGGCGGGGGCCTGCCGTGCGGTGCGGTGGTGGGCCGGGCGGAGCTGATCGACACCGCCAAGAGCTCGCAGGATCCGTTCTACGACTACGAGAACAAGGTGTTCGCCGGCGGCACGCTCAGCGGCAACTCGTTGACCTGCGCGGCCGGGCTCGCGGTGCTGCGCCATCTCGACGCGCACCGGGAGATCTACGACGAGCTCGAGTCGAACACCCAGCGCCTGGCCGGGATGCTGCGCGAGGCGACCGCCCAGCGCGAGATCGCCTGCCGCATCAACGCCTCCCGGTCCATCTTCTCGCTGAACTTCAGTCACCGCGCCGCCGGCCTGTACCGGGACCGGATGGCGGGCAGCAACTTCAAGGCCACCATCGCGCTGGCGTACTACATGCGCAAGCACCAGGTGTACCTGCCGGAACTGCACAGTTTCCTCATCAGCGCCGCGCACACGACCGAGGATCTCGATCAGGTCGCGCACGCCTTCGACAAGAGCCTCGACGAGATGCTCGCCGACAACCTGTTCGTGCTCTGACCGCTCCCGCCCTGTGGAGTGGCCGAAATTGCGGAGGACGCAATGCGTTTCATGTCCCGTGAGCTCGAGACCGCGCAGCGGTTCGTGCCCGGTCTCGATGCCCGGCTGCGCGAGGTGCCGCTGCCGGTCCTGGAATCGCCGGACAGCCCCGGCCTGGCGCTGTTCAAGGAATACGGCGGGCCCGGCCTGCTGATCGCCAAGGAGGCCGGTGGCCTCGGCGCCACGCTGTGGGAGGCCGCCCAGATCCACCGGCTGCTCGGCAGCCACTCGCCCTCGCTGGCCATCGCGGTGAACATGCACTCGTGCACGGTCGCCGCCATCCCGGAGGGGCCCGGCACCGAGGCGATGCTCGGCATGGTGGCCGCCGGAAACCTCTACCTCGCCTCGGCGTTCGCCGAGGGCGTGCCGGGCGCGAGCGTGATCGCGCCGAAGCTGCGCGGCACCCGGATCCCGGGCGGGTGGCGGCTGGACGGCAGCAAGAAGCCGTGCAGCCTGGCCCGCTCGATGGACATCCTCACCGCCAGCGTGCTGCTCACCCCGGACGGCGCCGACGAGCCGGAACTGGCGCTCGTGGTGGTGCCCGCCGACAGCCCGGGACTCGCGGTGCGGACGCTGACGGGCGCGCCGGTCTTCCCCGCCTCGGAAACCGAGGAGGTGGTGCTCACCGGTGTCGAGATCCCGGACGAGGCGGTGTCGTTCTTCGGCCGCACCGACCGGCTCAACGCCGCGCTCACCGCGGGCTGGCTCACCTTCGAGCTGCTCGTGTCGGCCTGCTACCTGGGCATGGCGAGCGGGCTGGTGCGCGAGGTGCTCGAGCAGGGGCGCGGCTCGGCCGCCGACCGGATGCTGCTGGTCGGCGAACTGGAGGCCGCGATGGCCGCGATCGAGGCCGTCGCCACCGAGATCATGAACGGCGGCAGCGAGGCCGACACCGTCGCGCGGGCACTGCACGTGCGGTTCGCGACGCAGCGGGCCATCGAGCGGGTCTCGGCGGCGGCCACCGAACTGCTGGGCGGCGTCGCCTTCCTCACCGGCTCGTCCGCCCAGCGGTACGCGGGCTGCCGGGCGCTGGCCTTCCACCCGCCGTCGCGGCTGAGCATCGCCGAGCCGCTGGACCGGTTCACCGCCGGTGAACCGCTCATCGTCACCTGAGCACGGATCGAGGCATCATGTCCACGCCAGACCGGCCGCGCACGCTCACCGAGGCGGCCGTCGTGCAGATCGGGCGCGGTCCCACCGGTACCGCGCTGGCCAGGCAGCTGCTGCCCACCCTCGCCCCGGGCACCCGCTACGTCGTGATCGACCGTGACCCGGACGCGCCGCACCTGGCCTTCGGCACCCCGGAACCCACCCACCTCATCAACACCAGGGCGGCGAAATCCAGCCTGAATCCGGCCGATCCGGACGAATGCCTGCGCTGGATGACCGCGCATGCCGCGCGGGCGGGCGTGCCGGTGCCGGAGTTCCCGGCGCGGCGCTGGTTCGGCCGCTACGTCGCCGACATGTTCGACGCGGCCGTCGAGCGGGCGCGGACGGCGGGCGTGCTGGTGGACGTGGTGCGCGCGGACGCGGTCCGGGTCGTGCCCGGTGCGGGGACTGCGCACCGGGTGGAATGCGCGGGCGGCTTCGCGGTCGAGGCCCCGCGCGTGGTGCTGTGCCTGGGGATGCAGGCACAGTCCGATCCGTTCCCCGGAATAGTCGGCGCCGCAGGGTATTTCGCCGACCCGTGGCGGTTGCCGGAGCTGCCGCCACGGGCGCGGGTCGCGGTGCTCGGCACCCGGCTCACCGCCATCGACGTCTTCCTGACGCTGGCCGCGCGCGGCCACGAGGGGCCGATCCTGCTGGCCTCCCGTTCCGGCAGGTTGCCGCGCCTGCGCGGGTCCGAGGACGTGGCGCCGGTACCGCACGTCGAGGCGTGCATGGGCGCGGCCTTCGCGGCGGGCACGTTGCGGCTGGCGGACTTCGGCCGGGCGCTGATGGCCGACATCGAAGCCGCCTCGGCGACCCCGCCGGACTGGCGCGAAGTGCGCGACTGCGGGCCCACCACGGCCGCGCGGCTGGCCGCCGAACTCGCCGAGGTCGACGCGGGCGCCGACCGCGGCTGGCAGCGGGTGGTCAACGGCGCCTCGCCCACCCTGTTGCCCGCCTGGCAACTGCTCGCCGACGAGGACCGCGCCGTGTTCTTCGCCGAATGGCTCACCCCGCTGCTGGTGCACGGGGCGCCCATTCCCCCCGCGACCGCGCGACGGGTGCTGGCCGCGATGGAGTCGGGCCTGCTGCGGGTGACCGGGGGATTGGCGGCGGTGCGGAAGGCCGGTGACGCGTTCGTCGTGCACGCCGGCGGCGCCGACCACGAGGCGGACGTGGTGATCAACGCGACCGGCGCGGGCACCGGTCCGGACGCGCTGCGCCGCGAACCGCTGCTCGCCCAGCTGCTCGACACCGGGCGGCTCACCGTGCATCCGCACGGCGGGGTCCGCATCGATGTCGCCACCTTCGAGGCGCTCGGCCCGCAGGGCGCCCCGATCCGCGGACTGCACGTCATCGGCGATCTCACCCGCGGCGCGGTGCTGGTCACCAACGACGTGCTCGCACTGTCCTTCCAAGCCGCACTCGCCGCGACCGCGATGGGTGCCGAACGCGAAGCAGGGGTACCGATTTCATGACCACGACGTCCTCGCGGCCACGCTCGCTGGTGCTGGCCGTGCTGTGCCTGTGCGTCATCGCGATCTACATGGACGCGATGATCGTGAACCTGGCGCTGCCCAGCCTGGTGCGCGAACTCGGTTCGAGCACCACCGGTCTGCAATGGATCATCGACGCCTACGCGCTCACCTTCGCCGCGCTGGTGCTGGCCGCGGGCAGTCTCGGTGACCGTTTCGGCAGGCGCAACACGCTGCTGCTCGGCCTGGTGATCTTCACCGTCGCCACCGGGCTCGGAGCGCTGTGCACCAGCACCGGGCAGCTGATCGCGGCGCGCACCGTGATGGGCCTCGGTGCGGCGCTGATCTTCCCGTCGACGCTGTCGATCCTGACCAACGTCTTCGTCGAGCGCACCGAACGGGCGGCCGCGATCGGTGTCTGGGGTGCGGTGTCGGGCATCGGCGTGGTGCTCGGCCCGATCGTCGGCGGTCTGCTGCTCGAGTATTTCTGGTGGGGCAGCGTGTTCGTCGTCGTGGTGCCGGTCGGTCTGGTCTGCCTGGTGCTGACGGTGCTGGTGGTGCCGGATTCGCGCGATCCGGCCACCCCCGGGCTGGACGTGCCCGGCCTGGTGCTGTCGACCGCGGGCATCGGTGTGCTGGTCTACAGCATCATCGAGGCGCCCAACCGCGGCTGGCTGGCCGCGCCGACCCTGCTCGGCTTCGCCGGCGCGGCGGCGCTGCTGGCGCTGCTGGTGGCCCGCGAACTGCGCACCCCGCATCCGATGATCGACATGCGGCTGTTCGCGAACCTGCGCTTCTCGGCCGCCTGCGCCACCATCACCATCACGTTCTTCACCCTGAACGGCTTCACCTTCCTGGTGACCCAGTACTTCCAGTTCCTCAAGGACTACACCCCGCTCGGCGCGGGCGTGCGGCTGATCCCGGTGGCCGTGGCGATCGTCGTCGGCTCGGTGCTGGGCGGCAAGCTGGTGCTGAAGGTGGGCACCCGCGCGGTGGTGACCACCGGCCTGGTGCTGATGGCGCTGGCCTACGCCTGGTTCTCCGTCGACGGCGTGGACACCGGCTACTCGCTGATCGCCGCGCAGATGGTGCTCATCGGTCTCGGCATCGGCTCGGTGGCGGTGCCGGCGACCGAATCGATCATGGCGGTCGTCCCCGCCGACAAGGCGGGCATCGGCTCGGCCATGAACGACGCCACCCGCCTGTTCGGCGGCACCCTCGGCATCGCCGTCGTGGGCAGCGTGCACCACTCCCTCTACACCGGTGAGCTGCCCGACTCGCTGCCCGGCCTGCCCGCCGACCTGCTCGACCACAGCCGCGACTCGGTCGGCGCCGCGCTCGGGGTGGCGGCCCGGGTCGCCGAATCCGGCGGCCAGGGCGTCGCCGCGGCGCTGGTGGACAGCGCCGAACACGCCTTCCTGCACGGCTTCCAGGTCTCCTGCCTGGTCGTCACCGGCATCTGCGCGGTCGCGGCGGTCGTCGCGGGCAGTCTGCTGCCCACCCGCGCGCCGGTCCCCGACGCCGATCCCGCCCCGGCGGACTCCGAATCTCGTCAAACCCCGGAAGGGATGTCGTCATGACCGCAGCACCCGCCACCACCGCCACCCCCACGGCGGTGACCGATCGCTGGCTGCTCTACAGCACCTGCGACGAGGATTCCCGCTCGGAGTTGCGCGCGCTGACCATCGGCGAGGGCGACGACGTGCTGGCGGTGACCGGAAGCGGTTGCCGCGCACTGAGTCTGGTGGTGCACAATCCGCGCTCGGTCACCTCGGTGGACAGCTCCGCCGGGCAGACCTACCTGCTGGAACTCAAGCTGGCCGCCATCCGGCACTTCTCCTACGACACCCTGCTGGAGTTCCTCGGGGTCGACCCGAGCCGGGACCGCTGGCGGCTGTTCGAGGAGCTCACCCCCGCGCTGTCACCCGGCGCCGTCGCCTATTTCACCCGCTACCACAAGGCGATTCGCGGTGGCGTGCTGCTGGCCGGGCGACACGAGCGGCTCTACGTGCGGCTGGTGGCGCCGATGATGCGCACGCTCTACGGCTCGGCGATGAAGGAACTCTTCGCCGCCGCGGACCTCGAGGCGCAGCGCCGCGTGTACCGGGAGAAGATCGACGGGGTGCTGTGGCGCACGCTGATCCGGCGCGGGTTCACCGAACGCACCCTCAAGACGGTGCTCAACGACGACTCCTACAACGTCGTCACCGATGTGCAGTCGTGCGGGGACTATGTGCTCGAACGGCTCGAGCACACCCTCACCGAGCACCTGGTCCGCGACAACGACTGGGTGTCGTTCATGCTGCACGGCCGCTACCCGGACCGGAATGTGCTGCCGCACTACCTGTTGCGCGACAGCGTCGAAGCCATCCGATCCGCCGAGACGAAGGTCGAGCCGGTGCGCGCCGACCTGATGGCGCACCTGCGGGCACTGCCGGACGGCTCGATCGACAAGTTCTCGCTCTCCGATGTCACCAGCTGCATCGACCGGGCGCAGTTCGCCACCATGATGACCGAGGTGGTGCGGGTGGCCCGGCCGGGCGCGCGGATCTGCTACCGCAACTTCCTCAGCAGGCACCGGCCCGATCCGAGCTTCGCGTCGGTGCTGCGCCGTGACGACGCGCTGTGCGAGCAGCTCTACCACGACGATTACGCGTTCGTGTACCAGTTCGAGATCTTCACCGTCGGCGCGCCCGGCGCGGTGGCCTGACGGGACGGGCCGATGCGACGTTCAGTGGACTGGGTCGACGGCGAGGTGCACGTCGTCGACCAGCGGGCGCTGCCGGGCGAGTACCGGATCGCGCGGCTGGGCACCGTCGAGGAGGTCGTCGCGGCGATCCGCACGCTCACCGTGCGCGGCGCGCCCGCCATCGGCGCCGCGGGCGCGCTGGCGGTGGCGTTGTCGGCGCGGGCGCACGGCGCCGATCTCGCCGCGGTGCGGGCCGAAGCCGAACACATCGCCGCGGCCCGGCCCACCGCGGTGAACCTGGCGTGGGCGGTGCGCCGGGTGCTGGCGCGGCTGCCGGACGGGCCCGCGGCCGTGCTGGCCGAGGCGCTGGCCCTGCTCGACGAGGACGAGCGTGTCGACCGGGAGATGTCGGCGCGGGCCGCCGACGAGGTGCGCGCGCTGTGCGGGCCGGGGCCGGTGCGGGTGCTCACGCACTGCAACACCGGGCGCTTCGCCACCGTCGGATGGGGGACCGCGCTCGGCACGGTGCGCGAGCTGGCCCGCCGCGGCGAGCTCGACTCGGTGCTCGCCGGGGAGACCCGGCCGCTGCTCCAAGGCGCCCGCCTGACGGCATGGGAACTCGCCGAAGCCGGTATCCCGCACCGGATCTGCGTGGACTCGGCGGGCCCGGGCGCGCTGGCCGCCGGCGCCGTCGACTGCGTGCTCGTCGGCGCCGACCGCATCACCGCGCTCGGCGATGTCGCCAACAAGATCGGCACCTACCCGCTGGCGCTGGCGGCGGCGCGCGCCGGGGTGCCGTTCGTGGTGGTGGCGCCGGAATCGACGGTGGACGAGTCGCTGACCGACCCGGCGGCGATCGTCCTCGAGGAGCGTGATCCGGCCGAGGTCACCACTTTCGCCGGCGTGCCCGTCGCGCCCTCGGGCACGGCCGCCTACAACCCGGCCTTCGACGTGACGCCGCGCGATCTGGTCACCGCGATCGTCACCGAACGCCGGACCCTGCGCCCGGCTCTCGGTTTCGGCGTGCCCGCGGTCGCGGCGCAGCTGTACGGGCGCGGCTGGCTGGACGGCACCGCGGGCAACCTCTCGGTGCGCCTGGACGCCGACCGGGCGCTGGTGACGGCCAGCGGACGCAGCAAGGGGGCGTTGACCGCCGCCGACCTGATCACCGTCGACCTGACCACCGGCGCCGCGCTCGACGCGGGCGCGCGGCCCTCCGCCGAGACCTCGATCCACGCCGCCCTCTACCGCGCCGTCCCCGGCTGCGGCGCGGTGGTGCACGCGCACCCACCGGCCGCGACCACCGCGGCCACGCTGCTGGCCGCCGCGGGCACAGTGGTGTTCGACGACTTCGAGATCGTCAAGGGTTTCGGTCCGCGCCCGGCCGGGCCGTTCACCGTGCCGGTGCTGACCAATCACGCCGAGGTGCCGCGCATCGCCGCCGACCTGGCGGCCCGGCTGACGCCGGACGCCGTGCCCGCGGCCCTGATCGACCGGCACGGCGCCACCACCTGGGGCCCGGACCTGGAGACCGCCCGCAACCGAATGGAGTGCCTGGAAATGCTGTGCGCCCTACAGCTCCGAACCGGAGGAGACCGGTCATGACGCTCGTACAGGTGATGGCACAGGACGACCGCGATCAGGTCGTGCTGCGCACCGCCGACCGCACCGAGATCGCCGACACCCTGCGGCCGTTCGGTATCCAGCTCGACCGGTGGCCGCTGCGTGAGCTGCCCGCCGACGCGGGCCAGGACGCGGTGCTCGCCGCCTACCGCGCGGAGGTGGACGAGGTCTGCCGCGCGGGCGGGTACCGGTTCGTCGACGTCGTGCGGCTGGTGCCCGCCCCCGAAGACCCCGAGTGGCCCGCCCGGGCCGCCGCCGCCCGCGGCCGTTTCCTCGACGAGCATCGCCACACCGAGCACGAGGTCCGCTTCTTCGTCGAGGGTCGCGGCTGCTTCTACCTGCATCTCGGCGACAAGGTCTACGCACTGGTCTGCGAGGCGGGGGATCTGGTCTCGGTGCCCGCGGGCACCACGCACTGGTTCGACATGGGCGCGCAGCCGCACTTCTGCGCCATCCGCTTCTTCGAACGCGAGGACGGCTGGATCGGGGACTTCACCGGTAGCCCGATCGCGTCCACCATGCCCACCCTCGACGAACTCGTCGGCTGATCCGTCTCTGGAGAGGGAACACCATGCAGCACACCGCCCGCCGCACCGTCCGCAGGTTCGCCGTCGCCGCGATGCTCACCGGCCTCGCCCTGGCCGCCGCGGGCTGCGGTGACGACGACGCGTCCACCGAGCAGTCCACCACCACCCGGTCGACCACGACGCGGCCCACCACCACGGCACCCGCGTCCGCCACCACGAGCATCACCCCGCCCACCACGACGGTCGAGCCGCCCGCCCCGGCGCCCGAGCCCGCCGCGCCCGCCCGGCCCCCAGCAGGCCCGGCCCCCAGCAGGCGCCGGCGCCCCAGCAGGCCCCCGCACCGCAACCGGCGCCGCAGCAGGCGCCCACCCAGCAGCAGGCCCCCGCGCCGCAGCCGGAACCGCCCACGCTGCCCGACCCCGGTTTCGAACCGCGCCCCGGCTACTGACCGATTCCCGCCACGTCCGACGAGGAATGCCATGACGCTCCCTTCCCGTGTCCGCCTGACCGCCGCCGCGCTCGGCTGGGCGGCCGCACTCGTCCTCGCCGCCGTCACCCCGGCCCAGGCGGCACCCGCCGCCGAGGGCAAATCGCTGGTGGTGCTCGGCGATTCGTTCACCGCCAACGGCGACATCGCCGCCGCCCTGGAGAACGCCGCGCCCGGCGCGAAATCCGATTGCTCGCACAGCCCGACCTCCTGGCCCACCCAGCTGGCCCAGGCCACGGGGGTGTGGGGCACGGCCGATTTCGCGGATCTGTCCTGCCGCGGGGCGTCCCTGGTGAGCGGGCCGGGCCTGACCCTGGTGCACCAGGCCCGCAACGCCGATGCCCAGGGCGCCTTCGGCCCGCGTACCCGGGCGGTGTTCATCCAGTCCGGGCTCAACGACGCCTGGGGCGAGAACACCGTGAAACTGCGGCAGACCCTGCTGAACTGCGTGCTCGACCTGGTGCGCGGGTGCGGGCCGGAAGCCGCCGAGCAGGGCCGGGCCACCGACTTCCGCGGGGTGAACGGCGCGCTCTTCGCCGACAAGATCCGGCCTGTCGTGCAATACGTGCGCTACTACGCGCCGAACGCGCGCATCGTCCTGGTCGGCTACCCGGAGATGAACGCGCCCGGCCAACAGCACTGGTGCGTGGACGTGCTCGGTCTCGGTTCCATCGTGCAGCAGCGCGCGGGCGCGGCGATCGCCCTGTGGGACCGGATGGACGCCGCCCAGCGCGAGGCGGCGGCTCTGTTGGGCGTGGAGTTCTTCGACGCCAGGGCCGTCACCGCGGGACACGGCCTGTGCTCGCCGGAGCCGTGGCTGGCCGGCATCCTCGACCCGCGCAGCGAACTCATGGGCACCCCGCTGCATCCCTCGGCCCGCGGTGACGCGGCCGTGGCGGCCGGGCTGCGCGAGCTGATCCCGAGCTGATCGTGCACCCCGCCGACACGGGGGAGCGGGCGGGCACGGCCGCGATCGTTCCCCCCGCCACCACCGCACCGTCTCCGATCGCGCCCGTGCCGGCCGGTCCCGCCGCGGCTGTCTCGGCCCGGGCCGCGGCGCCCGCGCCCGAGCGCAGGCCCGCCCTGCCCGCGCTCACCGGGGCGCGGTGGTGGGCGGCGTTCGCGGTGTTCGTGCTGCACGCGCTGGTGTTCCTGCCGGTCTACCCGTTCCAGAAATCGGAGTTGTTCCGGCAGATCCACCAGGTGCTGCCGATGCAGCTCGGCGCGGCGGGCGTGACGTTCTTCTTCGTGCTCTCCGGCTTCATCATCTACTGGTCGTTCCGTCCGGGCAGTTCGGTAAGCGGCTTCTACTGGCGCCGGGTGCTCAAGATCTATCCCACGCACCTGGTGGCGGCGGCCGCGTTCGTCGTGGTGGCGAGCGTGCCGTTGCACCGGCTGGTGGTGTGGTTGCCCAACCTCGCGCTGGTGCACACCTGGGTGCCGAAATGGACCACGGTCGGCGGTCTCAACGTGCCGTCGTGGTCGTTGTGCGCGGAAATCCTGTTCTACCTGAGCTTTCCGCTGCTTCTTCCACTGGTGCGACGGATACCCACGCATCGGCTGTGGCTCGCGCTGGCGGTGTTGTTCCTCGCGATCGCCCTGCTGCACACCGGCTTCTACCTCTGGGTGGACGGCCCGAAGGGGATCGCCAACGCGTTCGCACCCCGCCTCGTGCCGGGTGAGGTATCACCGCATCACGAACTGCACGCCTCCCCGGCCTGGTTCGCCCAACCCGACATCCCGGTCTCGCCGTCGTACTGGCTCAGCTACAACTTCCCGGCCTCCCGGCTGCCGGAGTTCTTCCTCGGCGTGCTGGCCGCCCGGCTGGTGCTGGAGGGCCGCTGGCGCACCACCGGCATGCTGGTTCCGTCGGCCGCCCTCGTCGTCGCGTACTTCGCGACCTTCGTGGTGCCGGTGAACTACAAGATGTCGGTGCTGCTGGTGGCTCCGATGACCGCCGTGGTGGCCACCCTGGCCGCGCGCGATCTGGCCGGCGTCCGTGGCCTCAACGCCGCGCCGCCGATGGTGTGGCTGGGCAAGATCTCCTACGCCTTCTACCTGATCCAGTTCCCGGTGATGGTGCTCGTCACCCGCCTCTTCATCGGTGGCGGGCAATTCGGCTTCCTCGGCTGGCTGGGCTGGGCGGTGCTGTGCCTGCTGCTCTCGGTGCTGGCGGCGGCGCTGATCTTCCACCTGGTCGACGAGCCGTTGATGCGACGATTCGGGCGCCGGGCGGGACGATGACCCTGGACATACATACGGAATGTATGTAATGTTCGACGTGTTCTCGCACAACGGGATTCGCAGAGGGGATGGGGTCATGACACACAGCAGTGCGCTCGGCCGGCAGCGGGAGATCGACCTGCCCGGCGGGCGGATCAGGTACTACGAGACCGGAAGCGGTTCCCCGGTCGTGTTCGTGCACGGCTTGCTCGTCAACGCCAACCTGTGGCGCAAGGTCGTCCCCGACATCGCCGCCGCCGGGTATCGGTGCCTCGCGCCGGACTGGCCGCTGGGGGCGCATTCGATCCCGGTGCCGGAGGCCGACCTGTCGCCCGCCGGGCTCGCCGATCTCATCGCGGCCTTCCTGGACCGGCTCGACCTCACCGACGTCACCCTGGTGGCCAACGACACCGGCGGTGCCATCACCCAGGTGCTGCTCGCCCGTCAGCGGGCCAGGATCGCGCGCGTGGTGCTGGCCTCGGTGGACTGCTACGAGCGGTTCCTGCCGCCGCCGTTCAAGCTCCTCACCCCGCTGGCTCGGATTCCCGGCTCGCTGCGCCCGGCCACCGAACTGCTGCGCATCCGCGCCCTGCATCCGCTGCCGATCGCGCTGGGCTGGGTGGTCAAACGTCCGGTGCCCCCGGAGGTCGTGGACACCTACCTGCTGCCCAGCCGCCGCTCCGGCGCCATCCGGCACGACCTGCGCCGTTTCCTGGCGGGCGCGCGCAACAGCTACACGCTGGAAGCCGCGCGCCACTTCGGCGAGATCGACCTGCCGGTGCTGCTGGTGTGGGCGCGCGAGGACAAGCTGTTCCCGGTGCGGTTGGCCGAGCGCTTGGCCGCGGACCTGCCGAACGCCACGCTGCGGTTCGTCGACGACTCCTACACCGCGATCCCGGAAGACCAGCCCGCCGCGCTGACCGAGCTGATCCTGGACTTCACCCGCCAGCATGCAGCGACGTAGCCAGCTCGACCGCACCCGCAGCACCCGTGGGCAACTGGAACAGGCGGCTCGCGAACTGTTCGCCGAGCGCGGCTTCACGGCCGTCTCGGCCGAGGAGATCGTGGCCGCCGCCGGGGTGACGCGCGGTGCGCTGCAATACCACTACGGCGACAAGCGCGGGCTGTTCGTCGCGGTGCTCGAACAGCTCGAACGGGAGAACAGCGCCGAACTCGCCGCCGCGATGGCCGCGGTGCCGCCCTCGAACGATCCGATGGCGGGCCTGCGCGAGGGACTCGACACCTTCCTGCGGATCTGCCGCAGGCCGGAGATGGTGCAGATCGCGCTGTCGGACGCGCCCGCCGTGCTCGGCTGGCATGCCTGGCGCGACTTCGAGGTGCGCTACGGTCTCGGGTTGCTCATCGAGCAGTTCGAGGCCGCGCGCAGCCTCGGCCTGCTCGCCGACGCGCCGGTGCGCATGCTCGCCCAGGTGGTGCTCAGTGCCGTCACCGAGGCGGGCATGATCGTCGCGCACTCCGAGGACCAGGCCACCGCCCACGCGCAGGCCCTGGATGCCCTGGTGTTGCTGATCGGCGGGTTGCTGCGTTCCTGAGTCCGGCCGCCGCCCTCATGTCCGCAGCGTGGTTGTCGCGCCCGCGTGCGAGGATGGGGGCGTGCGGTTGTATCGGGACGAAGCGGTGGTGGTGCGCCAGCACAAGCTGGGCGAGGCGGACCGCATCGTCACGCTGCTGACCCGGCAGCACGGGCTGGTGCGCGCGGTGGCCAAGGGTGTGCGGCGCACCAGGTCGCGGTTCGGCGCCCGGCTCGAACCGTTCTCCTACATCGACGTGCAGCTGCACCCCGGACGCAATCTGGACACCGTCACCCAGGTGCACACGGTGGAGTCCTTCGCCGCCGACATCATCGACGACTACGGCCGCTACACCACCGCCTGCGCGATCCTGGAGACCGCCGAACGCCTCGCGGGCGAGGAGCGCGCCCCCGCGCCGAAGCTGCACGCGCTCACCGCGAGCGCCCTGCGTGCCATCGCCGCCAAACAGCGCCCGCACGAACTCGTGCTGGACGCCTATCTGCTGCGCGCCATGCGCTTCGCCGGCTGGGCGCCCGCGCTCGACGAATGCGCCAAATGCGCCACCCCGGGTCCGCACCGCGCCTTCCACGTGGCCGCGGGCGGCGCGGTCTGCGTGCACTGCCGCCCGCCCGGCGCGGCCACCCCGGCGCCGGGCGTGCTCGACCATCTCGTCGCGCTGGCGCGGGGGGAGTGGGACGGTATCGAGGCCGTGCCCGAGTCGACCCGCAAGCAGGCCAGCGGCCTGGTCGCCGCGCACCTGCAATGGCATCTCGAGCGGCAGTTGCGCACCCTGCCGCTGATCGAACGCTCCGGCCCGGCCCGCGACGCGGCGACCGCCGGGCACGCGGGCTGAGCCCGCGCCCCACCCGCCGAGCGGCGTGCCGCCATCGGGCAGGATGGAGCCCGTGATCCTCCGTCGTGACCCCGCCTCCGCGACCCGCACCGTGCGCCCGCCCGCCCCGCATCCGTCCGGCGCGCGTCCGCCGCAGCTGCCGCCGGAGCTGGTGCCCAATCACGTGGCCCTGGTGATGGACGGCAACGGACGCTGGGCCCAGGAGCGCGGCCTGCCCCGCACCGCCGGGCACGAGCGCGGCGAGGCGGTGCTGATGGACACCGTCGAGGGGTGCATCGAGATCGGCGTGAAGTGGCTCTCGGCGTACGCGTTCTCCACCGAGAACTGGCGGCGCAGCCCCGAGGAGGTGCGCTTCCTCATGGGCTTCAACCGCGACGTGATCCGCCGCCGTCGCGACGAGATGCACGAGATGGGCGTGCGGGTGCGCTGGGCGGGCAGGCGTCCGCGGTTGTGGCGCAGCGTGATCAAGGAACTCGAGGTGGCCGAGGAACTCACCAAGGACAACACCGTGCTGACGCTGACCATGTGCGTCAACTACGGCGGTCGCGCCGAGATCGCCGACGCGGCACGGGAAATCGCCCGACGGGTGGCCGCGGGGGAGATCGATCCCGAACGGGTGGACGAGCGCACCGTTGCCCGGTTCCTCGACGAGCCGGACATGCCCGACGTCGACCTGTTCCTGCGCCCCTCCGGCGAGTTCCGCACCTCCAATTTCCTGCTGTGGCAGTCGGCTTACGCCGAATACGTCTTCCAGGAGACGTTGTTCCCCGACTTCGATCGGCGCAACCTGTGGGAGGCCTGCCTCCAGTACGCTTCGCGTGACCGCCGATTCGGCGGCACGAAGTAGACGCGACGCAGGCGAACGGTGGCACGGAGATGGACGCGGCAGTGACCCCCGATCAGGAACTACAGGCCCGCGCGGGCGCGTGCCTGACCCGCTACGACGTCGACGTGCGGGTCGACCCGGAGGGCTCGCTCGGCTTCGAGTACGAGGGCGCGCTGTGCTCGCTGCGCGCGGTGAATCTGGCGCCCGGCCTCGACGTGCTGAGCCTGACCTGCGTGCTGGCCTGGGACCGCCCGCTCAAACCGCAGCTGCACAAGCGAGTCGCCGAGCGCAACAACGCCTTACAGTTCGGCTCGCTCACCGTGATCGCGCACGGCAAGCTGGCCGATGTCATCCTGCGCTACACCTTCCCGGCCGCGGGGCTCGACGATCAGGCGCTCACCACGATGCTGCTGCTGGTGCTCTCCGGCGCGGGCCGCGCCCGGCAGGGGCTACTCGCGCCCTGAGGGCAGCGGTGCCGCCATCGGCATCAGCGCTTCGACACCGCGGGCGAGGGTGTCGGCATCCACATCGCCCAGGATCAGGTGCTCGAGGATGAATCCGGGCAGCACGGTGATCAGGGTCTTGGCGACGGCGTCGACGTCGGCGTCGGGGGCCAGCAGGCCCGCGTCCCGCATCCGCGCGGCGTACTCGAACCACAGGTCCCTGATCCCGCCCATCGCGCCGCGCACCGCCACCGCGGCTTCCTCGTTGACCAGTGCCAGTGCCCAGGCCTGCGGGGCCAGCCGGACCATGCCGTCGGGTCCGCTGCGCCGCATCACCTCCAGGGCGACCGTGTGCACCAGTTCGGCGGGGGTCGGTAGCCGCTCGGCCCGCACGGCGGCGGTGATCACCGCGCGCAGTTGCACGCTCGTCTGCCCGGCCAGCGCCGCCACCAGGTCGTTCTTGCTCTTGAAGTAGCGGTAGACGGCACCGGCGGACAGGCCCGATTCGGCGAAGACGTCCTGCATGGACGTCTCGAAGAAGCCCTTGCGCGCGAAGCACCGCTGGGCCGCGTCGAGGATCTGCTGTCGGCGGCGTTCGAGGTGTTCTTCGCTGACCCGGGGCATGGTTCCAAATTAAAACGAATGTTCGTTCTTGACAAGCGAACGGGGCCGGTGGGACCGTGGACGCACAAAGAGAACGGACATTCGATTTCTTGGGAGAAGCGATGAACACCCTGCGACGCGCGCTCGCGGTGGGCCTCGGTGCGGCCCTGTTGCAAGCGCTGATGCTGATCGCCTTCGCCTGGCCGGCGGCCAACCTGGCACCCCGCGATCTGCCGGTCGCCGTGGCCGGCCCGCAGGCCGCCGCGATCGCCGAGCGGCTCACCGCGCACAGTCCCGGTGCCTTCGCGGTCACCACGCTGCCCGACGGCGCGGCCGCCCGCGCCGCGATCGCGGATCGCGAGGTCTACGGTGCGATCGTCACCGGCGAGGGCGCACCGCGCACCCTGGTCGCCTCGGCCGCGAGCCCGGCGGTGGCCCAGCAGCTCACCGCGATGGCCCAGCAGCCGTCGGGTGCGCAGGGCGGCGCGGTGGAGGACGTGGTGGCCGCCGACCCGGACGACCCGCGCGGGGCGGCCTTCGGCGCGATGGTGTTGCCGCTGGTGATGTCCGGCATCGCCGCCGGGGTGCTGCTGAGCCTGCTGGTCACCGGCTCGGGCGCGCGGCTGGCGGGCGTGGCCACCTTCGGCGTGGCGGGTGGGCTGCTGAGCATGGCGCTCGCGCAGGGCTGGCTGTCGGCGCTGCCCGGCTCCTATCCGGCGCTCGCCGCGGTGGCGGGCCTGGCCTCGTTCGGGGTCGCCTGCGCGATCGTGGGCCTGAACGCGGTGATCGGACGGGCGGGTATCGGGCTCGGCGCGCTCACCATGCTCCTGATCGGCAACCCGTTCTCCGCGGCCACCTCCGCCCCGGAACTGTTGCCGCAGCCGTGGGGCGCGCTCGGCCAGCTGCTGCCGCCGGGTGCGGCGTCCTCACTGCTGCGGTCGGTCGCCTTCTTCGACGGCGCGGGTGCCACGAAACCCCTTGTGGTACTGCTCGTCTGGGCCGCCTGCGGGATCGCGCTGCTCGGTGTGGCGGCGCTGCGCGAGCGGGCCCGCGGCGCCGAGCGCGAGGTCACGGCGGCGAGCGAGCCCGCCCTGGCCTGAACGGGTCGACGGACCCGGCCTACGTCGACCCTCGATACACCGGAAATCGGGTGCGCATCGCCGC
Organism: Nocardia farcinica; assembly: GCF_001182745.1. NCBI lineage: Bacteria > Bacillati > Actinomycetota > Actinomycetes > Mycobacteriales > Nocardiaceae > Nocardia > Nocardia farcinica. Next base: position 2,695,369 of record NZ_LN868938.1, on the reverse strand, counting down.
CGCGATGCGCACCCGATCGATGTGTCCCCGGGGTGAGGGGCACGACCGGCATCCGGCCGCGACCGTTGTGCGTCCGCCGTCCTCAGCTACGGCGCTCGGCGCAGTCGCGGCAGGTGCCGAACACCTCGATGGTGTGGCTGACGTCGGTGAAACCGTGTTCGCCCGCGATGGCGTCGGCCCACGCCTCGACGGTGGGGCCGGCCACCTCGACCGTGCGCCCGCAGTGCCGGCACACCAGGTGATGATGGTGGCCGCTGGAGCACTGCCGGTAGACCGACTCGCCGGAGTCGGTGCGCAGCACGTCGACCATGCCCGCGTCGGCCAGGGACTGCAGGGTCCGGTAGACGGTCGTCAGGCCGATGCCCTCGCCGCGCTTGCGGAGCTCGTCGTGCAGCTCCTGCGCCGAGCGGAACTCATCGATGTCGCCGAGCAACGCGGCGATCGCGCTGCGCTGGCGCGTACTGCGAATTCCGACCGGCTTCTGCGGGGCGGACGTCTTGTCCTGCACGGATCACCCTTCCTCGGCGTGCGCGACGGCGTCGACGACGATGTGTGCGAGATGGTCGTCGACGAGTTCGTAGAGCACCTCGCGTCCGGATCGCTCACCGTGCACCACGCCGGCGGACTTGAGGATGCGCAGGTGCTGACTGACCAGCGGCTGCGTCACGCCGAGCGCGTCGACGAGTTCGTGCACGCAGCGCGGCGACTCCCGCAACTGCAGCACGATCGCGATGCGGACCGGCGCCGCGAGCGCGCGCAGCAGTTCACCGGCGTCCTCGAGCACGCTGCGGGCGGGCACCGGGGCGGGCCCGGGGGAGCGGTACGGTGTGTGCGCGGCGGCCGTATCGGCGGTCATCGGAAACCATCTCCTTAATGGAAAGCGATCCCATTTTGATATGCACAGTTGCGCATGTCAAACAGGCGCGCCGGAGAATCCGAACCGCACTGCTTCGGAGCGGGGAAACCGCAGGTCAGTGACCGAAGCGAGGGGCGGAGCGCGGCGGCGACGTCGGGGTGGACGGGCCGAGTCGCCGGTGCTGCCCGGCCGCGACGCGGCTGGTGCACGGCCGCCGCACGGCTACGGATAGGCTAGTCCCATCCTTAGTGTCGGCTGCACACTATTGCATTGCTTGTAAACCAATCCGACTCGCAGTGGATGGAGAAATCTCGCGTGGCACCCAAGTCGAAGGTGGACACCGTTGCCAACCTCGCCAAGCGCCGGGGTCTGGTGTACCCGTGCGGTGAGATCTACGGAGGCACCAAGTCGGCCTGGGACTACGGGCCGCTCGGGGTGGAGCTGAAGGAGAACATCAAGCGGCAGTGGTGGCGGTCGATGGTGACCAGCCGCGAGGACGTCGTCGGCCTGGACTCCTCGGTGATCCTGCCGCGTCAGGTCTGGGAGGCCTCCGGCCACGTCGCCACCTTCACCGACCCGCTGGTCGAGTCGCTGATCACGCACAAGCGCTACCGCGCCGACCATCTGCTGGAGGCGTACGAGGAGAAGCACGGCCACCCGCCGGCCAACGGCCTGGCCGACATCCGCGACCCCGAGACCGGCGAGCCCGGCCGGTGGACCGAGCCGCGCAACTTCTCCGGCCTGCTCAAGACCTTCCTGGGCCCGGTCGACGACGAGGAGGGCCTGCACTACCTGCGCCCGGAGACCGCCCAGGGCATCTTCATCAACTACAAGAACGTCGAGACCACCGCGCGCAAGAAGCCGCCGTTCGGCATCGCCCAGATCGGCAAGAGCTTCCGCAACGAGATCACCCCGGGCAACTTCATCTTCCGCACCCGCGAGTTCGAGCAGATGGAGATGGAGTTCTTCGTCAAGCCGGGCGAGGACGAGCAGTGGCACCAGTACTGGATCGACACCCGGCTGGCCTGGTACACCGACCTGGGTATCGACCCGGAGAACCTGCGCCTCTACGAGCACCCGAAGGAGAAGCTGTCGCACTACTCGACGCGCACCGTCGACATCGAGTACCGCTTCCGCTTCCAGGGCAGCGAGTGGGGTGAGCTGGAGGGCGTCGCCAACCGCACCGACTACGACCTCAAGACGCACTCCGAGCACTCGGGCACCGAGCTGAGCTACTTCGACCAGGCCAACAACGAGCGCTACATCCCCTACGTCATCGAGCCGGCGGCCGGTCTGACCCGCTCGCTGATGGCGTTCCTCGTCGACGCCTACGCCGAGGACGAGGCGCCCAACGCCAAGGGCGGGGTGGACGTGCGCACGGTGCTGCGCCTTGACCGCAGGCTCGCCCCGGTCAAGGCCGCCGTGCTGCCGCTCTCGCGCAACGCCGACCTCACCCCGAAGGCCAAGGATCTGGCCGCGCAGCTGCGCAAGCACTGGAACGTGGAGTTCGACGACGCGGGTGCGATCGGCCGCCGCTACCGCCGCCAGGACGAGATCGGCACCCCGTTCTGCATCACCGTCGACTTCGACACCCTCGAGGACCAGGCGGTGACCATCCGCGAGCGCGATTCCATGGCGCAGGAGCGCATCGCGCTCGACAAGGTCGAGGGCTACCTGGCCCAGCACCTCATCGGCGTCTGACCGCACCGCGACGGCCCGCCACCGCGCGGTGGCGGGCCGTCGGCGTGCTCAGGGCACGTCCCAGAAGGCGAGTTCGTGCCGCATGGCTTCGCGGAACAGCGTTTCCGCGCGGGCCGGGTCGGCGCCGGATTCGTCGAGCATCTGCGCGCAGCGGCGGGTGAGGGCGGCGAATCCGGGATCGGCGTAGGTCTCGACCCAGCGCCGGTAGCGCGGCTCGGCGGGCGGGTCGGCGGCCAGCAGCGCGCCCAACGTCGAATAGCCCCACATGCAGGGGTAGAGCGCGGCCAGGCCGTCGGCGTAGTCGGCGGCGGCGTCGAGCAGGAAGGCGGTGTAGGCGGCGCAGGGCGCGCCCTTCACCGCGTTGTCGAGGTCGGCGCCGAACTCCGCCGCCAGCGAGCGGTGCAGGGCGAGCTCGTCGTGAAAGGTGCTGTGCGCCAGATCGACCAGGTCGCCGAGGTGGGCGTCGGGCGCCTGCCAGGCCAGCCGGCTGAAGACCCGCACGTAGTCGAGCAGGTACAGGTAGTCCTGTTCGAGCCAGGAGCGGAACACCGGCTCGGGCAGGTCGCCCGCGGCGATGCCGGCGACGGTGGGATGGCGGCGCTGCTCCTCGACGAGCGGGCGGCCGATTTCCTCCAGGTGCGCGGAAAGACTCATGCCCGCAGTCTGGCGCATCCCCGGCCGCTGCCCGTCCGGGGCCGTCCCACTGCCACCGGTGCTCGTCCCACTTGCGCACCGGCGACCCGCCCGTCACTCTTGCGGTGTGTGGTGGGATGAGGACGTGGTGGTGCGCGAGCTCGCGCCGTCGGAGGCGCGGTTCGTGCGGCACGGCACGTACACCGGGCGTTCGATCGTGGTCCGCGGCGCGCTCGAGATCGCCGCGCTCCGAGCGGCTTTCACCGCCCTGCAGCGCGAGTACCCGGTGCTGGTCTGCCGGATCGTCGAGGACGCCGCGGGTGGCGGATGGTTGCTGCGCCCCGGCGAGGCGATCGGCGCGTGGGTCGCGCCGGGGGACGTCGATGCCGTCCGGATCCCCGCCGAACCCGTGGATCCCGGACGCCAGCTCGCCTACCTCGACATCGTGCCCGATGCCGACCGCGCCCGCGTCACGCTGTTCGCCCACCACGCGATCGCCGATGCCAGGCACTGCGTGGCGCTGTTCGCGCGGCTCTGGCAGCACTACACCGAGGGCGTCCAGCAGGGTGCGACGAGCGTGGTGCCGCACGAGATCCCGCAGTCGCTGGAGTGGTACGCCGCCCGCCGGGGCGCCCGGCGCAGCGCGCTGTCGGGACTCGAGGAGGTCGCTACGCCGCTGTCGACCGTCGCGCACGCCCTGCCGTTGGAACCGCCGCCGCCCGCACCGCCGACGCTGGCCCGGCCCGCGCGCGTGGTGCTGGACGCGGCCGCGACCGGACACATCATCGCGCTCGGGCATCGGCACGGCGTCACCGTCAACGGCCTGGTCACCGCCGCGCTGCTGCGCGCCGTCGCCGCCGAGAAGGGCGGTCCCGCAGCGGAATCCGTGCCGCTGACCTGTGTGTACCCGGTGGATCTGCGCACCCGCTTCGACCCCCCGGTGGCCGCGGCGGCGGGCACCAACATGGGCGGGCTGGCCGGGTTCGCCGCCGAGATCGGCCCGGCGACCGGCTTCGTGCCGCTGGCCAGGCGCATCGCCGCGCGCCTCGGCCACGATCTGGCCGAGGGCGTCGTTCAGCAGTCGGTGCTGCACTTCCCGGAGTTCTTCGGCCCCCGGCGCGTGCATTCGTTGGCCGGACACGTCGCGATCACCAACACCGGCGTGGTGCCCGCCTTCGCGATGCCACCCGGCCTGTCGGTGACCGACTACGAAATCGTTTATCTCAGTGCCCATCCGCGGCCCTCGGCGGGCGCCGCGGCCGCGGTCACCTTCCTCGTCTACACCTTCGCGGCGCGGTTGTGCGTGGGGGTGCTCGGCGGTGGTGCGCTGGCCGACCGGCTGCCGGATGCGGTGTCTCGCGAATTGTCCGCCCTGGCGGCCGAACCCATCGACGCCTGAGTCCCGCGGTCAGCGCGGCGCGGGACGCCTGCCGAACTCGCGGACCACGGCGCCGGTCGCGGTGGCCACCACGTCGTCGACCCAGTCCGGGATGGGTGCGGCCCGCGCGATGTAGTCGCGGACCAGGCCGTAGGGGATGGCCTTGACCGCGGCTTCGGCGATCGCCATCCGGTGCTCGTCGGCGGCGCCGAACTCGGCCACCACGGCCGCCCGCAGCGCGGCGTTCATGTCGTCGTTCACACCGGCGATCTCGGCCCGCAGTTCCGGCGGGCCCACCTCGAGCAGTTCCTCGTGGTGGAACATCTTCATCGCCCGCGCCTCGGTGGGGTGGGCGCGGCAGTAGCGCGGCAGGTGGATCGCGGCCGACAGCAACGGGTCGGGGCCGCCGAGCGCCTCGACGAACCCCACGTGGAAGCGACGGATCGAGCGCAGCCACAGCCGCGCCAGCAGTTCGTCGCGGGAGGGGAACCGCAGGTAGATCGACCCGGTGTGCACACCGGAGGCGGCGCTGATCGCGGCGATGGTCGGGTGCAGCGTGGCGGGATCGGCGAGCAGATCGCGCGCCGCGTCGAGAACCTGATCGTCGGTGAATCGCCGGGGTCTTGCCACGGGGACAGCCTAGGGCATAGTTTATGAATATGAATTCAAAAACTCCGCCACCGCTCGTCGGATCCCTGCTCACCGTCATCGGCGCCGGCCACACCGGGCTCGGCGTGGTGGACTGGCTCACCAAGGATCAGCCGACCGAATTGTCCTTCTGGTTCACCGGATTCGGCGTCGTCGGCATGGCCCTCGGCGTGGCCGTGATGGAGGTGGAGCGGGCCCGCGGCTACGTCCCCGGGCCCGTGCTGGCCGCCGTCGCCGCCATGACCGCCTTCGGCTTGGCGTTCGAGCCGATGTCGGGGTTCCTCACCGTCCTGGTGCCGCTCGGCATCGGCGTGGCGGGCTGGGCGAAGCGCCGGTCGGTCAGAACCGTCCACCGCGGCTGACCCGCCGCGATCCGCTCGAACCGCCGAAGGAGCGCGGGCCGAAACCCCCGCCCCCGAAACCACCGCCGCCGAAACCTCCACCGCGTCGCCCGCCCGTCATCGCGCCACGGAGCAACCCTTCCACGAGGATGCCGCCGAGGATCGCCCCGGCCTGCGCCCCGCCCGAGGGCGGCCTGCTCGCCTCGAAGGCCCGCACGCTGGCCTGTGCCTCCTGTAAGGCACGACCGGCCAGCCCGGCAGCGGACTGGGCGTGGGTGAGTGCCTGGGCCGGGTCGGCGGCGGCCAGTGCCCGGGCGGCGTCGAGGTGGCGCTGGGCTTCGGAGAGCCGCGTGCGGGCGGTGGCGTCCACACCGCCGCGGCGGGTGCTGATGAAATCGGCGGCGGCGCCGATCCTGGCCTGCGCGTCGGTCATCGCGTGATCGAACCGACGGCGCAGATCCGCCACCGCGAGCTTGCGGTCCGTGGCGGCGGCCAGCGCCCGATCGAGGTCGGCGTCGGCGGCCACGGCGTCGTGGAACGCGCTGAGCGGATCGGTGTCGGCCTGGGCGGTGGCGGCGTCGAGGGTCTGGCGGGCCGCGGCCGTGGCGGCGGCCAGCTCCGCGCCGCCGTAGCCCTCCAGCTCGGTGGCGGCGGCGATGTCCTTGCGCAGTTCGTCGAGCGCGGCGGGCAACCCGTCGCGGGCCTGCTGGATGTTCGCGGCCGCGTTGTCGACGGCGTCGAGCAGGGCGCGGGCCTGGCCGATCGCGCTCTCGGCCGCGCGGATCGCGCCCACCGCCGGACCTTGCTCGCCCACGGGCCGGGCCAGCGCGGCGCGCCCGGCGTCGATGTTCTCCTCGGCGAAGGCGATGCGTTCGCGCGCCATCCGCACGTTGTCGGCGATCGGCGCGAGCACGCCGGCCGGATGCGTCGCGGCGAGCCGGGTGAGTTCGGCCTCCGAGGCCGGCACGCGGCCGGTGAGCTCCACCAGATCCCGGGTCAAGCCGTCCAACCGGCCCGGCGCGTCGATGAGCAGGTCGCGCATGGCGTCGAATTCGGCCACCCGGGCGTCCAGTTCGCGGTCGGCCCGCCCGACCAGGGTGATGAGCTCGATCAGGAGGCTGCGCTGTTCGTCGGGTGTCTCGGGCACCGCGTCGTCGAGCTGCTGCCGGATGCGGAACGCCCGGGCCGCGGCCGCCTTCGCCTCGCCGACCGCGGTGGTGAACGGCATCGCCGCGGTCTCGCCGAACTCGCCGACGGCCAGGGCGAGCTCCTCGGCACTGGCCCGGATCGCATCGTCGATCTCGACGAGCACCTCCCGCGAGCGGGCGTGCAGCGCCGCCAACGGCAACGCGGCCAGCGCCGCGGAATCGGTGGGATCGACCTGGCGGGCGGCGGCCAGTTCGGTGGCGGCGCGGTCGCGACGGCGTTTCCGGGACCAGAGCACCAGCCCGCCCACCAACGCCGCCACCACCAGCAGCGCGACCAGCACCGCGCGGCCGCTGATCCCGCCACCGCTCAACGCCGCCCCGAGACCGTCGGCCGCCGCCACCGCCGCCTCGGCCCACCGGCTGTCCCGCAACGCGGGCTCGACCCGATCGGTCAGCACGGTGTCGAGCTCACCGTCGGAGACGCCGCCCGGCACGCTGCCCGCCAACCAGTACTCGCGGGCATCGGTCGCCACCGCGAGCAACAGGTCGCGCTCGCCGAACCCGGACACCGCGGCCGTGCGGGTCGCCCACTGCTCCGGGCTCGCACCGCCGAAATCGTGGACGTAGTACACCCACAGCCGGATCCGGTGGTCGGCGTAGAGACGGTCGACCGCCGAGCGGACCCGCGCCGCGCCGTCGCCGTCCAGCACCCGGGCCTCGTCCACCACGTAGGTGCCCATCCGGGTGGGCGGCTCGGCCAGCGCGCCCGGGGCACCGGTCAGCGCGAGGATCACCAGCAGCAGGCCGACGATCACCCGGGCGGACCGGCGGACACGGTTTCTCGTCGGCAGCGGCATGCCATGAATGTATCCCCCGCCGCCGGGGTTGCCGTGGAATAGCATCGGTGGGGTGATCACGATCGACCGCCCGTACACCGGCCACGTGTCCCCCGGATCGAACCCGCAGCAGCGCGACCTCGACGGCGCCCGCATCGTCAAGATGGCGGTCGGCGGCATGGACAACAACGTCTACCTGGTGCAGTGCGCGGCCACCGGCGCCGCCGTGCTCATCGATGCCGCCAACGAAGCCGACCGCATCCTCGAACTGGTCGAGCAGGAGATGCCCGGCAAGGTCCGCCTGATCGTCACCACCCACCAGCACCCCGACCACTGGGCGGCCCTGCAGCAGGTCGCCGCCGCCCTCGACGTCCCCACCGCCGCCCACGCCCTCGACGCCGAGCCCCTGCCCGTCAAGCCCTACCGCCTCCTCGACGACGGCGAAACCGTCGAGATCGGCGAACTCGCCCTCGACGTCATCCACCTGCGCGGCCACACCCCCGGCTCCCTCGCCCTCGCCCTCCCCGAACCCGCCGTCCGCACCCACCTGTTCACCGGCGATTCGCTGTTCCCCGGCGGCGTCGGCAAAACCTGGTCCCCCGCCGACTTCGACACCCTCCTCGGCGACGTCACCACCAAGATCTTCGACCGCTACGACGACGACACCGTCGTCTACCCGGGCCACGGCGACGACACCACCCTCGGCGTCGAACGCCCCCACCTGAACGAATGGCGCGAACGCGGCTGGTGAGGGAACAGTCGCCGGCCCAATTCCAGATGATCGCCGCAGCGGTGCAGCCTCGAGGTACGCGCGGGACCGATCCGGCGGTCTCCCGCGCCGGTGCTGTCCCGGTCAACGACAGCAGGCGGGACAGTCGGGAGGTCGATCCTCACCTGTGCCGGGTGGGCCGGAAGATCAGTTCCTGGATGCGGTTGTCGAAGGTTCGGCTGTCGAGCAGTTCGAGGTCGAAGTCTTCGGCTCCGCGGAAGATGGGTGCCTCGCCGGTGCGGCCGGTGATGACGGGGAAGATCGTCACCTGGACGCGGTCGACGAGCCCGGCGGCCATGAGCGCGCGGTTCATCGACAGGCTGCCGTGTGAGCGCAGCGGCACGTCCGATTCCGCTTTGAGCCGGGCGACGATGTCGACGGCGTCGCCTGCGGCGAGGGTGGCGTCGGGCCAGGGGGCGGTGTCGGTCAGCGTCGTGGACACGACCGTGGTGGGCATGCCGCGCATGCGCGCGTTGATGGGGTCGAGGTCGGGCACCGCGCCGATCATCTCCACGAACTCACGGAAGGTGTTGGCGCCGAGTACCATTCGCTGGTCCTCGATCATCTGCGCCACGCGGTGGTCGAGGAACTCGGGGCCGTGTTTGCCCCAATACCCGCCCCAGTCCCCGTCCGGACCGTACGAGCCGAAGCCGTCGAGGCTGGTGAAGACGTCGAAGGTGTAGACGGCGGTCATGGCTGTTCCTCCAATGCTGATCGGTCTGTCGATACAGACCGGCGGCGCGGCGGAAACTCATCGGCGCGCGGGGTGGGACGTCGCGGGACCACCCGGGGAAAGGACGTCGGCCGTATGCAGTGGTGGGGAGGGTTCGTCGGCCGTGCCCGGTACCTGGTGATCGGCGTGATCGCCGCGGCGGCGCTGGCGCTCGCGGGCTACGGTCACGGGTTGGCGGACCACCTGAGTTCGGGCGGCATGTTCGACCCACCTCGGAATCGTCCGAGGCCGGTCGCCTCGCCGATGCCGCGTTCGGCCGCAACCGACCGGCCCCCGGGCGTGCGGATGCTCGTCGGCGGCGTGCCCGCGTTGCAGAAGGACAGCATCGACGCCCTGCTGGTTCGGATGCCGTGGATGATCGCGCTGGTGGTGCTGGTGACCACGGTGCTGATGTTCCTGACCTTCGGCTCGCTGGTGCTGCCCCTCGAGGCCGCCGCGATGAGTGCGCTCGGCCTCGGCTCGACGCTGGGCATCCTCACCTGGATCTTCATCGACGGCAACGGCGCGGGTCTGCTGAACTTCACCCCGCAGCCCATCCAGTCGAACATGCTGGTGGTGATCATGGCCGTCGCGCCGCGTTGATCATCGACGCCACCGTGCTGCGCATGCTCCTCGTGCCCGCCACCATGAAACTGCTCGGCGACGACTGCTGGTGGGCGCCGCGATGGATGAAACGCCTCCAACGGCGAATCGCCGTGTGACGGAGCACCGGGGTCCACGTTTCCGCCCGCCCACTGAACTGATACGTGTTCTAATTCGGTGATGGGCAACGTTGCGGGCACGTGCGATCCGGCCTTCGCCGCCGTGCGGGAGGTCTTCGAAGCGTCGCTGGCCGCGGGCGCGGATCTCGGCGCGGCGGTGGCGGTGTTCGTGCGGGGCCGCCCGGTGGTGGATCTGTGGGGCGGCACGGCGGACCGGCGAAGCGGGCGGGCGTGGGAAGCCGACACCCCGTGCGTGGCGTTCTCCAGCGGCAAGGCGGTCACGGCTGTCGCCGCCCTGGCGGTGATGCGGCGCACGGGCATCGAGCCGGAGACGCCGGTCGTCGACTGGTGGCCGGAGTTCGGCGCGCACGGCAAGGACGCGGTCACCACCGAGCACCTGTTCACCCACAGCGCGGGGCTGCCCGTGCTCGAACGTCCGATCACCAAGGCCGAGGCGGCCGATCCGGCCGCGATGGCGGCCGAACTCGCGGGCCAGGCCCCGCTGTGGGAGCCGGGCACCCGGCACGGCTATCACGCGCTCACCTACGGGTGGCTGGTCGGCGAACTGGTCCGTCGCGGGACCGGCCGCAGCGTAGGGGAATTCGTCCGTGAACTGGTCGACGGCGAGCTGTGGTTCGGTCCGCCCGCCGAGGTGATCGCGAAGGCGGCCCGGCTCGAGTTCCCCGCCGCACACGAGATGACCTGGGAGCCGGGCGACTCCGCCAGCGCCGACGCCGTGGTCGGCCGCCTCGCCGCCGCCTACCGCGATCCGGACTCCCTGTTGATGCGCTCCTCGACGAATCCGCGCGGCTCCCACAACGATCCGGCCGTGCTCGCCGGTGGCTGGCCCGCCAGTGGCCTGGTGGCCACCGCCCGCGGTCTCGCCGGCTTCTATCGCGACCTGCTCGGCGGCGCCCTGATCCCGGAGTCCCTGCTGCGCGACGCGGTCCGGGAGCGGGTGCGCGGCGCCGACGAGGTCCTGCTTCTCGACAGCGCCTTCGGACTCGGCGTGATGCTGCCCTCCCAGACCCTGCCGGTCCCGGAAGCCGCGCGCGCCGGCGCATTCGGTCATCCGGGCGCCGGTGGGTCACTCGGTCTGGCCGATCCCGACCACGACCTGGCCTTCGCCTTCGTGCCCAACATGCGCCGCGAAGCCCTCGCCGGTGACCGGCGTGCCGAGGACCTGCTCGCCGCCGTCTACGCCGCGCTGTGACAGGCCCGCGGACCACGCCGGCCTTCACCCGTACCGCGTGCGCGGCACCCACCTGGCAGACTTGGTGGAGTGATCTCGGCACCACAGCGCAACCGCTCGGCTTCGGCGTACGAATCCGGTCTCGCGCGGGGTGTGGGGGCCGGGCTCGCCCGCTGGATTCGGCGCACCGTGGCGGCGGCCGTGCTCATGAGCATGGTGCTGGTCGGCGGCACCGCCGTGCGGGTGTGGCAGGTGGCCCGCATCGACGACTACACCCCGGCCGACGCGATCGTGGTGCTCGGGGCGGCGCAGTACTCCGGCACGCCCTCGTCGGTGTTCGAGGCCCGGCTCGACCAGGCCTACGACCTGTTCCGGGCCGGTGTCGCCCCCCGCGTCATCACCGTCGGCGGTAAACAGGAAGGCGACCTCTACACCGAGGCCGCCTCCGGCAAGATCTACCTGGAGGGTCGCGGCGTCCCCGCCGAGGCCATCCTGGCCGTGGAGACCGGCTCGGACACCCTGCGCAGTGTGGAGGCCGTCGCGCTGGCGATGAAGGCCCGTGAGATGTCCTCGGCCGTGCTGGTCAGCGATCCCTGGCATTCGCTGCGCACCCGCACCATGGCGCGCGACGCCGGCCTGCGCGCGTGGACCGCGCCCACCCGCACCGGCCCCGCCGTCTACACCCGCGAATCCCAGGCGCACGGCATCGCCCGGGAGACCTTCGCGCTGCTGTGGTACCAGCTCACGCATTTCTCCGCCGACTTCCCCTACACCGCGGGACAGTGACCTGATGGGCGACTACACCGAACACGACCGCGAGCGGATGGTGGTCGAGGGCGCCAAGACCGCCGGGCTCGGCTCGCCCGACACCGAGTTCACCGCCGGGCACCGCACCCAGTTCGCCCGCGACCGCGCCCGGGTGCTGCACTCGGCCGCGCTGCGCAGGCTTGCCGACAAAACCCAGGTGATGGGTCCCCGCGACGGCGACACTCCACGCACCCGGCTCACCCACTCCATCGAGGTCGCCCAGATCGGCCGCAGCATCGCCGACGGTCTCGGCTGCGACCCCGACCTCGTCGACCTCGCCGGTCTGGCCCACGACATCGGCCACCCGCCCTACGGTCACAACGGCGAGAAGGCGCTGGACGCCTTCGCCGACCCCTACGGCGGATTCGAGGGCAACGCCCAGAACCTGCGCATCCTCACCCGCCTCGAACCCAAGGTGCTCGCCCCCGACGGCACCAGCGCGGGCCTGAACCTCACCCGCGCCGCCCTCGACGCCGCCATCAAATACCCGTGGGGTCGCACCGGCCCGGGCACCAAATTCGGCGCCTACGACATCGACGCCGACCGGCTGGCCTGGATCCGCAAGGGCGCCCCGGACCGGGTGCGCAGCCTGGAATGCCAGATCATGGACTGGTCCGACGACGTCGCCTACTCGGTGCACGACGTCGAGGACGGGGTGATCGCCGGGCGCATCGACCTGCGCGCCCTGGCCGACCCGCAGGAGCAGGCCGCGCTCGCCGCGATGGGCCATCGCCAGCATCCCGAACTCGGCGTCGACGAGCTGATCGCCGCCGCCCAGCGCCTGTCCGAACTGCCGGTGGTCGCCGACGCCTTCCGCTACGACGGCACCTTCGCCAGCTCGGTGGCGCTCAAGCGGCTCACCAGCGAACTCGTCGGGCGCTTCGCCACCGCCGCAATCACCGCCACCCGTGCCGTCGCCGGGCCCGCGCCGCTGGTGCGATACCAGGCGAGCCTGGAGATACCGCCGATCGTCGCCGCCGAGGTCGCGATCCTCAAGACCGTGGCGCTGCGCTACGTGATGTCCGACCCGGTGCACAAGCAGCGCCAAGCCGCCCAGCGCGAACGCATCCAGGCCGTGGCCACCGGCCTGCTCGCGACCGCGCCGCGACACCTGGACCCCCAGCTGCTGCCGTGGTGGGCCGAGGCCGACTCCGACACCGCCCGCGTGCGGGTGATCGTCGACCAGATCGCCTCCTACACCGAGAGCAGGCTCGAACGCGTCGCCGCCCAACTGGCCGGATGATCAGCGCGCGGGCCCGGCGCTAGACTTCACCCCGTGGCCGGACGACTCCCTGATCGCGATATCGCGGCAATTCGCGACCGTGTCCGGATCGAGGACGTGGTGGGGGAGTACGTCGCCCTGAAACGGGCGGGCGCGGACTCGATGAAGGGCCTGTGCCCCTTCCACGACGAGAAGTCCCCGTCGTTCCACGTGCGGCCCAACCACGGCCTGTTCCACTGCTTCGGCTGCGGTGAGGGCGGCGACGTCTACAAATTCCTGCAGAAGATCGAGCACATCGGCTTCGTCGAAGCCGTCGAACAGCTCGCCGACCGAGTCGGCTACCAGATCAACTACGAGGGCGGCGGCACCTCGGTGCAGCGCGACCGCGGCACCCGCGCCCGCCTGGTCGCCGCCAACGCCGCCGCGCACGAGTTCTACATGGCGCAGCTGGCCGAACCCGAGGCCGAAGCCGCCCGCAAGTACCTCACCGACCGCGATTTCGACGCCGCCGCCGCGCGCCTGTTCGGCTGCGGCTACGCCCCCGCCGGCTGGGACACCCTCACCAAACATCTGCTGCGCAAGGGCTTCGAATTCAAGGAACTCGAGGCCGCCGGGCTGTCCCGGCAGGGTAAGCGCGGCCCCATCGACCGCTTCCACCGCCGCCTGCTGTGGCCGATCCGCAATCTCGGCGGCGAGGTCATCGGGTTCGGCGCGCGCAAGCTCTTCGACGACGACACCATGCCCGGCAAATACGTCAACACGCCGGAAACGCTGCTGTACAAGAAGTCCCAGGTGTTGTTCGGCCTCGACCACGCCAAGCGCGAGATCGCCAAGAGCCGCCAGGCCGTCGTCGTCGAGGGCTACACCGATGTGATGGCGATGCACCTGGCCGGGGTGAAGACCGCCGTCGCCTCCTGCGGCACCGCCTTCGGCGACGAGCACATGGCCATCCTGCGCAGGCTGCTCATGGACGACAACTTCTGGCGCGGCGAGATCATCTACACCTTCGACGGCGACGCGGCCGGGCAGGCGGCGGCGATCAAGGCGTTCTCCGGCGACCAGAAGCTGGCCGGGCAGACCTACATCGCCATCGCCCCCGACGGTCAGGACCCCTGCGAACTGCGCCAGCGCAGCGGCGACGCCGCCGTGCGCGACCTCGTCGCGCGCCGGACCCCGTTGTACGAGTTCGTGATCCGCGGCCTGCTGGCCGAGCACGATCTCGACACGGTGGAGGGCCAGGTCGAGGCGCTGCGGCGGGCGGTGCCCGTGGTCGCCCAGATCAAGGACAACGCCACCCGCAAGGCCTACGCCACCCGGCTGGCCGGCTGGGTCGGCTGGGACGACATCCAGACCGTCGTGCGGCGCGTCGGTGAGGAGGCCAAGCGCGGCCGCACCGGCATCGCCCCGCGCCGCGCCCCCGCCGCCCCCGCCAAGGTCGCCGAACATCCGGCCGCGCGCCCCAACCCCAACGACCCCGTCCTGCTGCCGCAGCGCCAAAGCCTCTGCGCCGCACTGCAATACCCGGCGATCGCGGGCGCCGTCTTCGACGCGCTCGAACCGGAAGCCTTCACCCACCCCGCCTACGCCGCGATCCGCACCATGATCGCCGAGGCGGGCGGGGCCTCCTGCGGGCTCAGCGGCGCCGAATGGGTCAACGCCGTCGCCGACGCCACCGACGACCTCACCCTGCGCGCCCTGGTCTCCGAACTCGCCGGCGCGCAACTGCCGGTCAAGAGCGTCAACGACATTCCCCGCTTCATCACCGGCGTGCTCGCTCGCGCCCAGGAAGCCTACGTCGGCCGGCAGATCGCCACGCTGAAGTCCAAGCTGCAGCGCCTGTCCGCCAACGACCAGACCGACGAATACCTCGCGCTGTTCGGCGATCTCGTCGCGCTCGAGCAGTATCGCAAGAGCCTGGAAGCCCAGGCGATGGGCAACTCCGACGACTTCGCCGCGGGCTGAGGCGGCCCTCAGCTCACTTGCTCTTGTGCCGCAGCTGATCGTGCGGCACCAGCACCGTGGTCCGCTCGTCCAGCGGCACCATCGGCTCCAGCTGCGGGCGGGTGCTCAACTTGTCCGACAGCTTCTGCCGCCCCACCAGCACCAGCTTGCGCGTCACCGGGCTGCCCGTCACCGCGCGGGTGGCCGCACTGATCTGCTCGTAGCGCGCCCGCCCGGCCTTCGAGCCGAGCACATATCCGGCCGCGACGCCGATCAACAACCGCAGCATCTGGTAGAGCTCCTCCCAATCGCCTGTTCGCGGCTACCATCCTGCCCGAAACGCACACCCCCTGTCGATCCGGCCACCCCGGCACATCCGTGCCCTCCCGCCCCAGCCGCCCCAGCGATGACCGGCGGCATCATCGCAGGTAGAAGCGCGATTTGGGAACCGGACGGCCGATACGCTAAAGTTTCTCCTCGGCCCGCCCGGAACGGGAGAGCCACCGAGGATAGTCCCCTATAGCTCAATTGGCAGAGCAGCCGACTGTTAATCGGCAGGTTTCTGGTTCGAGTCCAGATGGGGGAGCAGGAAAAGGCCTCTGACCAGCAGGTCACTCTGCATGGTCAGAGGCCGTTTTGTAGTGTGGTCACCGAACTCTCCAGTAAGCCTCGAGAAAGTCCGGTCACGTCCGATTGCATCGTCATCCTGCGCCCGCATTGCCGAGCGAGCCATTACTGCACCGTGGGCGACCGCTGCTGCCGTGATGCACCCGCGCTCGGGCCCTGTACTTGCGCTGAGTCATGGCCGGATCGGCGTGCTGCAGGACGTCGGCGGTGACCCGGCCCCACAGACCTTCGTTATCCAAGATCATCGCGATGAGTTTCCGGAACGAATACGGGACGCGTGGACCAACACACTGACACCGAGATGAACCAGAGCTCATCGACCAATGTGCGCTGATCCGCCCACGCGACCCTTCGGGGCGACGTTCTCCGGTACCTCCGCTTCACGGACCAGATTTACTGAAAGTTGGCGTGTGCTGCGGAGACTCCGCTGCTGCCCCGACAAGACCGGATCGCTGGCCAAAGCCGTCCACGTCCTGCAAGATCGCGAGCTCCGGGCCGCCGACCGAGGATGAAAAGGCTCGGTGCACATCCGGCATCTCGGCAGCGACTACGTTTCGCTCGGCTCAAATTTGACTGGAGCGATCCGGCGGTGGCCGGACGTCAGGACTGGGATGTGCTGAAACGCGATGTGAAACCGACCTATTTCGCGGCCGTGTTGTCCGCGCACTGGCCCGCCTCAGCGCGCCATTGCGCATCCAGTCGACCGTGTCGGGTGGTTGGTGGATCCCCGCACAGCCACTCCCGGGCGATGCGGTGCCAGTTCGCGGTTGCCCCTAACTGTCCGAGTACGCCGAAAGTGTAGAAGTCGGCGCGGCGGGAGAAGAAGTGCTCTGCCGGCAGGTCCTCCCGATGCATGTGCGCGAAGTCCGAGGAACGTGGGTCGGCGATGGACATCAGGGCGCCACCGGCGATTTCCGGCGTGATCTCCAGGCGATCGTCGACGAACGTCCATGGGGAGGCGTCGTAGACATACTGGATGGCTTCGTCCGCGGTGAGATCGGAATCCGGACGGAGCGCACCGGTGCGATGGAGCGCATCGAGTAGATCCTCGGCACGCCCGTCGATGGCCGCGTGCAGCGCTTGCCTCTCGAGCTCGACCGCCGTCGGGTCCATGGTCTTGAACAGGCCGAAGTCCAGAAAGGTGACGCGGTTGTCCGGCGCCAGCAGGATATTGCCCGGATGTGGATCGCCGTTGAATCGGTGATCCCGGAACATTGACCCTATGTAGTACCGGAAGATCGTTTCACCGACTCGGTCGCGAATCTCGGCCGGTGCGGCGCGGATCTCGTCGAAGCGCCGGCCGTGGACGAACTCACTGATCAGCACCCGCGGGCTGCACAGTGCGGGGATGGTATCCGGGATGTGGATGGCGGGGTGCTCGGCGAAGCGGCGCGCCTGCTCGTGTTGGGTGCGTGCTTCGGCGAGATAGTCGAGCTCCTGGTTGAGATGGACCGAGAGCTCCCGGACCAGCGGGTCTGCGGAGAACCCCGGCAGCAGCGGTTTCGTCATCCGTAACAGCAGGGTGAGGTTCTTGAGATCAGCCCGGATGGCGTGTTGGATGCCGGGGTACTGGATCTTCACGGCCACTTCGCGGCCACCGTGTAGTCGGGCCCGGTACACCTGTCCGATCGAGGCGGCCGCGATGGGGGTGGGATCGAAATCGCTGAACAAAGCGCGGCACGGCTGTCCGAGATCTTGCTCCAGAACCTGCTGCATCCGCTCGAACGGCAGAGCAGGCGCGGCGTCGCGCAGGGTGGCGAGCCGTGCGCGGAATCGTTCCCGTTCGGTCTCGGGCAGGAACCCGAGGTCTATGACCGACAGCATCTGCCCGACTTTCATCGCCGCCCCCTTCATGCTTCCCAGCACGGTGACGAGTTCGTCGGCACCGCGGGCGAAGGCGTCCACAGTGGCCTGCGCTTCGGCGTCTCGGCCGCGGGTGTAGCGCACGAAGCGTGCGCGCGCGTTGCGCATCGCCTGTCGGGCGGCCAACCCGCCGAGGCGGGCGCTTCGGGCTGCTCTCGTCGCCGGCGGGTCCGCTGACTCGCGTTGTTGCCGGGCTGATCGATCTTGGTCGTCGAATCTGGTGCTTGCGCGTTCGGGCATGATCGGACATTATCGGATTGACACGCCATTCAGCTAATTGTTCGGGACGGAGAATCGTGCGAAGACTGATCGTGTTTGCGAGATCGGGACTTGCCGCCGCCGCACTAGGAGTCGGCGCCGCCGCCGCGGTGTGCATCCTGTTGCGGCGTGGATACGACGCGGCGTCGCGCTTCGTCGTCCGACCGGTCTGGGCGGATCGTCAGGAAGAGTATGTTCTCCGCCGGGCGGCGTTGACCGTCACCGTTCGACGGACGATCGCCGCACCTCCGGAGGCGGTCTTCCGGGCGCTGACCGACGAATCGTGCTTTTCGTGGTTGCCGCTGGTGTCCGGATTCCGATACGACGACCAGCGCCGCGAAGTGGGGGCCAAGCGCGTGTTGCGCACTCCGCTGCTGGCCGCCCGCGAAGAGATCACCTGCTACGAGGAGGGGGTCCGCATCGGGCACACCATCACCGGGATGTCGCTGCCCCTGCTTACTTCGGGGACCGAGATGTTCGCCCTCGAGCCTGGGCCGGATGGCGGCACCCAGCTGCGGTGGACCGTTTCGGTGACTCCGCGGTTCATCGGGTGGTTGCCGATCCGCTCCGCGGAATCGCTGATCCGGCCCGTGCTGGGCGGCATCCTGCGCGGCCTCGATTCGGCCGCTACATGGTTCGACGACTATGCGGCGATCACTGCCACGACGCAACAACGAGAGGACACCCACCGATGACCCCCAAGAATCGCGGCGGCCAGCGCGCGACGCCCGAGAAGGCCATCCCGGACACCGGAACACCCGATTACCGCATCGCGGTGATCGGTGCCGGGCCGGGCGGCATCTGCGCCGGTGCCCGGTTACTGCAGCGCGGACTCACGGACTTCGTCATTCTCGAGCGCGCGCAGGGATTCGGGGGCAGCTGGCGGGACAACAACTACCCGGGCCTGGGTGTGGACGTACCGGGCTTCACTTACCAGTACTCGTTTGCGCGCAATCCGAACTGGGCGCGGGTGTTTCCCAAGCGAGAGGAAGTCCTGGCCTACCACGAAGCGGTGGCAGACCGCTTCGGCCTGGCGGCACATACTCGCTTCGGCGTGAATGTCGTGCAGCAGATCTGGGACGATCAGCGCCGATGGTGGCGCCTTGTCACTGACGACGGGTCGGAGATCACGGCCCGGTTCCTGATCTCGGCTGTCGGCGCATACATCCACCCGAAACAGGACCCGGGTATTCCCGGCTACCAAGACTTCCGGGGAAAAGTGCTGCGACCGATCGGCTGGGACCATGACTACGACCTGGCGGGCAAGCGTGTCGCGGTGATCGGCACCGGAGCCAGCTCCGTGCAGATCACTCCCTCGATCGCCCCCGAGGTCGGTTCGCTGCAGGTCTACCAGCGAACTCCGGTCTGGTGCCTGCCCAAGCCCGACTTCGCGGTGCCGGCGTGGCTGCAGACCGTTTTGGCCTTGCCTGGGGCCGGACCGCTGTTGAGCGGGATGGCGAACCTGCTCGTCGACCTCGCGTTGCGGCTGATCGTATTCACTCCTGCGGCGCTGTTCCGTCCCGGCGCACGGGGTTTCGACGCACTAGCGCGTGCGCTCTACCGCGGGTACCTCCGTACTCAGGTGCGCGACCCGCGAGTCCGCCGAGACCTGATGCCGACCTACGGCGCATTGGGAAAACGGCCGACATTGTCCAACGACTATGTGCAGACATTCAACCGGTCGAACGTGGAACTGGTGGTGGCACCGATCGAGCGGATCACGGAATCGGGGATCCGCACGGTCGACGGATCCGAACACCAGCTCGACGCGATCGTGCTCGCTACTGGGTACGAGCTGTTCTCGGACCCGGAAAGCTACCGCGAAGGGGCGATCGTCGGGCGCGACGGATTCGACCTGGGCCGCTTCTACGCCGAGAACCGGCTGCAGGCCTACGAATCGGTCGCCGTGCCGGGCTTGCCGAACCGGTGGATGCTGGTGGGGCCATACTCGTGGATCGGCACGGGCTGGCATGAGCTGGTCGAGATCGGCACGGATCACGCCGTCAACGTCATCGCCGAAGCGGAGCGTCTCGGATGCGATGTGGTCGAGGTCGCCCCGGAGGCACATGAGCGGTACCACAAGATGATCCGCCGGCAGGGCAGAAATATCGCGTACTACTTCCAGGTCATCAATGCCGGGCTGCGGACCTATTACGTCAATTCACAGGGCGACATGCCGTACATCCGGCCGACATCATTGATGAGCGCACGCAAGGCGAGCCGGAGGACACGCTTCGACGACTATCGGTTCGGGCGTCGCGCAGCCACATCGCAGGCACCGGAGGCCGCGAGCGAAAAGGCCATGGCGGTGACCCGATGAACTCGTTCAAACCGATCACGATCAAAGGCTCCGTGGTCGCCATCACCGGTGGCGCCCGCGGGATCGGATTGGCGACAGCGCGTCGGTTCGCCGCTGCCGGTGCCCGGGTGGCCATCGGCGACCTCGACCTGGCCGCAGCGCAGGACTCGGCCCGTACTCTCGGGATCGATGCCACCGGATATCAGGTCGACGTCGGTGATCGGGAGTCGTTCGCAGCCTTCATCGATCGTGTCGAATCCGAGGTAGGGCCCATCGATGTGATGGTCAACAATGCCGGGATCATGCCGGTCGGGGCTCTGCTGGACGGCACCGAGGCGGTCGCCCAGGCCACGATGAGCGCCAACTTCTGGGCTCATTACCATGCGCTGCGTACCGTTGCGCCGCGGATGGTGCACCGCGGTCGTGGTCACATCATCAACGTCACGTCGGCGGCCGGGAAGGTGCATTCGCCGGGACTGGCGATCTATGTCGCCAGTAAGCATGCCGCCACCGGACTGTCACGGTCGGCCCGGGAAGAACTCCTCGGCACGGGAGTTTCGGTGACGGCCGTCCTGCCCTCCGCAGTGCGCACCCAGCTCCTCGACGGAATTCCCTTCCGCTGGTGGGAGCGCCTCGCGATCGTCTCCCCGGACCGTATCGCGCGGGTCATCACCGGTACGCTGCGGCGGCGGCCAGCCCTGGTCGGCGCCCCGCGCGGTCTCATCCCACTGCTGAACGCCGCGGCTTTCGTGCCCGAATTCCTCTGGATGTGGGGCCGGCGCGTATCCGATGCCGATCGCGTGATGGGGCCGATCGACCGCGAACAACGGGCCGAATACGACTCCCGCATCGACGGCCAGACCATCGAGCTGGTACAGGATCCGGGCAGCGACACAGCCCCTGCTCGGCAGGCAATTTCACAAGGACAGACATCATGACACAGCGTGCGACCGTCGAAACCGAACACACCGATGACGAGCGCGATATGCCAGACCATCTGGTCGTGGTAATCGGCGCCGGCATCGGTGGAATCGGTGCCGGAATTGCGCTGCGCCGCGCCGGTATCGACGATTTTGTCATCGTGGAGCGTTCCGACGACATCGGCGGAACGTGGCACAGCAACCAGTACCCCGACGTGGCCGTCGACATCCCCGGTATCGTCTATCAGTTCTCCTTCGAGAAGAACCCTTACTGGTCGCGGACGTTCCCCAAGGGAGCCGAGGTCAAGGCCTATATCGACCGCTGTGCGAACAAGTACGGCATCCGGTCGCAGCTGCGGTTGAAGACCGAGGTCCTCGCCCGGGAATGGGACGAGGGCCGGCATCTGTGGCGACTCCGCTTGGACAACGGCGAGACACTGACCGCGCGATTCGTGATCACTGCCCTGGGCGCCTTCGTCGAGCCCAAGAAGCCCGACATTCCGGGCCTGGACGATTTTGCCGGCACAGTGATCCAGACGCAGCGCTGGGACCACTCCTGCGACCTCACCGGCAAGCGGGTCGCGATCATCGGTACCGGTGCCACCGCCGTCCAGGTCATTCCGCAGGTGGCTAGGGTGGCGGCGCAGCTGGACGTCTACCAGCGACGGGCGATCTGGGTGTTCGCCAAGCCAGACTTCCGCATCCCACGTTTCGTGCAACACGCCTTCCGGAAGGTTCCGCTGTTGCAGACGTCGATCCGGGGTGTGGCCGCAGCGTGCGTCGAGCTCGGGCTGGTGGGCATCACGGTCTACGGAAAGCAGATCGCACCACTAGCCCTTCTCCCGGCCTGGGCGACTCGCGCATTCCTGTTCACCCAGGTGCGCGACCGCGCGCTCCGACGGAAACTCACTCCGGACTACGGATTCGGCTGTAAACGACCGAGCGTGTCCAACCATTACTATCGGACATTCACCCGCAGTAACGTCGATCTGATCACTTCCGGTGTGGCGTCGATCGACGCCACGGGCATTACCGACACCGAGGGTATCCACCGGCAGGTCGATGTGCTCATTCTGGCCACCGGATTCGAGATGTCGCAGAGCCCCGCAGTCTTCCGCAAACGTCCGGTCAAGGGTCGTGACGGATTCGACCTAGCGGATTTCTATGAGCATGAGCGGGCCAAGGCATACGAAGGTGTGAGCATGCCGCAGCTACCGAACACGTTCATGATCTTCGGACCGTACGCATGGAGCGGGAGTTCCTGGCATGTGATGGTGGAAAACGCCACTCGGCACGCGATCCGCGTCATCCAGGAGGCCGGTCGGCGAGGCGCGACCGCCGTATCGGTCCGTCCCGAAGCCAATGACCGCTTCTACGATTTCATCCGTCCCCGTGCCACGGACACGCTGATGCATGGAAAAGCCTGCGCGAACGCCAATTCATACTACATCGACCACCATGGAGACTTTTCTTTTCTGCGTCCGACCACGGCGTATCAGTCGACCCGAGCCAGTAAGACGTTCCCGCTCGACGACTACCGCTACGAACAGCTCGGATGACGGTTCCGGACAGTCCGATCACCTCCCCGGTATCGAGGAAAGAGGAGAAATAGGTGAGCGAGAGCGCAAGGAATTCCGTACCGCCCCCCGGTGCGGTCAGACCTGACGTCGAAGTGGCCATCATCGGAGCAGGCGCCGGCGGTATCTGCGCGGGAGCCAAGCTGCACGACATCGGAGTCACCGACGTGCTGCTCATTGATCGTGCGTCTGAAATGGGTGGTACCTGGTTGTTCAACACTTACCCCGGTGTCGGCGCCGACATCCCGGCGGTGGCGTACCAGTTCAGCTTCGCCCGGAAGCATGATTGGTCCCGATTCTTCGCCACCGGGGCGGAGATCCAGGAATACCATCTCGAGGTTGCCCGCCGCTATGGCCTGGACAAGAAGACTCGGCTGGAGACCGATATCGTCCGTGAGGAATGGGACGAAGCGAATCATCTGTGGCAATTGCACACCGCCACCGGTGACACGATCACCGCTCGGTTCGTGATCAGTGCGATCGGCGTATACCTGCGTCCGAAGGACCGCCCCGATATTCCTGGCCTCGACTCCTTCCGTGGCGAGGTGATGATCCCCTCCGCCTGGAATCACGACTACGACTTCACCGGTAAACGGGTCGGCATCATCGGAGTCGGTTCCAGCACTGTGCAGATCGCACCATCGCTGGCGCCACACGTGTCGCGGTTGGACATCTATCAGCGCACCACGCAGTGGTACTTCCCGAAGCCGGATTTCGCGGTTCCTCGATGGATGCAACGGCTCCTCGCGATAAATGGTGTGAGTGCCTTCATGAACGGTCTCGGACTGTGCTTCGTCGAGATGGGGCTGCGCGTTCTGGTGCACACCCCGGAACGGGTATTCCGTGCCACGGCGCCGATATTCGACTCGGTGGGTCGAGCCCTGTATCGAGGGTGGCTGCGGATCAAGGTCCGCGATCCGAAAGTTCGCCAGGCGCTCGTGCCGCAGTACGGACCGGGCTGTACCCGCGGCACGCTCGGTGGTGACTACCTGCCTACGCTGAACCGCGACCATGTCGAACTCGTGACCGACTCCATCGCGCGCATCACCGATTCGGCGATCGTCACCGCCGACGGTACGGTCCGCGAGATCGACGCCCTGGTGCTCGCGACCGGCTACGAGGTGTTCTCCGACCCCGAGAGCTACCGCGAGGGTACGGTGATCGGGGCGGCAGGATTCGACCTGGCCAAATTCTTCAACGCAGAGGGTTTGCAGGCGTACCAGAGTACTGCGGTGGCCGGCCTGCCCAATCGGTGGATTCTGGTCGGCCCGTACTCGTGGACGGGTACCGGATTCCACTACATTCTCGAGACCGCCATGTGCAGTATCAGTCGTGCGGTACAGGCGGCGCGAGAACGACAGGCTACTCGCATCGAGGTCCGCAAGGATGCCCAGGATCGGTACCATAGTCGGCTGATGCAGCGGAATCGGAACATCGCCCATTACTTCGGCATCCACTGTGCGGGTTCCAACACCTACTTCGTCAACTCGCACGGACAGTCGCCCTATGTACGCCCGTCGAGTCTGCTGCAGACGCGCCGTGAGGTGGCGAACTTCCCGCTCGACGACTACTCCTACGAGCGCCTGCCCGAGTCCCACGGTGTGACGATCGAACCGGATCCGATGGCAGGGGAGGAAGCAGATGCGGTTCGCAGCTGAACCGATTGCCGCCGGTGCGTACCAGGAGTTCTTCGCGCGCGCGCCGTTTGTATCGCACATCGAGTACGAATACGCCGCCGCTCCCGAGGAAGTGTGGGATGTCGTCGCGAGTGACCGCATGTGGTCCTGGCTGCCGACCGTCTGGGGGTGCCGGTACCCGACCGCGCCGACCCGGGAACCGGGCGTGGTACGCGATTTCCAGATGTTCCTTCACCACTGGCTGATCTTCGCGCAGCACGAGAAGATCCTGCACTGGGAAGAGGGGTCGTCGCTCGTCTACACCGCGGTCGACGCCACGCTGCCGGTGTTCGGTTCGTGGTGTGAACGCTATGCCGTCGTCCCGATCGACGGCGGGGCGCGAACTCGCCTCGAATGGACACTCGCGGTGCGGCCGCGGTATGTCGGGTGGCTACCGGCGCGGTGGGTCGCGCTCGCACTCCGGCCGATATTCAGGTTCGGTCTGCGGGGACTCTTGCGTGAGTTACCCTCACGTCGGGGGCCATCTTTCTACCCATGATCGGCTACCCCGCGCGGTAGGTGAATCGAGGTCGACCGGCGACTGGCGGCCCACAATGGGCTCACACCAGCAGAGTGACATGTCAGTCAAAATGTAATGGAGGAGCGGATGAACCATCGAGCCGGGTTACTTCCGAACGCTGGCCCGTTGGTCGGCCGCGGTGTGGACGCGGGATTGTCTGCGCTGTCCACATTCGGCCGGGCATTGGTGCTCGGTCGGTCGGCCACCGTGCACATGGTGCGGGACATCATCCGGCTGCGGCTCGCGTGGCGAGATGCTGTGGAGCAGGCCTGGTTCATCGTGAGCGTTACGGCGATTCCGGCGGTCCTGGTCGCCGTGCCGTTCGGGGTGATCGTGTCGGTGCAGGTCGGAAGCCTCACCCAGCAGGTCGGAGCGAGCTCGATTTCAGGTGCAGCCGGCGGCCTGGGGGTCATTCGACAGGGAGCGCCCATTGTCACCGCCCTCCTGCTCGGCGGTGCCGCCGGCTCGGCGATCGCATCGGACCTGGGTGCGCGCACGGTCCGGGAAGAGGTCGCTGCGATGCGCGTCATGGGGATCGACCCGGTCCGCCGCCTGGTGGTGCCACGGCTGGTGGCAGTACTCGTGCTGAGCCCGCTGCTGTGCCTCATGACCGTCTTCATGGGCGTATTCACCGGATATGTGGTCGCGGTCGGCTTCCAGGGTGTCACCCCTGGCAGTTATGTCTCCTCGTTCGCGGCCTTCGCATCGATGTCCGATCTGGCAGTTGCGCTGGTGAAATCCTTGATCTTCGGTGCCATCGTGTTGGTGGTTGCGTGCCAGCGTGGACTCGAAGCGACTGCGGGGCCCAAGGGAGTCGCCGACGCGGTCAATGCGGCGGTGGTACTCGGGGTGATCGCGGCGTTCGGCGTGAATCTGGTGATCACCCAGCTGGTCTCGATGTTCCTACCGACGCGGGTAGGCTGATGGCTCAGGTTCCGTCCCGCTACCGACCGCCGGCTTACCGGGTGGTTGTGTCGGCGATTCAGTTGCCGTCGTCGGTGCTGGAGTCGATCGGCCACAAGGCGGTGTTCGTCGCGAAGGTGATCGCGGCGATACCGCACACGCTGTGTGCCTATCGACGGCAGACCATGCTCGTGCTCACCGATGTCACGTGGGGCAACGGGCGGATCATCGTCGGAGGCGGCACCGTCGCGGTACTGGCGTTCCTGGGTGTCGCAGTGGGTGGATCGGTCGGCGTCGAGGGTTTCGCTGCCCTGGACATGGTCGGGATGGGTCCGCTGACCGGATTCATCTCCGCCTATGCGAACACGCGGGAAATGGCGCCGATTGTGGCTGCGATCGGATTCGCGGCCCAAGCCGGGTGTCGGATGACTGCAGAAATCGGCGCAATGCGGATTTCTGAGGAAATCGATGCGTTGGAGGCGATCGGTATTCGACCGATCCCGTTCGTTGTGACCACGCGGGTGATCGCCGGTCTGATCACCATCGTGCCGCTGTACTTGCTGACGTTGCTCCTGTCCTATCTGTCCTGCGCCCTCGTCGTGAACGTGCTACACGGCCAGTCGTCGGGCACCTACGAGCACTACTTCGGCGCCTTTGTGCAGCCCACCGATGTGTTCGCCTCGCTGGCGAAGGCCGCGGTTTTCGTCGTCCTGATCATCCTGATACACGGATATCAGGGGTTCTATACGGTCGGCGGGCCGGAGGGAGTGGGCCGGGCGTCCGGCCGGGCGATCCGGGCGAGCTTGGTGCTGGTTGTCGTTGTCGACATGGTGCTCACCATCGTCTTCTGGGGGATGGATGTCGGAGTCAGGATCTCGGGGTAGGGGTATGGCGATATTCAAAGATCAATCCGGGCGGTCTGCGGGGCCATGGACGCTGCGCATAGTGGGCATGGTGGTGGCGATGGTGTTGGCGCTAGTCGCCGTGGTACTCACCGGATACGCGCAGGGACGGTTCACCGAGCGGTTCGAGTTGACTGTCGAGTCGCCCACCCTGGCCGAGGGGATCGTCGCTGGGGCCGACGTCAAGTTCCGGGGGTATGTGATCGGGACGGTGACTTCGGTCGATATGGTCGGATACGGCCACCAGCGGATCGGTATCGCGTTGGAACCCGATCAGGCTCGCGGTCTGACGAGTTCGGCAACCGCACGGTTCAGTTCGTCGAATATTTTCGGTGCGACCGGTGTCGAATTGATCGACGCCGCCGGTGGCACTCCGTTGCGCGAGCATGCGGTGCTGACGATGAGCGACGGGGTCGCTGACGGCACCGTTGCGGGTGTCCTTCGTCGCGTCGCAGAGCTTGCCCGGATTGTCGATTCCGACGGTGTACGAAGGTTATTCGACCTGCTCGAGGAGAATTCGGGCCTGCTGGGTAGCAGCGTTCGATCACTGGTCGAGACCGCTCGAATGTTGACCACCGAGCAGCGTGCGCCACTGGCGCACTATCTGGAGGCCGGTGCGGAGCTATCGGATAGCGTCGCGCACCTCACGCCATCGGCACTCGAGGCGATGTTGCAAATCATCGACGAGAGCGCGTACTTCGGCGAGGAAGCAAATCGAGATCGAACCAACAAGGCAGTCCACGGTTTGAACGACGATCTGCTGCTTTCGCTGGCGGATACGCTCCGACGGGACAACCCGCTGCTGGCCCCGGTGCTCTCAGCGGCGCTGGACCTCGCGATGCCGATTGCATTGTCCGCTGGCACTGTGGCTCCCGCTTACAACCGGCTAGCCGGGTTGATCGACAACATCCGAGCGGCATTCCCGGTCGTGGACGGCCGGGTGCAGATGCAACTCGAAGTGATTGTCGGCACGATGCCCTATCTGGCCGATTCCCTCACGCCGAACCGGGGAGGCTCGCGATGACAGATATCAGGAGCGCTGCCGTAAAACTCGCGGTGTTCGGCGTCTTGATCGCGTTGGCGACGGTGTTCGTGGTCTCCGCGATGCGTACGCCGGTGCCCGGCGATCGGGTGGGGTATTCCGCAAAGTTCACGGATGTTTCGGGCCTGCACACAGGTGACACCGTCCGAATGTCGGGGGTGGCGGTCGGGACCGTCGAAGCCATCGATCTGGTCGGTGACCAGGCACTGGTCCGGTTCTCCGTGGACCGCGGTCGGCCACTGTATACCGATACCCGCGTCGCGGTGCGGTATCAGGATCTGATCGGGCGCCGGTATGTAGAGATCATCCAGGCCGACACGTCTGCGGAGCGGTTGTCGCCGGATAGCACGATTCCGGTGGAGCGCACCGTCGCGAGCTTCGATGTCTCGGTGCTGTTCGACGGGTTCAAGCCCCTGTTCGACACGCTGTCTACCGCCGAGCTCAATCAGTTCGGCAACAACATCCTGCGAGTCCTGCAGGGTGATGGGAGCGGGGTCAGGCCTGCGCTGGCGGATCTGGAGCGCCTGACCGAGCAGGCGAATGACAGTGAGGCGCTAGTCGTCCTGCTGATACGGAACTTGGGGGTGATCGCCGATCAGATCGGCGGAAAGTCGCAGGCAGTAGGGGATTTCGTGGAGCAGGTGGGTGGGATCGTGCGCCGGTTCAGCACAACTACCTCCGAAATTCTGCTCGCCGCCGACCGTGGCAACCGCGCGCTGGGGGAGTTGGTGCCGATTCTGGAACAAGTCCGCGACGTCTACGATGAAGGTTACCCGCCGATGGATGCGTTGCTGCACCGGTTGGTTCCACAGTCCGGTCAGCTGGTGTCGATTCTGGGTCTTGTGCCGTCCTTGATCAGCGGGTTGAACCGAGCGGTTCCCGCTGCTGGTGCGGCACCTACAGTCAACTGCTCAGCCGGTGAGCTTCCGCTGCCCGGTATCGGTGCCTCGATACTTGCCGGCCAGAACTTGGTGGTGTGCCGATGAAATCGACGATGGCGCAATGCGTTCGCGCAGCACGCTGGTGGATGGCCGATCGCGGGTATTCTCCCACGCATGTGAGCTGGGGTGTCGCCGGAGTCGTAGTCTCCGTGGTCGCGCTCGTCGCCGCCGGAGTGGTGTATGTCCTGCCCTTCGGCGAGCAGACCTACACCGCGGATTTCCGGATATCCGGCGGAGCTCGGCCGGGTGACGAAGTCCGTATCGCCGGAATCGATGTCGGGTCCGTGCGCTCGGTCGAATTGGCCGGCGACCATGTCGAGGTCCGGTTCACCGTCGATCGGGATGTCCATGTCGGCCGGGATTCAGCGGTGGCGGTGAAAATGCTGACCCCGATCGGGGGACATTACCTCGCTCTGCAGCCGCGAGGGGAAAAGCCGCTCGGTGACGGGCATATTCCACCCGAACACACCAGCACGCCCTTCGACCTGAACGACATCATCGACACCGCCACTCCGGTGCTCAGCGAGATCGACGGGGGCACATTGCGAGCGACTGTGTCCGAAGTCAATCGCGCACTTGCCGGGGGGCCGGACGGCATCCGCAATGTGCTCGGTAGCGTGACTGGGCTGACCGGGAGTCTGGCGCAACGAGCGGATCAAATCGACCGGGCGGTGGAAGTGGCCGACGAGTACGTCGCCGCGATCGCCGACGATCGCCAGCTACTTGCCGATGTGGTCCACGAGTTGGGTATCGTCGCGGTGACACTCGCTCCGGCCAAAGACGACATTGTCCGGGTGTTCACCTTGCTCAGGCGATTTCTCGACCTCCTACACCGTCCGGTGATTGCCTACGAGGCGGCCATCGAGCCGTCGGTGATGGAGTTCGAGCAGCTGGCCGGCTCGCTGCTCGCCAACCCGCAGGTGATCGACCAGGTCGTGGCGGGCATCGAGGACTTTCTCGCCAAGATTACGGCGATGCTGGGTGACGGCGATGTGGTGATGGCACCGCCACCGGCTCACGGTAGCGGCCCGGCAGTGTGTATTCCCTACGCGGGCAAGGTGTGCTGATGCGGAACGCAGTGAAGTTCGGGGTGTCCGTGACCGCGGTCGTCGTCACCATCGTGGGATGTGTGTTCGGCGCGAGGGCATTGCTCGAGGAAGTGCGGCCGGAGCAGCGCCAGGTGTGCGCCGAGTTCACCGACACCGTGGGCCTTTACGAGGGGAATATCGTGACAATGCTCGGTGTCGAAGTGGGAACGGTGACTGCTATCGAACCCCTCGGGGACCGCATGCGGGTGACGATGAACGTCGACCGATCCGCCCAGCTGCCGACCGATGCGGAAGTGGTGACGATGTCGAGTTCGATCGTGACCGACCGGCATGTCGAGTTCGTCAAGCCCTACACGGGCGGGCCCACACTCGGCGACGAGTGCATACCGGTGGAACGGACCCGAACTCCGATCGGCATCAGCGAGGCCTTGGACGGTATCGGAAAGTTGTCGGAGGACCTGATCGGCCCGCCAGGCGCCGACGGATCCGCGGAGCCGGTCATCGGGGACACCCTGTCCGCGGCCGATTCCGCCCTCCAAGGAACTGCGCAGCAATGGAACGCATTGATCGGGTATCTGGACACGTTGGCGGGCAACCCAGTTGCCCGCGAGAGCTCGTATCGCCGCCTGATCGACAACCTGGACACGCTGATGTCGATGTTTGTGACGAACTGGCCGGATATGGCCGCCGTGCTCGGCAACCTGCGTAACTCATTGCAGCTCGCTGAAGGCCTGTCCCGCGATCTCGCCGGGGTGATCGACCTCGGGGTCGATATCTTGCCGATCCTCTCCCGTAATGTCGACAAATTCGATGATCGGTTGTACCCAGTCCTCGACCAACTCATCCCCGCGGTTGTCGAGTACAACCGCCTGGCGGGCGATATCGGAGATATCCTCATGCATCTTCCGCCCCTCGCGGCGGCGCTCCCGTCGGTGGAACCGAGATGAAGCGCCGGGCAGGGTTGCTCCTCGTGGTGGCAACGTTGACGACCGCATGTGGACTGCGCCCCTCCGATCTCCCGATCCCCGGCACCTACCTCGCCGGTGAGCACTACACGATCGACATCGAATTCACCTCGGTGCTCAATCTGCCCGAGCGCGCCAAGGTGATGGTCGACGGCGTCGAGGTGGGTGTCCTCGACAGTGTCGAGCTGGTCGGCGACACGGCGGTGGCACGCGTAGACATCCGCGCTGATGTGCAGCTGCCGGTCGACACCACGGCAGAACTCCGGCAGAACACGATCTTGGGAGATATGCACATCGCGTTGGACACTCCCGACGCCACCGGAGAACGTTATCTGTTCGACGGTGGCCGGATTTCCCAGGAACACACCCGCCCAGCGACGAACATCGAGGATACGCTGCGTGCGTTGTCCAATGTGATCACCGGGGGCCCATGGACAGCGCTGAGCGAGGTGGTCGCCGATGTCAATGCCGCACTGCCCGACGATCCGGCGGAACTCGACAAGATCATGGCTGCCGGACGCGCCGCACTGCACGACATGGCAACGCATACCGATGAGATCGACCGGATCCTCGATGATGCGGCAGCGATCAGCACCACCTTGGCGGCCGACGCCGACGATCTGGACCGGATTCTCGATGTGGGGCCGAAACGGGCGAACGGCCTTGCAGATGTCATCTTCGGCGTCGTCCTTCTACTGCAGGGTGCGGGGGAAATGGCCCATCAGGTCGGTAACCTGCTGCTTCCGGTGGCCGGCGACCTGCGCTCGATAGTTGCCGTGCTTGCACCGGCGACCCAGACGGTTGCCACCGCCGACCTCACCGTGGCCGAGATGAGCAGCGTCACCGAGGACCTGCTTCGAGACAGACTGATCCCGTTCTTCAGCGCGCCGCCCGATGTCCGAATCACGCTCACCACGTCAGCGGCGGCCCAGGCGGATGCTCGGGCGCAGGCGGAGGAGTTCATCAAGGTTCTGCGCGCGATAGGGATGATCCGATGAAGCTCCCTGCACCCGTGTCTCTGGCATTACTGCTCATCATGACCGTTGTCTGCGCGGGCTATCTATCGGTCGGCATTCTCGAGATGGATCCGCGTCGGGAGACGATCGAGGTGACGATGCGGTTGGAGTCCTCGGGCGGGTTGTTGAAGACCTCGGAGGTGGATCTGCGGGGTATGCAGATTGGCCGTGTCCGTGAGATTCGAACGGACCGTGACGGGCTGACGGTCCGCCTGGAACTCGATGCACGATATCGAATACCTGCCGACAGCGAGGTCCGTATTGCCAACCTGTCCGCCGCGGGCGAGCAGTTCGTGGACTTTCGGCCGACCACCTCGAACGGGCCGTACCTGAACCACGGCGACGTGATCCCCACCGAACAGGTGAAGGTGGCTATGACGGTCACCGAAGCGCTGGTGCGATTGGACGAGATCAATGCGCAGATAGATCCGGCACAGGTCGATCGCCTGGTGCGGACGGCCAACGCAGCGATCGACGGGCGCGACGCGGAAATCGAGCGCCTCGCCGATGCCATCGATCGGATGAGCCAGTTGCTCCAGGACAAACGACGACAGCTCACGCGGCTGTATGTGAACGCTCAGACACTGGGTGACAATGCCGCCGGCTACGCGCCGACCTTGCGCGACGCCACGGGGGACCTCGACCGGGCGCTGCCGGAGATCTTGCACCTGATCAGGTCGTTCAAAACCTATTCCGACACCGGTGAGAACATCTGGGATAACCCATTGCGTCAGCTGTTCGACAAGATCGACGGCTACGTCGCCGAGCTCGCACCTCCGCTGGGCCATGTTGCGACCGTGTTGAAGCCGGTGACCTCCCAGGTCCGTCCACTCCGGGTGGATGCAGGCTCGATCGTCGACCTGCTGTCGGCGATGTTCCCGCCGGGCGGCCCCGCTCGGATCACGCTCACCGCGCCGAAATGAAGGAGACCACCATGACGGACAACGAATCGGCCACTGTCACAGCGGCTCCCGTAGAGAAGGATGAGGAGGGAAAGAGCTCGGTGGATCCGGCTGTCACGGAATGCGCGCAGCAGGGCCGCCGTCGTCCGGCCACGACGCTGGCGCTGGTGGCGGCCGTAGCCACCGCGGTGGCGCTCACTGCTGCATGGTTCTGGCATTCGACCGCCACCGATCTGGATGCCTTGCGACAGCAGAACGCTGATTCGGCACGAGCAGCCGAGCTCGCCCGCGATTACACCCTGCGCTCGTTGACCTACGACCACCGCGATGTCGAGGCGTTCTTCGATGCGGTGCGCCGGGACGCATCCGATCAGCTCGCCCAGCGGTACAACGAAATCCATGACACGCTGTCATCGATCATGACCGAAGCGCAGGTGGTGGCGACCGGTGAGGTGGTGGCGACCGCGGTCGAGCCCGCTGGGAACGACCAGTACACGGTGACGGTTTTCGCGAAACAGCGGACACAGAACATTCAGAATCCGGAACCGGTGACGGCACCGAACCTGTTGTCGGTCACCGTTGCCAAGCAGGGTGATACTTGGAAGGTGGCCGATTACGGCCCTCGGGGATGATCGCGCTCGGGCGACTGCCGATGGGCGGCGCGATCAGCTGCGGATGGCCAGCAGACCGCGCGGATGCCACGGCAGCGGCCCGGTCGGGAAGCTGAATCGCAGCAATCGATGACCGGCGGCGGCGTCGAAGTGCGCGATGAACGGTGGGAGCAGTCCCTGGATCATCTTGTCCAGCAACCCGTTGATGTGTGCGAAGCTCGGCCTTATCCGGACTTCCCAGGCTTCGACTCGGCCCACCGGAACGTCGATGAGGGTTCGTTTCTCCACCTTGGCTTCGGCGGGCCAGTGCACCGAGAAGGCCAGCCACAGGTCGACCTTCGTTTTCGCTCCCTTCCGGAATTCCATGCCGCGCAGGAGGGTGGCGGCGCCGAGCAGTGGCATCGTCTTGCTCGGGAACGGCTGTAGGGCACCACCGAACTGGATGTGCCTGGTGCCGTGGAATCGCCCTTCCTCCCGGCTCACCAGCTTTCCGCTGTCCCTCGATTCGCAGCAGTAGCTTTCGGCGGTGACGGCGCCCGCGGCCCGGCGAAAGCGCTGGGTGACGGACACCTCGAAGCCTCCGTTGTGATTCACCGTAAGAGACGATACGTAGGCGTCGTCCTCCCGGCTGGTCACCGACAGCACATCTGCGGCGTCTGAGTTGTTGGCGATCGTGAGTGTGTAACTGGACTTCTCGCCATCGGGGATCATCGGGTCACTGAACATGCCACGGTTTCCTCAGTCGGTGGACAAGGGTCGGTTTCAGGCGGCGCCGGAGCGCGTCGGGAGCGGCTGCTCGGTGGCTTTGGTGAGGAACTCTGCTGCCTGCGCTGTCGCGATCCGTCCTTCGGGCACAACCTCGGCAAAGGCGGGAAAGACATGCATCTGTCCCTCCCAGAGCTGGAGACGGCACGGGACACCACAGTCGTTGAGCCTGCGCGCCAACCGGATCGAATCCTCGGCGAGCAGCTCCGAGGCTCCAACCAGCACCAATGTCGGGGGAAGCGACGACAGATCGGCCGACAAGGGTGTCGGCAGTCGCATGTCGGTGGGGCCGGTTCGGCGCACCAGCCACGTGCCCAGCGCGTTCAGGCACGATGCAGGAAAGAGCGGATCCCGGCCCCGGCGAGGTTCGGCGCGTACGGATTCCAGGTCCAACATGGGAGACAGACATAACAAAGCCGAGGGACGCGGTCCTTCCGTCGCGGATAATGCGACCATGATGGCCAGGTAGCTGCCGGCCGAGTCGCCGGCAAGCGCAATGCTCGAGTAGCCCTGGTGCGCCAGCCAGTTGTAGCCCCGCACGCAGTCGGCGATCGAGGCGGCCAGCGGGACGTTCGGTGGCCGCCGGTAATCCACGCTGAGGATGGGCATTCCGGTTGCCATCGACAGGCGCGAAACCAGTCTGCGGTGGGTGTTGAGGCCACAGGTGAGGAAGCCCCCGCCGTGGGTGTACAGGATCGCCCCGGAGGCGTGGCGTGCCTGCGGAGCCATGATCAGTTCGGCTCGACACCCGCCGAGATCGATCAGCTTCCGTGTGACGCCTGGGACGGGTGGCAGCAGGACTGCCAGGCGATCGACCAGGCTGAACGGCCAGGGCAGAGCGGGCCAACGGCCGAACAGGCGCAGTACCTGCCGCGCGGTGAGACGCGTCGCCAGGGCGAGGAGGCGAGCGCGGAGGCTGGTGCCCGGCAGATGCTCGATAACACTGGTGTCGACGCTGACGATCCGTGGAGTCATGGGCCAATTAAATGGAATGATGCGTCAGTCCGTCAAGTGTCCCTGTCATGCCGCCCGGTGATATCCGTGGTTGGCGGCCTCACGCGGAAGAGGGCCTATCGCTGTCGCCCGCGGCGCCTTACGCTTGCTGCGATTGTTCCTGCGTCGGCGTCGCGCCCAGCCCATGCCGCAGGAGGTCGGCCAGCGCGGCGATGAAGGCGTCACCCGGCACGTCGCCCGGACCGGCCAGCCCGCCGGCAGCGGCGGCGAAGATCAAAGCGGTCACCGACCAACCGGCCATCTCGCTATCGATCTCGCTGCGGAGATATCCCGCATCGACGCCATGCGCGATCTGCCGGCTCGTCAACTGGACGATGCCGTTGAGCCAACCGTCGATCTTATCGATGAGTTCCTGATCGATGGCCGGTGCTTCGTATGCCAGGAATCGAATCAGGCCAGGGTCGTTCACCATCGATGTCTGCAGTCGGCCCGCTATACCGACCGCCGCTGCTACGAACTCGTCGAGCGTATCGGCCTGTTTTTCGTCTTTGCCGAGAACATGGGCCTGTATCTCGGAGAACCGCTGGTCCAACACCGCATCGAGAATCTCGCGACGGTTGCGGAAGTAGTTGTAGAAGGTTCCATGACTTGCGCCCAGGGCATTCGTGATGTCGCTGACCGTTGTGTCGTGGTATCCGCGGTCGGTGATCAGCTGGGCGGCGGTGGCAATGAGATCGGCCCGGCGCTGCTCGGCTCGGTCGAGCGTGCCGCCGGGTCGGACGACGAAGCTCATCGCCCGCCTCCCGCTACTTGCAGAGCATGGACGACGATGTCGGATATCGCGGTCACATGCCGGTCCCTGCGTGCGGGTGTCATGCGGCCGTGGAACGCGTCGACAAAGGATGGCATGCCCAGACTGAGGAGGAGATGCCCGTAGGCTGCCACGTCGACGTCAGGGCGCACCGTGCCATCGGCGACTCCGGCTGCGATGGCTGAAGACAGGCGCGAGGCCAGTATGCGTTCTAGGCCGATGACGCGATGCTGCAGCTCCGGATCCGCTGCGCTGGCTTCGACGGCCAGGATCGTCAACAGGCGCGGATCGCGCTGCACCAAATCGGTCAACGCTGTTGCGGCGTCGGCGATCCGGTCGGTCAGTTCGGCGACTGAGGTGATCGGCTGTGCCACCGCCTCGATATCGAGTGCGGCGAAACCCATCTCTGCGGTGTGGTCGAAGACGGCCCGGAGGATCTCGAGCTTGCTATCGAAGTACCGGTACACCGTTCCTTGGCCGACCCCGGCCCGCTTCGCGATCATCGATACAGTGGTCGAGCGGTATCCGTGCTCGGTGAAAATTTCGTAGGCAGCCTGCACGATCTGCTCCCGACGTCGCTCCGCCAGCCCTTCCTGCCGGGGGCGTCCGCGTGAACGTCGTCGTGGGGTTGTCATTGCCGCCCTTCGTCCTCGAGGGTTACCGGTGTCGTCCTCGGAAGGGCGGCCGGGGCCACCCGTCGACCTGGCATGGTCGTCTGGATGAGGGCGCACTAGTCGACTATAGGTGACCCGTGTCCGGGTGGCCTAACGCGATCGACGGGAGCCTGCTATGGGCGGGTGCAAGGTGGTCGGTCCGTGTGGCATCAACGATCATTGCTTTGATCAGACTGCCTGGGGCATTCGTTTTGTCCCGAACTCTGAGTGCCATCGGGTGGGGTTCTCCGAGAGCATTGCCCTGCTCGAATGCTCGGGGC
The DNA here is from genome assembly GCF_001182745.1 of Nocardia farcinica. Taxonomy (NCBI): domain Bacteria; kingdom Bacillati; phylum Actinomycetota; class Actinomycetes; order Mycobacteriales; family Nocardiaceae; genus Nocardia; species Nocardia farcinica. Next base: position 2,658,928 of record NZ_LN868938.1, on the reverse strand, counting down.
GACGCGTGTCCATCCGGTCGGCGACTGTCCGGGCGGAGGCGATGCTTTTGTATCTGATGGGTGTGAGCTAGGCCGTCCTTCTCGCCCCAGTCCGGCAGATTGAGCATCATCGGGTTAGGGTACTGGCACCACCGGACGCAGCTCCGTATGTGGAGGGCTTCGACGGTCGCCTGGTCTGTCTTCGAGACAGACAGGTCGCGCGAGGTGATTCCGGTCCAGGCCTCGTAGACGAACAAGATGGTATGGGAGCGAGTCGGTATTCTGGTCCGCCGCCGGTTCGAGCGCGGCGTACCGAGGCATCGAAGCTGGATCAGCTCGATTTTCGTCTAAGCAGGAGGGTGCCCAGTTCGGCGACTCGGCGGCCTGCTGGGTGCGGTACGGAAAAGCGACTGCGGGACCGGCGCCGACGGGCTGGATCGATCTGCGGTGTATGAGATGTGACGGGGGCCAGAGGCTTACGTTCAGTTGCTGTCGAGCTGCGGCTACATTTCTACCCGGGAATCCGGCCTTGTGGATAACTGAGCGGGTGGGCTGGTTGTCAGCCTTGGCCGGTCAAAGAAGCTGGCCGAGCGGGCGATTCAGGGGGTAGGATCTGAAATGACGGTGATCTATTGGTCCGCGTAGCGGCGACAAGGTGCGAGCTCGGGCGATCATGTTCGCCACCTCGGGCTGATTGGCGTCCTGCGCCAGGCTCACGTCGGTGCTGCGTGACTTCGGGCGGATCAGCGCCAATGCGGTCACCACCCGGGCGGTCGCCGACGCCGCTGTAATCCAGCCGCTGGCCTGTACCGGCTTTTGGTGACAAGGAGGGCTACTGGACGCAGAGGTCGAGTACGGCTTCAGCCGGTTCTTGGCCGCCAAGCAGCAGGTCGGTCCCGATCCGCAGGGTCCGGTCAAGGAACTGCGCAACGGCTGGGACATCGTGATCGAGTTCGCGCTGGTCAACCCGGCCCCGTCCAGGCTGATGTTCGGCGAACGCACCCGGTCCAGCGTTATCTTCCGGATCGGTCATGAAATCACCATGGACCGAATCCCGCGCGTCGCGGCCGCAGGCCACTTGCGCATGGAGGAGGGCCTCGCGGCCCAGAATGTCCACCGCGAGCGGCGCTGTCCTGACCTGGCTGTCCTTGCCCGAGCCTGCGAGACCCGCACTCCTCGTCGTATTGCGCGAATCGGTTATCACTACCGTCACCACCCAGGAACCCGCTGTGCAGGAACCTGGGCCTGCGGGCACTGCCCGTGCTCTGCGCGCAGCGCTGCCCGGCCAGGAAAGCCCCCAGAAATGCCGAACAGCACCTCCTGACGGAATGGCTCCGGCGATTGCCCATATAACCGATCGGTCAATGGGCACGGGCGCGCCGGCGGGCCCCTCGAGCTCGGCGGCGTCGCCGCTCAAGTGAGGGCCGAAGCTCGGATACTCTCGGCTACGACTCGAGCAGTGCTTGCGCGAGTTCGACGGGGCGGGTGATATTTTGGCCTCGTGACTGCCGGGCGTTTCGATGATGGGAACGTCGCCGAGGCGCTGAGGGAGGCACGGCATGAAGCCCCACTCGTCTGGGGGCAGTGAGACATCCTCGGTGGTGATCGCGTAGCTGGCGGGCACGCCCGGCGCGGCCGGAACGGGTTCGGTCAGGTACTGCATGGGCTGGGGTGCAAGGAGGCTGTGGACTAGCTTCTGTACGTTCTCATCAGCGTCCTGCATGAAGGCGTTGGAGAAGATCTCGAGGGGGAGTACCACGCTGTTGTTCCCCGATGTGCCGCCCGGCCGGTGAACGCCTCCCGGTAGGTCGGCGGGACCTCCTCGATGAGCGGTACACCGTTGTTCGGGACGAACGCACGCCAATAGATGAGCTTCCGGAGCCTGGTGGCGAACCGTGGCGCTGCGCCGGTGAGCGGCTAAGGGTTGTCCCGTAAGTCCGACCCGGCGATGACGACCTGCCCCTGGCTGGGGTCAGCGGGCGTGGGCGAGGTTGGCCAGGGTGGCGACTCCGGCCATCGCGACAGCGACACCGTTGCCACGTAGACGGCAGTCCCGCAGGATCTTCCAGGTCTTCATCCGGGAGAAGGTGTGCTCGACACGAGCACGGACCTTGCGATGGGAGGCGTTGTGGGCCTGTTTCCACTCCGGTAGGTCCCGGCCCGGGACACGGCGGTGCGGGATGATCGCGCTCGTGCCCTGGTAGCCGCCATCGGCGATCACCACCGCGTTGCGGCAGGCATGGGCCGCGCCTGACTCGCCGTAGGCGCGGCAATCGTTGCGGTTGCCCGGCAGCGGCCGGCCGAGAGCGACGACGAGTTCGGTGTCGGCGTCGATGACGACCTGATGATTGGTCGAGTACCGGTAGTTCTTGCTGGGTGCAGCCACATCGTGGTCCCGGGTCGGGACCAGGGTGCCGTCCACGATCAACACCGCGCCATGCGGAAACCGGACACGGGGACGTAAACCCAGGGCCGGGCCGAGATCTTCGATCACTCTGGCCGCGGCGGACTTCGATACCCCGAACACCGCTGCCAGCTGCCGCATCGTGAGGTTGGTGCGCCAGTAGGTGGCCACCAGCAACACCCGGTCCTCGAAGCACAACCCCCAGGGCCGGCCCCGCAACGGCCGGTCGGCGCCCTCACGCCGCAACCGCGTGATCAGGCGGGCGAACTTGCGTGGCCGCAGCCCACTGAACAACTCCACCATCACCGGATCGGCCGCCGAGATCACCGCCACGGGAACACGATAACGGCTGGCGCTCAACAACTTACGGGACAGCCCTTAGCCGCCCCAGCTGTGTCCCACCAACGTCACGTCGCGCAGAATACACCGCGGGCGAACGTGCGGAGCGCACGAGATTCTGCGTGACGGAAACAGGAGCTGGCTCTGACGACAGCGAGTGGGGGCCGGTCAGTCGCCACACTTCACCGGCATTCTGACGTAATGGTCGAGGGCCTGCTCGGCCTCGAGCCAAGAGGGTCCAGCTCCTGCAGCCGGGCAGCACGAGGCCACAGCGTCGCCCGCAGCACCTATGAGCCGTTGACCCGCCGGTCGGTCGAGGCACGGTGCAGGTGCGCGGCGCCGCGGTCGACACGTCTCCTGAGGGCAGATTCTGGAGCACAGAATCATGTGTTCGGCAGTGTTGGCCAGGTGGGACGGTTTTCGCATGGCCCCCAGCGACTACCCCGTCCGGTTGCAGGCTGTGGCGGCACCGGACCAGCCCGATGTGACACCCGAGCTCGAGCAGCTCTACCGGGGTTTCGAGAAGCAGCGACTGGTGCCGCTCTGGACGGAGATGTCGGGCGCGGCGGCGAACGGCGCGCGATCACGCTGGCCAACCCCGGCCTCGATGGCCGACCATTCGCCACGCCGACGCTGTGGGCCGCGATCCAGTACCTTATGCCGGGCGAGGACGCGCCCGAGCACCGGCACATCCAACACGCGTTCCGATTCGTGGTCGAGGGATCCGGCGTGTGAACGGTCGTCGGCGGTCAGGCCGATGAACCGCGGCGGCTTCGTGCCCCAGGCCGGCTGGAACTGGCACGCGCACCACAACGCCACCGACCAACCGATGGCGCGGGTCGACGGGCTCGACATCCCGTTCCAGTATGTAAATGAGACGCAGTTCTTCGAGTTCGGCCGCGAGGAGATCAGCGACGGTGAGCGCATCACGCCCGAGCGCTGCCGTTCCGAGCGCCTCTGGGGCCATCCGGGACTGCGCCCGGTGGGCGTGGGCGAGCCGACGCCGGGGACACCGCTGCTGGCCTACAAGTGGGAGAACACCGACCGAGCCCTGGCCGACCAGCTCGCTGTGGAGCGTGAGGCCTTCGGCGGCACGGCCGAACCCGGACACGCGGCGGTCAGCTACACCTACCCGGCCACCGGACGTGACGTGCTGCCGACCATCCGTGCGGAGTTCCTCCCCGTGGTCCGTGGCGCCGAAACCGCGCCGGTGCGTGCAACCGGCTCGAGCGTCTATCAGGTGTTCGACGGCTCCGGCACCGTTACCGTCGGCGCCTACCTCGCGAACGGCGCTCCTGACGCGCCTGCTCGCGCCGCGATCGACCCGGTAGAGGGTCCGGACTTCGCCCCCGTCGTCCCCAGCCCGGCGAAAGTGCTCTGCGTCGGCCACTACCACACGAACCACATCAAGGAGATGGACCGTGAATTGCCGGCGTACCCGACGCTGTTCGTGAAGTTCGCCGACTCCCTCCTCGGCGCCCGGGACGACATCACCAAGCCGGCCGAGACCGCCGCGCTCGACCGGGAGGTCGAATTGATGGTGGTCATCTGCGCCGAGGTGCGCCGAGCGGGCGAGGCGGAGGTAGGCGCGGCGATCGCCGGCTTCACGATCATGAACGACATATCCTTGCGGGACTGGCAGTTCCGCACCACGGTGCCCGGCGCCGATACCACAGGCCGACCTGTCGACCTCTCCGAAGTAGTGGTGTACGTCGGTCCCCGTTGTCACTTCGTGCACTACGGGTGCGTGGGGGAGAGCTGCTCAACCAGGTCGCTGTCTTCGAGTCGCCCAAGGCGCGCGCCGGCGAGGAGAACTGAGGCACTCCGGACGACTGGACGCAGCCTTCGACGGCATGTGCACCGCCGTACGGGCGGGAACTCCGCACATGTAGCGAGACAGATGGTGGCGGATGTACGACCGTGATTCGATTTTGACCTGGGTCCACGGCCGGATCGCCCTGCTCGGCGACGCAGCGCACCCGCCGCTGCAGTACATGGCGCAGGGCGCGATCGTGGCGATCGAGGACGGTTGGGTACTCGCCGAGCATGTCGAGCGGTTGCGTTGGCACGATGGCGGACTGTGCTGGGCCGTGCTCGCGTCGTACCAGGCGGTCCGCCCGGAGCACTGCTGCCGGGTCGTGACGACCGCCCGCGTGGGGTGAGCTATGGCATCTCGACGGACTCGCCCGCGAGCAGCGCCACGCGCTACTGCGGGCCCGTGGTGTGCACGACCACACCTACACCGACTGGATCTACGGCCCGACGGCGCTGGTACCCGAGGACGAGCCGCCGATGTGCCCCGTGGTGCCGCTCAGCAGCGCGACGGCCACCCCGCGCACTTACCAATCTTCTGTGGTGGGGAAGGTTGTCGCGCGCGAATTCTGCACTGGGCCAAGGTAGGAGACAGCGCCGGCATCCGGCCGGGCGCCCTGCACGTGGAGGAAAAGATGAACCGATCGATGTCCGTCGCCGGCACCGGCACCCCCGCCCGCACCGTCCGGGCGGCCGAGATCGCCACCCTGGTGGAGCGTGACTGGCGACTTCTGATCGGCGGCGCGCTCGTGCCGGCCGAGGGCGGGGCTACGTTCACCGTGGGTGACCCCTTCACCCAGGAGTCGCTCGCCGAGGTCCCCGACGCATCGCTGGCAGACGTCGATCGCGCGGTCGCCGCTGCTGAGGCTGCATTGCCGGGCTGGCGGGCCACACCGGCGCTCGAACGGGCCGATCTGGTGCGCCGGTTGGCGGATCTCGTCGAGGAACACAGTGAGGAGCTTGCACTGCTCGACACGATCGACGCGGGCTCGCCGATCTCCAATTCCCGTTTCGACGTGGAGATCGCATTGAGCCAAATGCGAATGTATGCCGGGTTCGCACTCGAGATGAAGGGAGCGACCATCCCGGCAAGTGAGAACCTGCCTCTCACATTGCGGGAGCCGGTGGGGGTGGTCGCGAAGATCTTTCCCTACAACCACCCGCTCATGTTCGCGTGCCGGATTGCCGCGCCGCTGGTCGCCGGCAACCCGGTCGTGGCCAAGCCGCCGGAGGCAGCGCCGCTGTCGACTCTGCGGCTGGCCGAGCTGGCCAACGAGGTGTTCCCGCCAGGTGTGGTCAACGTCGTTGTCGGCAACGGGCCTGCAGTGCCGGACCGGCTGGTGCGGCACCCGGCGGTTCGCCGGATCGGGTTCATCGGCTCCGAGCCGACCGGCCGGGCGATCCAGCGCGCGGCGGCCGAGAGCGGGGTCAAGCACGTGACGCTGGAGCTCGGTGGCAAAAACGCGATGGTGGTCTTCGATGACGCTGACCTCGAGAAGGCTGCGGCCGGCGCGGTCGCCGGTATGAACTTCACCTGGTCCGGGCAGTCCTGCGGCTCCAACTCCCGGCTACTCGTGCATCGTTCGCTGCACGACCGGCTGGTGGACCGTGTCGTGGAGCTGGTCGAGGCGCGAACTGTCGGCGATCCGCTCGACGAGGGATCCGAGCAGGGCACCATGATCAACCGCACTCAGTTCGACAAGTCCATGTTGTACATCGATATGGCGCTGGCGGAGGGCGCAGTGGTCCGCACCGGGGGCGGACGTCCCAAGGGGCCAGAGTTCGAGGGATCGCTGTTCGTGGCGCCGACTGTGCTGGTCGATGTGGTGCATTCGGCGCGCGTCGCCCGCGAGGAAGTCTTCGGGCCGCTGCTCTCGGTCATCCCGTTCGACACCGAGGACGAGGCGGTCGCGATTGCCAACAGCGTCGAGTACGGCTTGACCGGCAGCGTCTGGACCAAGGACCTCGACCGCGCGGTGCGCGTCGCGCGCGCTCTGGAGGCCGGGTTCGTGTGGGTTAACGGTTCGAGTCAGCACTTCCTCAACGTGCCGTACGGAGGCGTGAAGGCCTCCGGCGTGGGCGGCAAGGAGGAGTGCCTGGAGGAACTGCTCTCCTACACCGAGGAGAAGGTCATCAACATCATGGTGTGATCGCTGTCGGCGGATCGGACGTGGCCGCACTGGGACTCTGAGCCTCAGAGTCCCAGTGCGGCCACGTCGGATTGAAGGTCGTGCTGGCTGGCCATGATCAGCTGGATCGACTCGGGTGCCAACAGCTCGGCGAAGCGCGCTGAGGGGGCTGAAATCGACATCGAGGCGATGGCGCGGCCGGTGTGGTCGCGCAGGGGCACCGCGACAGCGCTGACCCCTTTCTCGGTCTGCTGGTTGGTGGTCGCGAAGCCGTTGCGGCGGCAAGCCCTGATCTCACGCAGCAGTGCCGCGAGCTCGCGGTCGCTGAGCGCGTCGCCCAGTGCTGCGGCGCCCGGATTCTGGTAGAGCTGGCGGAGCGCGTCGTCGGGGAGGTCGGCGAGCAGGGCTTTGCCGCCGGCCGATGTGCTGGCTGGCAGCACCGCACCCATGCGCGAGACGATGCGCAGCGTCCGGTTCCCCTCTTGGCTCCACAGGAAGTGGATCTTGGCGTGGGACATGTGGCGGCGGCTGGCTGCGCGTCACGACGCGCTGCGGGCTGGCTGAATCGGGAGGACTATGCCGACTCGGTGTCGGTGAGCGTGGCGAGCCACTTGCGAAGCAGCGCCACCTCGGCCGAGCCGATCTCGTCCTCGGCGCCGGCCAAAACGTGCAGCAGCCGGCGAGCGAGGGCGGCCCGGCCGTCCCGCTCGACCGCCGGTGTGGCGGGCAGGCCGGTGATCGCCGCGATCGTAGCGTCGCGAACATGGTTGGCGAGGGCGAGATCCTGCTCGGCGGCGGTGATGAGGAAGAGCGTGACGCCAACGTTGGCGGCGAGTATGTGATCGGCGGCGACGCCAGCCGGGACCGCCAGTCGGCCTTGCCTCTCGGCGTCCTTGCAGAGCCGGAGCAGTGCCGCCTGCGGACCAGCGGCTGCCTCCGGCCGCCGGTGCGGGGTGACCTGGCCGTACATGAGCGCGTAGAAACCGGCGTGCTCGAGGCCGAAGCGCACGTGCGTGTCCCAGCCGCGGCGAATGTCCTCGATCGGGTCGCCGGTCGGCTCGGTCGCCTGCTTGAGCGCGAGGTAGCTCGCGAAGCCGTACTCGATGACCGCCGTGAGGAGGCCGTCCTTGCTGCCGAAGAAGTGGTACAGCGTCGGCAGCTTCACGCCGACCCGATCGCAGATCGCGCGCAACGGCACGTCCTGGCCGGGCGCATCGCTGATCAGCGACGCCGCGGCCTCCAGGAGCTCGCGTCGTGTATCGCTCTTGCGTTCTGCTGTCACATTGATATAGTAGCTCTCGAAGAGTGATACAGAAATCGTGTGTCGGTGAAATGGCAAGTCGGCGAAGGAGTCTCATGTCCGTCCCCGCCCTCGAAGGCAAGAACGTCCTCATCGCCGCAGGTGTAAAGAACCTCGGGGGCCTGATCAGCCGCCAGTTCGCCGAGGCAGGCGCCAACGTCGCCATCCACTACAACTCCGATCCCACCCGGCCGGCGGCCGAGGAGACGCTCGCCGCGGTCGAGGCCGCTGGCCGCAAGGGCGTACTGCTCACCGGCGATCTGACAAAAGTCGAGGTCGTCGAGCGGCTGTTCGCCGACGCCGCAGCGGCGTTGGGCCCGATCGATATCGCCGGTCAACACGGTCGGCAAGGTGCTGCGCAAGCCGATCATCGACACCACCGTGGCAGAGTACGACGAGATGTTCGACATCAACGGCAAGGCGGCGTACTTCCTTCCTGCGCGAAGCAGGTCGTCACGTGGCCGACAACGGTAAGGTGATCACCATCTTGACCTTGCTGCTGGCAGCGTTCACCGACGGCTACTCGACGTATGCCGGCGGCAAATCGCCCGTCGAGCACTTCACCCGGGCTGCTGCGAAGGAGTTCGCGGCGCGGGGGATCTCGGTGAACTCCATCGCACCCGGACCGATGGACACGCCCTTCTTCTACGGCCAGGAGACCCCGGGGCGGGTCGCGTTCCACAAGTCGCAGGCGATGGGCAACCAGCTCACCCAGATCGAGGACATCGCCCCGATCGTGCGGTTCCTGGCTACCGAAGGCCGGTGGATCACCGGCCAGACCATCTTCGCCAACGGCGGATACACCACCCGCTGAGCCCACCCGCCGGCGCAGCCGGCCGGCCGACGGCCTGGTCCATCGACTCTTCCGGCCCGGTGCCGGCGAGGACCCAGCTCGACTGCTTGCGCCATTCGCGAGCTAAGGAAGGAGAACCATGACCACGCAGATCCCCGAGCCTGTCGCCACCCTCATCACCGCCGTCAACAGCCATAATGAAGCGGCTTTTCTGGATTGCTTCACCGCCGACGGGTACGTCGACGATTGGGGTCGCGTCTTCCGCGGCCGGGAGGCGATTGACCGCTGGAGTCGCAAGGAGCTGATCGGCGCCGACGGCACGCTGACGGTGCAGTCGGTCACGACCACCGGCGACGGCGAGGTGGTCGTGGTCGGCGACTGGCGCAGCAACTACGCAAACGGTCTGAGCAGCTTCGCGTTCGCGCCGGCCGGTGACAAGGTCGCCTCGATGACCATCCGTGAGGCCCACGGGTGACCGAGGAACTGCGCGGCGACCGAGCGGCAGGGTCGACCGACCGAGGGCGGGGCGGCCACCGCGCCCGCCGGATGCTGGGGCGCGACCCGCACGAGACGCATCGGGTGGCGACGCCGCTGGAACTGCTGTTCGATCTGACATTCGTCGTCGCGTTCGGCACCGCCGCCAACGAACTGGCGCACGCACTGGCCGCGGACCATCTCTGGGCAGGGGGCGTTGCTTTCGGATTCGCCACCTTCGGGATCTCGTGGGCGTGGATCAACTTCACCTGGTTCGCCTCGGCCTTCGACACCGACGACTGGATCTACCGGCTGACCACCATGCTGCAGATGGTCGGGGTGCTGATCTTCGCCCTCGGGCTGCACCCGATGTTCATCTCGGTCTACGACCACGGCGAGACTCTCGACAACGACGTCATGGTTTGGGGCTACGTCGTGATGCGTGTGGCGATGATCTTCCAGTGGTGGCGCGCGGCCCGGCAGGACGAGAGCCGCCGTGTGGCTTGCCGCACCTACCTGCTCACCATCGCGATAGCCCAGGTGCTGTGGTGCATCTTGGCTCTCGTCGACCTGCCCGTGGGCACCACCTTCGCCCTCATGGTGATCCCGTTCCTCGTCGAGCTCGGAGGCCCGGCCTACGCCGAGCGCCACCGTGGCGGCACGCCCTGGCATCCCCACCACATTGCCGAGCGCTATGGATTGATGGTCATCATCTGCCTGGGCGAAGGCATGATCGGCACGATGGCCGCGATCAACATCCTCGCCGAGGGTGGCCTCACCTGGGAGATCGGTCTGTTCACGCTGGCGGGCACGGCGCTCACCTTCGGAATTTGGTGGTGCTACTTCGTGGTACCGACGGGTGAGATCCTGCACGTGCGACGCAAGCGCTCCTTTGGCTTCGGCTACGGCGCCATGGGGCTGTTCGGCAGCATCGTCGCCATCGGAGCCGGATTACATGTCGCGGCGTACTTCCTCGACCATCACTCGAAGCTGAGCCTGACCGCCACCGTAGTCACCGTGGTCGTCCCGGTTGCACTGTTCATCGCGTTCTTTTACGGCGGCTACTTCCTTCTGACCAGGGCCGTCGGCGCACTCCACGTGGTGCAGATCGGGATCACGGCGGTCACCCTTGTGGTGCCGGTGCTGATGGCGCAGGGCGACGTGGACCTCCCCTGGTGCCTCCTGGTGCTCTCTCTTGCGCCATGGGTCTCGGTGGTCGGCTACGAGACCGTCGGCTACCGGCGCAACGTCGAGGTAATCGAGGACGTGGCGACGGTCGATTCCCGGACCTGAGGCAATGTTCGGCTGCGAGGCGCGACCCAGGGGCGTCTGTCCGGTCGCGGTATTCACGACGCGGGACCTCGGTATCGGTCAGATACGTCAGTCAGCACCGACACTGTGAACCCCACCGATGCCGGCTCGAACCGCCTGGGCTCCAGGCCTTCGCGCCGCAGCGGCGTCGATGACCGCGACCGCGGTGTTCGATTCTACTCGCCTTCTACCGGCGCGAATCTGAGTCGGTGGCGGCGATGACTGCCGTGACCGTGGAGGTCGCGGCGGCACGCCGTCGTCGTGACGTGCTCTTCTCTTCGCGCTATCCCCGGACGGCATTATCCCGGCAATGGTGAAAAGACGCTTCGAATCACCATTACGACATCTACCGTCTGATCCCCACTTTCGCCCGCAGCTCACGCTGCTTCCCGGGACCAACGGCTCAACGCCTTCAACGAATTCGCGTGCCCCCCGACCCCATGAGTGTGGGCCTCGGCATACGCCCGAGCGGCGACGCTTTCCCAGCCAGTGCCGGTCGAGGTGGCGACCCGGTCATCGATTCCATCGAGATGTTCGCCGATGAAGCCGGCGAGCCCGACAGGCGGGCGACGATCTCTTCGAGGTGGTCGAGATCGACCGAAAATCCTGAGTTCATGGCAGATCAGAGCTCGATGCTCACAAGAGAGCCGCGCGGGCTACACCTATGTGCGATCCGAACGGTCCGCGCCGTCGTACGATATGCCGGCCCGCGGCGGGTAGGGGGCTTTTTCGTTGCCGCTCGCGGTTACTCGTCGGCCAGGCGCCGCCGCCGAGGAACGCTCTGCCGTGCACCTGGGGTCCGGCGAAACTCATTGTCCCGGAAACCGCAGGATTCGGTCGTCGCCGGAGCGGACGTCTCCGCGGCCGTCGGTGTTGGAGGTGGTGAGCCACAGTGCGCCGTCGGGGGCGAGGGTGACGGTGCGGAGACGGCCGTAGGTGCCGTCGAGGACGGCTCGGTCGTCGGTGAGGGTGTCGCCGGTGAGGGTGGCGGTCCAGAGGCGTTCGCCGCGGAGGGCGGCGGCGTAGAGGGTTCGGTCGGTGATGGCGATGCCGGAGGGGGAGGCTTCGTCGGTGGTCCAGGTGAGCAGGGGGTCGGTGTAGCCGTCGGCGGAGCCGCCTGCGCCTTCGACTTCGGGCCAGCCGTAGTCGGCGCCGGGGGTGATGAGGTTGATCTCGTCGTAGCGGTTCTGGCCGAATTCGGCGGCGAAGAGGCGGCCGGTGCTGTCCCAGGCGAGGCCTTGGACGTTGCGGTGGCCGCGGGAGTAGACGGGGGAGCCCGGGGTGGGGTTGCCGGGGGCGGGGGCGCCGTCGGGGGTCAGGCGCAGGATTTTGCCGTTGGGGGAGGCGGGGTCTTGGGCGAGGTCGGGTTCGCCCGCGTCGCCGGTGCCCACGTAGAGCAGGCCGTCGGGGCCGAAGGCGAGGCGGCCGCCGTTGTGGAAGGAGGCGTTGGCGATGCCGGTGAAGATCGGGTCGGCGGGGCCGTCGAGGCGGAAGCGGACGATGCGGTTGTCGTCGGCGGTGGTGAGGTAGGCGTAGACGTAGCCGTCGTCGGGGTAGCGGGGGGAGACGGCGAGGCCGAGCAGGCCGCCTTCGCCGCGGGCCGCGACGCCGGGGACGCGGTACACCTCCTCGGGCGTCCGGCCGGGTTCGATGCGCAGGATGCGGCCGGTGTCGCGTTCGGCGACCAGAGCGGTGCCGTCGGGGAGGAAGGCCAGGCCCCAGGGCACGTCGATATCCCGGGCGATCTCCGCCGCGGGGCCGAAGCCGGGGATCTCGGCGGGTGCGGGCGGTGCCGTGCGGGTCGCGTCGGGGATGGCCGGGTCGTCGGCGCACGCGGCGAGCATCAGCACGGCGGCGAGCAAGGCAGCGCCGCGGGCGAGTGGTGGTGTTCCTGTGCCGCGCGGGGAACGCTGCTCGGCGGGGGCACCTTGCCTGCGGCCTGGGCGGAACTGCTTGCGCGCGAAGGGGATTCGAACGGGTCGCGTTCGAAACGACAGGCTCGGCATGGCGGCTCCCTCGGTGCTAGCGACGTCGGGCGACTGTGCCCGAGCGGCTGCCGGGTTCACCGACCGAGCCTACCCCTGAACCATGACCAGGGCTTTTCCCCGAGCGTGGCCTGGTCGCCGCCGTCCGGCGAACGACGAACGGGGCGCCCGGAGACGCCCCGTTCACCGCCGTCAGCAGCTACTGGTCACCGGATCGCCCCGGAACCGCGCCTCCACGTAGTTCCAGGCGTCGACGAACCCCGCGACCGCCGCCGTCATGTGCTCGGCGATGTCGTAGGGCACCATCGTCACCGGTGCGCCCGCCTTGCAGTAGCGGTCGGCGGTTTCGGCGACGGGGTCGAAGGCGGTGAGGGTGTCGTAGCGGCCCTGCCAGATGTAGGTGGGGGCGGTGGGGACGCCGGGGAAGTAGCGCAAGCTGTTCTCGCGCAGCACTTCCCGCGCTGCGGGGCTGTCCATGAGGCTCTTGGACGCGGCCATCTGCTCGGCGCTGCGGAAGGCGCCGTGGAAGAGCAGGAAGCGGCGGCAGGCGTCGTGGGTGAATTCCCGGAACCAGAGGCCGTTCTCGTTGAGCTGGTCGGAGATCGGCAGGCGGTCGGGGTATTCGCGCTCGAGACCCATCGCGGCGGCGAAGGCGAGGCCGAAGCCGGGATGCGGGTCGAAGCCGAGGCTCAGCGCCATCTGCTCGAGGTCGGCGGGGATGCCGCCGGCCACGGCGGCGGCCAGCTTCAGGTCGGGCGCGTAGGTGGGTTGCAGCGCGGCGGCCCACGCGGTGGCCATGCCGCCGCCGGAGTAGCCGGCGATGGCGACCGGCGAGTCGGCGAGGCCGAGCTCGGCGACCTTCTGCACGGCCTTCACGCTGTCGAGGGTCACCATGCCGCTGAGCTTGGCGGCGCCGTAGGCGACGCTGGGGCCGAGGTAGTCGGGCAGCGAGATGGCCCAGCCGCGCCCGATGGGCAGCATGGCGCCGACGGCGTCCTGCAGTTCGCCGTTGAACAGCGAGCGCGACGGATTGCACCGGGAGCCCAGCGAATTGATCAGTGCCTGGTAGGAGACCAGCGGCGGGTTGTGCACGCCCGCGGGCAGCAGCACGGTGGTGATGCCCATGATCGCGTTGCCGCCGGAGTTGGTCGACCGGAAGGCCACCTGCCAGCCCTCGGTGCCGACGTAGGGGCCGGTGTCGATCTTGCGGGTGCGGACCACGTCACCGGGCTGGAAGGAGCCGATGTCGGCCGGTGCGGTGTAGAACGGGTCCGGATCGGGTTCGGGGTAGCGCGGTTCGGCCTGGGCGGGCGCGCCCACGACGCCGAGCGACAGGATGCTCAGCAGGACGATCAGGATGCGGGTCGAGAGTCTGGACACGGTCTTCTTTCACACATCAGGCAGCACCGAGGGTGGACCGGCAGAACACGATCTGCCCTCGGAGGACGAGTTGGCGAAACGGGCAACAGTGCGGTGGGATCCGCCCCGGGACTGCGCACCTCCTTCGCCGCGGTGGCTGCCCGGGGCCGTAGGCGACGGCACTGTCCGCGGCGAACATAGCGCAACCACGATCGGACCGGGGAGTCGCGACTGGTCGGTTGCCCATCTTCATAGCCGTTCCGAAGCCCGCGCTGTGCGCGTTCACAAGCCTGTGACCAGTACGTTTGTGCTGAGTGTTTGCTCGGGAGATCGGAATTCGAGGGCAACATAGGATCGTTACCCGACCACCGGTACCCCTTGTGAGCTGCGCCGCAGCCCCCCGGTGGTGGCTACCGACGGGGGAGAACGGCGGTTCAGCGACCGATCGGCGCGGTCGAACCCCGAGCGTAAAGAACGCGTCAGGACTCGGGCCGCCCGCGTCAATTCCGCGTATGGATCGGCCGGAAACGGCGCGCGGCGGCGGATCGTGGGTGCGCGGGCGCCGACCGGCGTCCTGGCTTTCGATCGCAAGGACATGAGATGGCTGACGCCGCCTATGTGGTGTTGATCTTCGTGGGATTCCTCGGCTGCGCGCTGGTGCTGCGCGCCCTGCACGGCAAGGGGGAGCGGCGATGACGTGGGCCGGGGTCACCAGCGCGGGGCTGGTGCTGATCGCGGCGGCCCTGGTGGTGTATCTGCTGGTGGCGCTGCTCGATCCGGAGAGGTTCTGAGGTCGCGATGTCCCCCGCTCTCGCCGCGGGCCTGCAGATCGCCTCCGTGGTGGCAGTGCTCGCCCTCGTCTACGTCCCCCTGGGCGACTACATGGCCCGGGTGTACACGTCCTCGTCCGACCTGCGGGCCGAGTCGTGGCTGTACCGGCTGGCCCGTGTCGACCCCCGCGCCGAGCAGACCTGGTACGGCTACGCGGGCAGTGTGCTCGGCTTCTCGCTGGCCGGTGTGCTGGTGCTGTATGTGCTGCAGCGGATCCAAGGGGTGCTGCCGCTGTCGCATGGGCTCGCCGGGGTGAGCCCCGCGGTGGCCTTCAACACCGCGGTCTCCTTCGTCACCAACACCAACTGGCAGTCCTACGTCCCCGAGACCACGATGAGCCCGCTCACCCAGTCGGCCGGGCTGGCCGTGCAGAACTTCGTCTCGGCGGCGGTCGGGATGGCGGTCGCGGTGGCGCTGATCCGTGGTCTGGTGCGCGTCGGGCGCGGCGGGGAGGTCGGCAACTTCTGGGTCGACCTGACCCGTGGCACGCTGCGCATCCTGCTGCCGCTGGCCTTCGTGATCGCGCTGATCCTGTTGAGCCAGGGCGTGATCCAGTCCTACCGCAGCGGCTTCACCGGTGCCGGTCTGGACGGGCGGCCGGTCACCACGGCGCTGGCGCCGGTCGCCTCGCAGGAAGCGATCAAGGAACTCGGAACCAACGGCGGCGGCGTGCTGGCGGCCAACTCGGCGCACCCGTTCGAGAATCCCACGCCGCTGAGCAATCTCGTGCAGATCCTCGCGATCCTGCTCATTCCCGTCGCGCTCACCCGCACCTTCGGCACCATGATCGGCAACCGTCGACAGGGCTTGACGGTGCTGGCGGTGATGGCCGGGATCTACGCCGTGATCCTGGGGGTGACCACCGCGGCGGAATCCGGGGCGCGCGGTGCGGCGGCGACGGCCGCGGGCGCGATGCTCGAGGGCAAGGAGGTCCGGTTCGGCATCCCCGGTTCGGTGTTGTTCGCGGTGTCCACCACCGGCACCAGCACCGGCGCGGTGAATTCCGCGCACGACAGCATGTCCCCGCTCGGCGGCGGGGCCGTGCTGGTGAACATGCTGCTCGGTGAGATCGCGCCGGGCGGGGTGGGCAGTGGGCTCTACGGCATCCTCGTGCTGGCGGTGATCGCCGTGTTCGTCGGTGGCCTGCTGGTGGGACGCACGCCGGAGTTCCTGGGCAAGAAATTGCGCCGTCGCGAGATCACCCTGGCCGCCCTGGCGGTGTTGGTGATGCCGGCGCTGGTACTGACCGGCACGGCGATCACGGTGATCCTGCCCGAGACCGCCGCCGCACTGGGCAATTCCGGCGACCCGGGCACCCCGGGCGCCGTGCACGGATTCAGCGAGGTGCTCTACGCCTACGCCTCGGCATCGAACAACAACGGCAGCGCGTTCGGCGGGTTGACCGTCACCAGCGACTGGTTCCAGTCCTCGCTGGGACTGTGCATGCTGTTCGGCCGGTTCCTGCCGATCCTGTTCGTGCTGGCCTTGGCCGGTTCGCTGGCCGCCCAGCCGCGCACGCCCGCGGCCGCGGGCACCCTGCCCACCGCCGGTGCCGGTTTCGCGGCGCTGCTCACCGGGACCGTCGTGCTCGTCGCGGCCCTGACCTTCTTCCCCGTCCTGGCTCTGGGACCGATCGCGGAGGCACTGCAATGACCACCGTCCTGGACCGCCCGCAGCGCGCGGCTCACCCGGCGTTCGCGCCGCGGCAGCTCGCCGGCGCGTTGCCGGGCGCGCTGACCAAACTCGACCCACGGCGCATGGCGCGCAATCCGGTGATGTTCGTGGTGTTCGTCGGATCGGTGATCACCACGCTCGCCGCCGTCGCCGAACCCAGCGTGTTCGGCTGGTCGATCGCGGCGTGGCTGTGGTTCACCGTGCTGTTCGCCAACCTGGCCGAAGCGGTGGCCGAGGGCCGCGGCAAAGCCCAGGCCGAGACGCTGCGCCGGACCAAGCGGGAGATGACCGCCCGCCGCCTGGGCGGCGACGGCGAGGAGCGGGTGCCCGCCACCGACCTGCGTGTGGGTGATCGGGTGGTCGTCGAAGCGGGCGAGCTGATCCCCGGTGACGGCGACGTGATCGACGGTATCGCCGCGGTGGACGAATCCGCGATCACCGGCGAATCCGCCCCGGTGATCCGGGAATCCGGCGGCGACCGTTGCGCCGTCACCGGCGGGACCACCGTGCTGTCGGACCGGATCGTCGTGCGGATCACCGCGGCGCCGGGACAGACCTTCGTCGACCGGATGATCGCCCTCGTCGAGGGCGCCGCTCGGCAGAAGACCCCCAACGAGATCGCGCTGAACATCCTGCTGGCCGCGCTGACCATCGTGTTCCTGCTCGCCGTCGTCGCGCTCGGCCCGATGAGCGCCTACGCGGGCGCCGAGCGGGGCCCGGTCGAGCTGATCGCGCTGCTGGTCTGCCTGATCCCGACCACCATCGGGGCGCTGCTCTCGGCGATCGGCATCGCCGGGATGGACCGGCTGGTGCGGCGCAACGTGCTGGCCACGTCGGGCCGCGCGGTCGAGGCGGCAGGCGATATCGACACCCTGCTGCTGGACAAGACCGGCACCATCACCTTCGGCAACCGCCGCGCCACCGCGCTGCACCCGGCGCCGGGCGTCACGGCGAGCGAGCTGGCCGCCGCGGCGCGGCTGTCGAGCCTGGCCGACGGCACGCCCGAAGGCCGCAGCATCGTCGACCTGTGCGCCGCGGACCACGGCCTGCCGACACTGCCGAGCGCCGACGAGGGCCGTGCCGAATTCGTCGCCTTCAGCGCCCACACGCGGATGAGCGGACTCGATCTCGACAGCGCGCGGATCCGCAAGGGCGCCGCCGACGCGGTGACGGCGTGGGTGCGCGAACAGGGCGGGCAGCTCGCCGACGCGGTGACCGAGACCGTCGACCGGATCGCCCGCGGCGGCGGCACCCCGCTGGTCGTCGCGCGCGCCGACGGCGTGGACGCGGCCGTGCTCGGCGTCGTCGAACTGTCCGACGTGGTGAAACCCGGTATGGCCGAACGATTCGCCCGGCTGCGCACGATGGGCATCCGCACCGTGATGGTCACCGGCGACAACCCGCTCACGGCGCGGGCCATCGCCGCCGCGGCCGGGGTCGACGACTTCCTCGCCGAGGCCACCCCGGAGGACAAGCTGGCGTTGATCCGCACCGAGCAGGCCGCGGGCAGGCTGGTCGCGATGACCGGCGACGGCACCAACGACGCGCCCGCACTGGCCCGCGCCGACGTGGGCGTGGCCATGAACTCCGGCACCTCCGCGGCCAAGGAGGCGGGCAACATGGTCGATCTCGACTCCGATCCCACCAAGCTGATCGAGGTCGTCGAGATCGGCAAGCAGCTGCTCATCACCCGCGGTGCGCTCACCACGTTCTCGCTGGCCAACGACCTGGCCAAGTACTTCGCGATCCTGCCCGCGCTGTTCAGCGGCGTCTACCCGCAGCTGGCGGCGTTGAACATCCTGGGGCTGGCCACGGCGCAGTCGGCGATCCTGTCCTCGGTGATCTTCAACGCGCTGGTGATCGTGGCGCTGATCCCCTTGGCGCTCAAAGGGGTTCGCTATCGGCCGGCGAGCGCTTCGGCTCTGCTCGGGCGCAATCTGCTCATCTACGGCGTCGGCGGGGTGATCACCCCGTTCCTCGGGATCCCCCTGATCGATCTCGTCGTCCGCCACGTACCGGGAATCGGGTGAACACCATGCGTTTCGGCACTCTGCTGACGAATCTGGCCAGACAGACCCGCGCGGGCGCGATCGTGCTGCTGCTGCTCACCGCCGTGGTCGGCGCGGCCTATCCGGCGGCGGTGTGGGCGCTGAGCCGGATCGATCGCGCCGCCGCCGAGGGCGCGCCGCTCACCGACGTGCACGGTTGCGTGGTGGGCAGCAGACTGCTCGCCGTCGACCCGGTCGTGCCAGCGGGACAGCCGGACCCGTACTTCCATCCGCGGCTGCGCGGTTCCGGTGACGACGCCTTCGCCCCGGGCGATCCGGCCGCCGCCCTGCCCACCAACCAGGGGCCGAGCAGCGAGCTGCTGGCCGGGTGGATCGGGCAGCGGCGCGCGGCGATCGCGGCACGGGAAGGCGTCGCGCCCGAGCGGGTGCCGGTCGACGCGGTCACCGGCTCCGGCTCCGGCGTCGACCCGCACATCTCCCCGGCCTACGCCGAACTGCAGGTGCCCCGGGTGGCTCGGGTGACCGGACTGGGGGAGCAACGGGTGCGTGCGCTGGTCGCCGAGCACACCGCCGGTCGGCAGGCGGGCTTCCTCGGCGCCGAGCGGGTCGAGGTGCCCGCGCTGAACGTGGCGCTGGGGCTGACCGCGCCGGGCTGCGGGGTCGGCGGATGATGTCCTGGTGAGCACCTCGGACGCGCCCGCCCCGCGCCGCGGTCGGCTGCGGATCTACCTCGGCGCCGCGCCCGGAGCGGGCAAGACCTACGCGATGCTGGGCGAGGCCCACCGGCGCATCGCGCGCGGTGGCGACGTCGTGGTCGCGATCGTGAACACCCACGGCAGGCCGCGCACCGAAGAACAGCTCGCCGGATTGGAGGTGGTGCCGCCGCGGCGGATCACCTACCGGGGTGTCGAGTTCGAGGAACTCGACCTCGACGCGGTGCTCGCGCGCCGTCCCGCGGTCGCCCTGGTCGACGAACTCGCCCACACCAACGTCCCCGGCAGCCGCCACGCCAAGCGGTGGCAGGACGTGGCGGAACTGCTGGCCGCCGGGATCGATGTGCTGTCCACGGTCAACATCCAGCACCTCGAGTCGCTCGCCGACGTGGTCGAGCAGATCACCGGCGTCGCGCAGCGCGAGCGGATCCCGGACGCGGTGGTGCGGCGCGCCGAGCAGATCGAGCTGGTCGACATCACCCCGCAGGCGCTGCGCAGGCGGCTGGCCCACGGCAACGTCTACGCGCCGGAGAAGGTGGACGCCGCGCTGCGCAACTACTTCCGGGAGGGCAATCTCACCGCGCTGCGCGAGATCGCCCTGCTGTGGCTGGCCGACCAGGTGGATCTGGCGCTGGCCAAGTACCGGGGCGAGCACGCCATCACCGACACCTGGGAGGCGCGCGAGCGGGTGGTGGTGGCGGTGACCGGCGGGCCGGAATCGGAGACGCTGGTGCGCCGGGCCAGCCGGATCGCCGCCAAGGCCGGGGCCGACCTGCTGGTCGTGCACGTCGTGCGGGGGGACGGGCTCACCACGCCGGAGATGGGTGCGGTGCGGGAGCTGGCCGCGGGGCTGGGCGCCGACGTGCACAGCGTGGTCGGCGACGACGTGCCCGCCACGCTGCTCGATTTCGCCCGCCAGGTGAACGCGACCCAGCTGGTCGTCGGCACCTCGCGGCGCTCGCGCTGGGCGCGGATCCTCGACGAGGGCATCGGCGCCGCGGTGGTGCGCGACTCGGGCAAGATCGACGTCCACATGGTCACCCACGAGCACCGCGTGCGCGGGCCCCGGCCGGCGCTGCTCGGCCGCCACGACCGGCGGCTGGCCGCCTGGCTGGCCGCCTTCCTGATCCCGGTCGCGGCGACCGCGGTGATGGCCGCCATCGTGCGGCTGACCGGGACCGCCGGGCTGAACGCGCTGTTCTTCGTCGCGGTGCTCGCGGTGGCGCTGTTCGGTGGTGTCGGCCCGGCGATCGTCGCGGCGCTGCTGTCGGGGCTGTTGCTGAACTATTTCTTCACCGAGCCGCTCTACAGCCTCACGATCGCCGAGCCCGCCAATTTCGTCACCACGGTGGTGCTGCTGGTGGTGGCCGTGGCGGTGGCCGCGCTGGTCGACACCGCGGCGGTGCGGGCCAGGGAGGCGGGGTCGGCGGCGCGGGAAGCCGAACTGCTGGCGCTGTTCGCGGGCGCGGTGCTGCGCGGGGCCGACGTGCCCGCGTTGCTGGAGAAGGTCCGCGAGACCTACGCCCAGCGGGGTGTCAGTCTGGTGCGCCTGGACGGTGACCGGGTCGAGGTGCTCGGCACCGCGGGCGCCGAGCCGCCGAGCACCCCGGCGGCCGCCGACACCCGCGGTGACGTCGAGGACAGCCCCTACGCGCTGCTGCTGGCCGGGCCGCGGTTGCGCCCCCGGGACCGGCGCGTCCTCACCGCGGTCGCGGGACAGGCCGCCGGCCTGGTGCGGCAGCGGGAACTCGCCGCCGAGGCCGCCCGCGCCGCCATGCTCGCCGAGACCGACCGGCTGCGCCGGTTGCTGCTCTCGGCCGTCAGCCACGATCTGCGCACTCCGCTGGCCGCCGTCAAGGCCGCGGCGGCCGGACTGCGCAGCACCGATGTCGAATTCTCCCCGGAGGACACCGCCGAATTGCTCGCCACCATCGAGGAATCCACCGATCAGCTCACCCGCCTGGTGACCAACCTGCTCGACTCGTCCCGGCTGGCCGCCGGTGTCGTCACCCCCGAACCGCGCCCGGTCTACGTCGACGAGGTGGTGCACTCGGCGCTGCTGTCCCTCGGGGTGGACGCGGGGGAGCGGCTCACCCTCGAACTCGGCGACACCCTCGTGCGCGCCGACGCCACCCTGCTGGAGCGGGTGCTGGCCAACCTCCTCGACAACGCCCTGCGCTACGCGCCCGACGGCCCGATCCGGGTGTGCGCCACCAACTCCGGCGAGCGCACCACCGTCACGGTCGCCGACCACGGACCCGGGCTGGACTCCGGCGTCACCGCCTTCCCCCGCACCGGTGACCAGCGCACCGGCGGTGCCGGTCTCGGGCTGGTGGTGGCGCGCGGCTTCGTCGAGGCCATGGGCGGCACCCTCACCGCCGCCGAGACGCCTGGTGGCGGCACGACCATGATCATCGACCTGCCCGCCGTGTCGACCGAGGCACCGGCATGACCCGCATTCTCGTCGTCGACGACGAACCCCAGATCCTGCGCGCACTGCGCATCAACCTCACCGCCCGCGGCTACGAGGTGGTCACCGCCGCCGACGGCCGCTCCGCGCTGCGCGCCGCCGCGCAGCAGCGCCCGGACGTGATCGTGCTCGATCTCGGGCTGCCCGACCTGGACGGCATCGAGGTGCTTGCCGGTCTGCACGGCTGGTGCTCGGCACCGGTGATCGTGCTCTCGGCGCGCTCCGACGCGGCCGACAAGGTCGCCGCGCTGGACACCGGCGCCGACGACTACGTGACCAAACCGTTCGGCATGGAGGAGTTCCTGGCCCGGATCCGCGCCGCCGTCCGCCGCGCCGCCGCCACCCCCGACCTGCCCGGACCCACCGTGGTGACCGACGCCTTCGTCGTCGACCTCGCGGCGAAGAAGGTGACCCGCGACGGCGCCGACGTGCATCTCACCCCGACCGAATGGAGCATGCTCGAGATGCTGGTGCGCCACCGCGGCAAACTCGTCGGCCAGCGCGAACTGCTCACCGAGATCTGGGGCCCCTCCTACGTCGGCCAGACCCACTACCTGCGCGTCTACCTCACCCAGTTGCGCCACAAGCTCGAACCCGACCCCTCCCGGCCGCGCTACCTGATCACCGAACCGGGCCGCGGCTACCGCTTCGAGCCCTGAGCCACGGCTGTGACCCCGGTCGCAGCCGCCCCTCGCGTACGCTGCGAGCGCTTGCAGTTCGGTGAATCGGGAAAGAGCGTATGTCGAAGTTCGAGAATGTCAGCGTCGCGAAGAAGGCCAACGTCTACTTCGACGGCGCATGTGTCAGCCACAGCATCGAATTCCCCGACGGCACCGCCAAGTCGGTCGGGGTGATCCTGCCCGCGACGCTGACCTTCGGCACCGCCGCGCCCGAGGTCATGGAGCTGGTCGAGGGCCACTGCCGCGTCACCCTGCCCGGTGCCGACGCGCCGGTCACGTTCCGGGGCGGGGAGTCCTTCGAGGTGCCCGCCGACAGCGAGTTCACCATCGAGGTGCTCGAGACCGTGCACTACGTCTGCCACTACGGCTGACCGCGCGCGCTACCCTGGGGGACACGTATAGAACGTGTTCCAGTTTACGGGGTGGTGCGAGGAGGGCGACGATGGCCGGACCCGACGTGCGGGCGACCCGGATCCACCGGCTGGTGCGGCGCGCGGGCGTCCCCGACATCGCGGGCGTCCCGGGTGGGCGCGAGATCGAGCTGCCCGGTCGCGGCAGCACCTACGTCGTCGACATCCCCGGCCCGGCGGGCGCGCCCGCGCTGATCCTGTTGCACGGCACCGCCAGCACCGCCCTGCTCAACTGGTTTCCCGCGCTGGAAGGGCTCTCCGAGCGGTTCCGGGTCATCCTGTTCGACCAGCGCTGGCACGGCCGCGGTATCCGCTCGCGCACCTTCCGTCTCGACGACTGCGCCGACGACGTGGTCGCCGTCGCCGACGCGCTCGATGTGCCGCGTGCCGTCTGCGTCGGCTACTCCCTCGGCGGCGCCGTCGCGTTGACCACCGCCCACCGTCACCCCGACCGGGTGGCCGGGCTCGTGCTGTGCGCGACGCCGTACCGGTTCCGGGAGAAGTGGCGCGAGAAGGCCTTTCATCAGGCGTTCGGCGCCCTCGCCGACGTGATCGCCCCGCTGTCGCTGCGCCGCGCGGAGAAGCTGCTGCACGCGCTGCCGGAGGTGCCCGAGCAGCAATGGGCGCCGGGCGACTTCGAGCGCTGGGCGCTGGCGGAGTTCCGCAGCACCAGCGGCTGGGCCTTGACCCAGGTGATCGCCGAGGTCGGCCGGTTCGACGCCACGCCGTGGCTGCACACCCTCGACCTGCCGACCGCCGTCGTCATCACCACCCGCGACCGCGCCATCCCGGTGTACCGGCAGCTGGAGATGGCGACCATGATCCCCGGCGCCACCATCCATCTGGCCCGCACCGGACACACCGGTTGCGTGTTCGGCGCGGACCGCTTCGTCCCCGCGGTACTGGCCGCCTGCGACTCGGTCGCCGACCGGCTCTAGCCGCGCTGCCGCGCCGCCTGCCGCAGCTCCTCGAGGGCGTCGGGGATCTCGTTCGCCAGCTCGTGCACATCGGGCACCAGCTCCTTGCAGGCGATGAGCCCGAAATCGAGGTGGCCGTTGTTCGACAGCGCGGTGATGGTGAGCCCGGCGCCGTGGAAGACCGGCCCGAACGGATAGATGCCGAGCACCTTCACGCCGAGGAAATACAGCGGCATCGGCGGGCCCGGCACGTTCGAGATCACCAGGTTGTGCACCACCGGGTGCCGCTCGGCCAGCTTGAACGACGAATACAGCCGCATCGCCAGCCGGAAGGTGTTCGGCGGTGCGTACTGCGTCCAGTCCTGCAGGAAGTCCGAGCCGATCAACTCGTGTTCGTCCTTGGCGCCCTTGTTCGCCTCGGCGACCTTCGACAGCCGCTCCACCGGATCGGCGATGTCGGTGCCCAGCTCGCAGAACAGCGAGGAAACCTTGTTGATGCCCTCGGTGTGCCGGGAGGACTCGTGCACCGACACCGGCACCGAGGCGATCAGCGAGCGGTCCGGCAGCTCGCCCCGGCGCTCCAGGTAGCGGCGCAGCGCGCCGCCGACGGCGGCCAGCACCACGTCGTTGACCTTCACCGCGAAGGCCTCCTTGATCTCCTTCACCGTGTCCAGGTCGGTCGCGGTGAAGGCGACCGTGCGGTGCGGGGTGATCGCCTTGTTGAACGGCGTGCGCGGGGCGGTGAGCGGAATCGCCATGCCGGGCATGTCGGTGGCGCGCCGCCGCATGACGAAGCCCGCCAGCATGCCGACCGTCTTGGGCAGCATGCCGACCACGCCCGCACGGGCCGGCAAGCGCACGGCCGCGTCGGCCAGCAGCCGCCAGTCGCTGGGCTGCGGCTCCGGGCGCGGCGGCCGGTGCGCGTCGGGTGGCTCCGGCGCCTCGGTCCTGGTCGCGCCCGGCTCGATATCGCACAGGTGCATCATCATGTTCGCCCCGGTGATGCCGTCGACGGCCGCGTGGTGGTACTTGGAGATCACCGCGACCTTGTCCCCGTCGACCCCCTCGACCACGCTCATCTGCCACAGCGGCCTGCTGCGGTCCATCGGGGTGCTGGCGATGTCGCCGACCAGCTCGGCCAGCTCCTTGCGGCCGCCCGGGCGCGGCAACCCGTAGCGGCGGATGTGGTAGTCCAGATCGAAGTCGGCGTCCTCGACCCACAGCGGATGGTCGAGGTTCAACGGCACCTGCCGTAGTCGCCTGCGCATCTGCGGAACGTAGGTGAGCCTGCGCCCCAGCTCGGCTTTGAAGGCGTCGAAGGAGTAGTCCGCGCCCTCGGCCGTCGGATCCAGGATCAGCAGCGCGCACACGTGCAGATGCTGGGTCCCGGTCTCCAGGTACAGGAAGCTGGCATCCAGTCCGGTGAGTCGTTCCATAGCAGAAGTCTACTAGAACACGTTCTAGTTTTGTGGCGTCCTCGGCCGGTCAGCTGTGGTCGGGCGCCGCCCGCCGCAACTCCGCTTCGATCGCCGCCACCCGTTCGGCCGCGATGCCCCACGGATGCGTCACCCCCACCCGGCGGTCGAGATCCCACAACACGCACGTCTCGCCCGGCTGCGCGACCAATGACCAGGCCACCACCGTGCGGCCGAGCTGTTCGGTCATCGTGCCGTGCTTCGCCGCCGTCGGTGACCCGGACCCGTCCGGGTAATGGTGCAGGAAGCGGCCGTAGGCGGCGTCGCAGAAGGCGGCGTAGCGTTCCGTGCACAGGATCAGCCCGTGCCAGGCCTCGTCCACCGCGTGCGACGGCATCCCGATCACCTGGCCGTCGCGCATGGCCGCGCCGCAGCAGCGCAGCCACTGCCGCAACCCCGTCTCCACCAGCTCGCGGGGCTGCCAGGGGCAAGTCTTGAACACCGCCTCGGGCAGTTCCAGCGCGGCCACCGCCTGCTCGACATCGCGCAGGTCGACCGGCCCGGCGCCCCGGTTCCGGAAGGGAAAAATCCGCACGATTCACTGTACGGCGCAACGCTGCGGACAGGGGCGTTCCGCCGCTACCATGCACGAGTGACGCTCGCGGTAGTCCTGTTGGTCATCATCATGATCCTGCTGATCGGGGGCGGCGTCGCGGTCTTCGTCATCGGGATGATCAGATCCGTCGGTGCCCAGGTACCACCGCCGCCGTACGGCGCGGGCAGGCACGGGTACGACACCTCGCTGTGGTCGGCCGCCGACGCCGGTGGTGCAGGCCGGCATGACCCCGGCGGCTTCGGGTGCTCCAGCGGTGACGGATTCTCCGGTGGTGACGGATGCTCGGCGGGGGAGGGCTCGTCCGGCGGAAGCAGCTGTTCGGGTGGTAGCAGCTGCGGTGGGGGCAGCAGTTGTGGCGGCGGAAGCAGCAGCAGTTGTGGCGGTGGGAGCAGCTGCGGCGGCGGTGGCGGCTGACGGCACGGTCCCTCCCGGCGGGGCGATCCAGAGCCGCCGGCTATCGGACGACCGCGATTAGCGCGCAACGCAATTGGGTATGTCCAACGGTCGGCGAGCATAAACTGTGACATAGCACGCACCCTCCGTCGTGGCAGTGTGAGCGACGTTAAGGTGCCTGCGTGCAAACTCTGATCGTGGTCGGCGTGGTCATCGCCGTCCTCTTCCTCGTCTTCGCCGTGGTCCAATTCGCCAGCCGCCCCCCGCGCGACCGAAGTCGTTACGACACAGCAGATTCGCGGGCCGGCGCCGGATGGGCGGCCGACACCGACGACTGAACCGCGGTCACCGCGTCGGAGTGAGCACCACCACGGCGATGGGCCGTTTCGTCATCCGCTGATATTCGCTGTACCGGCCCCGATTCACCCCGTCGACCAGCGCCCACCGGCGTGCGTACTCCGGATCGTCCGGATACGTCGCCCGCGCAACGACTTCCAGCTTTCTCCGCCCCACCTGGATCGCGCACTCCGGCGAGGCCTTCACATTCGCCAGCCACCCCGGCGGCCGCGGCGACCCACCGTTGGACGCCGTCACCAGATAACTCTCCCCGTCCCGCGCGTACGTCAGCGCCGATGTACGCGGCTCCCCCGTCTTCCGCCCGACCGTATACAACAACAGGGTCGGATTCCCCAGCAACAGCCGATGCCCCACCCAGCCGTTGCTGTGCTCGTAGATCCACTGATGGGCCTTCAACGCGCGGACGAACAGATTCGCCATCTCCACACCTCGCTCGTGTGCTCATGTGCCGTCGATGTCCTTCGAGCCCCACCCACCCTACGACCCACCCGCTGACTGGTGCCCGCCCCGCCGCACCCGGTACCATCCACCACGCCGCGGCCCATCCGCGGAGCGGGGCGGTAGCTCAGTCGGTTAGAGCCGTGGACTCATAATCCATTGGTCGCGGGTTCGAGCCCCGCCCGCCCCACTTCACCCCCTGTTTCCAGCCCTTGGCGAACGGGCATCCATCGTTTATTCATCGCTTACAGCGAGCGTCAGGTCGAGTACCGCCGCAACCTCCGGGTGCTGGCGCCCCCGGCCGAAGTAGCGATCCTGCGTCATCGACACATGCCGGTGCCCGAGGTGATCGGCGCCGACGCGTGCAGACAGCGACGCATCATCGATCAGCGTGGCGACAGCCTTGCGGAAGCTGTGGCTGGTGACCTCGGGGAGACCGAACCGTTCGCGCACCTTCCGCCACTGCTTGCCCATGTTGTTCGGGTCGCGCAAAGTGCCGGCCGAACTCGGGAAGATCACGCCATCGGCGCTCGGGTGCGGTTCGGTGCTCCGCCGCGTCAGCATCGCAACGACGAACTTCGGCAGGGGAATTGTGCGGAATCCCGCCGCGGTCTTGGTGGCCTCCACGCGGACCAGGCCGACGCCCTTCACGCGCACGACCTTGCCGCACACGTGGGCAACCCGCGCCTTGTCGTCGATGTCGACCCACCGCAACGCCAGCAGCTCCGACCGACGTAGCCCTGTGCCGATGAACATCGTCAGCGGGTCGGCGAGGTCGACCTCTCGGCAGTACTCGGCGAGCGTCCGTCCATCGTCGAATGGCTCGGTGCTGTTGCGAATCCCGTGGAGCAGCTGGACCAGCTGCTCGGGCGTGACCGCGGGTGCGCCCTTCGGGGGCGTCTTCGACTCTATGCGCGAAACGTCGGAGACCGGGTTGCGATCGAGTGGGCCGTCCAGGACGGCGAGCTGGAGGGCGCCGCGAAGGATGGTCTTCGCCTGCCGCGCCATCGTCGCGCCGTGGTCGCGTCGCATCGCGCGCAGCGCCTTATCGATCCTGCCGCTGTCGACCTCGCCGACCCGAAGCCCACCGATCTTGTTGTCCAGCTTGCCGAGCGCGAACCGGTAGGTGTCGAGCGTGGCCGTCGAGCGTCCGTCTTCCTCGAGACGCTGGAGGTGGGTACGGCACAGCGCAGAGACCGAAGTGTTGGCGTCGATGTCGTTCTCGGTCGGGGTGCGGCGTTCTTCGATGGCGGCCATGAGCTCGCGCTCGGCGAGGGCGCCGTACCGATCGTCGGCCCCGGCCGGCGTTCGCCGCTCGACGATGCGCACCACGCCGTCGTCATCGCGGAAGCGGCAGCGAGCTAGCCATACTCCATCGCTGACCTTGGTTCGGGAGACCTTGCCGTGCTTGCCGATTCGCAGCGGTGGGCGGCCCCTAGTCATCGGACCCTTTGCGTTCGAGCGAGTTCGCGAGCAAATTCACGTACCCTGACACCTCCTCAAGGGCGGTACGCAGCGACTCCGCCAACAGTGCAGGCTCTACTGTCTCCTCGTCGAGGATGGCGCTGACGACAAAGCTGCGCAGCGTGTTCAGCGAAGCCATTGCAGGGTGTCGAAAGGTTCGCTGCTGTCGTTCCTGGGCCACCCGGTACCACTCTGGGGCGGCGGCCAACAGTTCGCTTCTTGCGTCGTCATAGTCAGCACCATCACGGATGTGTAGTGGTGTGGCGTCCGTCATCCAGCCTCGCAGCACGACTGGCTTCACCGGTTCGAGTTTGGGTGCTACAGAAATGAGGTCACGGTCGTCTGCTCCCAGAAAGTCGGCAGGGCTGGCGTTCAGGGCTGCGGCCAGGCACAGCAGATTCTCGACCGTCACCGTCCGCTTGCCCTTCTCGATGTTCGTGATCGCGGAGGGCAGCATGCCGGCGCCGATGGTGGTCATCCGCTCCGAAAGTTGGCGCACAGTTAGCCGCCGAACGTCACGGATCCGCGCCACGTTCTTGGCGATCAGCGCGGGAACGGTCCAAGTGGTGGGCTCTGTTTGCATACGGCGAACACTAGTTGGTGTTTGACAACCGAGCAATGCTGAGACACGATGTTCGCGTATCGGCAACACGATGCGAAAGATTCAGAACATAGCAGCGTCAATCGCAAACGGAGGAACTGCACCCCATGGAAGCCAATACCGACTACTGGCTCACCCGCCAGGAGGTCGCGGACCGGCTGAGGCTGCCGGTGAAGACGGTCGCTCAGTGGGCGTACCAAAACCGCGGTCCGAAGTTCCGGCGGATTGGCCGCCACACCCGCTACCTCCTGGCCGACCTCATCGAATGGGAGAACGCGCAGGAGATGGGCGGATCGGACGCCGCCTGATGTCCAACGTCGGAACAGAAAGAAGCCCGGGAGCGGCGGCCACCGCTCACCGGGCCAACAAGCACACCACCTGCCCAGGAGGCATCGCTATGTCCCACACAGTACCCGAGCTCCCCGACAACCCCAACCATGGGGCGTTCAACCCCGGTGATCCCGTCCGGCTGCCCACCATCAGCCTGGACGGCAAGCTCGACGGCGGCCACCTCTCCGGCGTCCTCGACCACATCGGCAGCGACGGGTTCGCTCGCATCCGCGTGGACGGCATCGCCCAGCCCCTCGTCGTCGGCGTCGACCGGCTCGTCCCCGACCCGATCCGGCCGTGCCCGCCCTGGTGCGACAACCCCAACCGCCACGACGACGAGCTGCCCGTCGACCGGAGCTGCTGGTCGACGGACCGGTCGATCGCCCTCAACCGGGACCGATGGGGCGCGGGATTGCCGACCATCGTCGACACCGGCGCCCAACTCCGGGCGGGCGACACCGAAGCACTGGTCCTGATCTCCCTCCGCGGCGGCGCCAAGGATCTCGGGTTGCGGTTGACCCCGTGGGAGGCCCGCCGCCTGGCCGCCGATCTGAAGCACTTCGCCGACCTCATCGAGGGGCGGGAATGACACCCCCGCACAGCAACATCCCCCGGCCGCGGGACACCCGCGGCCGGGGGGCCCGGCTCGTCGCCCCGAGCCTGGGCCGCGCGATCACCAGCCCCGCCGACGTCCGACAGGTCTGGAAACGGCACCTCGGCGACCAGCCCGTTCCGCCACCGCGGCCCCGACCTAACCCACTCACCGAACAGGAATGGCAGGAGCGCGCCCGCCGCGCCCAGCTTGAAGCCGCGCGACAGCGACTCACCGGCACCACCGAAGCCCCCTGGCCGGAAGTCGAATCCGCGTGGATCGAGTCCATCCGCCTCGCCCGCGCCGTCCTGCAACCCACCGACCCGACGAAAGGCGCCACACGATGACCGACAACAACGACACCGTCATGATCACGGACGAAGACGGAATGCCGTTCGGTGTCCTCTACATCCCCGCGATCCAGGAAGCCGCGGCCACGCTCGTCTACAAGCACGCGGCCGTGGCCGAGGACAGTGACGCTCTGGCCCGCCTGACGCTCGAATGGCCCTGTGAACTCGACCACGACACCGCGGGCTACGTCGCCGCGGCGGCCCTGACGCTGCTGACCCAGGACGTCGTCGCGCCGATGCTCGCCGTCATCCACGAGTTGGCGCCCGCGGTCGCCGACCAGATGCGGGCGAAGCTCGTCGAGCTCCGCGACGCCGCGGTCAACACCCTTGGCGGTGGGCAGTGACTCAGCAGATGCGGAGCGGTGCCGAATCCGTGTTCTTCGGCCGAGGGAAGCGGGACGTGGTGCTCGATGTGCATGAGGTTCGCGCTGAAGCTGTGTCGCTGGTGTTCCGGTTGGCGGCTGTAGCGCGGGATGCCGACAAGGTGCAGGAGGTTGGCGGGAGCTGGCTGGCCGGCGTCGATGAAGTCGCCGCGGATGCTGTCGTGCGCTACGCGCTGGGATTGATGACGACCGAAGTCGTGGCGGGGTTGCTGGCCGTCCTCGATGCGACGGACGGCACTCTCGGGCAGTTCGTGACGGAACAGTTCAGGACCAGACAGGATGCTGACGAGTTCGGCGGTGGCCGTTGAGCGACTACCGACACACCCAAGGCGCGGCCACACCGGCCGCGCCTTCGGGCGCCGCGCATGTGCGGCAGCCGGAACCCACCGCGCACTGCTACGACCATGCCGTCTACGACGCGGTGTGTTTCAGCTGTCAAGCGGCCTATCGCGAGCAGATTCGGGAGGAACGCGCCCGTCGTCGGGACCTTTCCTGGACCGCCAGTGGTCCTGGTCCTGAACCCTATAGGGGCAGGACCAGGACCACGCGGCGCAATAGCGCTTCTGACCAGCAGAAAGGGGCAGCCGTCGTGGTCCTGGAACCCGATGCCGGTCAGGACCGCGCGCCGGACTGGTCCGGTCCTGGTCCCGGACCGGACCAGGACCGGGAGAGGGCCATGGACTATGGACGGTACTTCGACGTGGCCGCCCTGCTCGACGGCACCTTGCCCGAGCCCCCGCAGCCGGTCTACGGAACCCGGACCGACGCCCGAGCGCTGTTCTACGCCGGGGAGGTCAACGCGCTGTTCGGTGACCCGGAGTCCGGCAAGACCTGGGTCGCGCTGACCGCCGCGCGTGAAGTCCTCTCCGAGCACGGCCACGGCCGCGTGCTGGTGATCGACCTGGACCACAACGGCGCGGTGGCCACGGTGTCGCGGCTGCTCGCGCTCGGTACTGGCCCGTCCGTCCTGGCCGACCGGGAGCGGTTCCTCTACGTCGAACCGGACAGCCGAACGCACTTGCTCGCGATCATCGCCGACATGCACCTGTGGGCCCCCGATGTCGTCGTGCTCGATTCCCTCGGCGAACTGCTGCCGCTGTTCGGCTCATCGTCGAACTCGGCCGACGAGTACACCACCGCGAACTCGGCGGTGCTCAAGCCGCTGAGCAAGACTGGCGCCGCGGTGCTGGTCATCGACCATCTGGCGAAGGGCGCCGAGTCGCGCAAGCTGGGCCCGGGTGGCACCACGGCCAAGCGGCGCGCGATCGGCGGTGTTTCGCTGCGCGCGACAGTCCAGGAGGCATTCACCCCCGGCAAGGGCGGCTCGGCGTGGCTGACGGTGAACAAGGACCGCCACGGCGGGGTGCGCCAGCACTGCCCGGTCGGTCGTGAACCGGTGGCCGGACGTTTCGAGTTGCGCCCGCACGCGGCCGATGGCCTGCTCGAGGCGGTCATACACGCCCCACGTGAGGGAGACCAACCGCCGAGCTTCGACATCCTCGGCCAGTTCAACAGCGGCGGCAAC
This sequence comes from Nocardia farcinica, assembly GCF_001182745.1. NCBI lineage: Bacteria > Bacillati > Actinomycetota > Actinomycetes > Mycobacteriales > Nocardiaceae > Nocardia > Nocardia farcinica. The sequence continues at coordinate 2,626,875 of NZ_LN868938.1, read as the reverse complement.
CTCGCGGGCGATGTGGTGGAACTGAGCAAGTTGGACCCGCCCCCGAGATCCAAGCGCGATGTGCAGGAGCGGATGGGCTGGGGCAGCGATCGGGCGTACAAGGCGCTCAAAGCATGGCGCGAACAGGACGGAGAGTCATGAGCCAGGACGACGAGGAGACGTTCAACTTGAACGTCTCCTCGTCGGCCAACCGTGTCGCCTGGTTCCCTCGGCGGGCGCTGCTCCGCATCGGGATGGCCGTTCGCGACCTGCAATTTCACTATTTGACTACCCACTACCCGGAGGAAGGAGTACGTCATGAACATCAGCGACCGGGAAGTCCGAGCTGCCTACCACTGCGTCGCCGAGGTCTACCGCCGACGTCAACACAACGGAGCACCCATCGCCGGACCCATCCGACACCTGTACGAACGACTCCACACCGAAATCAGCCAAGGCCCCGCAGACCAACCCGACCCCCGCATCCACAGCGACGAAATCAGCACCAACACCGCCGCCGCCATCCTCGGATGCTCACCCCGATGGGTCCGCAAGATCGCCAACGACCTGGACGGAATACGCGTCGGCCGCACATGGATCTTCAACCGCGCCACCGTTGAGGAATACGCGCAAGCCCGCAACGCCGCCTAATCGATTCCCCACACGGAACGTGCCACACACCTCGGTGGCGCACGCTCGATCCATGAGCCACCCACTGCCCTCCATCTCGCCCCTGGACCGCCTGAGGGACGCCGTAGTCGAATACGTCAGCTCCCTCAGCCCCGGCGAATTCGCCGCATTCATCGCCGAAGCACGCCCACCCGAGGAGCCCGCCGGCGAACTCAAGCAAGCCGCTCACCGATTCACCCGCAACGACGGGAGCCACCGATGAGCGCCATCAACATGAGCATGCTCCGACTCCGCGGCGAACTCCGAAACCCCGCCCTCCGCACCGCCGTCGAAGCTCTCGACGGATACACCAACGCGCTCGCGATCGCGGAGCAGGCAATCCGCCGCCGGGACGAACACACCCCGCAACCATCCGGCGCGCCAGCCGAAATCCAAAACGTCCTGACCGCGGGCGAGATCCCCGAGGACTACGTCAAGCGCATGGCCGAGCACGAAAAGGCCGTCGCCGACCAGAAAGCCGCATACGTCGCGTTCGACAATCTCCGCGACCAAGCCCTTGCCCGCTGCAAACAGATCATCACCGCCAGCGTCGACCAACTGCTGACCCACCTGAACGGCCAGCTGACCAACCTCATCGACGAAGCTCAGGCACCCGCGACCACCCTCCGCGACACCCAGACTGCCGACGAAGCCATCCGCGCCGGCGCCGAAGCAATCGCAGCCTTCGGACAGCTCGACGACATCTGGCGACGCTACCGCGAGATCCGCGATGCCCAACTGCACGTCCTGCAGCACTACGTGTCACACCACATCGTGGAGCGTGGACGCAACGCTCACTGCCGCGATGAACTCGCCAACGACCACTTCATCGCAAACCTCGACGAGGTGTTCCCCGGCTGGCGAAATGGATCCCACGACCGCGGCCCCTGGCCTGAACCCGGACCGCTCCAACTCAAGTGGCTGATCTGCAACAGCGACGCGCAACTATGGGTTCCCACCGAACGCCAGATCGAACAGCTGTGGACCGACCGCAGCGAAGCGCGCCGCACCCACATCAGCAAGAAGCTGGAACACCCCCGTACCCAGAGCGATATGAGGCGCATGGCACCCCGCAACGGCGTCACCGGCGAACCGGTGTTCCAACCCGCGCGTGACTGGCCCACCAGCGCCGCCGAACTCACCCGCTGAGCTGAGCCAGCATCAAACCGAAGGAGCATTGCAATGCCCGACACATTCAACAGCAGCACCAAGGCCAACGCCGACGCTACTTTGCCGCCGCTCACCGCGTCACTGCGCAAGCTCTGGTCCGACGCCACCCCATACGGGGCCCGAGTGGACCCAGGTCCGGCTTGGCGCGCGCTGCTCGACGTCGTCCACGACCTTGAGCAGCGCGTGATCGACCTGGAGGGCTGACCCTATGCCCCAGGTACCGGCCATCCACCAGCCCACCAGCACGACCACACCCCCACCCACCCCCCTCCCCGCCACCAGCCGAGCATCGGGACGCTCTGCAGATTCCCTGCCGTACGCATCCCAGGGTCTACGGGGGGTGTGGGGCTGATGCCGCCGTTGCCGAAGCACCCGAGCGTTCGGGCCCGTCGCAATCGGGCGTCTACCAGGGCGTTTCTGACTCCTGTGGAGGATCCTCAGGTGCCGGAGTTGCCGGCCTATGCCCAATGGCATCCCGCGGTGCTGGAGTGGTGGACGGATTGCTGGTCGTCGCCGATGGTTCCGGAGTGGACCGAGAGTGATCGGCACGCCCTGGTGATGGCCGCCCGGTTGATGCAGTTGGTGTGGTCGGAGACGACAGCTCCGACGGCTCGCACGAACGCGGCGAGTGAGGTCCGATACCTGTTGCGGGAGTGTGGGTTGACGCCGATGTCGCGGCGGTCGTTGCAGTGGGAGGTGTGTAGGGCCGAGGAGGCGGTGGAACAAACCTCCCGGCGGCGTGGAGCGGGTGGGAGTGATCCGCGGTTGACGATGATGAAGGGTGGCGTCTGATGCCTCAGTACGACGCGGGTTCCGCCGGAATCAAGATCAAGCCCAACTTCCGGAACTTCGTCACCGAGACGGAGGCGGAGTTGCGGCGGCACGACTTCCGGATGGAGGTCCGGGTCGGTGCCGACACTTCGTCTGCGGCTGCGGAGATCGGGGCGTTGCAGGAGTTGGCCCGGGCCAACCAGACGTTCCGGATGGACGCCGACACGCGACTTGCTGCAGCCGAGTTGGCGGCGTTGCAGCGGGTGGCGCGGGAGAACCAGACCTTCCGCGTAGGTGCCGACACCGCGGCGGCGGCTGCGGAGATCGAGGCGTTGCGGCAGCTGATGCGGGAGGGGTGGACGATTCGCCCTGACGTCGATGGTCCGTCGTTCGCTCGGGCGCGGGGGAGGGTCGCGGGGTTGGGGGCGGATCTGCGCCGGGCCGGGTCGGTGAACTTGACCGTGCTCGGCGTGATCGGCGCGGCCGGGGCGATTGCTGACCTGTTGGCGATTGCTGATGCGGCGGCCACCGCGGCGCGCACAGTGAGTTTGATTCCGGCGATCGGGTTCGGTGGTCTGGCGGGTATCGCGAGCGTGGCGACCGGCATGTCCGGTATCCCGGCAGCGTTCAAGGCTATGAAGTCGGCATCCGATGATGCGGCTGATTCGGTCACCGACCAGCGTGACGCCCTCGAGGACGTGGAAGAGGCGCAGTACCGGGCGCGAGCGGCTACTCGTGGGCTGAACGACGCCTACCGGGACGCGTCGCGCTCGATCCGCGACATGAACATGGACCTGGATGAGCAGAAGCTCTCCGTTGAGGACGCTGCCATCTCGGTGGAAGAGGCCGGCAAGCGCCTGATGCAGGTCCAGTTCGATCCGACGGCGGACTCCACCACTCGAAAGCGTGCCCAGAACTCCTACGACCAGGCCGTGCTGCGGCTGCGGCAACAGCAGGTAGCGACACAGGATCTGGCGCAGGACACCGCGGAGGCGAACGCTCGCGGCGTGGAGGGGTCTGAGCAGGTGGCCGCCGCACGGCAGGCTGAGGCGAGCGCGTTGCGGCAGCTGCGGGACGCGACGGAGGCGTTGAACGCGCCTTCGGGCGGGCAGGACAAGCTGAACATGGCGCTGGCGGAGTTGTCGCCGAACGCTCGGCAGATGGTGACCGATATCCGGTCGATCGGCCCGGCGTGGACGGAGGCACGGAAGGCCAGTCAGGACGCGTTGACCAACGGGATGGGTCCGGCGATTCTCGTGCTCGCCGATCGGCAGTTGCCGACGCTGCGGGATGGACTGGTGGGCATCAATACCGCCATCAACGGCGGTCTCCGGGCGTCGTTGTCGGCGCTGGCCAGTGACGTCAACCGGGTCGATTTCAAGACCGCACTGGACAACACGACGGTCGGGTTCGCCAACGCGGCCAAGGGCGCGGAGCCGCTGACCAACGCCGTCACCAAGCTCATCACGGTCGGGTCGGAGTTCTTCCCCCGCTTCGGCACCGCGATCGGCGACGTGGCTGAGCGGTTCAACGATCTGATCCAGCGTTCGGCGGCGGACGGGTCGCTGAAGAAGTGGATGGAGGAAGGCATCGAGTCGACGAAGACTCTGGGCACCATCCTCTACAACACGGGCTCGGCGGTCCGGTCGCTGATGCGTGCGGCGGGCAATGACGGGGAGACGTTGCGGTCCCTCGACGAAATCACCGAACGCATGTCGCGGTTCCTGAAATCCACTGAGGGGCAAGAAGAGCTGAAGGAGTTCTTCCGTGAGGCGCGGGAGAACATGGCCGAGCTGAAGCCGCTGCTGAGCGACCTGCCCGAAATCCTCGGCGGCGTATACGACGGTTTCCAGGCGTGGGCGGGTGTAGTGCTGCCGTTCCTGACAGTGGCCGGTGATCTGCTGGCCGATCACCCGGACTTGGTGCGCGATGTCGTCATCGCCTACCTGGCAGTGAAGACGATCGGCCCCATTTTCGATGCGGTGCGCGGTTCGATCGCGGGCGCGGGCACGGCTATGGCGAACTTCCGGCAGGGCTACGGTTCGGCGGCTCAGAGCGCCGCGGGATCGGCGGGCATGCTCGGCGGTGCCCTGGGCGCGATGGGTCCGCTCGGTGTGGCTGCCTTGACCCTCGGCGTGGGCGCGGGACTGACTTACCTGACCCAGAAGCACGCCGAAGCCGAAGAGGCGGCGCGCAAGCAGCAGGCTGCGGTCAACGATCTGCGCGGCACCCTCGACCAGCAGACTGGCGCGATCACTCAGGAGACGATCGCCAACACCACTCAGAAGCTGGAAGAGACCGGGTATCTCGAGCGGGCCGCCGGTCTCGGTGTCAGTCCGCACACGTTCGTCCGCGCCGGCCTGGGCTTGGACGAGGCAGGCAAGAAGGCGATCAACGACCACATCACCGCGATCATCCTCGAGCAGATGCCGATGAAGCGGGAATCGGAGTTCGAGTTCGAGCAGGTCCGGTTGCAGACCAAGCTGACCGATACCGAGATCGCGCAGGCACTCCAGGGCATTCCGGAAGCGGTGAAGAAGTACACCGACGCGGTCCAGGAGCTCAAGGACAAGGGCATCCCGGTGGCCGATTTGGCGATGCTCAAGGACACCATGACCGATGTCGGCGAGTCCGCGGCCACGCTCGGCGGGGAGATGAACGGGCAGAACACTGCCACCGCGGAGGCGCGGGAGGCATGGCAGCGGATCAACGAAACCCTTAAGGGTACTTTCACCCTCACCGAGCAGGGCAAGCAACGGTTCGACGAGATGGGCATTTCGGTCCAGTCGGTGCCCGATGAGAAGACGATCGTCATCAAGGACACGACGCCTGAGAACCTGGCCCGAATTCGGGAGTTGCAGTACGAGATCCGCAACAACCTGGACGGAACCTTGACCCTGATCGCCAACACTGAGCAGGCGCGGGCCGATATCCGTCAGTTCACCGAGCAGCCAGTGACCATGAAGGTCAACGTAGAGATCGCGCGGTTCGCGGGTATCGAGGCGCGTGGGACTGTGCAGCTCCCGGCGCGTGCTGAGGGTGGGCAGCTGCCCACGACCGGCCCCGGCACTGAACGCCGCGACGGCATCCTCGGCGTCGCCGCGGCGACAGGTGCGCCCATGACGTGGCTCGACGGCGGGGAATGGGTCATCAACCGCGACTCCGCTGCCCGGTACGACCGGGAACTGGCCGCGATCAACGCCGGCACCTTCCCGCGCATGGCCGAGGGTGGTGTGGTCGGCGGGTCGGCGCAGGCCCTCGAAGACTACGCCCGCTCCCTGGCCGGGACACCCTACGGTGGCGAGTTCGACTGCTCGGGTCTGATCTCCAAGCTCGCCAACGTCGCTGCCGGGCTTCCGCCTGACACCGGCCGCATGTCGACCGCGAACGAGGGCCAGTGGTTGGCGGCGCTCGGCTGGCAGACCGGCAAGGGCGGACCGGGCGCGTTCCGGGTCGGGTGGGTCAACGACCCCAACATGCCCGGCGGCGGCCACACCGCGGGCACCTTGCCGTCTGGGGTGAACGTCGAATCCAACGGCTCCGCCGGTGTCGTGTACGGCGGGTCGGCGGCTGGCTACAACCACCCCATGTTCAACCAGTGGGCGTTCCTGCAGATGCAGGCCACGGGCGCGAGCACCACCGGCGTGGGCGGGATCGGCACCGGCGACACCTCCGGCGTCACCACCCAGCAGGTGCTGTACACGCAGGCGCCACTGCCCGGGCGGCGCAGCGACCAAGAGCTGCAGCGGCTGCAAGGTGAGGCGGCAGTGGATGCCGCCAACAGCGAACGCAACGCCGTCTACGCGAACCCGAACTCCACCGACGCCGACAAGCTCGCGGCGGACTTGAAGTACCAGCAGGCGCAGAACTCGCTGGAGTCGTCGCAGAAGACCACTGGCAGTGAGTCCACGCCGCCGTCCCTGCAAGGGATCTTCTCTCGGGCGGGATCGATCCTGGCGACCGGTCTGCTGTCGGCGTTCGGTCTGGAAAACAGCATCTTGTCCGAGTCCAACCCGTACAACCGGGCGATCGGGACCGCGCTGGACTTCTACTCGCAGAAGAACGGGCAGCTGCAGCAGCCGGAGTACAGCTACACCCCGAAGAACCTGCCGTCGATGGTCACGACCACCACCCCACAGTCCGCGGCGCCGTCGAATGTCCCTGGTACGCCGGAGGATCTGGGCACCATCACCGTGCAGGGCGCCGCCGCCTACACCCCTGGTGCCGGGGTGGAGCAGTGGCGGGGGTTGGCGACACAGGCGTTGATCAAAGAGGGCTTCAACCCCAACCAGGTCGACATCATGCTCGCCCAGATCCAGTCCGAGTCCGGTGGCGACCCGGCGATCGTGCAGCAGGTCATCGACGTCAACTCCGGCGGCAACGAAGCCGTGGGATTGCTGCAGGTGATCCCCGGGACGTTCGCCACCTACCGGGATCCGGCGCTGCCGAACGACCGCACCCACCCCTACGCCAACATGGTCGCCGCCTTGCGCTACTACCGCGCCCGCTACGGCATGGACCTGTCGACCATGTGGGGGCAGGGGCACGGCTACCGCGATGGCGGGTGGGCGATCGGGCCCGGCGGCCCCCGCGACGACGGGTTCCTCGCGCCCTTGTCCAACGGCGAGTTCATCGTCAACGCCGACGCCGCGGCCCGCAACGCCCCCCTGCTGGAGGCAATCAACGCCTCCAGCTGGTCAGCGAACAGGGTCGACCCCAACGCGTTCGTCGCTCCCACCGGTGCCACGGCCGCGGCCGGGCACGACCTGTCCACCACGATCAACGCGCGAGTAGCGGACGTCGACGATCTGGTGGAGTTGGCCGAGCGTCGAGCCCACGCCAAGGCGATCGGACTCATGGCGTCGCTGCCGTAGCAACGGCGACAGGTGTTCGATTCTGGACACCTGTCGCGGTGCCTAGCATCGCAATTTGCGCGATCCGATCTATTTGCCGACGTCGGCAAAATGATCGGGCCTCGTTTGAGAGTTTGGTTCACTAACAACCGTGTCGGTCAGCCGCACGGTTGCGGCGGCAACTGGGGATAGCCGCGAGACAATCCGCCGCGAACCTTCTACTGCGTCATTTGACGCAGTAGAGCAGGCGCCGAATTCGAGGTGAGTTACTTCCGGTCACTCTCCTCGGCGGTCAGTCGCGCATGTCCGGATCAACCTGGGCGAGCATCACATTCAGCCAGTCCGTATGCCGATGCTCGGCGGGCATGGCCTTCACGCCCTGCGTCGCCTCGGCGATGCCGTCCGCGCGGCGGCCCATGCAACTGAGCACCAGGCCTCGCTGCACCCCGAGGAACCCCGGGGTGTACCAGTAACCGCCCGGCGGCAGTTCGTCGTATTCCGGCGGATCGGCGGCCAGCTCCCGCGCGGCCGCGCGATGCTCACCGCGGCGAGCGAGCAACTCGGCCTTCCAATACCGGTCGAACGCGCGCAACGCCGGGTGAACCCCATCCTCGGCCAACGCGCCATCGGCCAGGTCCAGGGCTTTCGCCAGGTCGCCGTCATGGCGGGCAGTGAGCGACCGAAACGACAGGGCGTGTGCCCGCTGCGCCCCGTCCTGCGCCAGTTCCACGGCGTCGCGCAACACCCGATCAGCGACCATGCGCCGGCCGATAGCGTGCTCGAGCCATCCCCGGTAGCGGGTCACGTCCGACGCCAGGGCCGCCGAGGGCCGGCCACCGGCACCGTGCCGCGCCAATTCCCGTGCGGTGCCGTCCATGCCTCTCACCAACGACACCACCGTCGCGGCGCCCACGGTGTCCTCGAGGTGGCGGGTCTTGTCGAGTATCACTGCCAGGTCATCAACCCCGCTCAGTCCTGCGCTGGACGGGTCGGAGACTGTGGAGCTGAGTCGTCGGAGATCCACGCCGTCAAGCACCGGATCGGACAGCACCGCGCGGTAGCGGTCGAGAACTCCCTCGGTGACCGGTCGGCGGCCGGTCTCCACCAGAGATAAGTAGCTGGGGGTGTAGTGGGTCTGCGCGGCCATGCGGCGTAGCCCGATCCCCGCGGCGCACCGCAGTTCCCGCAGCAGTTCCCCCGTCACCGTGCCATCGGTCAACACAGGTCAACGGTAGAGCGGTTCCGGTCCCGGTGTCGGGTGAACACACTCAGATCAGCGCTCGATGCCGGGTCGACCCCCGACCCCCCGAAGCGGCTCCCCGGCATCGAGCGCCCACCACTGTGATCCCAGGAGGTGGGCGATCCGCCCATCGTTTAATCGACGTATATGGGTGGGAAATAACAGGAAACGTCACGATGTGACGGGCGCCCTGATCGGTCGGATAGGGCTCGGATTCAACGTCTTTCGCGAACCGATGGGAAGTGACGAAACGCCAGGCGTCATAATCCATTGGTCGCGGGTTCGAGCCCCGCCCGCCCCACCATCCCTTCTTCCTGGGAATTGTTTGCAACTTCTCGGCCTGTGTCCAGGAGTCTTCGGCCTTCGAAAAAACGCTGTTCGAGCCGGTGTGGTGGGGCGGTCGCTGCCCCGCCGCGCGCAGCCGAGCGTCGCCCGGTCTTCGAGGCGCGGCGAAACTATGCCGGGCGGAATGCCTTCTCCGAGCAGAAGTAATCGCAATCCCCGGTCGCCGAGTGAGTATGCGCTTTCCCGCTCGATCAGTGATGACCTGCTCTCGCATCGGCCACCAGACGGAGTAGCTCGGCAGACAGGCCCGGCGCAGCGGCGATGGTGTGTTTGGACCCGACGGTGTGCGGGCTGCCGTCGGTGTCGGTGACCAGCGCGCCGCTCTCGGCGGCGATCAGAGCACCGGCGGCGGTGTCCCAGGGGTTGTTGGACAGCATGACGCAGCCGTCGGTGCGTCCCTCGGCCACCCACACGAGGTCGAGTGCCGCCGAACCGAACATCCGCACCCGCTCGACCCGCTCCGCGAGTGCGGTCGTGATCGCCAGGCGCTCCCGGTTCTTCCGGGCGGCCCCGGCGCCGACCGCGTAGTCGCCGAGAGAGATCACGGCGTCGGAGAGGCGGGTGACGGTACTCGCGGTCATCGGCGCGTCGTTCACAGAGGCCCCGGCATCGAGGGCGGCGTGATACTCGAGGTCGAGGAATGGTGCGTTGACGACGCCGAGCACGGATCGCCCGTGCTCGACCAGGGCGAGCGAGACGGCGCAGAGAGGGAGTCCGTGGACGAAGTTCGAGGTGCCGTCGATGGGGTCCAAGGTCCACCAGCGAGACTGTTCCGACAGGTCCGGTGCGGGGTTCGCTTCCTCCCCGAGGAAGCCGATCTCCGGCGTGCGCCGCGCCAAGAACTGCTGGACCACCATTTGAATCTCGACGTCCAATTCGGTGACGTAATCGCGGTCGCTCTTGGCAGCAATCTTTCCTGCCGGCGTGCTCGCCAGGAGCCGTGCGCCTTCCGTGACTGCTGCCCGTGCGATGTCGAGGAGTTCGTCGAGACCATTCACCCGGCCGCTGCCTTCCCACGCGTCTCTTCGTGCACCGGTCACCGGGAATTCTCGTCCACGGCACGGATCGCGAGGGTAGTTCCGATCGGCGGGCGGCCGCCGGCAGGGGCATCGCTGTACGAGTCTGTGATTCGAGACAGGTTCCGTCGGCCGAGTGCTGCGGTGACCTGTTCGCTTACCCCGGGGTGGGGAGCTCCCGGCAAAAGTGCGTACTTGTCGCCGCCCTGCCGCGCACCGACACTCGCCCCAATCGAGAATCTCGCCGTGGTTGCACGGCGCAACCCCGTGATCGGAGTTTCATGACAGGCCAGAACACTTCGGTGACCGTGCTCGGCACCGGTTCGATGGGCACCGCGGTCGCCGAGGCACTGCTTTCGGCGGGGCATCCGACCACGGTGTGGAATCGCGCCCCGAAACGTGCGGCGGCGTCGGTGGCGGCGGGGGCGCGGCAGGAACTCGGGATTGCGGAGGCTGTCGCGGCGAGCCCGTTGATCATCGGGACCGCGACGAGTTTCGCGGCTACGCGGGACAGTCTGGGTGCGGCGGTGGATGCGCTGAGTGGGCGGACGATCATCACGTTGAACAGCGGAACACCCGCATCCGCAAGGGAATTCGCCGATTGGGTCACCGAGAAGGGTGCGGGATTCCTCGGTGGCGCGGTGAAGAATGTGCCCGGGGCGGTCGGAAAGCCGGACACGCTGCTGTATTTCGGTGGGGAGCGGGAGATCTTCGACCGCTACTACGACGTGTTGCGGGCGCTCGGTGGGGACCTCGTGCATCTGGGGGCCGAGCCGGATACCGCCGCGCTCTACGAATCCGCGGTCGGCGCGACCTTGCTCCCCGCGTTGCTCGGGTTCTTCGAGGGGGCCGCGATGGTGGCGTCGCGCGGGCTGCCGGCGCGATCGATGGTGCCGTATTCGGTCAAATGGTTGCAGATGATCGAATCGCTGCTGCCGGTGCTGGCCGAGGAGATCGACCATCGCGATTACACGCGGCTCGGGTCCTCGATCGGGCTGTTCCATGCCGCGATCGAGGATGACCGGCGGCTCGGGGAGGAGACCGGGGTCGACATGTCCTGGCATTCGCCGATGCACGATCTCCTGCGCCGGGCCGTCGACGAGGGGCGGGCCGCGCAGAGTGTCACCGCACTCATCGAACTCCTGGCACCGGATCGCACGGCGGTGCGGGATCGGTAGTTGGTTCAGCCGGGCACTTCGTCCCCGAGGGCGGCCGGTTTCCACCCCACCCCACCGGGTACACGCACCGCGTTGTCCGAGCGGAGGAGGTCGATGATGACGGCGGAGGGTGTCAAGGGTTTGCGGACGGTCGTGTTGGACTGCCCGGAGCCGCGGGAGCTGGCCGAGTTCTACCGGGGTCTGCTGGGCGGTGAGATCATCGAGGAGGAGAGCGATCGGACGTGGGTGGCGCTGCTGGATCCGCAGGGGCGGCGGCTGGCCTTCCAGCTCGCACCGGAATATCAGCCGCCGACCTTTCCGGATCCGCGCGCCTCGCAGCAGATCCACCTGGACATCCTGGTGCGCGATGTGGAGGTCGCCGAGCCCGCGGTGCTGGCGCTCGGGGCGAAGTTCGTGCAGGCGGCCGAGAACTTCCGCGTCTACACCGATCCGGTCGGGCACACCTTCTGTCTGGTGTGGCTCGAGGAGTGAATCAGTTTGCCGCCGCAGTGTTCTCGACAGGCCGGTCGAGCCAGGCGAGCAGTGCTTCGGTGACCTCGGCGGGACGTTGCTCCATCAGGAAATGGTCGGCGTCGAGCAGGACCAGGTGCGCGCCGGGGATGCGGCTCGCCAGTTCCCGGGCGGTGTGCAGGGGGATGGCCGGGTCGCGGCGTCCCCAGATCACGGTGGTCGGGCAGTCGACGGCGGCCAGACCCGCGGCGAGTTCGGGGCGCACCCGCACCCGGTAACCGGCCCAGAAGTGGGCGTACCAGCGGCGGCCTTCGGGGGTGCGCAGCATGCTCAGGTAGTCGTCGAGCAGGCCGGGGGAGAACGAGCCGTTGCGGACATATCCGCGCAGGCCCCAGCGGTGCAGGGGATACATCGCGCGCACGGTGAGCAAGCGGCGGGTGGCGCGGTGGCTCGCGAGCGTGGTGAACGCGCCGAACAGCAGGCGGTAGGGCCAGGTGAAGGTGCCGTGGGCGCGGGAGTTCAGGAGCGCGAACCGGCGGACCCGGTGCGGATACCGGTGCAGGAAACCGAGGCCGAGAAAGCCGCCGTAGTCGTGGGACAGGCGGACATCGCGGTCGGAGGCGCCCCAGCCGGGCAGATCGGGCGCGATCACGCGCCGCACCGCCGCCAGCGGTGCGAGCTGATGCGACCAGGCGCGATGATCCTCCGGCCAGCCGTGCAACAGCACCAGTGGTTCGCCGCGGCCCGCGGTCACGTAGGCCACGCGGACGCCGTCGACGGTCGTCTCCCGCGCGGGGCTGTCGAGGGAACTGCTCATCATCGCCTCCCTGGGGTTGTTCGGTTGTGGGTATCGTCGGCCCCATGACCCGGTTCGCACTTCCGGAAACGTGCGCCGCGGATGTGGGCACGGCCCGACTGTGGGTGCGGCTCGGGCACGCGATCTACCTCGGCCCGAGCCCCGGGCTCGACCCGCACTCGACCGCCATCCCCTCGCTCGGTGTCGGCGTCGACGCGCCGTTCCTCGTGCGGGTGCCCGAGCACGGCGACATCGAAGCGCGGAGTTTCCTGTTCCGCGCCAGGACGATTCACCACGTCGCGCGGAGCAGCGGGCGGATGCTCTACTGCTTCTTCGATCCGACCTCCACCCGCGTCGCGCACTGTCTCGGCGGAATGAACCGCGCCGTCGGCGGCTACCCGGTCGAACACCGGCACGAAGCCGAGCTGATCGCGCTGTGCGAGCGGGACCCGCTCGACGTCGACCGGGTGCTCGAGCTGGCGGGGATGCCGCTGCCGGTGATCCGCGATCCCCGGATCGCCGCCGTCGCGGCCGCCATCCGCGCCGATCCCGCCCAGCCCCAACGCGCCTCGGAACAGGCACGAGGAGCCGGATTGTCCACCTCCTACTTTCTCCGCACCTTCGCCGCGCAGACCGGGACCAGCTTCCGCCGCTATGTGCAGTGGGCGCGGATGCTGCGGGTGGCGCGGGCGTACGCGGCCGGGCACGACATCACCCGCGCGGGTGTCGACGCCGGATTCGCTTCGCCGTCGCATTTCAGCGACACCTCCCGCGCCATGTTCGGCCTCACGCCGACGGCGTTCCTCGGCCTGGGCGGGACGCTGCGCATCATCGAGGACCAGCCGCGGCCCGCCTGAATGTCCCCGCCTGAATGTCACTGGGTGCTGCTAGCTTTCGCGCCGACGCACCGACGACGAGCGGGACCGGGGATATGACCGCGCCCGCGGTGATGGGGGCACGCGCGGCGCGCTCGGTCACCCGTCGCGCCATCGCCAGCTCGCGCTCCACGGCCCGTTCGGCGCCGGTGCTGTGGAAGCTCGCCACCGGCTGCGGCTCGGCCTACTCCGTGCGGTACCACGACGAGAAGCTCTACCTCGTCACCACCAACGGCACCCTGGCCTGTCTGGACGTCGCCGAATCCGCGGTCCGCGCCGCCGAGGACGGCGTGCTGCCGCCGACCGTCTCGATCAAGGCACCCGAGATGTCGGCGGTCCTGCCGAGCAACACCGTCGAAATCACCACCGGCGCCGGTGACGGCGTGGTGGTGGAGTGCGTGGAGCGCGACGGGCGGCCGCGCGTGCACATCGTCTCCCCGGGCTACCGCCGCGAATGGAACGGTCCAATTCCCTCGCGACATCCGCGAATCAGGTGCGAGGTATGTGGTCGAATCCGCGCGCGGCGGCTTCTACTGCCTGCGCGGCGACATCCGCCGCCTGCGGTGAGGGGCAACCGAGCCACGCCGCACAGGCCGCTCGGGGATCGGACGATCCACTGATCCGGGACGCTGGGCCGACCGGGTGATTTCGCCGGGGAATGGGGGATACCTCGGGAAAGGGCTGGTCGGCTCGGGTATCGAGGAAGGGGCGGTCGATGGTGGTGGAGATGTGGGGGGTGCTGGCGGCGGGGGAGGGGCCGCCGGGGTTGCTGCCCGCGCGGCAGCAGATGGCGTTCTCGCTGGGGTGGCACATCGTGCTGGCCTGTTTCGGGGTGGCGTTTCCGGCGATGATCTTCGTGGTGCATCGACGGGGGATCGTGCGCGGGGACGCGGTGGCGTTGGGGTTGGCGAAGCGGTGGGCGACGGTGTCGGCGATCCTGTTCGCGATCGGGGCGGTGTCGGGCACGGTGCTCAGCTTCGAGATGGGGCTGTTGTGGCCGGGGTTGATGGGGCGCTACGGGGACGTGCTGGGGTTGCCGTTCGCGTTCGAGGGGTTGTCGTTCTTCGTGGAGGCGATCTTTCTCGGCATCTATCTCTACGGGTGGGGGCGGATGCCGCCGCGGCGGCATCTGTTGATGCTGGTGCCGATGGCGGTGGCGGGGGTGGTGGGCACCTTCTGCGTGGTGAGTGTGAACGCGTGGATGAACAATCCCACCGGGTTCCGGCTGGTCGACGGCGAGGTGACCGACGTGAACCCGTGGCGGGCGATGTTCAACGACGCGGCGTTCCTGCAGTTCGCGCACATGTGGGTGGGGGCTTTCATGGTGGTCGGCTTCGTGGTGGCGGGGGTGTACGCGGCGGGGATGCTGCGGGGGCGGCGCGACGAGCACCATCGGCTGGGCTTCACGGTGCCGTTCGTGTTCGCCACCGTGGCCGCGCTGGCGCAACCGCTGATCGGGCACGTGCTGGGCATGCGGGTGCACGATTCGCAACCGGCGAAGCTGGCGGCCTTCGAGCTGGCCACCACCACCGAGGGACCGGCGCCGCTGCGGCTGGGCGGGCTGCTGATCGACGGTGAGGTGCGGGGCGCGCTCGAGATCCCGCGGCTGGGGTCGATCATCGCCCGCAATTCGCTGACGGCGCCGATTCCCGGGCTGGACACCGTCCCGGCCGACGAACACCCGCCGGTCAACATCACCCACCTGGCCTTCCAGACGATGGTCGCGGTCGGCACCGCGCTCGCGCTGCTCGTGGTCGTGTTCTGGGTGCTGCGCTGGCGGCGCCGCGACCTGCTGGCCCACCGGTGGTTCCTGCGGGTCGCGGTGGTCGCCGGGCCGCTGGCGGTGCTGGCGCTCGAGTGCGGCTGGATCGCCACCGAGGTGGGACGGCAGCCGTGGACGGTGTGGCAGGTGTTGACCACCAGGGACGCGGCGAGCACCAGCGAGGGGCTGTGGTGGAGTTTCACGATCGTGCTGCTGGTCTATCTCGGGATGACGGTGGGCGCGGTCGTCGTGCTGCGGTCGATGGCGCGGCGGTGGCGGGCCGGCGCGGTGCACATCGCCGCCCCGTACGGGCCGGGCGCGGCGCCGGTCGATGAGGCCGAGCGCGCCGGGAGGCCGTGATGGAACTGTCGGATGTGGTCGCCTCGGCGATGTTCGCCGGGGTGGTGGCCTACGCGCTGTTCGCCGGCGCGGATTTCGGGTCGGGGTTCTGGGACCTCACCGCGGGCGGTGCGCGGCGCGGCGGACGGTTGCGCGTGCTCATCGACCACAGCATCGGCCCGGTCTGGGAAGCCAACCACGTCTGGCTCATCTACATCCTGGTGTTCCTGTGGACGGCATACCCCGGCGCCTTCGCCGCGATCATGACCACGCTGTTCATCCCGATGAGCCTGGCCCTGCTCGGCATCGTGCTGCGCGGGGCGAACTTCGCCTTCCGCAAGTACTCGGCCACGATCAACCAGGCGCGCCTCTACGGCGCGCTGTTCGCCGGGGCCTCGCTGATCACGCCGTTCTTCTTCGGCACGGTCGTCGGCGCGGTCGCCTCGGGCCGGGTGCCCGCCGACGGATACGGCGACCTGGTGGGTTCGTGGGTCAATCCCACCTCGCTGATCGGCGGCACGCTGGCGGTGGGGACCTCGGCGTTCCTGGCCGGGGTGTTCCTCACCGCCGATGCCGCCCGTTCCGGCGACGACGCGCTGGCCGCCTATCTGCGCCCGCGCACCCTGGTCGTCGGTGCGGTGACGGGCGCGTTCGCGATCGCGGCGATCGCCCCGATCCGCCGCGACGCCCCGACACTGGGCCACGAGCTGCTCGGGCGCGCGCTGCCGTTGATCGTGGTGTCCGCCGCCGCGGGGGTGCTCACTCTCGTGCTGGTGTACCGGGGACGGTTCGGGTGGGCGCGGGTCTCGGCGCTGGTGGCGGTGGCGGCGATCGTGCTCGGCTGGGCGGTGGCCCAGACTCCGTGGATCCTGGTCGACCAGCTGCTCATCGCCGACGCGGCGGGCGCGCGGTCCACGCTGATCGGATTGCTGGTCGTGGTGGCGCTGGCCGGGGTGACGGTGTTGCCGGCATTGGCCTACCTGTTCTGGCTGACTCAGACCGATGCGTGGGTACGCGAGGAGAACAGCACCGATTCCGATCATGCGAGGAGAGACTGATGGCCGAGATCCTGTTCGTCATGTCCGGCGCCGACCACTGGACGCTGGCCGACGGCACGAAGCACCCGACCGGGTTCTGGGCGGAGGAGTTCGTTGCCCCCTACGAGGTGTTCACCGCGGCAGGGCACACGGTGACCGTCGCGACACCGGGCGGGGTGGTGCCGAGCGTGGACCGGGGCAGCCTGGCGCCCGAGGTCAACGGGGGGCCGGAGAACGCGGCGAAGCTGGCCGAGGCCGTGCGCACCGCCGCGCCGTTGCAGCATCCCGTCCCGCTGGCCGAGGTGGATCCGGCCGATTACGCCGCGGTGTTCTATCCGGGCGGGCACGGCCCGATGGAGGATCTGCCCACCGACGCCGACTCCGGGCGCGTGCTGGCGCAGGCGTTGTCGTCGGGCAAGCCGTTGGGCGTGGTGTGCCACGGGCCCGCCGCACTGCTGGCCACCGCCGACGCCGACGGCAATTCCCCGTTCGCGGGCTACCGGCTGACGGCGTTCAGCAACGCCGAGGAGGAGCAGGCCGGGTTGGCCGCCAAGGCGCCCTGGCTGCTCGCGGACCGGTTGCGCGAGCTGGGGGTGGAGTACCGCGAAGGCGAACCGTGGGCGCCGCACATCGAAGTCGATCGCACCCTCTACACCGGACAGAACCCGGCGTCGTCACGGCCGCTGGCGGAGGAGATCGTGCGCGCCCTCGACTGACCTGTCCGGATGCCGACGAGTGACCTGGGAATTCCCGCGACCGGACGGGTGCATTCTCCGGCAGGCGTGTCTCAGCGGGAATCGCCGCGACCCGGACCGCCGCCGGGGGCACCCGCCGGACGAATCCCGGGCGCCGCGTGGCTCGACCGCCCGGTCCGATTCCGGGCGAATTGCTCGTCCGATGCTCGGACTCCGCCGGGAAAGCCGGGACGGCGGCGGTGGCCGGAGCCGCGCACGTCCGCCCGTCACCGCCGCCCTCCGGTCTGATCCACCCGGAAGTTACGGGGCGGATGCCGGGAAATCGCTGCGTATCCGCCCGTTTTGCCGGATTCCGTTATCCGATCTCAACAATCTCTTCACATTTCCGACCAGAACCGTTCACCGGGTAGGCGGATTTTGGTTCATCTCGTGGTCAGGGGAGGCGGCCAAGCTCTGGAGCGGCCTCGCGAAGGGGTTCTACCGCCTCTGAACGGGGTGGACCGCTTTAACCTGATGAGGGGAAGTATGAGCAACAACCGCACCAGTGGGTTGCGCGGCGGCGGTCGCGTCGTCGGGATCGGCGCCGCCGCCACCATCGCCGTCGGCCTGTTCTCGACCGGCGCTGCCAACGCGGACACGTTCGTTCCGCTGCCGGACGGTCAGAAGGTCGGCCCGGGCGTCACCATCACCCGTACCGGTGAGCATGCTGTGATCTCGCCCTCGATGGCGGCCAACGGCGCGGGACGCGTCGCGTGGGTCTCGGGCAACGCGACCGCGGATGTCACCGTCACCCCCGAGGGTGAGGTCGGCCCCAACAACGGTCCGGCCGGCGACCCGGGCACCAACAACTCCTCGACCCACGGCGCCTCCCAGCTGAACACCGGCTACATCGTCGGCTGCCAGGTCAGCATCGGTGACGACGCCATCTCGGCCGGCCTGTCCGGTGGCATCGACCTCGAGGGCGGCTCGATCGGTGGCTCCATCGGCCTGGACCTCGGCCCCGGCGATGTGAAGTTCGTCCAGATCGACTACAAGGACATCACCAAGCCCGGTGTCTACTCGGTCGAGTACCAGGACGTGGAGATCCAGATCCAGGGTTGCGCGGGCTACGCCCAGGCGCGGTCCTACACCGTGGTCGAGATCATCGGTGACCACTACTCGAAGACCACCCTCTACGGGATGCCGTTCAGCATCGGCTGACGTGGGTCGAATCCGTCAAACCAGTCTTCGCTGAAGCGAACTCGAACCCGGAGGGGTTGCACAGAACTATGAAGATCCACAAGAACACACTGCGGGCGGCAGGCGCCTGCGCCGCGGCCACCGTCGCGTTCGGCATGCTGTCCGCGGGTGCGGCCAACGCCGACACCTTCGTTCCGCTGCCCGGCGGCGAGATCACCAAGACCCTGTCCGACGGCACGGTGGTGACCGTGCGTCTGGTGGGCGAGTCGGCGACCATCAGCCCGTCGATGGGCGCCACCCCGGTGCACCGCAACGCGTGGGTGTCCGGTAGCGCGCAGGTCGAGATCAGCGGCGGCGGCGAGGATGTCGGCGGCAAGATCTACCCCGGTTACGTGGTGGGCTGCCAGGTCAACATCGACGGCGGCGGCGTCGAGGGCGGCGTGGAAGGCTCGGCCGACTGGAGCGGTGACACCGTGACCGGTGGCGTGGGCGCGGAGTCCGGCGGCGAGCTGACGCTCGGCCCCGGCCAGGCCAAGTCGTTCTACATCCTCGACATCGAGAAGCCGGACGACTACGGCAACGAGGATCACGCCACCAACAACAAGTTCAAGGGCAACAGCGGCTCGGTCACCTGGGCCGATTCGACCATCGGTCTGTCGGGCTGCGCGGGCTACGCCCAGGCGCGGTCCTTCGTCAAGGTCAAGGTCGAGACCGACAACGTGATGTCGGTCGTCACTCTGTGGGGTCAGCCGTTCAGCCTCGGCTGATCCGGCGCCGCACGACGCTCGCGGACGGCGGGTCCGGCCATCGTGCCGGGCCCGCCGTCGCGCGTTGTCGTGCTCTCACCGCACGAGCTCGGCGGCCAGGTGACCGCTCTCGCCCACCCCGGGCGGAACCGCGAAGAAGGCGCTGCCGGTGTGCTGGACGAGGGCGTTCATCCGGTCGGTGGCCAGGGCGTGCTGGGCTCGGATGAACTGCTCGGGCGGGTTGTTCATGTAGGCGGCGAAGAGCAGGCCGACATCGAGCGTGCTGTGGCCGCCGTGGCTGTGTTCCGGGGTGCCGGGGGCATGGGTGTGCGGGAGTTCCGGGGTGGGGTCGGGGGAGCCGCCCGCGTTGGCGATCAGGACGCCGTAGTCGTAGTTGTAGCTGCGGCGCAGCATGGGGATGCCGTGGACCAGGCGCACGTGGGCATTTGCCGGGGTGCGCGGTTCGCCGTCGGGGGAGCGGGCGTCGAGGTCGATCGGATCGAATTCGCCGCCGCCGTTCATGGGGGCGCCGTCGGCGCGTCGTCTGCCGATGACGCGGTCCTGTTCGGCCGGCGAAAGCTGGTCCCAGTCGGCGACTTTCATGCGGATCTTGCGGAAGACCAGGTAGCTGCCGCCGTGGAACCAGGCGGGTTCGTCGGGGGAATCGACCCAGACGGTGCGGTCGAATTCGGGGGTGCCAGGGCGCGGATTGGCGGTGCCGTCCTTGTGGCCGAACATGTTTCGCGGGGTGCCGCGGTCGGCGGGCAGCCCGAGGAAGCCCTGCTGGGTCCAGCGCATGCGGGCCAGGCCGGGCATCCGGGCGCGCAGGGTGCGGAAGGCGTGGCTGACGATCTGCGGGTCGTCCGCGCAGATCTGGGCGAGCACGTCGCCGCCGCTCCAGGCGGGGTTCAGCGCGTCGCCGGCGAAGGCGGGCAGCGGGTGCAGGTGGCGGGGGCGGTGATCGGCGAGGCCGAAACGGTCGTCGAAGATGCCGGGGCCGAGGCCGAGGGTGATCGTCAGGCGCGCGGGGGCGAGGCCGGTGGCGAAATCGGTGTGCGCGCTGAACCCCGGCGGGGTCGACGCGGTGTCGGGCACCCGCGCTCCGGCGGTGAGGGCGCGGGCGGCCTCGGTCCAGCTCGCGAGCAGGTCGCGCAGCGCGGCGCGGTCCGGCCGGGCCATGTCACAGGCGAGGAACAGCGCGGTCGACTGGAGCGCGGTCGCGATACCGGCCTGGTGTGGACCCTGGAAGGGCTCGATCGCGGACGCGGAGGTTTCCGATCCGCCGCGACGGCCCACGGCGACACCCGCCGAGGCCGCGCCCGCCGCGAGCAACGCGCCGCCGAACAACGCGCGCCGCGACACGCCGGAATTACTACCGACCGTAGTAGATTCGCTCATGTCGGCCGAGCGTAACCGAGGATCCGGAAAGCTTCAACACCATTGAAGGTGACCGCGCTGCCGATTTCTCCTTCCGATGGGCGAGACTGGGGCGGTGACCACCGAGAACGGCCGCCCGGAGCCCCCCGTCACCAGCGCCTCGATCGTCGTGCTCGCGCTCGCCCGGCGCGTGGAGAACGAACTCAATGCCGCGCTGGCCGATCTCGACCTGACCGTGCGCAAGCTCGGGTTGCTCGGGCATGTCGGCCGGATGCCCGGCGTCTCCTTCAGTGAGCTCGCCCGCATGG
Organism: Nocardia farcinica; assembly: GCF_001182745.1. Lineage (NCBI taxonomy): Bacteria > Bacillati > Actinomycetota > Actinomycetes > Mycobacteriales > Nocardiaceae > Nocardia > Nocardia farcinica. The sequence continues at coordinate 2,606,090 of NZ_LN868938.1, read as the reverse complement.
CGGGGGTGAGCGTGCAGAGCGTGCACACCTCGGTGAAAGCGCTGACCGCGGCCGGGCTCGTGCGCGACTCCACGGCCAAGGCGGGCGCGGCCTCGACCATCGAACTGACCGCGTCGGGGACCAGGTTGCTCGCCGAGGCGCGGCGGGTGGTCGGCGAGGTCGACGAGCGGCTCTTCGGTGCCGAGGCCGATCCGGTGCGCCGCAAGCTCGGCGCGGCGATCCGGCATGCCTTCGAGACGGGCGGGGTCGACTGACCTTCAGCCTTGCTGAGAGCATCGGCTAAGCTTCAATCACATTGAAGCTTGGAGGTTCGTCATGGAGCATGTCCTGCTGTCGGTCCACGTGCTGGCCGCGATCGTCTTCGTCGGTGGCTCGGCCGTCGCGGCCAGCCTGTTCCCGCGCTATGCGCCGGTGGCCGAGGGCGCCGACAGCGCGGGTGGCCAACGCAACCCCGCCGTCGCCGCCGCGCTGCACCGCATCACCGGGCGGTACGTGGCGGTCGCGTTGATCGTGCCGGTGGTCGGCATCGCGCTGGCCGCGCTGCAGGGGCGGCTGGGCGAGATCTGGATCTCGACGGCGATGGTGCTCACCCTGGTCGCGGGCGGGCTGATCGCCGTGCAGATCCACCCGCTGCAACGGGAGGCGTTGCGCGACCCCGACGACGGGCGCAGGCTGCGTGCCCTCGGCATGTACGCGGGCATCTACAACACCCTGTGGGCCATCGTGGTCGTGTTGATGATCGTGCGGCCGGGCGCCTCCTGAAGCCCTGCCGGGCACGCACCTCGCCGTTAGGCTGAGCCCATCGCACACGGGACGGAGTCAGCCGGTGGTCACCTCGTTGGTCAAGGGCCAGAACGCCCTGCTCGAGTCGGAACGGGTCGTGGTGTCGCTACGCACCGAGGCGGCCGCGGACGTGTCGGCGTTGCTGGTCACGGCGGCGGGCACGGTGCGCTCCGACGCCGACTTCGTCTTCTACAACCAGCCCGTCGCGCCCGGCGTGCGGCTGGTCGCGGGCTCGCCTGCCGCGCTGGAGATCTCACCCGCCCAGCTGCCCGCCGACATCGCGCAGGTGCGCGCGGTGCTGACCCTCGACGACCCGGGCAGGCGGTTCGGCGAGTTCGCGCCGCCGGTGGTGACCGTCGCCGACGGCGCGGGCACGCCGCTGGTCGAGTACCGGATCGACGGGCTCTCCGGGGAATCCGTGGTGATCGCGCTGGAACTGTACCGTCGCGGCCCGCAGTGGAAGATCCGGGCGGTGGGCCAGGGCTACGCAGGCGGATTCGCGGCGCTCGTCACCGATCACGGCGTGCAGGTCGACGACGAACCGCCCGCGCGGGAACCCGCTGCCGCCGAAGCGGTCCCGCAGGTGCGCACGGTACCCGGGGAAGCGGCGCTCTCGCTGGAGAAGCGGGCCACCCTCGACCTGCGCAAACGCGAGGTCGCCAAGGTGTTGCTGGACAAGCGGGCGCTGGGCGTGCGGGCCAGGGTCGTGCTGGTGATCGACAAGACCGGCAGCATGCACAAGCAATACCGGCGGCGGGTCGTACACCGGGTGGTCGAGCGGATGGTTCCGATCGCCACCCAGCTCGACGACGACGGCACCCTCGAGGCCTACCTCTACGCGGTGTCCTACGCCAAACTGCCCGACATCACGGTCGCGGAGGCCGAGCAGTGGGCGCAGACCTATCTGCACCTGTCCGGGGTGCACGAGGGCATCGACTACAACCGCCTCGGCGGGCACAACGTCGAACCGCCGATCATCCGCGCGGTGCTCGACACCGTGCGGCCCGGTGACGGCCCGACGCTGGTGCTGTTCTTCACCGACGGCGGCTTCGCCAAGAAACGCGAGATCGCCGACCTGATCCGGGAAGCCGCCGCGCTACCGGCGTTCTGGCAGTTCATCGGGCTCGGCAAGGCCAACTACGGGCTCCTGCGCGAACTCGACGACCTCGACGGACGCCTCGTCGACAACGCGGGCTTCTTCGCCCTCGACGACATCGACCAGGTGGACGACGCCCAGCTGTATTCCCGCTTGCTGGGCGAATTCCCGGACTGGTTGCGTGCGGCGCGGGCCGCCGGCGTGGTGCGCTGAGCGGCGCGGCGACCGATCAGCCGATGACGGCGTTCATGATGGTGCCCGCGCTGGTGGCGACGGCGCCGCCGATCATCGCTCCGGCCACCATTTTCGGGGACTCCAGGCCACCGCCGGTCCACTTCTCCCAGGCGAAGCGGCCACCGGCGTAGATGATGGCGCAGATGCCCGCGAGCAGGACGAACCAGGTGAGGTAGCGGACGAGTTGCAGGATCTTGTCGGACACCGGTGGGGCCTCGGGCGTCGGGTTACCGATCTGAGCCAGGGTGTCGAGTGCGGCGGCCAGGATCATCGTCGTGCTACTCATTCCGGGTTCGGGACAAGGAGAATCGCTCCTTGGATGGTATCCGGTAATCCGGTGTGGCGCAGGCACCTCCCCGTGCGTGCCGCCGTCCTTGCGGGACATCGGCGGCGTCGCGATCATGGGGGGTGACGCGGCGGGCGATACCACCGGCTGCCGGGTCGGGCGAATATCCGAGGTACTGCTGAAAATTCCGAGGTGTGAACAGTGAGCATCATCCTGATGTCGGTTGGGGACACGTTCTCGACCTTGGCGCAGGTCGGCAATCCGACTCCGGAAGCGCCGCCCCTGTCGGACAAGATCATGCAGTTCGTGCGCTACGCGACCTGGTTCGCGCTGCTGTCCGGCATCCTCAGCATCGTCTACGCGGGCGGCCGCTTCGCCTGGGAGAAGTGGTCGGGCAACGCCATGCAGTCCCCGAAGATGGTGGCGGGCGCGATGATCGGTGGCGTGGTCGCCACCAGCGCGGGAACGATCATGAACGCGGTGATCGGAGCCTGAGACCACCGGACCGAAATCGGTGATTCCTCTGAGACTCCGGGCGAGGGGAAGTCCCGCGGCGGAGCCGAATAGGCTTGAATCGACGTCCATGAAGGAGTCGAAGCCGCGCGGACGGGCACCGATGGTGGCCGAAGCCGACATCCGCCGGGTGGCGCGCGCCCTGCTCGCCGAGCAGGGGCCGGACGCGGTCACGCTGCGGGCCATCGCCCGGACGCTGGGCATCACCGCGCCCGCCCTCTATCGCCACTACGACTCGCGAGACGCCCTGCTGGAGGCGTTGCGGCTGGAGTGCTGTGCCGAGCTGGCCGCCGAGCTCTCCGCCGAGATCGACGCGCTGCCGGACAACGGGCTGGTCCAGTTCTTCGCCATCTGCAAGGGGTTTCGGCGTTGGGCGCTGGCCAACACCAAGGAGTTCACCCTGGTGTTCGCCTCGCCCGGCGCGGCGGCGGGCATGTCGAGCCGGTTCACCGAACCGTTCGGGCGGATCTTCCTGGCCGCCGCGGGCAGGCTGTTGAGCGGGTACCGCATCATCACGCCCGCCACCGAGGTGATCCCACCCGCGCTGCGGGAGGACCTGGCGCATTTCCGCACCGAACTGCTGGCGGCGTTGTCGGAATCGGGTCAGGAGTTCCCGGCCGAGAAGCTCGATCTCGGTGTGACCTACCTGATGATCCAGATCTGGGCGCGCCTCTACGGGCACGTGACGCTGGAGGTGTTCGGCAACTACCCGATTCCGTTGAGCGACCCGGAGGTCATGTTCGACGCCGTGCTCGCCGACCTGGCGCGATCGGCGGGCATGCTCGAAGGCTGAGGTCTGGATCCGGGTGGTTCAGATCCGGGCGCCCTTGCGCCGGTTGCAGGCGCGGCACAGGATCTGCAGATTCGCCGCGCTGGTGGCGCCGCCACGGCTGAGCGGGATGATGTGGTCGAACTCCAGGTAGTGCCCGCTGCCGCACTCGACACAGCGGCCGCCGTCCCGCTGCCAGACCTCGGCCTTGATCTCCTGGGAAATGCTGCGCGAATCCCGCTGCCCCGGGGTGAGCACCAGCCGTTTGGCCACCCGCAGCGCACCCTCCAGCGCCGCCGCCACATAGTCGGGGTCGCCGACGAGGAACGTGGCGCCGCCGCGCGCGGAAGTCGCCGCGATCACCACCGCGCCCTCGGCCACCCGCACCGAAACCACCCGGGTCCAGGGCAGCTCGACCCCGGCACCGGTGCCGACGAAGCGCAGCTTCTTGTTGCTCGCGATCAGCCTGCCCTCGGTGTGCCGTGGACCGCGAGCCAGCGTGCGGACCTGGGTGGCGGGCAGGTCGAGGTGCACCTTCTCCTCGGAATCCAGATGCAGATCCGGTGTGCGGATCACCGGCAGGTCGCCCTCGCGCAACCGGCACAGCGTCCGGCCGCGATGCACCCGCCTGCGCAGATCCTCCACCAGCGGGCCGCCCAGCCGCAGCTCCACCAGCGCGTGCTCGAACATCTCGAACTCGGCCTGCTCGATCTCGCCGTCCGCGAACGCGAACGTCACCAGCCGCTCCACATAGCTCAGCCCGAGATCGCGCAGGGCCGCCCGCCCGCGTTCCTCGTCGATGCGCTGATACCGCAACGACGCCCACAGATGTTCCCACTGCTCGCCCGTCGGCCCCGAACCGGTGAGCACGCGCCAGGCGCGGCTGTGCCAGTGCGTGAGGAATTCCTCGATCTCCACCTCGCAGTGCGCGCACGGCGCGAGCCCGCCGAAGAACCTGCGCCGGCGAGGTGAGCCGCAGCGCGGGCAGTCCCGGGGATCGTCCTGCTCGCGCAGGTAGGTGTCGGAGGTCCAGAGCGCGCCGTCCCACCAGCGCATGCGCGCGGGCTCGGTGGGGTCGGGATACCAGTCGGCGCGGGCCGGGTCCGGCGGTGGGGGCGGGGCGCCGGGTCGGGGCGGCGGCGGACCAGATCGACCGGGCGTGCACCCGGGACCGGAACGGCCGGGGGCGGGGCGTCCTCGTCGCGGGACAGCCGGGTCAGGGGAAGGGTGTCGGGGCCGTTCCGGTCGCGCGGCGAGCGGTCGTCGGCTCGGTCGGTGTCGTCGGCCGCCGGCGGACGCACCATGTCGTCGAGGTCCACCGGATTCCGGGGCGCTGCCGTGGCGGGCGTGGCGTCGCCGGGCGGGGTACCCGCGTCCGGCAGGTCCGCGGGTGACAGGCGGCGGGTGGGGAACGGGGTTCCGGACGGCCGGTGCGTCACCGCCGGGATCGGATCCGTGCGGGGGCCCGCGGAGTCCGCGTCGGCTACCGCGGCGGCCGCCTGCGCGAACGACGACGATGCGGCGCCAACGGTGGACGATGGGGGCGACCCCGTCGTTCGCCCGGTGACGGCCGCGCGGTCGCTGCCCGAGGCGGCCCGGTCCGTCGCGGCAGGCCCGTCGGTGCCCGTAGCGGCGGCCCGGTCGGTCCCCCTGCCGGCGGCCTGGTGAGTCCCCCGGACGGCGGCCCGGTCGGTGCCTGTGACGGCGGTGCGATCGGTTCCCCCGACGGCCCTGTCGGGATGCGCCCGGCTGGCCGGAGTGGTGGGGCCCGAGGCATGGCGGAACGGGTCGGCGGGACGGGCGGTGCCGGCCCGGCCGCCGGGATCGTCCACGCTGACGCCGAATTCGGTGACCAGTCCGGCCAGGCCGCTGCGCCAGCCCTGGCCGACGGCGCGGAACCGCCAGGCACCGTCGCGCCGGTAGAACTCGCCGAACATCAGCGCTGTCACCGGATCCGGCGCGTCGAGCCGGAACCGGAGCACGGGGCCCTCGGCGGCGAGCACGGTGACCGTGAGCCCGCTGACATCGGCGAAGCTGCCTCGGTCGAGACTGCCGCCGATCACGATGCGCGCGATGTCGGCCTCGGTGCGCGGCAGCGAGACGCTCAACCGCGCGGTGCCCGGCGCGGGCTCCTGATCCAGCGTCACCGCCTGCGAAATATGCCGTGGCGCGTTGTAGAACACCAGATCACGGTCGGTGCGCACGCGTCCCGAGGCGGCCAGCAACAGCGCGTGCGCGTCCACGACATGCTCCGACTGCCATGAAACGGCCACGGCTAGAAGGGATGTCGGTACCGGTGCGTGCGCGCCCTTGCTGAGTTCCATCGTGCGAGCATCCTGCCACGCCCCTCCGACACGCCGAATTCACCGGGCATTCGGGCGATCTCCGCCTGCCCGCCGCGGCCTCACCAGCCGCCGGTGAACAGGGCGGCCAGCCCCGCCGCGGGATCGGCGGCGTTGGTCGTGTTCGCCACCGCCACCACGGTCGCAACCAGCGCCGCGGCCGTCGCCGATACCGCGACCGTGCCCGTCACCGGCCGGTGCCGGCCCGCGGCGAACCGCCGCCCCGACTCGATGCTCGCGCCGATCAGCGCGACCGCGACACCTCCGGCGAGCACCGCGAGCACCCGGTGATAGCGCGCGAAGTCCTCGACCATCACCGCCAGCGCGGGCGGTGCGGTCGCGGCATCGGCGAGCGCCGACCGCACCTGCGCGAGCGTGCCGGCCAACGCCTGGTCGGCCGGTTCGTCGACGAGCATCGGGAGCAGCGATGCCAGCGGCGCCAGCGCTCCCTGGACATTGGCGAGCGTCAGCACCGCGGCCACCGCCGCGAGCGCCGTGGCCAGCACACCGGCGGTGCGCAGCGCGGCCCGGTGGCGGCCCGTCCGGGCGAGCGCCTGCCACACGAGCACCGCCGTCGCCGCGAACGCGATCAGCGCCGCCACCGCGGCCAGCGCCTTGACGAGGTGATAGTGCGACCAGAACTCGACGAGATGCGCGGTGTCCGGCGGAAGATCCCGGGAGCCGGAGTTCCAGTACCCGGTGAAGGCCGCCCGGAACGCCGCCCGCACCGCGGCCTCGTCTCCGAAGCCGCCACCCGCGGTGCGCGCCGCGACGGGCGCGGGCGCCAGCACGAACGCGACGACCGAGAGCGCGCCGAGCGCCCCGAGGACGGCGAGGGTGCGCCCGGGAACAGCGGCGGATCGGGTCGCGGGAGCCGACATCGGAGTCCTTTCGGCCGGAGCACTCCCGGTGAGCGTAGGCGAACCACGGCGCCGACCCCGGTCCGCGGCGCGGGAACGCCCGCGGCTGCCCCGACACAGACCGGCTGGTCCAGGAAATACGGGCGTCCGGCACCGCGCTGGGGCACAGTGGAGTCATGAGCACCCCGAAGGGGAAGGGCCGCGACCAGACACCCAGGCCGGGCGGGCCGCGGGTGCCGGGCGCCGCGGAGATTCTGGCCGCCGCCCAAGCCGCTGCCGCCGCGGCGCAGACGGCGGCCGGACAGGCGCTGGAATCGGCGCAGACGACCGCCGGGCACGCCTTCGACGCGGCGGTACGACTCCCGCCGGCCTCCGCGCAGATCGCCGCCCAGCTGCCCGATCTGGTGGAGAACCTCTCGACCGCGATCGACCGTCTCAATTCCACCATCGACCGGCTCGACCGCACCCTGGCGTTGGCCGACCCGGCCTTCGCCGCCTACGACCGGCTGCTGCCGCGGTTGGAGGCGATGATCGCCCTCGGCGAGGACGTGCTCGGCGCGCTCGCGCGGCTGCCCGGCGTCGCCATGCTCGGCAAGGTCACCGGTTTCGGGCGGACCGGGGAGGGGGAGGCGCCACCCGAGCCGCCCAAGCGCCGCCGACGGCCCTCACCGTGAGGTGGCGGCCGCGGCGGTGGCCGCGCGCTGGGTCGCCGCCGCCTTCCACAGCATCTCGCGATACTCCTCCGCCGGATCGGAATCCAGCACGATCGCGCCGCCCGCCCCGATCTGCCAGCGCCCGTCGTGCCGCACCGCGGTGCGGATGACGATGTTGAGGTCGGCGGTGCCGCCGAGTCCGAGGAAGCCGATGGTGCCGGAGTAGACCCCGCGCGGCGCGCCTTCCAGCTCGTCGATGATCTCCATCGTGCGCAGCTTCGGCGCGCCGGTCATCGAGCCGCCGGGGAAGCAGGCCCGCACGCAGTCGATGGCGTCGACGTCCGGGCGCAGGGTGCCGCGCACCGTCGAGACCAGCTGGTGGACGGTCGAATACGACTCCGTCGCCATCAGCTCGGGTACGTGCACGCTGCCGATCTGGCAGACCCGCCCGAGGTCGTTGCGCAGCAGGTCGACGATCATGAGGTTCTCGGCGCGGGTCTTGGGACTGTCGGCCAGCTCCCGGCGCAGCCGTTCGTCCTCGCCGGGGGTGGCCCCGCGCGGGGCGGTGCCCTTGATCGGTTTGCTCTCCACCGTGCGCGCCCGGTCGATCTTGAGGAAGCGCTCCGGTGAGGAGCAGGCGATCTCGAGGTCGTCGAAGCGCAGGTAGGCGGCATAGGGCGCCGGATTGCAGCGGCGCAGCGTGCGATAGAAGTCCAGCCCGCCGATCGCGGCGTCGACGGTGAGGCTGTCGGTCAGGCAGATCTCGTAGGACTCGCCCGCGCGCAGATACTCGAGGCAGGCCGCGATGTCGGCGAGGTACCGGTCGCGGCCCCGGTTCAGCAGCGGCGCGACCGAGGCCGGCGCGGACTCGATCGCCAATTCCGCCGGATTCGCCCACGCGGGCAGCGTTTCCAGCACCCGCCCGGTCTCGCGCAGCCACTGATCGGCCGCGGTGTCGTCGTCGGTGAGCGCGACCAGATGGGTCTGCCCCGCGACATGGTCGACCACGATCAGCCGGTCGGCGAAGATCCACTGCGCGTCCGGTGTGGCGGCCCGGTGCGCGGCCCGCGCACCGCAGTCGGCCTTGACCTCGTAGCCGAGGTAGCCGACGTATCCGCCGACGAAGTCGAACGGCAGTGCGGGCAGCTCGACGTGCCGCTCGCGCAGCTGGGTGGACAGATAACCCAGCACGTCCCCGGCGACCGTCCGCGTTCCCGCGGCGTCCTCGACCCGCACCACGTCCTCACCGACCCGGTAACGCACCACCTCCGCCAGCGGTCCGCTCGCGTCACCGAGGAAGGAGAACCGGTCCAGCCCCGGCTCGACGTGTTCGCTGTCGAGCCAGAACGCCGTCGGCGACGCGCCGTAGAGCCGCAGGAACGCGGCCTCGGTGTCGACCGCGCGCTCGATCACCTCGTGCCGCAGCCGCCACCGCGGCCGGTCGGTCGCGGCCGGCCGGGCGGGCGTCACGGGTGTCGCCGGACGCGTCCTGCGCGCGGGTTTGCCGTGCGTCAGGGTCAGTTCCGCGAAGTTGCGCAGCAGCGCCGCCCCGAACTCGCCGGCCACCGACTCGGGATGGAACTGCACACCCCACTGCGGCCGCTGCCGATGCCGCACCCCCATGATCACGCCGTCGGGCGTGCGGGCGGTCACCTCGAGGGCGGGCGGCAGCGGCTCCAGCGCGCACAGCGAGTGGTACCGCACGACCGTGAAATCCTGCGGCAGCCCGGCGAACAGGTCGCGCCCGTCGTGGCCGACCCGGTCGAGGAAGCCGTGCCGGGGTACCGGTGCGCGGTCGACCCGTCCGCCCGCCGCCACGACGATGCCCTGGTGTCCCAGGCACACGCCGAGCAACGGCTGGGACGCCGCGTCGATGACCGCGGCCGACAGCCCGACGTCGCGGGTCCGGTCCGGGCGGCCGGGGCCGGGGGAGACGACGATGTTGTCGTAGGCGGCGAGGTCCAGCGCGGCCGGATCGGTCTCGTCGTTGCGCACGACGGTCGGTTCGACCCCGTTCACCTCACTGATCAGCTGGTACAGGTTGTAGGTGAACGAGTCGTAGTTGTCGATCAACAGCGTGCGCATGGTGGGCAAAACCCTACGCCCAGCCGACCGAACGCAACTGTTGTCGGATGCCTTCAGTTCCATGTGACCGGTGGTGCAGAATGTCAGGCATGTCTGTAGCGCAGCCGGTCGAGGTGGATCGTGACGTCGTCGATTTCGCGATCGTCGGGAAGTGGATGGAAGAACAGGGGCTGCCCGGCGGCGAATTCACCGAGGTGACCCCGCTCGGCGGCGGCACCCAGAACATCATGCTGCGCTTCTCCCGGGGCGGTCGCGGCTACGTGCTGCGGCGCGGGCCCAAGCATCTGCGCCCGAAGAGCAACGAGGTCATCCGCCGCGAGTCGCGCCTGCTCGGCGCGCTGAACGGCACCGACGTCAAGGCGCCCAGGATCATCGCGGCCTGCGCCGACGAGTCGCTGATCGGCGCCGTCTTCTATCTGATGGAGCCCATCGTCGGCTTCAACCCGCAGACCGAGCTGCCCGCCCTGCACGCCGGTGACGCCGAGGTGCGCAGGCAGATGGGCTTGTCGGCGGTCGAGGCCATCGCGCGGCTCGGCGCCCTGGACTACCGCGAACTCGGTCTGGCCGATTACGGCAAGCCGGAGGGCTTCCTGGAGCGCCAGGTGCCGCGCTGGCTGGGCGAGCTCGAGTCGTACGCGAGCAACGAGGGATACCCGGGCCCGCAGATTCCCGGCATCGAGCGGGTCGGCGAGTGGCTGGACCGCAACCGTCCGGCGGACTGGACCCCCGGCATCCTGCACGGCGACTGCCACCTGGCCAACATCATGTTCTCCTACGACGGTCCGCAGGTCGCGGCGCTGGTCGACTGGGAGATGTCCACCATCGGCGACCCGCTGCTGGATCTGGGCTGGCAGATCGCGACCCGCCCGGAGCCCGGGACCACCGGCGCCGCGCTGGTCGGCAAGCTCGGTTCGACCGGTGGCCTGCCGACTCCCGAGGAGATGGTCGAGCACTACGGCAAGTTCTCCCAGCGCGACCTGAGTGCCGTCACCTGGTACACCGTGCTGGCCTGCTTCAAGCTCGGCATCGTGCTCGAGGGCACGCACGCCAGGGCGTTCGCGGGCAAGGCGCCCAAGGATGTGGGCGACTTCCTGCACGCGATCACCCTCGAGCTGTTCGAGAAGGCGCACCGCTTGATGGAGTGACGCGATCTCACCGAACGCTGGCCGGATATGGATGGAGATTCATATCCGGCCAGACTAGATTTCGGGGCATGGCGATCGTTCCCGATGTGAAGGACTGGACCTGGGTGCTGGAACGCCCCTGCCCCGAATGCGGTTACGACGGCGGCAAGGTCGGCTACGACGAGGTGCCCGACGCGGCGCGGGCGGCCGCCGCCCGCGTGCGCGCGGCCCTCGATCGCCCCGACGCGCGCCGCCGCCCCACCGAATCCACTTGGTCACCGCTGGAATACGCCGCCCACGTGCGGGACGTGTGCCGGATCTTCGCCTTCCGGATCGCCGTGGCGACCGGCGGGCCCGCCGCCGATCCGCACGTGGCCGCCTTCGATCCGGGCGAGGCCGCCCCCGCCGGCGCGGTGCCGACCTTCACCAACTGGGACCAGGACGCCACCGCCGTGGCCGACCGCTACGACCGCCAGGACCCCGCCGTCGTCGCGGCCGAACTCACCGACGCCGCCGAGCGCGTCGCGGCGGCCTTCGCGGCGGTGCCGCCCGATGCGCGCGGCCGCACCGCCCGGCGTGGCGACGGCGCGCTGTTCACCGTCGACGGCCTCGCCCGGTACTTCCTGCACGATCTGGTGCACCACGCGCACGACGTGCGCGGCTGAGAACGGTAGTCATTTCTAGAACGTGTTCGGGCATGGGTCCGAGGCGCGGCGATGAATTTTCCGGTCGGTACTAGAACGCGTTCCACTTTTCTTCTACTGTGGGTGCAGTCACATTGAAGCACTGTGCACGCGAGAGGTCGACAGGAATGAAGACGAAGGGTGCGATCCTGTGGGGGATCGATCAGCCGTGGTCGGTGGAGGAGATCGAGATCGGCGACCCGGTCGCCGGCGAGGTGCAGATCCGCATGGAGACCGCGGGCATGTGCCACTCGGATCACCACATCGTCACCGGTGCGACTCCGATGCCGGGCTACCCGGTGATGGGCGGACACGAAGGCGCGGGTGTGATCACCAAGCTCGGCCCGAACGTGCCCGCCGACCTGCAGGTCGGTGACCATGTGATCCTGTCGTTCATCCCCGCGTGCGGACGCTGTCCGGCCTGCGTGGCCGGACACATGGCGCTGTGCGATCTCGGCGCGGGCCTGCTCATGGGCCAGGCGATCAGCGACGGCACCTACCGCATCCAGGCGCGCGGGGAGAACGTCATCCCGATGTGCCTGCTCGGCACCTTCGCCCCGTACATGACCGTGCATCACACCTCGGTGGTCAAGATCGACCCGAGCATCCCCTTCGAGGTCGCCTGCCTGGTCGGCTGCGGCGTGCCCACCGGTTTCGGCTCGGCCACCCACGTCGCGAACGTGATGCCCGGCGAGACCGTCGTCATCGCGGGCATCGGCGGCGTGGGCATGAGCGCGCTGCAGGGCGCGGTACTCTCGGGCGCCTCGAAGGTCGTGGCCATCGACCCGGTGCCGTGGAAGCGCGAGCAGGCACAGAAGTTCGGTGCCACCCACACCTACGCCAGCATGGCCGAGGCGATCATGCCGCTGATGGAGATCACCGAGGGCCGGATGGCCGAGAAGGTCATCCTCACCATGGGTGAGATGCACGGCGACTACGTCGAGGAGGGCCTGATCCTCACCAGCAAGGCGGGCACCCTCGTGGTCACCTCGATGGGCCGGATGGACGAGGGCACCGTCAAGATGAACAGCTTCCTGCTGTCCATGCTGCAGAAGACGGTGAAGGGCTGCATCTTCGGCGGCGGCAACGCCCGCCAGGACGCGCCGCGCCTGCTCGCCCTCTACAAGGCCGGCCAGCTCAACCTCGACGACATGGTGACCCGCAGCTACTCCCTGGAGGAGATCAACCAGGGCTACCAGGACATGCTCGACGGCAAGAACCTGCGCGGCATCATCCGCTACACCGAGGCCGACTGGTAATCACGGACCGGCTTCCGCAGCGCCCGCCGCCTTCCGCGGCGGGCGTCCGCATTTTGGGCGCGCCGACCGCGGTCTCGTAGGCTCGCGGTGTGCGAGCACTCGAGCAGATCCAGGATTGGCCGGTCCGCCACGCGGCGGCGGGGGTCGTCTCCGCGGCCGGATCCAGCGTCCAGGGCGCGGCCGAGCGCGTCTTCCCGCTGGCCTCGGTGACCAAGCCGCTCGTCGCCTACGCCGCCCTGGTGGCCGTCGAGGAAGGCGCCATCGAGCTCGACCAGCCCGCGGGCCCGCCCGGTGCGACGGTGCGGCACCTGCTCGCGCACGCCTCCGGCATCGCCTTCGACACCACCGACGTCATCGCCGCCCCCGGCACCCGGCGCATCTACTCCAGCGCCGGTTTCGACGTGCTCGCCGACTTCATCACCGAGCAGACCGGCATCCCGTTCCCCGACTACCTGCGTGAGTCGGTCTTCGAGCCGCTCGGCATGACCGCCACGGCGCTCACCGGGCCGGCGGGCCACGGCGCCCGCTCCAGCGTCGACGATCTGGTGCGCTTCGCCGCGGAACTGCTACGCCCCCGCCTCATTTCGCCGCAGACCCACGCCGAGGCCGTCACCGTCCAGTTCCCCGGTCTCAACGGCGTGTTGCCGGGCTACGGTTCGCAGCGCCCCAACGATTGGGGACTCGGATTCGAGATCCGCGCGCGGAAATCCCCGCACTGGACCGGTACCACCAACTCCGAGCGAACTTTCGGCCACTTCGGCCAGTCCGGCACCTTCCTCTGGATCGATCCCGAATACGGACTGGCGTGTTGCGCGCTGGCCGACGAGAATTTCGGCGACTGGGCGCGCGAGGTATGGCCGGTTCTCAGCGATGCGGTGATCGCCGAGAGCAACACGCTCACTCGGTAACACGTGTAACTCCGAACACTCGAGTACACTCGGGCAACGCCAGCAGACGTGGTCGTTGGGGAAGACGTCCCTCGTCTGAGCTGGAGGTGTCAGTGGTGCGCGCATCGAGTCAGTTCGCGGACGCGACGGCGGGTGTGGTCTGGATCCACTCAGCCCCCGCCGCGCTGTGCCCGCACGTCGAATGGGCACTGACCTCCGCCCTCGGCTCCCCCGCCAAGCTCCGGTGGACCACCCAACCCGCCGACGGCCACCTGCGAGCAACCAGCGACTGGATCGGCCCCGTGGGGACGGCAGGCCGCATCGCCCAATCCCTGCGCTCCTGGCCGGTATTGCGCTTCGAGGTCACCGAGGACCCCAGCGACGGCGTCGACGGCGAACGCTACAGCTTCGCCCCCGGCCTCGGCCTGTGGCGCGGAACCGTCAGTGCCAACGGCGATGTGACGCTGGGGGAGATGCGGCTGCGCTCGATGCTCGAATCCGCCCGCAGCGTGGGAAAGTACTCCGGCTACGACCTCGCCGCCGAAATCGACCGCGCGCTGGGGACGCCGTGGGACGAGGAACTCGAGGCGTTCCGCAGCGGGGACGAGGTCGCGGGGGCGGAGGTCACCTGGTTGCGCCGGGACGTGGGATGAGCCGCGCTGTCCTCGCCGAGCCGGGCGGCTGATCGACGTCGAGAAGGCGGCGGGGTCCGACCGACCGGCGGAGTCATCGAGCACATCGTCCATGGCGAGCGGGTCGCTTCGTTGTACGTGCACATGTGGTCGCACGGCATCCACGTCGCAGAAGGCGACACCGTCACCGCGGGTCAGCACATCGGAGATGTCGGCTCTCGGGACACTCGACCGGCTCGCACCTCCACCCCGGCGGCGCCTCCTTCTACAAGTTGTGGCGCCGGCGAAGGACGTCGCCCCCGGCGTCGACATAGGCGGCGAACAGGTCTGTGACATCACGCAGCCGCGCGGCCGCCTCTGCCGTCTCGGTGATTTCCTCGGCGTCCTGCAGCGCGCGGATGAAGGTTCGTGCGCGTTCGATGCTGGCCGCGAGGAGTTGCTCGAAGCCTCCGGCCGCCTCGACGAGAAGCCTCCGGCTGCCGGGCCGTGGAATCGTCCGAGCAAGACCCCACGACACCAGTTCACGCGTCGCGGTACTGACGGCTCCGGAACTGAGCCCCAGAGCGGCACGTAAGTCATCGGAGCTGGAAGGCGACCCCTTGAGGAGGAGGAAACCGTACATGCGACCGGTGGCGCGAGGAAGGTTCCACATCGCCATCGTGTCGCCCATCGTGTTGACGAACCGCTCCTGATCCGGGGTCATCGCGAACGACGCTCCGATGCGACGGGCCGCTGGTCCCAGCCGTCGAGAATGCTGACGAGCAGCCGCGACGTCTCCGCCGGGGCATCCATGGTGACCATGTGCCCGGCGCCCGGGACGACGTGCTCGACCAGCCCCTCGGCGTGCGCCCACCTCGGCATCGCCGTGGCGATGTTGCCGGTGCGGTCCTCGGCGCCGCGCACGAGCGCGAGCGGCACCGGGGACCGATAGCCGGGCTCCGGTGCCACGAACGATGCCGTCGCGCGCCACACGTCCAGGAACGTGCGCTTGGGTATCCGGGTGAACAGCGCCTCTGTTCTCGCCATCGCCTCCGGAGTCGTCGCCGAGGCCCGCGCCATGATCCGTGGAAGCCTCCCAGCCGGGATCACCGCGAGCCCGGGAGCAGCTAGCCGCAAGGCGAATCGTTCGAGCGCGGACAGAGGACCGGCATTCCAGGTGGAATCGAGCACGATCACTCCGCCCACCCGCCGAGGGAATTTCCGGGCGAATGCCTGCGCGAGGTTGCCGCCGAGCGAGTGCCCCACGAGCACCGGGGCAGCGACACCGCACTCGGCAAGCAGCGCGTCGAGGTCCTCCAGAGCATCCGAGGCGGTGAACCGTTCCCCCGGAGAAAGCGCCGACTGCCCATGCCCGCGCAGATCCCAGACGATCACGCGATACCCCCGCTGTGTCAGCACCGGGACCTGCTCATCGAACATCGAGTGGTCGACTCCCGCACCATGAATGAGCACAACCGATGAGCCGTCGCCACCGAAGTCCGCGAAAGCGATCTCAGCGCCAGGACGTGTGAGCCGCCGGGCCAACTTCACCATTCTCTGAATATAGATCAGATCGAGTTCCTTGTCGGACGTTGTGTCTTGTCCGGTGCGTGCGGCCCCTTCGCGCCGTTCGTCCCAGTCCTTGCAGGTTCTCGGCAGGATGGAAATACCGCCTGAGCTGCGAAGGCGCAGCGTCCATCGACGCATGGCAGCACCCCGCCGTACCCGTCACGGCCTGCGGGGTCCGGGGCATCGGTCAGACGGGTCGCGCTGACCCGCTGCGGTACCGTCGGCGAATGTTCGCACTCGTGGTGAAGTTCCACTTGATCGACGCCAACAAGGCGGAAGCGTTCGACCGGCTCGTCGCCGAGACCGTCCAGGCTATTCGGGACCATGAGCCCGGCACGCTCGTGTACGCCACGCACGCGGTCGAAGGTGAGCCGCTGTCGCGGGTGTTCTACGAGGTGTATCGAGACCGGGCCGCTTTCGATGAACACGAGCGGCAGCCGCACACGCGGCGCTTCCTCGACCGGCGCGGCGAGTTCATCGAGTCGTTCCGTGTCGAGTTCCTGGCCCCGGCGGCGGCGAAGGGGTTGTCCGTCTAGAGCCGGTTCGTGATTCCCCTTGGCGGTGGTGTTCGCCATGATCTTCTGGCCATCCGACTACGACGAGTAACTGTCTGCGGCGGTCGCCGTGAATGGCCTGCCGGTGAGCGACGTTGTGTTGTCTTCTGTGGGTTGGCGGGTGGAGTCGATCGCGTGCGTACGGGGCTGCGCGGTAGTCGCCTGATCGGCTGACGTAGCCGAGTTCGTCAACGATCTGCTGCCAGGTCCAGCCGTAGGCACACGGAGTCGAAGCGCGCCGACTTGCCGGTGCTATGACGAGACGTTGGAAGCGACCGGTGCGGCCCTGTTCGGTGCTGCCGAGCAGCAACGGGAACGTAGTCCTCCGGCCCGTTGGCAGGTTCGTGGCAAGTTCGCGGTTATGAACCGCTGGCGGACGGGCTGGCGATTGCTCAGAAACAGCCACTGACCCAGGAACTATCGAGTGGGCGCAGAGGGGATCGAACCCCCGACCGCTGGTGTGTAAAACCAGTGCTCTACCGCTGAGCTATACGCCCGAGGCCCCTCGGGCGTCCCGACGGGCAATGGTCTATGAATCTAGCGCGGCGAGGGCTTTCTCCCAAGCTGCCTGGTCACGGGGCTCGCCGGGGCCGTTCATCTCGGAGAAGCGGATGAGACCCGCCTTGTCGACGACGAAGGTGCCGCGGTTGGCGAACCCGGACTTGTCGTTGAAGACGCCGTAGGCCTGGGCGACGGCGCCGTGCGGCCAGAAGTCCGACAGCAGCGGGAAGGTGTAGCCCTGCTCGGCCGCCCAGATCTTGTGGGTGGGCGGCGGGCCGACGGAGATCGCGAGGATCTCGGCGTCGTCGTTCTGGAACTTGGGCAGCTCGTCGCGAACCTTGCACAGCTCGCCCTGGCACACGCCGGTGAACGCCAGGGGATAGAACACCAGCAGCACGTTCTTGCGGCCGCGATAGTCCGACAGCGTGACGGGCTGGTTGTTCTGGTCCTTCAGGGTGAAATCCGGCGCGACGGTGCCGACAGGCAGCGGGCCGACCTCGGCTGGCATACGCGAATCCTCCATCGTGACGGGTTTCGGCTCGGGCGGCGGGCACACCACCGTCCGGGCGAAACCATAGCGAAAAGGGTCAGCGCTGCTTCGAGGGAGCCTTCGGCTGCACCAACCTGCTGCCCGTCCAGCTGCCGAGGCTGATGGCCGAGGTCTGTGTCAGGCCCGCGGTCGGGGCGGCTTCGGCGATCTCGCTGGGATCGACGTGGCCCGGCCGCCCGGTCTTGGGAGTGAGGACCCAGATGAAGCCGTCGTCGGCGAGCGGGCTGATGACCTCCATCAGTTCGTCGGCGAGATCACCGTCCCCGTCGCGCCACCACAGCAGTACCGCGTCCACGACCTCGTCGGAATCCTCGTCGACCATCTCGCTGCCGCAGGCGTCTTCCACATCGGCCCGAATGTCGTCGTCGGTGTCCTCGTCCCAGCCCAGTTCCTGGACCACCATGCCGTGTGTAATGCCAAGCTTCTGAGCGTAGTTCTGCGCGTCCGCCGCGGCGACCACGGTGGTGTCCTCCTCAACTCCCGACAACAAGTAGTTGCAAGCGAACATGGTTATCGGCCCGAGCGCAAGCCAGTCGGTGGAAAACCCGGCTCATGTCGCGCCGGTTCACCGGGCCGGGCAGGCCTCGCGCACGGCGTTGCGCGCGTCGTTGACCCGCAGGCTTGCCGCATTCAGGGCATCGACGTTGGCGTGGTAGGACATCTTGCGAGTTTCTTCGGCGAGCTGGCGCGCCGCGTTCACGTACTCGATGAATTTCGCGGCCAGATCCGGCGGCAGCGACTCGCCCGCGGCGTTCACCCCGGCCTCCACCGTGCCCGCGGCGCCGTCGAGGGTCTGCGCGGCGGCGTCACGTTTGGCCGCGTAGTCGGGGGCGTTGGCGTCGTGGGCGTCGACGAACTCGTTGTAGGCGCGCACACCGGCGCCGGTGGTGTTCGGGAACGCCCCGCAGTTCTCGCCGATCGCCTGGGCCTGCGCGGCGGCCCGGCGCGAGGAGGTGGCGGCCGCGGAGGAGGACGCGGCTTCGGTCTTGTAGATCGAGACCTGCACCGTGTCGGGCAGGGCCGTGCCCTGGACGCGGTCGCCGCACCCGGCCAGCACCGCGCCCGTGAGGACGGCGCCGGCCGCGCACACCAATCCGACTCGGCGTGGATTCAGCGGCTTCATCATCCTCCCCGTGCTCGTGGTGCCGGAATTCATGGTGGTGGACGTGGTCCTGGCGGGCCCGGCGCACAGAACCGCACCGGGGCAACTGGGCAGTAACCCATTTTCTGCAGACGGTACTGGATTTCCGGCTGACATGATGACCTGGGACGCACCTTCGGCAAGGATGGAGGGTGCGCCCCACCCGCGCATCGGGCGGTCCGCACACCAGCGGTCCCGTCCATGGATACCGAAGCACATCAGCTTGTCCACCCCCTGTACGAGGAGCAGATTTGACCGACCTCATCGACTCTTCCGTTCCGGCGAAATCCGCTGGAACAGACGCCGCCGAAGCCCCCCGCAGCGACCGGAACGGTACACCGGTACAGCAGACGGGCGGACGCGTGCGGGTGATCCGCGAAGGGGTGGCGTCCTACCTACCCGACATCGACCCGGAGGAGACCGGCGAATGGCTCGAGTCGTTCGACGAGATGCTCGACCGGGAGGGTCCGCAGCGCGCCCGCTATCTCATGCTGCGGCTGCTCGAGCGCGCCGGTGAACGCCGCGTCTCGATCCCGTCGCTGACCTCGACCGACTACGTCAACACCATCCCCACCGAGAACGAGCCGTGGTTCCCCGGTGACGAGGAGGTCGAGCGCCGCTACCGCGCCTGGATCCGCTGGAACGCCGCGATCATGGTGCATCGCGCGCAGCGGCCCGGCATCGGGGTGGGCGGCCACATCTCCACCTATGCGTCCTCGGCCGCGCTCTACGAGGTGGGCTTCAACCACTTCTTCCGCGGCAAGGACCACCCCGGCGGCGGCGACCAGATCTTCATCCAGGGCCACGCCTCGCCGGGCATCTACGCCCGCGCCTTCCTCGAGGGCAGGCTCACCGCCGACCAGCTCGACGGGTTCCGTCAGGAGTACAGCCACGGCGGGCTCGGCCACGGGCTGCCCTCGTACCCGCACCCGCGGCTGCTGAACAACTTCTGGGAGTTCCCCACCGTGTCCATGGGCCTGGGCCCGATGAACGCGATCTACCAGGCCAGGTTCAACCACTACCTGCACGACCGCGGCATCAAGGACACCTCCGATCAGCACGTGTGGGCGTTCCTCGGCGACGGTGAGATGGACGAGCCGGAATCGCGCGGCCTCGCTCACGTGGCCGCGATGGAGGGCTTGGACAACCTCACCTTCGTGGTGAACTGCAACCTGCAGCGCCTCGACGGCCCGGTGCGCGGCAACGGGAAGATCATCCAGGAGCTGGAGGCGTTCTTCCGCGGCGCGGGCTGGAACGTCATCAAGGTGATCTGGGGCCGCGAATGGGACGCGCTGCTCGGCGCGGATCGCGACGGCGCGCTGGTCAACCTGATGAACAGCACCCCGGACGGCGACTATCAGACCTACAAGGCCAACGACGGCGCCTACGTCCGCGACCACTTCTTCGGCCGCGACCCGCGCACCAAGGCCCTCGTGCAGAACATGTCGGATCAGGAGATCTGGAACCTCAAGCGCGGCGGCCACGACTACCGCAAGGTGTACGCGGCGTACGCGGCGGCGATGGCGCACAAGGGCCAGCCGACGGTGATCCTGGCCAAGACCATCAAGGGCTACACCCTCGGCAAGCACTTCGAGGGCCGCAACGCCACGCACCAGATGAAGAAGCTGACGTTGCAGGATCTCAAGGACTTCCGCGACCTGCAGCGCATCCCGATCAGCGACGCGGAACTGGAGAAGGATCCCTACCTGCCGCCGTACTACCACCCCGGCATGGAGGCCAGGGAGATCCAGTACATGCTGGACCGGCGCAAGGCGCTGGGCGGTTTCCTGCCCGAGCGGCGGGCCAAGGCAAAGCCTCTGCAACTGCCCGGCGACGAGGCCTACCGCTCGGTGCGCAAGGGGTCGGGCAAGCAGAACGTGGCGACCACCATGGCGCTGGTCCGCCTGATGAAGGAGCTGCTCCGGGACAAGGAGATCGGCAAGCGGATCGTGCCGATCATCCCCGACGAGGCCCGCACCTTCGGTATGGACTCGTGGTTCCCTTCGTTGAAGATCTACAACCGCAATGGGCAGTTGTACACATCTGTCGACGCGGAATTGATGCTTGCCTACAAAGAGAGCACCGTCGGGCAGATCCTGCACGAGGGCATCAACGAGGCCGGTTCGACCGCGTCGTTCACCGCGGCGGGCACCTCCTACGCCACCCACGGCGAGCCGATGATCCCGCTGTACATCTTCTACTCGATGTTCGGCTTCCAGCGCACCGGTGACGGCCTGTGGGCCGCGGCCGATCAGCTCGCGCGCGGTTTCGTGCTCGGAGCAACCGCCGGGCGAACCACGCTGACGGGCGAGGGTCTGCAGCACAACGACGGGCATTCGCTGCTGCTGGCCTCCACCAATCCGGCGGTGGTCACCTACGATCCGGCGTTCGCCTTCGAGATCGCCCACATCGTGCGCGACGGCCTGCGCCGGATGTACGGCGGCGGTCGCCCGCCCGCGCACCAGGCGGTGCTGCCCGGTACCGAACCGGTGGAGCGTCCCGACACCGACACCTTCGGCGGCGAGGACGTCTTCTACTACATCACCCTCTACAACGAGCCCTACCAGCAGCCGGCCGAGCCGGAGAACCTGGACGTCGAGGGCCTGCTGAAGGGGATCTACCGCTACCGGGCGGCCGGCGAGGGCGAGCTGCGCGCCCAGATCCTGGTCTCCGGCGTCACCGTGCCCGACGGGCTGCGGGCCCAGGCGTTGCTGGCCGAGGAGTGGGGCGTGCAGGCCGACGTGTGGTCGGTCACCTCGTGGGGTGAACTGCGCAAGGAGGCGCTGGCCAAGGAGATCGCGGCACTGCGCGATCCCGGCGCCGACGTGGGCACGCCCTACATCACCGAGGTGCTCTCGGCCGCGGGCGGCCCGTTCGTGGCGGCCACCGACTGGATGCGGGCGGTGCCCGACCAGGTGCGGCAGTGGGTGCCCGGCGAGTTCATCACGCTCGGCACCGACGGCTTCGGCTTCTCCGACACCCGGCCCGCGGCGCGGCGCGTGTTCAACGTCGACGCGCAGTCGATCGCGGTCGCGGTGCTCGAAGGCCTGGCCCGCACCGGGAAGATCGATCGTTCGAAGGCGGTCGAGGCGGCGCGCAAGTACCGCATCGGTGACGTCGACGCCGCGCCGAAGGCGGCCGTGAGTTCGGACGAAGATCTGGCATAGCGGAATATTGGATGGTGGACCGTAAACCGCCGCGGCCGAGACGGATCTCCGAAGGCTCTTCCGAGCACGAGGTGTATCTGCCCACGGGCGCGCTCTCGCCGAACCGCCAGACCCGCGACCCCCTGCCGGACACGCTGCTCAAACGGGTGAAGCAGTTCTCCGGCCGCCTGTCCACCGAGGCGGTGGGGTCGATGCAGGATCGGCTGCCGTTCTTCGCCGATCTGGACGCCGCGCAACGCGCGGGCGTGCAGATGCTGGTGCAGACCGCGGTGGTGAACTTCCTGGAGTGGCTGCAGGACCCGGACAGTGACATCCGGTTCAGCCTGGACGCCTTCCAGGTGATCCCGCAGGATTTGGCGCGGCGGCTCACGCTGCGCCAGACCGTGGACATGGTGCGGGTGGCCATGGAGTTCTTCGAACAGTGGCTGCCCGCGCTGGCCCGCAACGACCGTCAGCTGGTGGCGCTCACCGAGGCGGTGCTGCGATACGGGCGCGAGCTCGGGTTCGCGGCCGCCTCGGTGTACGCCAGCGCGGCGGAGTCGCGCGGCGCGTGGGACACCCGCCTCGAGGCCCTGGTGGTGGATGCCGTCGTCCGCGGGGACACCGGGCCGGACATGCTCTCGCGGGCGGCCACCCTGAACTGGGACGCCACCGCACCCGCCACGGTGTTGGTGGGCACGCCGCCGGGAGAGCAGGGCGTGTCCTCGGTGGGAGCGGTGCACACCATCGCCGCCCGGCACGGGCGCGCCGCGCTGGCGGTGGTGCAGGGCGCCCGGCTGGTGATGGTGGTCAGCGGTCACCTCGGTGATTCCTATGCCTCGCCGTTCCTGGCCGATCTGCTGGCCGAGGTGTTCTCCGACGGGCCGGTGGTCATCGGCCCGACCGTGCGGACCCTGGGCGCGGCGCATGCCAGCGCGGTCGAGGCGCTAGCCGGTATGGAGGCCGTCGTGGGCTGGCGCGGGGCGCCGCGGCCGGTGCACGCCGCGGAATTGTTGCCGGAACGAGCCCTGTTGGGGGACCGAGGTGCAATCGACGCGCTGAACGAGTATGTTGTCCTCCCGTTGGCTGCGGCGGGATCGGCGCTGGCCGACACCCTCGATGCCTATCTCGACTGCGGCGGAGCCGTGGAGACGTGCGCGCGTCAGCTGTACGTCCATCCAAATACGGTCCGCTATCGGCTCAAGCGCATCGCCGAGATCACGGGCCGTGATCCGATGAATCCGCGGGACGCCTATGTACTCCGGATCGCAGCCACAGTGGGTCGTTTGACACGAATGCGTAACGAATCGTCACCCCCTGCCCCAGAGGCATCGCAGGCCACGATCGGTTCGGAAGGGCTGTAACGCGCGAGGGGAATCGGTCGATCGGGACAACCCACGTGGCGTTTTGTGGGACCCCCACAAAAGCGGCCGACAAGCTTCATTCGCGCCGACATCTCCTGCGGTGGCGCTCACAGTGTTTTCTTAGAGGCGTGATCGCGTTGTTCGCCCCTGGACAGGGGTCTCAGACACCCGGCATGCTCGCGCCCTGGCTCGAACTGCCCGGCGCGAATGATCGCCTCGCCCTGTGGTCGAAGGCCGCGGGCCTCGACCTGGCCCGGCTCGGCACCACCGCGACGGCCGAGGAGATCGTCGACACCGCGGTGACCCAGCCGCTGGTCGTCGCCGCCGCGCTGCTCGCCTACGCGGAGATCGGGCAGGATGCGCTGCCGGCGGATACCATCGTGGCCGGGCATTCGGTCGGCGAGTTCGCCGCCGCCGCCGTGGCCGGGGTGATCACCCCGGACGAGGCGGTCACTCTCGCCGCCATCCGCGGCGCGGAGATGGCGAAGGCGTGCGCGCTGGAACCGACCGGCATGTCCGCAGTGCTCGGTGGCGACGAGGCCGCCGTGCTGGCGCGGTTGTCCGAACTGGACCTCGTTCCGGCCAACCGCAACGCGGTGGGCCAGATCGTGGCCGCGGGCCGGCTGGACGCCCTGGCCGAGCTCGCCGCGAACCCGCCGGAGAAGGCGCGGGTGCGTGCCCTGCCGGTGGCGGGCGCCTTCCACACCGCCTTCATGGCACCGGCGCAGGATGCGGTGGCCAAGGCCATCGCGCAGATCACGCCCGGTGAGCCGACCCGGACCCTGCTGTCGAACTACGACGGCAAGCCGGTGAGCTCGGGCCGTGACGCGATCGAGAAGCTCGCGGCGCAGGTCACCCGGCCGGTGCGCTGGGACCTGTGCACCGAGACCGTCCGGCAGGCCGGCGTGGCCGGGGTGGCGGAGCTGCCGCCCGCGGGAACGCTGGTCGGCATCGCCAAGCGGGAACTGAAGGGGACGCCGAACCTGGCGCTCAAGACCCCCGACGACCTCCCCGCGTTGGCCGCGCTGGGAACCTCCGGCTAGCTTTCCTGCGCGACCGTGCGCCGGAAATGACGCCCGGTCGTGACCGAACCGACGGTAACTCCCGGCGGGCGCGGTCCGAAAAACCACACAGAAGCCCTACAAAGTAACAAGAAGGGAGCCACCAAGTGGCCGCTCTGACCCAGGAACAAATCGTCGAGGAACTCGGCAAGATCATCGAAGAGGTGACGGGCATCGAACCCTCCGAGGTGACGCTCGAGAAGTCCTTCGTCGATGACCTGGACATCGACTCGCTGTCCATGGTCGAGATCGCTGTGCAGACCGAGGACAAGTACGGTGTGAAGATCCCGGACGAGGATCTGGCCAGCTTGAAGACGGTCGGCGACGCTGTCGCCTACATCCAGAAGCTCGAGGCCGAGAACGCTGACGCGGCCGCGGAGCTCAAGGCCAAGTTCGACGCCGAGTAGGGCCGAAACAGTGACCACTCCTTCCACCTTGAACGGGAATTTCCCCAACGTCGTCGTGACGAGCATGGCGGCTACCACGTCGATCGCGGGCGACGTCGATGCGACGTGGAAGGGACTCCTCAACGGCGAGAGCGGCATCGACGTTCTCGAGGATTCCTTCATCGAGGAGTACGACCTCCCTGTTCGCATCGGCGGACACCTGAAGGTCAACCCCGACACCCTGCTGAGCAGGGTCGAGATCCGTCGCATGGCGTACGTCGAGCGACTCGCGACCGTTCTGGGTCGCGAGGTGTGGAAGAACGCCGGCAGCCCGGAGGTCGACCCCGACCGCCTGGCTGTGGCGATCGGCACCGGTCTCGGCGGCGGTGACGCGCTGATCGACTCGGTCGACAAGCTGAAGAACGGTGGCTATCGCAAGATCTCGCCGCTGGCTGTTCAGATGGTCATGCCGAACGGTCCGTCCGCCTGTGTCGGACTCGAGCTGAAGGCCAGGGCGGGAGTGGTCACTCCGGTCTCGGCGTGCTCGTCGGGTTCGGAAGCCATCGCCAACGCGTGGCGGATGATCGTGATGGGTGACGCCGATGTGGTCGTCACCGGCGGTGTCGAAGGTTACATCGACTCCGTGCCGATCGCCGCGTTCTCGATGATGCGCGCGATGAGCACCCGCAACGACGATCCCAAGGGCGCTTCGCGGCCCTTCGACAAGGATCGCGACGGTTTCGTCTTCGGAGAGGCCGGCGCCCTGATGGTGCTCGAGACCGAGGAGCACGCCAAGGCTCGTGGCGCCACCATCCATGCCCGCCTGCTGGGTGCGGGCATCACCTCCGATGGTTACCACCTGGTCGCCCCCGATCCGGAGGGCACCGGCGCGGCCCGCGCGATGACCCGCGCGATGCAGTCCGCCGGCCTGACCAAGCAGGACATCACCCACATCAACGCGCACGCCACCGCCACCCCCATCGGTGACACGGCGGAGGCCAACGCGATCAACAAGGCCGTGGGCAACCACCCCTCGGTCTACGCGCCCAAGTCGGCGCTCGGCCACTCGATCGGCGCCGTGGGCGCGCTCGAGTCGGTGCTCACCGTGCTGAGCATCCGCGACGGCATCGTGCCGCCGACGTTGAACCTGGACAACCAGGACCCGGAGATCGATCTCGATGTGGTGAAGGGCGAGGCCCGCCGCCAGGAAATCGAATACGCGATCAACAACTCGTTCGGTTTCGGCGGGCACAATGTCGCCCTCGCCTTCGGTCGCGCATAGCCGCTCGACTGACTGCTCAACGATCCCCGGTGGGGTCGGCCGAACACCACGGCTCGACCCCACCGGTGTTTCGACTTACGCAGCCGCTGTGGCGGCACACACTCTTGATTGAGGAGAAAACGCGATGACAATCATGGCTCCCGCGTTTCAACCGGAAACCGCGACCGATCCCCGCGATCCGATGGGTCGGCTCCAGCGTTTCTTCGATCCCGGCACCGTTCTGCCCCTGCACCCGCGTGACAAGTCCGGCGTGCTCGCCGCGATCGGCGAGGTGGACGGCGTGCGCACCGTGGCCTACTGCTCCGACGCCACCGTCATGGGCGGCGCGATGGGCGTGGAGGGCTGCAAGCACATCGTCGATGCCATCGACACCGCCATCGATTCCGGCGTTCCCGTGGTCGGCCTGTGGCATTCCGGCGGCGCCCGGCTCGCCGAGGGCGTCGAGGCGCTGCACGCGGTCGGCCTGGTCTTCGAGGCGATGGTGCGCGCGTCCGGTCGCGTCCCGCAGATCTCGGTCGTGCTCGGCTTCGCCGCCGGTGGCGCGGCCTACGGCCCGGCGCTGACCGACATCGTGATCATGGCGCCCGAGGGCCGCGTGTTCGTGACCGGCCCCGACGTGGTCCGCAGCGTCACCGGCGAGCAGGTGGACATGGCCACCCTCGGCGGCCCCGAGACGCACGGCAAGAAGTCCGGCGTCTGCCACATCGTCGCCGACGACGAGGCCGATGCGATGCACCGCGCCCGCAAGCTGGTCTCGATGTTCGCCGAGCAGGGCGAATTCGACCTGGTGGCGGCCGAGCACGGCAACGTCGACCTGCAGGCGATGCTGCCCGATTCGCCCAAGCGCGCCTACGACGTCAAGCCGATCGTGCACGAGCTGCTCGACAACGTCGACGGTGAGTCCTCGTTCGAGGAGCTGCAGGGCGGCTACGCGCGCAGCATGGTGGTCGGTCTGGGCCGTCTCGGCGGGCGCACCGTCGGCGTGCTGGCCAACAACCCGCTGCGGCTGGGCGGCTGCCTGAACTCCGAGAGCGCCGAGAAGGCCTCCCGGTTCGTGCGGCTGTGCGATGCGTTCGGCATCCCGCTGATCGTCATCACCGACGTCCCCGGCTACCTGCCCGGCGTCGGCCAGGAGTGGGAGGGCGTGGTGCGCCGCGGCGCCAAGCTGCTGCACGCCTTCGCCGAGGCCCGCGTCCCGCGCGTCACGCTGGTGACCCGCAAGATCTACGGCGGCGCCTACATCGCGATGAACGCCCGCTCGCTGGGCGCGACCGCGGTGTACGCCTGGCCGGGGTCCGAGGTGGCCGTGATGGGCGCCAAGGCCGCGGTCGGCATCCTCCACAAGAAGGCCCTCGCGGCCGCGCCGGAGGAGGAGCGCGAGGCGCTGCACGAGCGGCTCACCGCCGAGCACGAGAAGATCGCGGGTGGCGTGGACCGCGCCCTGGCCATCGGTGTGGTGGACGAGGTCATCGACCCGGCGAAGACCCGCAGTGTCATCGCCGCCGCGCTGGCCGCCGCGCCCGCGCGCCCGAGCCATCACAAGAACATTCCGCTGTGATCCTCAGGTCGGGGCTGTGACCTGAGATCGGGCGAGCAGGCCCCGGGAGCGATCCCGGGGCCTGCTGCTTTCCGTGGCCGCCGGGAGATGCGGCGCTGGGTAGCATCGGATGATGCGCTACGAGGATCTTGCCGACGAGCCGTGTTCGATCACGCGCCCGCTGGTCGTGCTCGGGGACCGGTGGACCCTGGTGATCCTGAAGTACGCGTTCTCGGGGGTGCGCCGGTTCAACGCCTTCCAGAGTGCGATGGGCATTTCCCGGGGGCGGTTGCAGGACCGGCTGGACCGGCTCGTCGAGCACGGGATCCTGGTGAAGCAGAAGGCCGCGGAGGGCGCGTACGAGGAGTACCGGCTGACGCGGAAGGGGCACGACATCTACCCCGTCCTCATGGCGATCCGCGCGTGGGGTGACACCTACATGGCGCCGGACGGCCCGCCGGTGCGCTACCACCATCGCGACTGCGCGGGGGAGGCGCGGGTGCGGCTGGAATGCGACAGCTGCGGCGCCGAGGTGACCGCTCGCGACATCGTGCCGGAACTGGGGCCCGGCCTGCTGCGCGAGCAGTCCGCGGGGTGACCGCGCCGTCGCGTGCTCAGTCGACGAAGGTGACCACCTGGTCGAGGTCCGCGCGGGTGGTGCGGAAGGAATTCACCGGGTGTTCGGTGTCGGCGTAGCCGAAGCTGATGCCCGCCACCACCTGCCGGTGCTCGGGGATCCCGAAGTGGCTGCGCAGGAACGGCGAATAGCCGGCGAGCGCGGCCTGCGGGGCGGCGCCGAGGCCGAGGCTCTGGGCGGCCAGCAGGAAGGTGCCGATGTAGAGGCCGCTGTCGACCGCGCCGTAGACGCCGAGTTCGGCCTCGGTGGTGACGATCGCGACGTGCGGCGCGTCGAAGAGTTCGAAATTGCGCAGCATCTGGCGCATGGAGCCGGCGTTGTCGCCGCGGGCGATGCCGACACTCTCGTAGAGCTGCTTGCCGCATTCGCGCCGCCGGTCGCGGTAGGCGCCGGTGTACTGGCCGGGGAACGGCAGATCGGGTGCGGGGGTGGCGGTCTGGATGTGTTCGAGCAGCTCCTTGCGGAACCGGTCGGTGGCGGCGGGTTCGGTGACCACCACCTGCCAGGGCTGGGTGTTGCACCACGACGGGGTGCGCTGGGCCATGCGCAGCAGGGTCTCGATCGTCGCGCGCGGCACCGGGTCGGGACGGAACTGGCGGCAGGTGTACCGCCCGTCGAGTATCCGGGCCAGTGCCGCCTGCTCGGCGGTCGGCGTGCTGGTCGGGCTCATGGACCCGCCTCCTTCAATCAGTTCCATTTTGAGACTAGATGCTAGCGGTCCGCGGGTCGTCGCGGAACCGGCTGCGCGCGGCGGAAACCGTCCGGCTCGTCTCGGCCCGGAACGCGCCGCGGCAGGGCAGAATCCCCTGGCATGGGCGCCCCGGCCCGCGACGCGGGCGAGCGGAAACGGCACGGCAGGCACTACACGCCCCCGGAGCTGGCGCGCTTCCTCGCGCGACGGGTGCTCGCGCATCTGCCGCCCGCGTCGGCGGCGGGGTGGCAGGTTCTCGATCCGGCCTGCGGCGAGGGGGAGTTGCTGCTCGCCCTGCACCGGGAAGCGGCCCGGGTGAGGCCCGGTGTTCCGATCCGGATGACCGGATACGACCTGGACGAATCCGCACTCGCCCGGGCCCGGGTCAGGGCCGCCGCCGCGGGCATGGTGGCCGACTGGCACACCGGCGACTTCCTGTCCGAAGTCGCCCGGCTGGGGCCGGGCCGGTTCGACGCGATCATCACCAATCCGCCGTACGTGCGGGTGCAGCATCTCGGCGCCGACACCGCCCGCCTGCTCAGCCGGGAGTTCGGCTTGCACGGGCGCATCGACCTGACCCACCCGTTCGTCACCGTCGCACCGCGCCTGCTGCGGCCCGCGGGGGTGCTGGGCCTGTTGTGCGCCAACCGGTTTCTGACCACCAAGGCGGGCGCGAACATCCGTGCCGTGCTGCTGCGGGAACTACCCCCGGTCGAGTTGTACGACCTCGGCGACACGAAGTTGTTCGCGGCCGCGGTGTTGCCTGCGATCACCGTGGCCGTCAGCGCGCGCACCGGCGGTGTGTGCCGGCACGTCTCGGCCTACGAGATCCCCGGCGACGGGACCGGCTCCGGCGGCGGTCTTTTCGAGGCGTTGCTCGGCGACGCGCCCACCGTGGTCGGGCACAACGGCCGCACGTTCGCCGTGGAGGTGGGCACGCTGGCGACGGGGGAGCCGGGGGACTCCGGCGGCGATCGGCCACGGCGGCCGTCGGGCCCCGACGCGCCCTGGCGGATGTCGCATCCGGTGCTGGATTCCTGGCTGGCCGCGATCGGCGCGCGCACCTGGCGCACGATCGGCGAGGTGGCGAAGGTGCGCGTCGGCATCAAGACGAACGCGGACCGGGTCTTCATCCGCGACGACTGGGCGGCGGTCGAACCGCGGCCGGAGCCGCAGCTGCTGCTGGATCTCATCACCCACCGGGATCTGGCTCCGTGGCGGATCGACCGGGCGCCCGTGACGAAGGTGCTGTATCCCTACGACCGGTCCGAACGGCAACGTGTCCCTGTCGACCTGGCGGAATTCCCCGGTGCCGCAGCGTATCTCGAACGACACCGGGCGGCGCTGGCGGCGCGCGAGTACCTGACCGGCAGCGGCCGGGAGTGGTACGAGATCTGGGTGCCGCAGCGCCCGCACCTGTGGCGGGTGCCGAAGGTGGTGTTCCCCGACATCAGCGAGCAGCCGCGTTTCGCGCTCGACGATTCGGGGGCGGTGGTGAACGGCGACTGCTACTGGATCTCGCTGGCCGATCTCGGCGGCTCGGCCGAGCTGGCCTATCTGCTCATGGGCGTGGCCAATTCACCGTTGGGGAAGCGCTACTACGACGCGGTGTGCGGCAACCGGCTCTATTCGGGCAGGCGGCGATGGATCACCCAGTATGTCTCGCGCCTGCCGCTGCCGGACCCGGCGGGCGCGCCCGCCCGCCGCATCGTCGAGGAGGTCGCGGAGCTGATCGCGGGCCGGGGCTCGGCGGATCAGCTGGACGCGCTGGTGGCCGCGGCGTTCGGCGTCTCCTGAGCGCGGTGTACCCCGACCATCGGCAGCAGGGTGCGGCGGGCGAAGTCGCGCCCGGCGTCGATGTCGGCGAGCGGGATCAGACCGTCCGGGGTCAGCGCGAGCGACAGTGCCAGGCGCGCCATGATCTCGGCCACCAGGTCCGCGTCGATGTCGGTGTCGGCCAGCTCGCGCAGCTTCTCGGCCAGATAGACCCGGCCCACCGCGAGGACGGGACCGGCCTCGGTGGTGAGCCGGGGCAGGATCAGGTCGGGTTCGGTGCGCAGCAGCCGGCGCAGCAGTTCGTTGCCCGCGATGGCGGTGATGAACGCGACGAAGATCTCCACCAACTGGTTCTCGGTGCCCTCGACCGTCTGCACCCGCTTGTCGATGTACTCGACGAACCGTTGCGCCTCACGGACGCTGACCGCTTCCACCAGTTCGTTCTTGGACTCGAAGCGCCGATACAGGGTGGCGGGGCTGATCCCCGCCCGCCGCGCGATCTCGCCCATGCTGGTGCGCTTGATACCGAAATCCAGGAAGGCCGAGAGCGCGCTCTCCAGCAGTTTCTCCCCGTCGGCGACGGGCTTGTCGAGAATGCGCTGGAGCATGGGTGGGACGGCGGGCATCGGATCTCCAGTCCTTCGGCACGGCCGCCGGATGCGTGGCGGCGCGACGCTGCGGGTGAGGGAGGATCATTATTTCATCCACCCGGTACGGTACGGTCCGGTATCCACCCCTAGATCCGCGGTAGGTCCAGATCCGCCATTTCCCGCTCGATGGCGTTGGCCGCGTAATCGACGCCGCGCGCGCGTAATTCGTGAACGCGCCGCTGCAGCGCTTCGATTCCCCCCGGTTGGGCCGCGATATCGGCCACGCTGATCCGCCCCTTGGGCCGGTGCATACTCGAATCCTGGTACGACACCGTGGTACCTCCTGCCAGTTACCGCATCATGCGCGCCGCGCCGACTCGCGGAACTGCGCGCATGCAGGCAAAATGGTATCAGCGCCGGATCCTGGTCAATTGACCATTGTGCGGTGTATCACTCCCGCGCTCACAGCGTGCGCGCGCCGCGATGGGTGGCCATGTTGTGCAGATAGACGGCGCTGTTGAGGCGGATGCCGTCCCGCTCCGCCTCGCTCAATTCCCGCCGCACCTTGCCCGGCACCCCCGCCACCAGCGAGCCGGGCGGGATCTGCGCGCCCTCCGGCACGAGCGCGTTGGCCGCGATCAAACTGCCCGCGCCGACCACCGCGCCGTTGAGCACCGTCGCGCCCATGCCGACGAGCACGTCGTCGCCGATGGTGCAGCCGTGCAGGATCGCGTTGTGTCCCACCGACACTCCGCTGCCGACGGTGAGCGGAACGCCGGGGTCGGCGTGCAGCACGCAGCCGTCCTGGATGTTCGTGCGCTCGCCGACGATGATCTGCTCCAGATCGCCGCGCAGCACCGCGCCGTACCAGACACTCACCTCCGCGGCCAGCCGCACCCGCCCGATCACCGTGGCGTTGGGCGCCAGCCAGGCGCTCTCCTCGATCTCCGGCGCGAACCCGCCGACCTCAATCCTCATGTGTCGAAACTAACCCGGTGCCCGGCGCGTCGGCTCGGCAGCCCGGCGGCGCCGCGGCATGACTCGGTCGGAAGGAAGCGCCGGGGCGGATCGTCGGATGCGGATACCACGTCCGCTCATGAAAGAGTTCGGGCCGAGAAGGGCTCCGCATGCCACTTCTGCCGGTCATCTCGGCGACTCGCCGGAGGATTTTTCGCCGGAACGTGGCGAATCGGGCGCGGGAGGTTCACGATGGCGGTATGCGAATCGGTGTGCCGGGGGAGGTCAAAGCGCAGGAGTTCCGTGTCGCCCTGACGCCCGCCGGTGCGGCGGAGTTGGTGCGGCACGGGCACGAGGTGCTCGTCGAGCGAGGTGCGGGCGCGGGATCGGGGTTCGGGGACGAGGCCTACCGGGCGGCGGGGGCGCGGGTGGTGGCCGAGGCCGACGAGGTGTGGGGCGAGGCCGAGCTGGTGTTGAAGGTCAAGGAGCCGATCGAACCGGAGTACCACCGGATGCGGCGCGAGCAGGTGCTGTTCGCCTACCTGCACCTGGCGGCCTCGAAGGAGTGCACCGAGGCGATCCTGCGGTCGGGCATCACCGCCATCGCCTACGAGACGGTGCGCGCCGCCGACGGCTCGCTGCCGCTGCTGGCGCCGATGAGCGAGGTCGCCGGAAAGCTCGCCGCGCAGGTCGGTGCCTACCATCTGCTGGCGCCGCTCGGCGGGGCGGGGATGCTGCTCGGTGGCGTCCCGGGCGTGCGGCCCGCCGAGGTGGTGGTGCTCGGCGGCGGGGTGGCCGGCGGCAACGCGGCGGCGGTGGCGGCCGGGATGGGCGCCAGGGTGAGCGTGCTCGACACCGACCTGGTCCGGCTGCGGGCGCTGGACGCCCGCTTCCAGGGGCGGGTCAGCACGATCGCGTCGAACGCCGCCGAGGTGGAGCGGGCCGTGCTGCGCGCGGACCTCGTCGTCGGGTCGGTGCTGGTGCCCGGTGCGCGGGCGCCGAAACTGGTGACCCAAGCGATGGTCGCGGCGATGCGCCCCGGCTCGGTGCTGGTCGACATCGCCATCGACCAGGGCGGCTGCTTCGAGGGCTCGCGGCCGACCACCCATGCCAATCCGACCTTCTACGTGGCGAATTCGCTGTACTACTGCGTGGCGAACATGCCGGGCGCGGTACCGCACACGGCCACCGTCGCGCTCACCAACGCCACCCTGCCCTACGTGCTCGCCATCGCCGACCTCGGCTGGCGCGAGGCATGTTCGGCCCGGCCCGACCTCGCCGCGGGCGTCACCGCCGAGGACGGCCGGTTGCTGTCCCCGCAGGTCGCCGCCGCGCACGGACTGGGTGAGGCCCGCCCGATGGGGTTGGCGGGCTGAGCGGGTCGGGTCGGGGCCGCGCTAGTCCTCGCTCCGCATGAACCAGTCCGGCTGTCCGTCGACCGGCAGGTCGCGCAGCTTGTCCGGGTTGCGGACGATGTCGATGGCGACGATGCGGCCCGCGTCGACCGTGAAGGCGAACACGCCGGTGTGGGTGCCGTCGAAGACCAGCAGGCCGGGTTCGCCGTTGACCAGGACGAAGCGGCCCCACGCCGGCCGGTTCGACTGGACCTGGTACCAGCCGAGCAGCAACTTGGCGACCAGTTCCGCGCCGCGCACGGCCTGGCGGATGGCGGGGACCTTGCCGCCGCCGTCGGCGGTGAGGGTGACCTTGCCGTCCAGGACGCCGAGCAGCGCGCCGAGGTCGCCCGACCGCCACGCGAGCGCGAACGCGGACACCACCTTCTGTTGCTCGTCGGGTGAGGCGGGGAACCGCGGCGTGCCCTGCTCGACGTGCTTGCGGGCCCGCGAGGCCAGCTGGCGCACCGCCGCCGGGGTGCGGCCGACCACCTCGGCCACCTCGGGGCTGCTCATGCCGAACACCTCCTGCAACACGAACGCCGTGCGCTCGGCCGGTGACAGCGACTCCAGCACCACCAGCAGCGCGGTGGTCACCCGCTCGTCCTGTGCGATCCGGTCGGCCGGGTCGTCCCAGGTGGAGACCTCCGGTTCGGGCAGCCACTCGCCGACGTACTGCTCGCGCCGCGCCCGCGCGGACCCCAGGTGGTCCAGCGCGAGCCGGCCGGTCACCGTGGTGAGCCAGGCGCGCAGGTTCTCGATCTCGCCCGCCGTCTGGCGGTGTCGCTGCAACCGCAGCCACGCCTCCTGCACCACGTCCTCGGCGTCGGAGAGGCTGCCCAGCGTGCTGTAGGCGAGTCTGCGCAGGTAGGGGCGGTGCTCCTCGAAGCGCCTGGCCAGTTCGGCGGTGTCGGGCGCGGCGTCCGGGTCGAAGGAGGTCATCGGTCCACCGTTTCGGTTGTGCGGGCAGGGTCGTACAGCTGACGACGCCGGGGAGACGAGTGTGACATCCGGCCGGCTCGCCGCCGCCGCGGACCGCTAGGCTGCCCGCGTGCGTACGGGGAAGTCGACCGCGGCCGGTCTGGTGCTCGGATTCGCGCTCGACCGGGCGCTCGGCGATCCGCGCCGGTGGCATCCGGTGGCCGGATTCGGATCGGCGGCACTGGCTCTCGAATCGGTGACCTACGCCGACCGGCGCACCGCCGGACTGGTGCACGAGTCGGTCGCGGTGGGCGCCGTGGTCGGGTTCGGGCTGGTGTTGCGGCGCGGCGGCGTGGCGGCGACCGCGCTGGCCACCTGGACCGCGCTCGGCGGCCGCAGCCTGGCCCGCACCGGACGCGCGATGGCGCGGCGGCTGGAATCCGGTGACGTCGACGGCGCCCGCGCCCTGCTGCCTTCCCTCTGCGGACGCGACCCCGCCGTGCTCGACGCCGACGGATTGGCCCGCGCCGCACTGGAATCCATCGCCGAGAACACCTCCGACGCCGCCGTCGGCCCGCTGGTGTGGGGCGCGATCGCCGGGGTGCCCGGCCTGCTCGGGTATCGCGCGATCAACACCCTCGACGCGATGATCGGCTACCGCGACGAACGCTACCGGCGCTTCGGGTGGGCCGCCGCCCGCACCGACGACGTGGCGAATCTGCTCCCGGCGCGCCTGACGGGCCTGCTCACCGCCGCCCTCGCACCGGTGGTCGGCGGTCGTCCCCGGGCAGTCCTGCGCGCCTGGCGGCGGGACGCGGGCAAACACCCGAGCCCCAATGCCGGTGTGGCGGAGGCGGCCATGGCGGGTGCGCTGGGGGTGCGGCTGGGCGGGCGCACCCGCTATCGGCACGGCACCGAGTTGCGGCCCACCCTCGGTGACGGTCCCGCGCCGACGGTCGCGGACCTGCGGCGCGCGGTGCGGTTGTCGGAGGCGGTGCAGGTGGGTGCGGTCGCGGTGGCGGCTGCCGCGGCGATGCTGCGCCGCTGAGCGGTTCGGGCGTTCAGTTCTCGCGAAGCAACTCGCGCGTCCGAGCGAGACGACGGCGCTTCCCGGTTCACGCTCACCGTTGCCACGAGCACGACGGTGGTACGCGGACACGATTGGTCCAACCAGTTGACCTGTTGGCGTGTCGTGCCTCACACTGGCTCGCATGGAATTCGCCGTGGTCGGTCGGACCGCCGTCTCCGATGCCGTGTTCGGCCAGCTGGTCGACGCGATCCTCACCGGTCGCATCGCCCCGGACGAGCCGCTGCCCGCGGAACGGGAGCTGGCCGAGACGTTCCAGGTCAACCGGCATGCCGTGCGCGAGGCGCTCAAACGGGTGCAGCAGAGCGGACTGGTCCGGGTCGCGCAGGGCGGCAAGACCCGGGTGCTGGACTGGCGGGCCAACGGCGGGCTCGACCTGCTGTCGGCGCTGGCCCGGTCCGGGTCGGTGCCCGCCCAGCGCATCCTGCGCGACATCGCCGAGATGCGCCGCTCGGTCGCCGCGGATTCCGCCCGGCTCTGCGCCGAACGCGCCGAAGCGCAACGGGTGGACGCCATCGTCGCGGCCGCGGCCGCCTACCCCGAGCCCACCGCCGCCCTCGACGACCTGATCAGCGGCGACCTGGCGTTCTGGACCGCCGTCATCGACGGCTCCGGCAACCTCGCCTACCGTCTGGCCCTCAACACCCTCGTCGCCGGCTACACCGACATCGGCTGGGAGACGATCGTCCGCCTCGGCCTGAACCGCGAATACCTCGACCGGGCCCGCCACCGCGAGCTCGCCGACCGGATCGCCGCCCGCGACCCCGAGGGCGCCCATCGCCACGCCCACGCCCTGCTCAGCGGTCTCGTCGACGCCCTGTCCGGCGAGTTCGTCGTCACGGAAGCCTGATCATGTTCGACCTCATCGCGCACGCCATCCCGGTCTTCGTCGTCTGCCTCGTGCTCGAGGCGGTCTCGTTCCATCTGCTGCCCGACGACGACGAACTCGGCTACCACGCCCGCGACACCGTCACCAGCCTGCTCATGGGCCTGGGCAACGTGGTGATCAACATCGGCTGGAAGCTCGTGGTGGTCGCCGTGTACGCCGCGGTGTATCTGGCCTCGCCGCTGCACCTGCCGACCGATCACCCGCTGACCTGGGTGCTGCTGTTCTTCGCCGACGACTTCGTCTACTACTGGTACCACCGCACCCATCACACGGTGCGGCTGTTCTGGGCCAGCCACGTCGCCCACCATTCGAGCCGGTTCTTCAACCTGTCCACCGCGCTGCGCCAGACCTGGACGCCGTTCACCGCGCTGCCGTACTGGCTGCCGCTGGCGCTGGTGTTCCCGCCGTGGATGGTGCTGCTCCAGCAGTCGATCAGCCTGCTCTACCAGTTCTTCATCCACACCGAGCGGGTCGGCACGCTGTGGCGGCCGATCGAGTGGGTGTTCGACACGCCCTCGCACCATCGCGTGCACCACGGCGCCAACGACGTCTACCTGGACCGCAACTACGGCGGCATCCTGATCGTCTGGGACCGGCTGTTCGGCACCTTCGAACCCGAGGGCGAACGGGTGCGCTACGGCCTGACCAAGAACATCGACACCTTCAACCCGGTGCGGGTGGCCACCCACGAGTTCGTGGCGATCTGGCGGGACGTGCGGGCCGCGCGGGACTGGCGCACCCGGTTCGGGCACCTGTTCCGCGGACCCGGGTGGGCGCCCGCGGACTGAGTCAGCGCTGGCGGCCGTAGCGGTCGGCCAGGCGGGCTTCGGTGCTCGGCGCGGGGGCGGGTGCGGATTCCGCCGGACCGGTCGCGGGTTCGGCGGTGCCGGTGCCGGCGGTCGGTGGCTGGCCGTCGGCCTTCTCCCTGCGCCGTTCCCGCAGCTCCGCGTAGACGAAGTAGCCCAGGCCGAGCGGCGCCATGATGCCGAACGCCAGCCACTGCAGCCCGTAGGACAGGTACGGCCCCGCGTCGAGCTGGGGGAGCGGGGTCGGGGCGAACGCGCCCGGCTGGCCTTCCGAGAGTTGCAGGTAGCCCCCGCGCTCACCCACCGGAATCGGGGTGAGTTGCTGTCCCATGACGGTGCCCGCCTGGGCGGTGTCGATCGAATAGACCTGGCGGTAGCCGTCTTCCACCAGCGGCGGCCGCTCCGCGCTCACGCCCTCCGACAACCGCACCCGCGCCTCCAGGCGCTGCGGCCCGGTCGGCGGATCGGGCACCTGCGGCGGGCGGGATCCGTCGACCGCCGCGACCAGGCCGCGGTCGACCAGCAGCGTGCGGCCGTCGTCGAGCCGGAACGCCGCCAGCACCGCGTACCCGGGGGCGCCGTCGAGATGACGCAGCCGCACCAGCACCGTCGACTCCGGCACGAAACCGCCCGTGGCGATCACCCGCCGCCACTCGGACCGGGTGTCGGCCGGGGCGTCGAGCACCCCGGTGACGTCCACCGGTTCGGCGCGGACGGAATCGGCGATGAGCTGGTTGCGTTCCTCGGTCGCGGTGTTCTTGCCCAGCTGCCAGGGCGCGAGCACGGTGAAGCACAGGTAGGCGAAGGCCACCACGACCACGCCGAGGATCACCCAGCTCGGCCGCAGCAGGAAGGTCAGCCGCCGCATCAGCGGCTGCCTTCCGCGACGGGTTCGCCGAGCGCGGCGCGCACCCAGTCGAGCAGGCCGGGAATGGCCGCTTCGATCTGCTCGCGGACGAGTTCGAAATCGGCGTCGTCGCCGTAGTAGGGGTCGGGCACGTCCGGGCCGTCGGCGTCCGGGTCGAAACTGCGCAGCAGCCTGCGCCGCTCGGCGGGCACGCCCAGCCGGGCCAGCTCCCGCTCGTGCCCGGTGTCCAGGGCGATCAGCAGATCGGCGTCCCGGTGATCGGGGCCGACGACGGCGGCGACATGGCCGACCGGGTAGCCGTAGCGGTGCAGGGTCGCGGTCGTGCGCGGGTCGGCGTCGTTGCCGACGTGCCAGGCCGTGGTGCCCGCGCTGGAGACCCGCACCCGGTCGTCGAGCCCGGCCAGGCGCAGATGATGCGCGACCATCTTCTCCGCCATCGGC
This sequence comes from Nocardia farcinica, assembly GCF_001182745.1. Classification (NCBI taxonomy): domain Bacteria; kingdom Bacillati; phylum Actinomycetota; class Actinomycetes; order Mycobacteriales; family Nocardiaceae; genus Nocardia; species Nocardia farcinica. The sequence continues at coordinate 2,567,757 of NZ_LN868938.1, read as the reverse complement.
GAACGACAGATGTTGCCGGTACAGACGAACGAAATGTGCAGCTCACCCACGACAGCCATTCTGGCCGTCGAGCGGGCGGGCCCGCCACGTAGGGTGGGGACTCGTGCCCTCCGACACAGTCGACCACGCGATGCTGCGCCACCACGGCGACGTCGACGCGCGTCCGGGGATGCTCGATTTCGCGGTGAACGTGCAGGGCAGCGCCCCGCCGCCGTGGCTGCGCGCCCGCCTCGCCGCCCGCCTGGACGACCTCGGCCGCTACCCCGCCGCGACCGACCACGCCGCGGCCGTCGCGGCGGTCGCCGCCCGGCACGGCCGCGACAGCGCCGAAGTGCTGCTGCTCGCCGGCGCCGCCGAAGGCTTCGCGCTGCTGCCCCGCCTGGCGCCCCGGCTGGCCGCGGTCATCCACCCGTCCTTCACCGAACCCGAGCTGGCCCTGCGCCAGGCCGGTGTCCCGGTGACCCGGGTGGTCCTCGACCGGCCCTTCACCCTCGACCCCGCCGCCGTCCCCGCCGCGGCCGACCTCGTGGTCGTCGGCAACCCCACCAACCCGACCTCGGTGCTGCACCTCGCCGACACCCTGCGCGCCCTGCGCAGGCCCGGTCGCCTCGTCGTGGTGGACGAAGCCTTCGCCGACGCCGTCCCCGGCGAGCCGGAGTCACTGGCCGGGTGGTCGGTCCCCGACGTGCTGGTCCTGCGCAGTCTCACCAAGACGTGGGCACTCGCGGGGTTGCGCTGCGGCTACGTCCTCGGGCACCCCGATCTGCTCGCCCGCCTCGGCCACGGCCGCCCGCACTGGCCCCTGGGCACCCTGCAACTCGAGGCCGTCACCGCCACCGCCGAACCCGCCGCCCTCGCCGAAGCCGAGCAGCGCGCGCGGGAGATCGCCGACGAACGCGCGGCGATGGTCGAGCGCCTGACCGCCCTCGGGATCGAGGTCCACACCCCGGCCCACGGCCCCTTCCTGCTGCTGCGCCTGGCCGACGGCGAACTGGCCCGCAAACATCTCGCCGAACAGGGGATCGCCGTCCGGCGCGCGGACACCTTCCCCGGGCTGGGCCCGGATCACCTGCGCGTCGCGGTCCGCGGGTCGGCCGACGTCGACCGGCTGGTCGAAGGGTTGCGGTCGGCGGGGGTGTGAGCGAGAGCCGCGGAATCGCCGGGGGCTGACCCTGGCGATCGGATTCTCGGTGACCGCGACCCGGCGCGAGGCCAGGGCGGTGCCGGGCGGGTTGCGACCGGCGCCGGCGACCAGGCGGTCCACGGTCCACATCGACGCGCCGGTCCGGTCCGTGTCGAGGATGCGAGACTGGATCGGATGGTGTGACGGACAGGGAGGCGTGATGGTGGTGCGGCTGGCGGATCTCGTCGCGGTGCTGGATGCGGCGTATCCGCCGACGCTGGCCGAGTCGTGGGATGCGGTCGGGCTGGTCTGCGGTGATCCCGAGGACGCGCTCACCCGGGTGCTGTTCGCGGTCGACGCGACGGCCGAGGTGGTCGCCGAGGCGATCGACTGGCGCGCGCAGGCCCTGGTCGTGCACCATCCACTGCTGCTGCGTGGCGTCGACACCGTCGCCGCGGACACCCCGAAAGGTGCGCTGCTGCACCGGCTGATCCGTTCCGGCTGCGCCCTGTTCACCGCGCACACCAACGCCGACTCCGCCGATCCCGGTGTCTCCGACGCGCTCGCCGACGCGCTCGGACTCGCCGTCACCGGCCCGCTGGAGCCGAAACCGGCGACCGCCGTGGACAACTGGACAGTTCAGGTGCCGCGCACCCATACCGAGGCCGTGCTGGCCGCCCTGTTCGCGGCGGGGGCGGGTGGCAGCGGCGCCTATCGCGACTGCGCGATGCGGGTCGAAGCGCTCGGCCAGTTCCGCCCGGTGGCGGGGGCGAATCCGGCGATCGGCACGCTCGGTGAACTCCAGCGGGTCGAGGAGGACCGGGTCGAGGTCATCGCCCCGCCGAGCGCCCGCGCCGCGGTGCTCGCCGCCCTGCGCGCCGCGCACCCGTACGAGGAGCCCGCCTTCCACGTCGGCGAGCGGGCCGCGCTCCCGTCCGGGGTCGGCCTGGGCCGCGTCGGCACACTGCCCGAACCGGAGACGTTGCGCGCGTTCACCGCTCGCGTCGCCGCGGCGCTGCCGCCGACCGCGTGGGGCGTGCGGGCGGCCGGTGACCCGGACCGGATGATCGAGCGGGTCGCGGTGTGCGGCGGCGCCGGCGACTCCTTCCTCGGCACCGTCACCCGCCTCGGTGTCGACGCCTACGTCACCGCCGACCTGCGCCACCACCCCGCCGACGAGCACCTGCGCACACACGGCCCCGCCCTGGTCGACGCCGCGCACTGGGCCACCGAATTTCCCTGGTGCGCGCAGGCCGAGGGGATCGTCCGTGCCGCGCTGCCCGACCTGCAGACCCGGGTGTCCACGCTGCGCACCGATCCCTGGACCCTCGCCGCCGGAAGCTGACCGCGCCCACCGGGATTCGTTCCGGCGTGTCCGTCGAGGCGCGCGGAGCACGGCCGGGTTCGCCCGAATTCCCCTGCGCGAAGCGGGTACAACTAGCCCATGAACTTCCCGGTGGATTTCGGGATCGCGCAGATCGGGTTGATCCTGCTGATCCTCGTCGCGGTGGCCATGGTGATCTCGGCCGTGCTGAAGGTGCGCGCGGTGGGCCCGCGCGTGCTGCTTGCGCGCGGCGCAGGCGGGCTGGTGCTGCTCGTGGTGGCGGTGCTGTTGCTGTGGTTCGCGACCGTCCTGCAGACCTACCTCGGACTCACCGGCGAGATCAAGGCCGCGCACGCGGTGGTGACACCGGTGGACGGAGCAGACCATCAGCTCGAGGTCGACCTCACCCTCTACGGTGACGAGGACACCCCCGAACGCCGCGAGACGTTCCGGGTCCAGGGCGATCTGTGGGTGCTGCAAGCCAACATCGTCGAACTCGAACCGTGGGTCAACGCCCTGGGCTTCCATTCCGGCTACAAGTTGACCCGGCTCTACGGCCAGCGCCTCGACGGTGTCGCCACCACCCAGAACCACATCTTCCTCGACGGGGAGGACCGCGACTTCTTCGAGGACATGCGCGACGGCGCCTGGTGGACCGACCCGTTCGTGCGCTCCGCCTACGGCAACGCCGTCATCGCCACCCCCGGCGAATACGACGTCTACATCTCCCGCGACGCCATCAAGACCCGGCCGGTGAACACCTGAGTCACCAGGCGGGCGCGCGCAGCCGCTGCACGGTGTCGATGCGATGCTGCACCTGGCGCACGATCTCCGCCACCGGCGCGGGTGTCACCGAGAAGTCGTCGGCGTTGTGGTTGACCAGCACGTAGCGGCCGTCGTCGGGATAGTCCAGCCAGATGAAGGCGTGCCCGTCGTCGGTGGGACGGGCGTCGTAGGCGATGCCCGGGTAGACGGTGATCTCGCCCGCGCTGCTGCGCGGCCTGCGGAAGAAGCGGTTCAGCTCCTCCACCGGGTTCAGGCGCGTCGGATGCCGCGAATACACCGGTCGTTCCAGCTCCGAGCGGCGCCCGGTGAACGGCGCGTGCCCGCCGCCCCGGCTGCGCGGGAGCCGGGCGACCACCTCGGTGGCCACGGTGTGCGCGTAACACATGGTCAGCACGACGTCACGGCCGTGCTCGCGATCCGGCCCCGGTTGCTGCACCGCCACCGTCGCGACCTGATCGGCGATACCGACGTGCAGCCGCACCACCTGCCGCAGATCCGGCCCCGCGAACCCGTGCACCTCGATGCGGACCTGCGGTTCGAGCAGCACCGTCAACGCCCGGTGCAACCGCTCGTCGAACACCTCCGACAGCCGCCGCGCCGTCTGCGCGCGCAGCCGCCGATAGTCGTCGCGATGCTCGAGGAACGGCGGCCGGTAACTCAGCGGATACGGCAGCCGGTCGCGGCCCAGCAGTTCCAGCGCGATCGTGAACGCGAGACCGTCCAGCTGCCACCGTAATTCGCTCATCCGCCGATGACCCCGCCCGGCGGTAGGACGCGCGGCTGCTCGCCCAGCAATTCGGTGGTGCGGTCCTGCACCAGGTAGTCCGGGATCTTGTGTTCGCTCTCGTCCTCGTCGCCGCGGCGCCCCGCACCCGCACCCATCGCGCCCATACCCGGCATGCCAGCGCGCCCGGCGGCACCCGTGGCGGCGCGCGTCGCCGCGGCGCCGAGGCCGGTGGGCTGGGCGGTCTTCGCACCCGGCACACTCGACCCCGGGCTCGGCGTCGCGCCGGGCGAACCGAGGCCGGGAGCTCCGAGACCGGGCGAACCGAGGCTCGGAGTGCTCGAATTCGGCCTGCCCGACGGATCCGACAGCGACGAGCCCGGCGGGGCGGCCGAGGGGACCGTGCTCTGCGGCACTGTACTCTGCGGCTCGCTGCTCTGCGGATTCGTACCCTGCGGGTCCTCGTACGGCGAGTCGTCGGCCGGGTCGTCGCCCGCGGTGGGATCGTTCCGGCTCGAAGGATCCTGCGCCGCCGGGGTGTTCGGATTCCCGCTCGGATTCGTGCCCGCCGGATTCGTGCCGGGGGTTCCGGCACCGGGATTCCCGCCCGGCGTGCCACTGCCGCCACCACCGGGTGGCGTACCCGGATTGCTCACCGGATTCGTCGGCTCCGGCAGGATCGGCGTCTGCTTGTCGACCGTCTCCGCGCCCTGCTGATAGACCTTCATGACCTCCTGCGCATGCGCGGTCGCCTCGTTCGCGCGATGCTGGCCCAGCTTCAACACCCCGTTGCCGGGAATGTGCCCGAGGAACTCGTCGACCCAGCTCACCTCCTCCGGCGGCGCCACCGACCGCTTCGCCTGGTCGAGATAGCCCTGGATCAGGTCGATGCCGTTGGCGACCTGCTGGAACCCGACAGTGAGCTGACGGAAATCCTTCGCATAGGAGAGGGTGGCGTCCATCGCGGCGTTGGAGGCTCGGCCCTTCCACAGCCGCTCGATGTCCTCCTCGACCCCGTTCTCGAACGTGTCGATCGCGAGCGTCGCCTGCTCGCACAACCGCCGCCAGCCGTCCGCTCCCGCGTTGATCTCGGCCTGCTCGACACCGCGCTGATCGCCCTTGCCGTTCAACGCCTCCCAGATCTGCTGATGCGTCCACGTCTCGAACGACTCCGGGTTGATGATCGCCTGCGGCGCCGGATTGTTGTACTGGCTCGACAGCTGCCCCCACTCGTTCTGAATATGCTGCCGATCCCCCTCCCAGAACTTCGCCCCGTCCTCCCGCAACGACTCGTCCCGGGCGTTGTTCTCCGCCGACCTCTGATGCCCGTCCACACCCGCGGCGAGCAGCGGCTGCCCCATTGCTGTCAGCGCGACCTTGACCACATCCAGTCCGGCAACCATCAGCCGACCCCCTCGGTGTGCGCATTCATTCGACTTGCCGCGGATTGATCGGTCTGTTGGAGTTGCCCGATCGCGGCGGAGTAGGTATCCCTCATGAGCTTGACGACTTCGATGTGCTGCTGGAGCCGGGCGACAGCGGAGTCGTTCGGATCATGGGGGGCACCGCCACTGGCCTTCGCCTGGAACTTGTTCTGCAAGTCGAGCGCCGAGGGAAGGCCACCGTATCCCGAAAGGTAGGCGAGATCTCCCGCCTGTTGCTTCAGCACGTCCAGCTCCAAGAGAAGAGTTTCGCATCGCTGCAGCAACGCCCCGCCTATGGCTCCGTCCATCTGGAGTCCGCCGTGGACCGCCTGTTCTTTCAACTGCTGCCACTGACGCATCTGGTTCTGTGGGTCATCGGACATGGGTCCCCCGTTCAAAGCGCTGTGCCACCGGGCCGTGATCCGTACGGCATCATTTCGGCAGGTGATCGTTGAGGTCCCGTGCGTGTTTGACGGCGAGGTCGCACCGGTCTGCGGTGATCGGCTGCGAAGCCCGCCAGGCGGCGCTGATGACGAACATCCCTTGCTGCGCGGGTAGCGCGACCCGGCAGACTTCGACTTCCGGATCGGTCACGTCGTGGTGGACGACGCCGGTGCGCGTGCCGATGGTGACGTCTCGCAACCCGGTCTCCTTCGGGTTCGAGCGGAGCTCGTCGACCGTGTGCGTGCTGGAGGCGACGACCAGCATGTACGGAAGCGATATCGCATCCCAGGAGCAGATACGCCATGCGGACGCCCCGGCGGGGTCGGTAGTCACGTGCTTTGTGTTCGGGTCGACGCCGGTTGCCGTCAAGACCTCACCGGAGAGGTCCGTGCACGGATTGAACGCCACGTCGCCTGTTTCCATGCCGGTGGTCGTCGGTGCGCCGTCCACCGTGGATCCGCACCCCACCACCACCACAACCCCCACGGCGGCGACGATGGCGCGTAGGACTACGGCGATTCGCATGGTTCCCCCTGGCGGCGTCGGGACTGTCGGCCTAACTCTCGGCGTAACTATAGGACGCGCTGGACGGTCGATCGGTTCCACCGGAACGGCGCAGCAAGTGGGTGGATGAGGCGTGTGGTCCGGGTTCGCGGGGCGGGGGCGGGCCCGGGTACGCCCGAGGCTTCGTTGCCGGGGTGGCCGAGGCGGTGAACGGCAAGGGCGATCAGCACGGTGTCGAGCAGGCCGAGATCAACGCGGGGGCGGATGGCCTGTATGAACCGATGCGTCCACTTCATCGGGCCTCCCGTTCACGATCTCGGTCCTGCACCGTCGTGCCGCCGTCATCGGGGAAGGTGGGGTTCGAGGTCTTTGGCATGTTCCACCGCGAGTTCGCAACGGTCTGCTGTGACAGGTTGTGAGGCTCGCCAGCCGACAGCGATCTCGAACATGCCCTGTTGCGCGGGCAAGCTGACGTAGCAGCTCAGTTCGAGCTCGTCGGACTTGTCCTTGTAGATCAGGCCCGACCTCGACCCGAGCGCAACTTCCTGGAAACCGGTCAGCTTCGCGTTCGCCCTGGACTCGGCTTGCGTATGGCTGGTCGAAATGATGTCGACCCGGTAAGGCCCGTCCACTGCGTACCAGCCGCATATCCGCCACATGGATTCCCCTTGCGGGTCTGTCGTCACGGTCTTCGTGGCCGGGTCGAGGCCGGTTTCCCGTAGCCACTCGTCCGGCACCTCCGAACAGGGGTTGAATAGCTCCGCCCCGTCAGATTCACCGGCAATTGTCGGTGTCGTCGCCGCTCCGTCGACGGTCGTTCCACACCCCACGACCCCGACGACCCCCACGGCGGCGATGATGGCGCGTAGGACTACGGCGATTCGCATGGTTCCCCCTGGCGGCGTCGGGACTGTCGGCCTAACTCTCGGCGCAACTTTAGGACGTGGTCGGCGGGCGATCGGTTCCACTGTTGGGGGGAGGACATGTGGTCCGGGTTGACGGGGCGGGGGCATGCGCCGGGGTACGCTCGAGGCTTGGTTGCCGGGGTCGTCGGTGGCCGTATCTATCCATGCCAGCCGTCCGCCCCCGCGATGATCTCGTCCCGTGCGCCGTCAGCCATCGATTCCTCCCGGTACTTCGTCAGCGTGAGTCCGAAGCACTCCCGGTTATTTCGGAAGAACCGGCTCGAGGTCTTTGGCGTGTTCGACAGCCAATTCGCACCGGTTTGCCGTGATGGGCTGGGACGCCCGCCAGGAGGCAGCCACCTCGAACATCCCCTGGGCCGCGGGAAGGCTCACGTAGCAGATGTTGCCGCGGGAATCGACCTTGTCCTGGTAAATCAGAGCCTGGCGCGGGCCGATCGTGATGTCACGGAATCCGGTCAATTTGGGATTGTTGCGCGACTCTTCCTGCGTATGGCTGGTCGACGCGACCGAGAGGTAGTAAGGCAGGTCGATCGCTTCCCAGTTGCAGATTCGCCAGGACGACGAGCCGGCCGCGTCGGTGGTGACTCGCTTCGTCGACGGGTCGACGCCGGTGCTCCGGAGAACGTCGTCCGGGAGATCCGTACACGGATTGAATGTGACGTTGCCGGAGCTGTCACCGGCGGTCGTCGCCGCTCCATCGACGGTCGCTCCACACCCCATCACCCCCACAACCCCGACGGCGGCGATGGTGGCGCGTAGGACTACGGCGGTGCGCATGGTTCCCCCTGGCGGCGTCGGGACTGTCGGCCTAACTCTCGGCGTAACTTTAGGACGTGGTCGGGGGCCGATCGGTTCCACTATTGTGGGGGCGTGTGGTCCGGGTTGACGGGGCGGGGGCATGTGCCGGGGTACGCTCGAGGCTTGGTTGTCGGGGTGGTCGGTGGCCGTATTTATCCATGCCAGCCGTCCGCCCCCGCGTTGATCTCGTCCCGTGCGTTGTTCTCCGCCGACTTCTGGTGCCCGTCCACGCCCCCGGCCAGAACCGGCTGCCCGGCCAGCGCCGCCTTGACGATGTCCAGCCCCGCAACCATCAGCCGACCCCCTCGGTGTGCGCATTCATCTCGCCTGCCGCGGATTGATCGGTCTGCTGGAGTTTGCCGATCGCGGCGGCGTAGGTGTCCCTCATCAATTTGACGATTTCGATGTGCTGCTCCAACCGTCTGACCGCCGAGTCGTCGGCGTCGTGCTGACCACCGCCGTCAGCCTTTTTCTCGAACTTCACCTTCAGGTCGAGCGCTGAAGGAAGACCGCCGTAGCCGGACAGATATGCGAGTTGTTTGGCGCTTCTGGTGAGGGCATCGAGTTCGCCCAGTAAGGCTTCGCAGCGCTGGTGCAGTGCTGCCCCGAGATCGGGATCCATCCGCAGTTCACCGGAGACTGCTTGCTCTTTCAACTGCGTCCACGTGACCTGCTGCGTTTGTGTGTCGTCCGCCACGAACTGCCCCTGTCCAGTCGAGCTCTGCCGTCGTTACCGATCGATCAGTCCGGCAGATGCGGCTCGAGGTCTTTAGCGTGGCCGATCGCCAGTTCGCACCGATCACGAGTGATGGTCTTCGACGTCCTCCATGAAGCACTGATAACGAACATTCCTTGCTCCGCGGGGATTGCCACGCGGCAATCGGTGCCTTTCGTGTCCGACTTGTCCTGGTGCACAAGACCCGTCCGGGGACCGATGGCCACCTCGCGGAATCCGGTTTCTTTGTCATTGTTCCTGACGTCTGCGACGGTATTGATACTCGATGCGACGACCAGGTAATAGGGCAGGTCGATCGCGTCCCATGAGCAGATTCGCCATGCCGAGGGGCCTGCGGCGTCAGTTACCACGTCCTTCGATGCGGGATCGACACCAGTGCCGCGAAGGACGTCGTCGGAGATGTCCGTGCAGGGATTGAACTGCACATCGCTGGGCTTTGCTGCCGACTCCGTCGGCGTTCCATCGACGGTCGTCCCACAGGCGGTGACAGCGACCGCGGCTGCGATCACCGCAAACGACGCGACGCGCGATCGATGGGCGATTCGCATGGTTCCCCCTGGCGGCGTCGGGACTGTCGGCCTAACTCTCGGCGTAACTATAGGACGCGGGCGGGGGCTGATCGGTTCCGCTGTTCGGGTGGGAAACGGGTGGCGAAGGGCGCGTGGTCCGGGTTCGCGGGGGAGGCGGCGGCCTGCGGGGTACGCTCGAGGCTTGGTTGCCGGGGTGGCCGGTGGCCGCATCCGTCCATAGTGTGCAGGAGTTCGCCCCCGTTGAATGTCGAACCATCGATCCAGGCCAAGCTGCTTCAGCTCGCGGCTGTCGACGCCGAACTGACGCGGATCGCGCACCGGCGCACGGTGCTGCCGGAGCAGCAGGAGGTGGCGCGGCTGGAGGCGCGGCGCAACGAGCACAAGGATGCCGCGGTGAAGGTGGAGATCGTGCTCGACGATCTGGACCGCGACATCAAGAAGCTGGAGGGCGAGATCGAGGCGGTCCGCAAGCGTGAGGAGCGCGACCGGGGGATGCTGACCTCGGGGTCGGTGGGTGCCAAGCAGCTGTCGGAGATCCAGCACGAGCTGGGCAGCCTGGAGCGGCGGCGCGGGGTGCTCGAGGACGAACTGCTCGAGGTGATGGAGCGGCGGGAGGCCTCGGCGTCGGATCACGATCATGCCGGTGCGCAGCTGACCAGGACCGAGCAGGAGCTGGCCGACGCGCAGCGGCAGCGTGACGAGGCGCTGGCCGACCTGGACGTGGCGCAGGCCCGGTGCGAGAACGATCGCGGCGAACTGGTGGGGTTGTTCCCCGACGAGCTGTTGGCCATCTACGACCGGCAGCGCGCGCAGCGCGGGGTGGGGGCGGCGCTGCTGCAGGCGCGCCGGTGCGGCGCGTGCCGGATCGAGTTGGATCGCGGCGAGATCGCGCGCATCGCCAAGACCGCGGCGGACGAGGTCGTGCGCTGCCCGGAGTGCGGCGCGATCCTGGTGCGTACCAAGGAATCCGGTTTGTGAGGCCATGTCCTACCCGAAGGTGATCGTCGAGGCCGACGGCGGGTCGCGAGGCAATCCGGGGCCTGCCGGGTACGGCGCGGTGGTGTTCGACGCCGACCATGTGGCGGTGCTGGCCGAGCGGCGTGAGAGTGTCGGCATCGCGACGAACAATGTCGCCGAGTACCGCGGGCTGATCGCCGGGCTGGAGGCGGCTGCCGAGCTTGGCGCGCGCACGGTGGACGTGCGGATGGACTCCAAGCTGGTGGTCGAGCAGATGTCGGGCCGCTGGAAGGTCAAGCACGCGGCGATGATCCCGCTGGCCGATCGCGCCCGACGGTTGGTGGCCGGGTTCGACGCGGTCACCTTCACCTGGATCCCGCGCGCGCAGAACGCACACGCCGACCGCTTGGCGAACGAGGCGATGGACGACGCGGCCGTGGTCGAGGAGGTGCGCACCGCCCGCGACGCGGGCCACGCGCCCACCGATCTCGGCGCGCACCGTGGAGCCGCACGTCCTGGTCCGGCGGCGACCGGCGAGGGCGCGGCCGCCCTTCCGGACAGCGGAACTGCCGACACCCGCGTGCTCCCCGACACCCCCGCCGACCCGGCCCCCGGCTGGACCGGCGCCACCGGGCGTCCGACCCGCCTGCTGCTGCTGCGGCACGGTCAGACCGAGCTGTCCGTGCAGCGCCGTTACTCCGGTCGCGGCAATCCGCCGTTGACCGAGCTGGGTCGCGAGCAGGCGGCCCGCGCGGCGAAGATGCTGGCCGCCAAGGGCGGGATCGCCGCGGTGATCACCTCGCCGCTCGGCCGCGCCCGGCAGACCGCCGAGGCCGCGGCCGCCGCGCTCGGCGTCGACGTGCAGACCGACGACGGGTTGATCGAGACCGATTTCGGCGAATGGGAGGGCCTCACCTTCCGTGAGGCCGCCGAGCGCGACCCCGAACTGCATGCCGCGTGGCTGGGCGATCCGTCGGTGCCCGCCCCGGGCGGCGAGAGTTTCGATCAGGTGCGGGCCCGGGTGGAGGCGGCGCGGCGCGATCTGGTCGCCTTGTATCCGGGACGCAACCTGGTGGTGGTCAGTCACGTGACGCCGATCAAGACGTTGTTGCAGCTCGCGCTCGGGGTCGGCCCGTCGCTGCTCTACCGGCTGCACCTGGATCTGGCCTCGCTGTCGATCGCGGAGTTCTATCCGGACGGCGGCTCGTCCGTGCGCCTGGTCAACGACACCTCCTATCTGGCCTGACCGGCCCCGGCCGGCCCCGGAGCGGCCGGGTTCGGGCAAATGGGTATCCATGGCGCCGCCCGCATGCGAAGGTTGTCGCGAGCGTGGACCGGCAGCGGCGCCGTTGTCCGCGTGGCGGGACGAATCCGCGTGCGGTCTTGGGTATTCGAGAGGGAGTAACTGCTGTGAGGTTGAGGTGGATGGCGGCCGCGGCGGCCGTCGTCGCGGGTGTGGGCACGGCCGTCACGGGGGCGGCGCAGGCCGCACCGGGGGGAGCGGTGCTGGGCGGCGGCTCGGGACTGATCTTCGAGAACAATTCGGCGTGCTCGCTGACGGCGATCGGCTACGACAACGCGAACCGGTTGGTCGGTCTCACCGCCGGGCACTGCGCCCCCACCGGGGCCCGGCTGGCGGCGGAGTCGGCGCTGGACGCGGGTGTCGTCGGTGTGGTCGCCTACTCCGACAACGGGGAGGGCTTGGATTTCGCTGTGTTGCAGTTCGATCCGGCGAAGGTGACGCCGGTGCGCACGGTCGGCCCGACCACCATCAACGGCCTGGGCGCGACGCCGACGCCGGGCACGACGGTGTGTTCGAACGGCCGCACCAGCGGATCCGGTTGCGGGGTGGTGTGGGGAAATCTGGACGAGACCGTCACGCTCAACCAGGCCTGCTCGAAGCCGGGCGATTCGGGTGGCCCGGTGACCGTCGGTGACCGGCTGGTCGGGATGAACCAGGGCCGGGTCACCGGCATCTCGGGCATCCGCTTCGATCTGCCGTGCAGCAGCTCCGCCAACCCCATTCACTCGCCCGCCTATTTCGCGCCGATCGAGGTGATCCTCACCGCCGTGGACGCCATCGGCGGCGTCGGCGCGGGCTTCCGCACGGCCTGACCGTCCCCCCCGATTCGCCCCTGTGCCGTCCGGTGCGGGGGCGAATTGGTTTGTCCGGACCGCTGTTCCGGTTTGGCACGGTGCGACCCGGGTATGCCGCCCGCGATGTCGGAGGTGAGTGTCTGATGAGTTCCGAGACGGCGGTGCGGCATGGTCCCGCGCTGGACTGGTCCGGCGGGCCCGCGCGGCTGAACTGGCGATCCTGGTGGGGCGTGTTGCGGCGCACGGTGACCGAGTTCCGCGCCGACAACGTCACCGACTGGGCCGCGGCGCTCACCTATTACAGTGTCCTGTCGGTCTTTCCGGGCATCATCGTGCTCACCGCACTGCTCGGCGCGCTCAGCCCCACGGCCACCGACGAACTGGTGACGAGCATCCGCGAGATCGGTCCGGGCAGCGGTACCCAGCTGCTCGTCGACGCCATCGGGGAGTTGCGCGGCGCGAGCAGCCTGGCCGGGCCGATGGCGCTGTTCGGCGTGGCGACGGCGTTGTGGACGGCCTCGGGCTACATCGGGGCGTTCATGCGCGCCGCCAACGCCATCTACGAGGTGGAGGAGGGGCGCCCGCTGTGGAAGACGGTGCCGGTGCGGGTCGGTCTCACCGCGGCGATGGTGGTGCTGATCGCGGTGACCGCCGTGGGCGTGGTGGCCACCGGCGGCGTCGCGCGCCGGGCCGGTGACTGGCTCGGCCTGGGACCGACCGCGGTCGCGGTGTGGGAGGTGGCGAAGTGGCCGGTGCTGGCCGTACTGGTCAGCCTCGCCTTCGCGCTGCTGTACTGGGTGGCGCCGAACGCGCGCCAGCCCGGCTTCCGGTGGTTGAGTCCGGGCAGTGTGCTGGCCGTGCTGGTGTGGGTGCTCGCCTCGGCCGGTTTCGCCTTCTACGTCGCGAATTTCGGTTCCTACAACAAGGTGTACGGCTCACTCGGCGGTCTCGCGGTGTTCCTGGTCTGGGTGTGGATATCGAACGTCGCGGTCCTGCTCGGTGCGGAATTCGATGCCGAATTGGCCCGCGGGCGCCGGATCGAGCAGGGCCTGCCGCCCGACCAGGAGCCGTTTCTGCCGCCCCGGGACGACTGGGACGACGACCCGGACGCCGCCCCGCGTTGAGTGCGGGGCGGGCCGGAATTCACGGCCGCAACACCGAGACCAGGAATTCGGTCTGGTCGTAGACGGCCTGTTCGAAGACGTCGTCGAAATAGACCTCGAAATGCCCCACCGGATACCGTTTGACCACCGCGTGTTTGGTGCGCTCCGCGGCTTTGAGCGCCGGTTCGACCGGGGCCACGGAATCGTTGTCGGCGATCGCGTAGAACACCGGCATCTTCAACTCCTTGGCGTGCTTGCCCGGTGCGTCGAACAGCGCGGAGAAAGCCACCCGGGCGGCCACTTTCGGTTCGTAGGTCGCGCTCTCCTCGGCGAGCCTGCCGTAGCCCTCCGGTACGTCGGGGGCGCTCATCAGCGCGGCGGCGCGTTTGCGCCCGGCCAGCCGGATCCGGACCGGTTTGCGGCGCAGCGACCCGATCACCAGATCGGTGGCGGCGATGGTGGCGACCTTGGTCAGGCTCGTCGGCCCTTTGGCCCACGCCGACGCCCAGCCGCTGGTGAACGGCACCTGCGCCACCACGGCGGCGATGTAGTCGTCCTCGGGGGCCACGGTGAGCACGTGACCCGCGCCGAAGGATGTGCCCCACAGGGCGATCCGGGTCTTGTCGATGCCGCGCAGGGTGCGGGCGAAGGCGATGGCCGCGCGCCAATCCTCGCGCTGCTTACCGATGTGCAGCAGTTGCCGCGGGTCGCCCTCGCTGGCGCCGAAGTGCCGGTAGTCGAACACCAGCACGCCCATCCCGGCGGCGGCGAATCGGCGGGCGTACCTGTCGAGCCCCATGTCCCGCGTGCCCCCCAGACCGTGCCCCATCACCACGAGCGGGCGGGGCTTGGGGACGCCTGCGGGAGGATACAGCCAGGCGGCGCACTGCTGGCCCCCTGAGACGAAACTGACCTCGAGACGTTCCATGAGCCCTAACCGTACTGGCGGACGGGCCCGCCCACCGGCCGGGGCGGGCGCGGCGGGTAGTCTGGACAGGCGGACGAGTTGGTCGGGCGGCCGCGGCGACGGGAACGGGCACGCTGGTGTCGCAGCCCGGCGCCGAGGAAAGTCCGGACTCCACAGAGCAGGGCGGTTGCTAACGGCAACCCGGGGTGACCCGCGGGACAGTGCCACAGAAAACAGACCGCCCACGGCCCTGCGGGGCCGTGCGGTGAGGGTGAAACGGTGCGGTAAGAGCGCACCAGCGCCCCGGGTGACCGGGGCGGCTCGGTAAACCCCGCCCGGAGCAAGGTCGAAGGTCGCATTCGTTCGCGAGTGCGGCTGCGCAGGCGCTCGAGGGCTGCTCGCCCGAGCCTGCGGGTGGACCGCTCGAGGCACCCGGCGACGGTGTGCCCAGATGGATGGCCGCCACCCGGTGCGAACCGGGGACAGGATCCGGCTTACAGACCAACTCGTCCGCCCCGCCGGATCGCCCTGGCGCGGAACGCTTTTCGGGGCGCACCGCCGCGGCCGGCGGTGCGCCGGGGGCATCAGCACATGTACTTGGCGGTGGTGTAGATCGCGCGGGCTTCCTCGGTGGTGGCGGCGGTGCCGCCGGAGCCGGTGCGCTCGACGATGCCGTCGACCACGGCGTCCTCGGACTTGCCGCCGGTGATGTCGGAGCAGGTGCCGGTGAACAACTCGGCGATCTGGGCGTCGCTGCGCCCCTCGGCGAGCTTGGGGAAGGCGCTGCGGTAGCTGACCACGAACATGCCCGCCTTGGCGGTGTCGGGGACGCTGCCCGCCGGGGCGGACGCGGCGGGGGAGGAGCTGGTGCCCGGGGCGCCGGCATCATCGGCGTTGTCGCCACAGCCCGCGATGAGCAGGGCGAACAGGGTGGTGCTTACCGCGAGTGCGGCGGAGGTTCTCGTCACGCCGCGGGATGGTATCCGCCCCGGGGCGAAGGTCGCCTCCCGTCGGGTGAACGGAAGGCGACGACTCGATGGCCTGGAAGCGGGCGGATCAGGCCGGGTCGATCAGGAAAACCTGCGCCCAATAGGCGGCCTGCTCGGGGCCGACCAGGGGCAGCAGGTAATCGAAAACGATCGATGACATCAGTGCGGTACTCCAATTGTTCGACGTAGGGGCTTCGCTGGAAACGGGCGAGAGAATTCCGGCCCGGTCCGGCCACCGAACACTAGCAGTCCGGGCCCGGTGCGCCGAGACGGTCGGGACGGCTCGTGGGGGATTTGTGTGGAAGTGGCACACAGGGTGATGGACGTCATAGAGTGGTCGCCGTTGGCAGGGCCCGGTGCCGGGCAGCAGCGGGCCGATTCGTTACATCTATGCGGGAAGCAGGTCTCAACACATATGCGGGTAGTTCGTTCCCTGGTCGCCGGTGCTTTCATCGCCGGTGCCGCTTCTGTTCTCGCCGTGCTCGGTGCCGGTTCCGCGAATGCGGTGGCCGTGACCCCGCTGCCGGGCGGCGTGCAGGTCGACCTGAGCCACGCCGATACGAAATGGGTGGCCGACAACAACTTCGGACGGGTGATCGGCAGCCTGCCGCATCCGTCCGCGCCGTCGTTCGGTGAGGCGCTCGACGCCGCGGCCGAGCTGTCGTCGCAGTACCCGACCGGGCGGGTGACCTTCACCGTGTTCGGTCCGCTCGATCAGCTCAACGGCACCATGCTGGCCCTGCAGTAACGTACCCGTACGTGGAACTGCACCAGCGGATCGTCTCGGCGCCGGTCGACTTCGGCGCCATCAGATCCGAATTCGGGTTGGCCTCGGCGTATCCGGCCGAGGCCATCGCGGAAGCCCGCGACGCGGCCGACGCGTTCGCGGGCACCCGGGTCGATCGCACCGACATCGACCTGGTCACCATCGACCCGCCCGGCGCCCTCGATCTCGACCAGGCCCTGTGCCTGCGGCGCACGCAGACGGGTTTCCTGCTCCACTACGCGATCGCCGACGTCGGCGCCGTGATCGCCCCGGACGGCGCGCTCGCCCGCGAGTCCGGTGCCCGGGGCCAGACCTTCTACCTGCCGGACGGCACCGTCCCGCTGCATCCCCCGGTGCTCGCCGAAGACGCCGCCAGCCTGCTTCCCGACCGCGTCCGCCCGGCCGCGCTGTGGACGATCGAACTCGACGAGGCCGCCGAGCCGGTCCACTACGAGGTGACCAGGGCGCTGGTGCGCTCCCGCGCCCGCCTCGACTACGCGGGCGTGCAGGCCGACGCCGACGCGGGCCGCCTGCACCCCTCGATCGCGGCCCTGCCGGAGTTCGGCACCCGGCGCATCGAGGCGGGCCTGGCCCGCGGCGCGATCGGGCTGCGCCTGCCCGCGCAGAGCGTCGTGCGCGACGGCGCCAACCACGGACACTGGCGGCTCGTGCTGGAGCCGCGCACCGCCGCCGACGACTGGAACGAGCAGGTCTCGCTGCTCACCGGCATGTGCGCGGCGCGGATCATGCTCGACACCCCGGCGCCCGAGCGGATCGGGTTGCTGCGCACCATGCCGTCGCCACCGGAATCCGCGGTCGCCTCCCTGCGCCGCACCGCCGCCGCACTGGGTGTGCCCTGGCCCGCGGACGTGCCGGTAGGCAGGCTGCTGGCCGGTCTCGATCCGAACAGCCCCGCCGGCCTGGTGCTGATGTCGGAGGCGACCAGCCTGCTGCGCGGCGCCGCCTACACGATCCTCACCGGCGCCGACGGCGAGGAGTCGTTGCACCACAGTGGGCTCGGCGCGCCCTATGCCCACGTCACCGCGCCGCTGCGCAGGCTGTCCGATCGGTTCACCACCGAGATCTGCCTGGCCCGGTGCGCGGGCACCGAGGTGCCGTCCTGGGTGCGCGCGGGCCTCGCCGCGGCCGCCGACACGATGAAGCGCACCGACGGTCTCGCGAACAAGGTCGACCGCGCCTGCATCGACCTCACCGAGGCCACCCTGCTGGCGCCCCGGATCGGCACCGAGTTCGAGGCGTCGGTGCTGCGGGCGGCCGAGGGCAACCGGCCCGCGGAGATCTTCGTCGCCGATCCGCCCCTGCTCGGTCCGTGCACCGGCGAGCCGCCGGAAGGGCAGCGGGTGCGGGTGACGCTGACGACGGCCGACCCGGTGAGCCGCACGATCGGCTTCGCGTACCGAGCCTGATCGGTTCCCGTCCGGCGCGCCCCGGCACCAGTCAGTCTGCTCGCGTGAATACCTGCGCCGCGTGCGGATACCGCGCCAGGCACCGCTGCGCCGCGGCGGCTTCGGTGGCCGCCAGGTTGCGGTAGACGGTGGTGTCCTCGCCCGCCCGTTCGGCCGCGGCGGCGGCGTCGAGCAGGGCGTGTTCGGACTCCACCGCGTCGCGGTGATCGCCGAGGACGGTTTGCAGGTGTTTGGCGCGTTCCCGCTGGGTGGCGGCGGCCTCGCCGAGCACGCGCTCGGCGGCCTCGGCGCAGTAGCGCAGCCGTTTGGCGCTCTTGCGGATGTCGTGCAGCGCCTCGAGCCGGTCGGCCGCCGGCACGCTCGGCTCGCCGCGGATCTGCGCCTCCAACCGTTCGCTGTCGCGTTCGAGCACCACACCGAAGAACTCCGCGGCGGGCCGGGCGGCACGGGCGGGGCGCAGCGGCGGCTGCGCGCGCCAGCGCTCGAGGGCCCGCCGCAGCGCGCGGTACCGCTCGCCGTCGAGGACGTCCAGCACCGCGGCATGGGCGCTCGCGTAGCGCTCCCGCTCGCCGTCGACCAGCCGGGCCGCGACGGCCGCGCGGCGATCCGCGCTGGTCTCCCGGTCGGCGGCGAGCAGGGCGGTGAAACGCTCGGCTCGCACCTCCGCGTCCCGGGCGGCGCCGAGCAACCCGGCCAGCCATCGCAGTTCCGCGCCGAGTTCGGCGGCCGGATCCTTGTGCAGCAGTGTGCGATAGGACTTCAGCACGCTGCGCAGCCTGCGCGTCGCCACCCGCATCTGATGCACCGAATCGGGGGCGTCGGCCCGCACTTCGGGCTCGGCGGCGAGCAGTCGATCGATGTCGGCGGCCAGCGCGGCGGCGAGCGCGGACCCGGCGTCGCTCATTCAGCCCTCCTTCGCGAACCGATCCGTGGCCTCGACCAGATGGTGGACGATGCCGGGCTCGTTGGCCGCGTGTCCGGCGTCGTCGACGATGTGCAGCCGCGATCCCGGCCACGCCCGGTGCAACTCCCAGGCGCTCACCGCCGGGCAGACGATGTCGTGGCGGCCCTGCACGATCTCCACCGGCAGGTGCGCGATCCGGTCGATGTCGCGCAGCAGCTGGCCTTCGGCGAGGAAGCCGCCGTGGCGGAAGTAATGGTTCTCGATGCGGGCGAACGCGATCGCGAACCGCGGCTCGGCGGTCTCGGCGACCCGATCCGGGTGCGGCAGCAGGGAACTCGTCGACCCCTCCCACACCGACCAGGCGACGGCCGCCCGCTCGACCACCGCGGGGTCGGGGGAGTGCAGCAGCCGGTGGTAGGCCGCCACCAGGTCGCCGTCGCGTTCGCCGGCGGGCACCGGTGCGAGGAACTTCTCCCACTCGTCGGGGTAGACGTAGCCGGCGGCGCCGTTGTAGTACCAGTCGATCTCCTTGCGCCGCAACAGGAACACTCCGCGCAACACCATCTCCGTGACCCGCTCGGGATGGCGTTGCGCGTAGGCCAGCGCCAGCGTGGAGCCCCAGGACCCGCCGAACACCTGCCAGCGTTCGACGCCCAGATGCTCGCGCAGCGCCTCGATGTCGGCGACGAGGTGCCAGGTGGTGTTGACCGACAGGTCCGCGCCGTCGGCGATGTGCGGGGTGGAGCGGCCGCATCCGCGCTGGTCGAACAGCACGATCCGGTAGCAGGCCGGGTCGAAGAAGCGCCGGTGCAGCGGTGCGGTACCACCGCCGGGGCCGCCGTGCAGGAAGACCACCGGCTTGCCCTCGGGGTTGCCGCTGACCTCCCAATACACCCGTTGGCCTTCCCCGACGTCGAGCATGCCGGAGTCGAACGGCTCGATCGGCGGATACAGTTCGCGGCGCATCACAGCCCCACGACGACCGTCGCCAGATCCGGCACCTCGAGCGCCTCGATGGCCTGCTGGCGCACGTCCGGGCAGCTCTTGCTGGTCGCGGTGTCGACGACGGTCTTGTTGTTGAGCACGTCGATGCCGTTCTGCAGGCCCCACGGGTGCACGATCAGGTTCAATCCGACCCGGCCGAGCGTCGGGCCCTGGACGCGGAAGTTGGAGAGTTCGGGGCGGATCGCGTCGCACAGCTTCTGCGCGGCCGCCTCGCTCACCTGCGGTTCCGGTCGCTGGGTGGTGGGCGCCTGGGTGGTGGTGGCCGACGAGGTGGTCGGCCCCGAGCTACCGGCGGGGTTCGGGTCACCGGACGTGCCGCACGCGCTCAACGCCGCGACGGCGAACGCGGCGGCGACCAGCATGGGGCTGCGGGAGATCCAACGGCTGTGCGGCATCGATACCTCTGCTCGAGTCGAGAATGTCGGCTCCGAGTCTGCCATTTCCCGCCGCGGGCGGCGCGCAACCGACGGACGAGCGGGCCGGACGGCGAACCGGCCGGCCCGCTCGATGCCGTGTCAGAAGCTGTGCTCGGGCCCGGGGAAGGTGCCCTCGCGGACCTCGGCGGCGTAGGCGGCCGCCGCCGCGCGCAGCTGGTCGCCGATGTCGCCGAAGCGCTTGACGAACTTGGTGGTCTTGCCGCTGGTGTACCCGGCCATGTCCTGCCACACCAACACCTGCGCGTCGCAGTCGGGACCGGCGCCGATGCCGATCGTCGGGATGGTGAGCTTGCGGGTGACCTGTCCGGCCAGCTCCGCGGGCACCATCTCCATCACCACCGAGAACGCGCCCGCCTCCTGCACCGCGATCGCGTCGGCGATGAGCTGTTCGGCGCCGTCGCCGCGGCCCTGCACCCGGAACCCGCCGAGGGTGTTCACGCTCTGCGGGGTGAAACCGATGTGCGCCATCACGGGAATGCCCGCGGCGGTGAGCAGCGCGATCTGCTCGGCTACGCGCTCGCCACCCTCCAGTTTCACCGCGTGCGCGCCGCCCTCCTTCATGAAACGGGTGGCGGCCGCCAGCGCCTGCTGCGCCGAGCCCTCGTAGGTGCCGAACGGCAGGTCGGCGACCACCAGGGCGTGCGGTGCGCCGCGCACCACGCCGCGCACCAGCGGGATCAGTTCGTCGACGGTGATCGGCACGGTGGTGTCGTAGCCGTAGACGACGTTGGCGGCGGAGTCGCCGACCAGCAGGACCGGGATGCCCGCCTCCTCGAACAGTCGCGCCGAGGAGTAGTCGTAGGCGGTGAGCATCGCCCAGCGCTCACCGTCGGCCTTCATCTGCCGCAGGTGCGGGATGCGCGTCTTGCGCCGCGGCTGAGCTGGCTGCGCCGCACCGTAGGCAGGGGTTTCCGAATCGGATACGGACATCGTCGTCCCTTTCGTGTTGTCGCCTCGAGGCCGCTCTCGGGTCCCCGGGTTCTCTGACGCCTCCAGTGTGCCACCCGGGGTCGCCGCGGAAACAGGGGCGCACGCGGGTGCGATTGGTCACAGGGACGTCCGCGGATGCGTCGCCGTCACCGCCCCCGGCCCGCCGCGCCGTGCGACGACGCGACGGTGGAACTGCGTCGCGCGTGTCGGGCCGTGGGTATCGGCGTGGTGACCGCGGGCGAACACGAGGGACCCGATCGTGTGCACCGGGCGGTCTCGACGCTGTCGACGCGGTGGTGGTGAGCCTGGGCGCCCCGCTGGAGTTCCGCTACGACGGCGCGGTCCATACCGCCCGGACCGTGGGGACCGGACTGATGCGGCCGGGGGCGCGACGCCCGCGACGGTGCTGTGCTCCCGGCGGCCGGTGGTCTACGCCGAGTTGGCGCCCGCAGCCCTGCGGCATCGGCGTGCCGCTGAGCGACGTGGACGCGGGCGGTCTCGCGGCCGACGCGGTGCTGCGGTGGGTGGACGCGTTGTGCGAGGAATTGGCCGGCCGGCCGGTCGGTGACCGAGTGCACGTCATGGGCGTCCGCCTCCTCGAGCGGCTGGTCGGTACCGATCGCGCCGCCGGACCCGACGACGCCTTCCTGACGCTGGGCAGGATCCGCGCCGGTGGCGGGACGGTGCCGGTGCCGACACTGGCCGGCGAGGCGCACCTGAGCCCACGGCGCTTGCGCGAGATGATGCGCCGTGCCCCGGGAGTGACGCCCGAGTTCGCCTCCCGGGTGGCGCGGCGGCCACCTTCGCCCTGGCCCACAGCGTTCCGGAGTGGGGATGGTGTGACCCCGAATCGAGCGGCGGCTCACCGGTGCTGATCATGCTCACCGTGCCCGACCCCGACGCGACCGCAGCACAGATGGTCCGGCACGGCGGCGAACTCGTGATTCCGGTGGAGAACCGTCCGTACGGTCGACGGCAAGGCGGCGTGCGTGACCCGTTCGGCCACCTGTGGGTGCTGGGCGGCGAACCGCGCTAGACCTTTGCGTTCCGCAGCTCCGCGGCGAGTGCGATTCCCGGAGAATCCGTTGTGCCGCCCGGCGGCGCCCGCGACCAGGGCGGGGTCGACGTGTACTCGAAGCTGTGGCTGATCGAGGCGGTGTCGCCTGGGCGCTCGGGGTCGAACAGGCCGGGCACGCGAAGAAGCTCGGCCGATCCACCGCCGTGCGTCCGCTTCACCGGTTACATTCGGCGGCAATCGGATCGGGACGGCGGCGAACGGGTGGTAGGCGATGGTGGGGTTCTTCACCAGACGGGGTGAGGTGTTCCACCCCGAACCGGTGGCGGTGAGCTGGTGGCGGCCGGACCATCTCGGCGGCGTGGCGGTGTGCGGGCTGCTGGGCCGAGGGTTGGAAGCGCTGTGCCCCACGGGTTTCGTGCCCGCCCGATTCACCGCCGATCTGTTCGCGCCGGTGTTCGACGCACCGATCGAACTCCGCTCCGACGTGATCCGCGCCGGTTCCAGGATCGTCGTCGCGGAGGTGTGGATCGTGCAGGGCGGGCACGAACGGGTGCGTGCCTCGGGGGTGTTTCTGCGCCGGGGCGAGCAGCCGCCGGGCCGGGTGTGGACGCGGGACCTCGACCTGCCGGTGCCGCCGCCGGGCTGCGTGCCCGTCGACGGCGGGCCGCCGCTGTTCCGGAGCGGCAGCGCGGCCTGGACCGGGGATTTCGCGGCGAATCAGAACGCCGACCGCAAGGCGTCCTGGCACAGCATGCCGCCGGTCGTGATCGGGGAGCAGGCCACGCCCTTCCGACGGGCGGCACTCACCGCCGACGCGGCGAATCAGGTGTGCCACTGGGGCACGCACGGCGCCGGTTACATCAATGCCGATGTCACCCTGGCGCTCTCGCGTCTGCCAGCTGGCTTCGAGCTCGGCCTCTACGCCGAGAACACCTTCGCCGACGCCGGCATCTCGATCGGCACCGCGATCGTGTACGACCGCGTCGGACCGCTGGGCACCTGCACCGTGACGACGCTGTCGAACGCCCATCGCCAGGTCGACCTCGCGGCCGTCGCGCGCGATCGCATCCCGAATCGACCGTAGGAGGCATCCGGTCGCGAACGGCCGCACCGTCACGAACATTAAGCTCCCCCCGTGCGCGTCTTCCTCGCCGGTGCGACCGGCGTTCTCGGTGTTCGGCTGCTGCCGCTGCTGGTCGCGGCGGGTCACCAGGTCGCGGGTACCACCCGCGCCGTCGAGCGGGCCGCGGGGATCGCGGCGGCGGGTGGCGTGCCGGTGGTCGTGGACGTCTACGACCGGGCGGCGCTGACCGACGCGGTGGTCGGGTTCCGTCCCGACCTGGTCATGCATCAGCTCACCGACCTTCCCGACGACCCCGCGCAGATCCCCGCCCGTGCCGACGCCAACGCCCGCATCCGCACGGAGGGCACCGCGAACCTGATCGCGGCCGCCACCGCGGCCGCCGCGCCGCGCTTCCTGGCGCAGAGCATCGCCTGGACGCCGCCCGGTCGCGGTGACGCCGTCGCGGTCCACGAACGGGCCGTCCTCGGGATCGGTGGTGTGGTGGTCCGCTACGGCCAGCTCTACGGCCCGGGCACCTACTACGAATCCGAGCCGCCGACGCACCCCCGCATCCACGTCGACGACGCCGCGGCCCGGACGATTCCGCTGCTCGAGGCCGACAGCGGCGTGGTGGTCCTGGCCGAATCAGACGGTGACGCCGACTGACTCCCGCCGGGCATGCAGCTCGGCGGCGACCAGCCCGACGAGCAGCGCCGCCTCGCCCACGTTGCCGAGCGGCGGCACGGCCACGGCGGCCGCCGACGCGCCGATCAGCACCACCGTGCCGATCAGCAGCGTCCGCGCGGACTCCTTGCGCCACAGCACGATTCCGGCGGCGAGCATGACGATGCCGACCACCAGCGCGGGCACCGGCGGCGCGGGATGTTCGGCCGCGTAGCGCAGGGTGTCGGCGTACTCGCGCGGCACCAGCCGCAGATGGGGTAGTTCGGTCAGCACACCCCCGGCCAGCAGCGCGCCGGTGAGCACCACGGCCGTCCACCACCAACCGCGTGCAGCGGACACCGATCGGTCGCGACGCCCGTCCTCCGTGCCGCGCCGCGCCCCGAGCCGGTCCGCCGCCCAGACGATCAACAACGGCGTGAGCACCGCGTGCGCGACGAACCGCGGCACGCTCAGCACGTGCAGGAAAGCCCCCTCGCCGAGCACCGCACCCAGCCCGATCACCGCCGAGTCATAGGCCAGCCCCACCCCGACCACACCCAGCAACCAGACCCGCGGCACCCGGGTGACCCGCGTCCACAACACCCCCACACAGGCCAGCTGCCCGGCCGCGACGAGCAGCAGCAGCGCGGACACCACGGCGGTTCAGACCACCCCGGCCGCGCGCAGCTCCGCCAGCTCCTCGGCGCTCTTGCCCAGCAACCCCCGGTAGATCTCCTCGTTGTGCTGCCCCGGGTGGGCCGAGCCCGCGTTCCGGATCCGTCCCGGCGTCTGCGACAGCACCGGGACGATGCCGGGCCCCAGCACCGCGCGCCCGATCCGCTCGTCGTAGTGCTCGGCGATCATGCCGCGCGAGCGCAGCTGCGGATCGCGCACGACCTCGGCCACGGTGTTGATCGGCCCGGAGATCACCCCGGCGGCGTTGAGCGTGGCGATGATGTCGTCGGGCTGCCGCTGCGCCGCCCAGTCGCCGATGATGCGGTCCAGCTCGTCCTGGTTGCGCCCGCGCGCGACGTGGTCGGCGAAGCGCGGGTCGTCGGCGAGTTCCGGTTGCCCCATCGCGGCGCACAGGCGACGGAAGACCGTGTCCTGGTTCGCGGCGATCACCACCCAGCTGCCGTCGGCGCTGCGGTAGATGTTCGAGGGCGCGATGCCTTCCAGGCGGGTGCCGGACGGGCCGCGCACCACCCCGCCCACGTCGTAGTCGGGAATGGTGGATTCCTGGATGGCCAGGCAGGATTCGGTCAGCGCGGCGTCGACGACCTGCCCTTCGCCGGTGACGGTGCGACGGTAGAGCGCGGCCAGCGCGCCCTGCACCGCGAACATGCCCGCCAGGCTGTCACCCAGCGACAGCGCCAGGCGCGGCGGCGGACCGCCCGGGAAGCCGTTCATGTGCCGCAGACCGCTGGCGGCCTCGGCCACCGAGGCGTACCCGGCCTTGTGCGCGTCCGGGCCGGTCTGGCCGTAGCCGGACACCCGCACCAGGATGATGCCGCGGTTGCGCGCGCGCAGCGTCTCGTAGTCCAGGCCCCATTTCTCCAGGGTGCCGGGGCGGAAGTTCTCGACGACGATGTCCGAGCGCGCGACCAGCTCCAGGAACAGGTCGCGGCCCGCGGGCTCGCGCAGGTTCAGCGTGAGCGCCTTCTTGTTGCGGGCGTGCACGGTCCAGAAGAAGTGGTGGCCGTCGAGTTCGGCCTGCCCCCAGGTGCGCAGCGGGTCGGGACGGTCGGGTGGCTCGATCTTGAGCACCTCGGCGCCCATGTCGCCCAGCAGGCGGGCGGCGAACGGCCCGGAGATCAAGGTGCCGACCTCGAGCACGCGGATGCCGTCCAGCGCGCCGGGGGTCTCGGTGGTGTCGGAAGGGTTCATGTGGTGGGTGCCAGATCGTGTCGGTGCAACCAGTCCCCGATGATCCGCACCGCTTCGGTGAGGGGCTCGCGCTGGTTCGGACCAGATAGTAGTGGTAGGCGTCGGCGATCTCGTGGAGTCCCTTGTCCGGGTGTCCGATCGCGGCGTTGGATGCGTGCGCGTGACCGGGGTGCAGATGTTGTCGGCGCCGTGGTCACGGGGCACAAGCATCCAGTCCTCGTGCGGTACCACGAAATCCGCCACCGCGCAGCCTTCGATGGCTGCCAACGGTCGACCGCCCGGCGACCCCGTCCGCTCCGCGCACTCCGTGGCCGACAGGATCGTGGCGGGTGTCGCGGCCGAGGCCGCGAGCGCCGGGCGGACGATCCCGACCTAAGCTGGCCCGGTGGCGCGGGCACGCGGTGCCGTCCAGCTGACGGTCGACGATTGGCTCCAGGCCGGGTACACGGTGCTGGCCGAGCAGGGCTTTCGCGCGCTCAAGGTCGACGAGCTGTGCCGCCGTCTGGGCGTGACCAAGGGCAGCTTCTACCACCATTTCCAGGACATCACCTCGTTCAAGAACGCCCTGGTGGACTCCTGGGGCGACTGGAGCGACGCCGAGCACCGCCGGATGGACGCCCTGGCCGAGCAGCCACCGCGCGAACGCCTGGTCGCCATGATGGGCCTGCTCGTGAGCCCCCGGCACTGGACGCTGGAGCGGGCGATGCGCGAATGGGCCCGCTCCGACCCGCGCGCCGCCGCCAGCGTGCGCGCCTCCGACCGGCACGCCCGCCGCGCGGTGCGTCGCGCCTTCGCCGATCACGGATTCGACCCCGAGACCGCCGCGCGCCGCGCCGAATGGACCTTCGCGATCGGTATCGGCGCCCTGCACCTGGCCAGTTCCCCGCGTGGCGGCCGGCCCTCCGCCGCCGAGCGCGCCGAGTTGGTGGACTTCCTGCTCCGCCCGTGAGCGGGTGCGGTCGGCGACGGCCACGTCGGGTGCCGGTACCGGGTTCGAGGTGCGCGGCACGCGTGGGCAGCGCCTGATCGCCGGGCCCGCCGGGGGTAACTGGCAGGATCGGGGCATGGGATTGCGGCGTGGGTGCGGGGTGCTGGTGGCGGCGTTGGCCGTGGTGGCGGCCGGGTGCACGATCGAGCGGGGTGAGCAGGCCGGGCCGATGCCTGCCGCGCCCGCCGGGCTGGAACGGTTCTACGAGCAGGCGGTGCCGTGGGGGCCGTGCGCCGGCTTCACCGACGACCAGGTGCGGCTGCCGCCCAACGCGCAGTGCGCCCGCATCGAGGTGCCGGTCGACTACGCCGACCCGGCCGGGCCGACCGCGCAGATCGCCCTGTCGCGGATTCCGGCGTCGGGAGCCAAGATCGGTTCGCTGTTGCTCAACCCCGGCGGCCCGGGGGTCTCCGGCCTCGACACCGTCGCCATCGCGAACCAGACGCCGCTGTCGGAGCGGTTCGACCGGGTGGGTTTCGATCCGCGCGGCGTCGGCGCCTCGACCCCGGCGATCACCTGCCTGACCCCGCCGGAAGCCGACGCCGAGCGCGCCGAACGTCCCGAGGACAACACCCCGGCGGGCATCGCCGCCGCCGAGGCCGACAACCGCGACTACGCGGCCAAGTGCGCGCAACGCAGCGGTGCGGAACTGCTCGAGCACGTCGGCACCCGCGAGGTGGTGCAGGACATGGACGTCATCCGCGCGGTCCTGGGCGATCCGAAGCTGACCTACCTCGGCTACTCCTACGGCACCAAGCTCGGGTCGCTCTACGCCGAGAAGTTCCCCGACCGGGTGCGCGCCCTGGTCCTCGACGGCGCGGTCGACTCCTCCCAGGACCCGGTGCAGGAATCGCTGCGCCAAGCCGCGGGCTTCCAGCGCGCCTTCGACGCCTACGCCGCCGACTGCGCCCGCACCCCCGACTGCCCGCTCGGCACCGATCCGGCCCAGGCCGTGGCCCGCTTCCGCGAACTCGTCGACCCGCTGTGGGAGCGGCCCGCCGCCACCACCGACCCGCGCGGCCTGAGCTACAACGACGCGATCACCGGCGTCACCCAGACCCTCTACACCGACGACCTGTGGCAGGTGCTCACCCTCGGTCTGCAGGAACTGCGCGACGGGCGCGGTGACACGCTGCTGCAACTGGCCGACCTCTACGACGGCCGCCGCGACGACGGCACCTACCGCAACACCCAGGACGCGTTCAACGCCATCCGCTGCGTGGACGACCCGCGCGTCACCGACCCGGCGGTGGCCGCCCGCCAGGACACCGAGTACCGCAAGGCCGCACCCTTCCTGGACGACGGTCGCGGCACCGGCGCCGCCCCGCTGGAACTGTGCGCCGCCTGGCCGGTGCCCAACTCGGGGGAGCCGCACAGCATCTCCGTGCAGGGCCTGCCCACCACGGTGGTGGTCTCGACCACCGAGGACCCGGCCACGCCCTATCAAGCCGGTGTCGACCTGGCCGCCCAGCTCGGCGCCGCGCTCGTCACCTTCCGCGGCAACCGCCACACCGCCGCGCTGGTGGCGGGCAACGAGTGCTTGGACAGCGCCGTCATCGCCTATCTCGTCGACCTGACGATCCCGCCCGCGGGCCTCACCTGCTGAGTCGCGCCGCGGTCGGAAAAACAACACATATTCCTCATGTAACACGGATTTAACGCCGGGTGCCTACGCTCGCGAGCATGGATCGCCAGAAGGAATTCGTGCTGCGGACGCTCGAAGAGCGGGACATCCGCTTCGTACGGCTCTGGTTCACCGACGTCTTGGGCTACCTCAAGTCCGTGGCCATCGCCCCCGCCGAACTCGAAGGCGCCTTCGAGGAGGGGATCGGTTTCGACGGATCGGCGATCGAGGGTTTCGCCCGGGTCTCGGAGGCCGACATGGTCGCGCGGCCGGATCCTTCCACCTTCCAGGTGCTGCCGTGGGCCACCAGCAAGGGCCACCAGCACTCGGCGCGGATGTTCTGCGACATCACCATGCCCGACGGCTCGCCGTCCTGGGCCGACCCCCGGCACGTGCTGCGCAGGCAGCTGAACAAGGCGGGCGATGTCGGGTTCAGCTGCTACGTGCACCCCGAGATCGAGTTCTTCCTGCTCGAGAACGGCCCGCAGGACGGCTCACCGCCGCGGCCCGCCGATTCCGGTGGTTTCTTCGACCAGGCGGTGCACGACGCGGCGCCGAACTTCCGCAGGCACGCCATCGACGCCCTGGAATCGATGGGCATCTCGGTGGAGTTCAGCCACCACGAGG
This sequence comes from Nocardia farcinica, assembly GCF_001182745.1. Lineage (NCBI taxonomy): Bacteria > Bacillati > Actinomycetota > Actinomycetes > Mycobacteriales > Nocardiaceae > Nocardia > Nocardia farcinica. The sequence goes on along the minus strand of NZ_LN868938.1, from coordinate 2,539,046 downwards.
GCGCGCCCGGCCAGCAGGAGATCGACCTGCGCTACGCCGACGCGCTGTCGATGGCCGACAACGTGATGACCTTCCGCTACCTCATCAAGGAGGTGGCGATCGACGAGGGCGTGCGGGCCACGTTCATGCCCAAGCCGTTCGCGGAGTGGCCGGGCTCGGCGATGCACACCCACATGAGCCTGTTCGAGGGCGAGACCAACGCCTTCGCCGACCCGGACGACCCGGACAACCTGTCGGCCACGGCCCGCGCGTTCATCGCGGGCATCCTCGAGCACGCCTCGGAGATCAGCGCGATCACCAACCAGTGGGTCAACTCCTACAAGCGGCTCATCCACGGCGGCGAGGCGCCCACGGCCGCGTCCTGGGGCCGGTCGAACCGCTCGGCGCTGGTGCGCGTGCCCATGTACACCCCGAACAAGGCGTCCTCGCGCCGCGTCGAGATCCGCAGCCCCGATTCGGCCTGCAACCCCTACCTCACCTTCGCGGTGCTGCTGGCCGCCGGCATGCGCGGCATCGAGAAGGGTTACACGCTGCCGCCGGAGGCCGAGGACGACGTGTGGTCGCTGACCTCGGCGGAGCGGCGCGCGATGGGCTTCCGCGAGCTGCCGGGCACCCTCGACGAGGCACTGCAGGCGATGGAGCGTTCCGAGCTGGTCGCCGAGACGCTGGGCGAGCACGTGTTCGACTTCTTCCTGCGCAACAAGCGACGCGAATGGGCCGACTACCGCAGCCAGGTGACACCGTTCGAGCTGCGGGAGTACCTGGGTCTCTAGCACGGTAGGTTGGGTTCATGGTCCGGCCCCCATCTGCCCGTTCCGCCGTGCCCGGTGTGGGCCGGCTCGGCCTGCTCGATCCGACGGCCGCGGCCTCGCTGCGCGAGCTGGGCTGGGACAACGTCGAGAGCATCCCGGTGCTGTGGGCGCTCTCCCGCGCCCCCGACGCCGACCTCGCGCTGAACACCCTGATGCGGCTGCGCGAGGCACTCGGAAGCGATTGGCAGCGGCTGGATTCCGCGATCCGCACCGACACCTCGCTGCGCGGCCGGCTGTTCGCGCTGCTGGGTTCCTCCACGGCGCTGGGCGACCACCTGGTCGCCGAACCCGCCGCCTGGGAGGTGTTGCGCCGCGGTGATCTGCCCGACCGCGACGAGCTGCTGGCCGACCTCCTCGCGGCCGTGCAGGCGACCCCGGAGGCGGGCCCGCACGCCGGACCCATGCTGTTCCGTGCCGGGATCGCGGGCCCGGAGGCGGTCGCGCTGCTGCGCTGCCGCTACCGCGACCAGCTGATGTTGCTGGCCGCGCTCGACCTGGCCGCCACCGTGGAGAACGAGCCGGTGCTGCCGTATCGGGTGGTCGGCAGGCACCTCACCGATCTGGCCGACGCGGCGCTCACCGCGGCGCTGGCGGTGGCGGTGGCGCGGGTGTGCAAGGACCAGCCGTGTCCGGTGCGCCTGGCCGTGATCGCGATGGGCAAATGCGGTGCGCGGGAACTGAACTACGTCAGCGACGTGGATGTGGTGTTCGTCGCCGAGCCCGCCGACGCGACCGCGACCCGGCTGGCCGCGGAGATGATGAGCGTCGGCAGCCAGGCTTTCTTCGAGGTCGACGCGGCCCTGCGGCCGGAGGGTAAGCAGGGCGCGCTGGTGCGCACCCTGGACTCGCACCTGACCTACTACAAGCGCTGGGCCCGCACCTGGGAGTTCCAGGCGCTGTTGAAGAACCGGCCGATGACCGGCGATCTGGAGCTGGGCCGCGAATACCGCGACGCGGTGATGCCGATGGTGTGGACGGCCTCCGAACGGCCCGACTTCGTGCCCGAGGTGCAGGGCATGCGCAGGCGCGTCGAGGATCTGGTGCCCGCCGAACTGCGGGAGCGCGAGCTGAAACTCGGCCGCGGCAGCCTGCGCGACGTCGAATTCGCCGTGCAGCTCTTGCAATTGGTGCACGGCCGGGTGGACGAGAACCTGCACGTCGCCAGCACCGTCGACGCGCTGTCGGCGTTGGCGGCGGGCGGTTACGTGGGCCGCGACGACGCCGCGAACCTCACCGCCTCCTACGAATTCCTGCGCCTGCTCGAGCACCGGCTGCAGTTGCAGCGGCTCAAGCGCACCCACACCCTGCCCGCCGACGACGACGAGGAGGGCATGCGCTGGCTGGCCCGCGCCGCCCACATCCGCCCCGACGGCAGGCAGGACGCGATGGGCGTGCTGCGCTCGGAGATCCGCCGCAACGCGGTGCGGGTGCGGCGCCTGCACGCCAAGCTGTTCTACCGGCCGCTGCTCGAGGCGGTCGTCCGGATGGACCCGGACGCGCTGCGGCTGAGCCCCGACGCCGCCGTCCGGCAGCTGGCCGCGCTCGGTTACGCCGCCCCCGAGAACGCCTTCGGCCACCTGAAGGCGCTCACCGGGGGAGTGTCGCGCAAGGGCCGCATCCAGGCGCTGCTGCTGCCGACGCTGCTCGAATGGCTCGGCGAGACACCGAATCCCGACGCGGGCCTGCTCGCCTACCGCCAGGTGTCGGAAGCGCTCGACGAGCAGACCTGGTTCCTGCGCGAGCTGCGCGACGAGGGCGCGGTCGCGCAACGGCTGATGATCGTGCTCGGCTCCTCGGAGTTCCTGCCCGATCTGCTCATCAACGCGCCCGAGACCATCCGGATGTTCGCCGACGGTCCGCACGGCCCGCTGTTGCTCGGTCCGCAGCCGGAGGAGGTCGCGCGCGGCATCCTCACCGCCGCCGCCCGTTACGACGATCCGAACCGGGCGGTCGCGGCGGCCCGCTCGCTGCGCAGGCACGAGCTGGCACGGGTGGCCTCGGCGGATCTGCTCGGCATGCTGGAGGTGCCGCAGGTGTGCCGGGCACTGTCGTCGGTGTGGGTGGCGGTGCTGGACGCGGCCCTGGCGGCGGTGATCCGGGCCGGCGAGGCCGAATCGGGTGAACCGGCGCCCGCCGCCTTCGCCGTCATCGGCATGGGCAGGCTGGGCGGCATGGAGCTGGGTTACGGCTCCGACGCCGACGTGCTGTTCGTGTGCGAACCGCGGCCAGGCGTCGACGAGACCAAGGCCGTGAAGTGGGCCAACACGGTGGCCGAGCGGGTGCAGCGGCTGTTGGGCGCACCGAGCACCGACCCGCCGCTGCACGTCGACGCGGGGCTGCGACCGGAGGGCCGCAGCGGCGCGCTGGTCCGCACGCTGAGCGCCTACCAGGCCTACTACGGGCAGTGGGCGCAGTCCTGGGAGGTGCAGGCGCTGCTGCGGGCCCACCAGGTGGCCGGTGATCAGGAGCTCGGCGTGCGGTTCCTGCACGCCGTGGACAAGGTCCGCTATCCGGCCGGTGGCGTGTCCGAGGACGCCGTGCGCGAGATCCGCCGCATCAAGGCCAGGGTCGACTCCGAGCGGCTGCCGCGCGGCGCCGACCCCGCCACCCACACCAAACTCGGTCGCGGCGGCCTCGCCGACATCGAATGGACCGTGCAGCTGCTGCAACTGCGCCACGCCCACGAGGTGGAGTCGCTGCACAACACCGCCACGCTCGAGACGCTGGCGGCCATCGAGAAGGCGGAGCTGCTGGCGGCCGAGGACGTCGCCCTGCTGCGCGACTCCTGGCTGCTGGCCACCAAGGCGCGCAACGCACTGGTCCTGGTGCGCGGCAAGCCCTCCGACCAGCTACCCGGCCCGGGCAGGCTGCTCTCGGCGGTCGCCACCGTGGCCGGTTGGCCGAACAACGACGGCGGTAGCGAATTCCTCGACCACTACCTGCGCATCACCCGGCGTGCCAGGGCGGTCGTGGAGCGCGTCTTCGGCTCCTGAGGCGGGGCGAACATGCCCAGCCGGGCCGCGACCTCGCGCAGCGCGGCGCGCTCCTCGTCGGCGCTCGGTCCGGCTTCGACCGTCACCGCCACCGTGTCGCCCGCGGCCACTCGCAGCACGTCCCAGCAGTACGGCAGCACCGGCGCGTGCACACTGCGGCCGTGCGCGGTGAACGTCACCCGCGCCCGGTACCGGCCCGCCACCTGCGCGAGTTCCTCGGCGTCCACGGCGGTGAGCCCGCCCGCCACCGTCACCTGTTCGTAGTACATCGGTTCGCCTCCCACGCCGAGCGTACGACGCCCGCCGTTATGCGGGTGGCAAGTCGACCGTTGGCGGGCCCGCCTAGGGTCGGGGACATGCGAATGTGGACGATGCGGGCCGTGCTCGGACTGGGCTGGTGCGGTCTGCTGGTGGGGATCGCCGGAATCGTGTTGCACCTGCGGGGCTGGCGGTCGCAATGGCCGGCGCTGGCCGCCTCGGGTGCTTCCTACTTCATGCTCGGCGCGCTGGTCGCGCTGTTGCTGTTCCTGATCGTGCGCGGCTGGCGTAGCGCCGCCGTGGCGGGGGTGGTCGTGGCCGCGGTGGTCTGGACGCAGCTGCCCGCCTTCGTGCCCGACGGCCGGGCCGCGAGCGGGCCGGAACTGCGTGTGCTGCAGTCGAATCTGCTGTTCGGCGGTTCGGATCTGGACGCGGTGGTGGGGGAGGTGCGCGGCCGTGGCGTGGAACTGCTCACCGTGCAGGAGCTGACGCCCGACGCGGCGCACCAGCTGACCGCCGACCTCGCCGCCGACCTGCCGTATCACCACCTCGAGCCCGGCCCCGGCGGCGCGGGAACGGGCATCTTCAGCCGCTATCCGCTGCACGACACCCGGAAACTGGACGGGTTCCTGCTGGCGAACCTCTCCGCGACGATGGACCATCCGCAGCGCGGCCCGGTCACGGTGTTCGCGGTCCACCCGGTCCCGCCGCCGATGAACTTCCCCGCCTGGAGCGCGGAAATGCGCAGGCTGCGCGAGGTCCTCGACGTCCAGCTGGGGCCCGCCGTGGTCGGCGGCGATTTCAACGCCACCATGGATCACGCGCTGTTCCGCGACCTGCTGCGCGGCCGGTTCGCCTCCGCCGCCGAGCTGGCCGGTGCCGGTCCGCTGCCCACCTGGCCCGCGGACCGCGCCTGGGGGCCGGTGATCGGCATCGACCACGTCCTGGTCGCCGACGGCGGCGCCGGGCGCGTGGAGAGCATCACCATCCCGGGATCCGACCACCGGGCCGTGTACGCGGAGCTGCGGTTACCGGGCTGACCGGGTCAGCGGGCGGCGGGCAGCGACCGCAGCGAGGCGAGCGTGGTGGCCACCGCCCGCGCCGCCTCGGCGCCCTTGGTGACGAAATGCCCGGTGAAGTAGTCGATGTGCTCGCGGTGCTCGTGGAAGTGGTGCGGGGTGAGCACCACCGAGAACACCGGCACATCGGTGTCCAGCTGCACCCGCATGAGCCCGTCGATCACCGCCGAGGCGACGAACTCGTGCCGGTAGATCCCGCCGTCGACGACCAGCGCCGCCGCCACGATCGCCGCGTAGCGGCCGCTGCGGGCCAGCCGCTGGGCGTGCAGCGGGATCTCGAACGCGCCCGGCACCTCGTAGACGTCGATGGCCGCGGGGTCGAAGCCGAGGTCGGCGAACTCGGCGGTGAAGCCCTCGAGTGCCTTGCCGACGATCCCGCTGTGCCAGGTCGCGCGCACGAACGCCACCGATGCGCTGGATGTGGTTCCCATGGCGCGAGCCTACTGGGTCGTCAGATGGTCCTGCAGCCACCGTTCCAGGTCGGCGAACACGGTCTCCTTCTCCGGCTCGTTGAACACCTCGTGATAGAGGCCGTCGTAACGGTGCACGGTCAGGTCCTCGGCCGCGGCACCGCGCTCGATGAGGTCGGCGCTCGACGGCGCGGCGAGGGTGTCGGCGGTGCCGTGCAGCACCAGCGTCGGCACCGTCAGCTTGCCGAGGCGCCGCTTCACGGTCAGCGAGCCGTCGAGGATCTCGGTGGCGGTGCGGGCGGGCAGCTTGCCCCGGTAGACCAGCGGATCGGAATCGTAGGCGGCGACGACGGCCGGGTCGCGGCTGATCGACGACGAATCCAATTGCAATACACCGAGATTCGGGGTCAGTCTGGTCAGCACCGGCGCGAGCAGTTTCTGCAACGGGTTGCCGACCGGAATCTCGAGCGGCGGCGCCGAGACCACCACGCCCGCGACGTCGATCGGCGCGCGCGTCGCCAGATACAGCACGATCAGCGCGCCCATCGAATGCCCGAGCAGGAATCGCGGCACACCGGGGTGCTCGCGCGCGGCGATGTCGAGCATGCCCGCGACGTTGTCGGCGGCACCGTCGAGCGACCCGATGTTGGCCTTGCCGCCCGCCGACTTGCCGTGCCCCACATGGTCGAGCGCATACACCGCGTATCCGGCATCGGCCAGCCGGGTGCCCACGTGCACGTAGCGGCCGGAATGCTCGGCCACCCCGTGCACCAGCACGATCGCCGCGCGCGCCGGCCCGTCGGGCAGCCAGGCACGCCAGGCGATCCGGCTCCCCGTGCCCTCGAACGAGCCGTCCTTGGTCTGGCTCACCGCTGCTCCTCTCCGATCGGCCCGGCCGCGAGTTCGCCGATCAACCGCCGATTGAACTCGATGAGGCGAGCGTAGTTCACCCGCGAGATGCGTTCGTCGGTTCCGTGGATGGTCGCCAGATCGGCCTCGCTCAGCACGATCGGCGCGAAATTGCAGCGGGTCGCCGCCAGCCCGTCGTAATGTCGCGAGTCCGTCGCCCCCGGCACCAGCCCGCTGGTCACCGCCACCCCCGGCACCACCTGCCGCGCCAGCCGCGCGACCAGGTCGAACGCCGGACCCGGCCGCTCGGTGCGGGAGGGTTCCGAGGCCATCCCCACCAACTCCACCGTCACACCCCGGTCCCGGATCACCCGGCGGCAGTGCGCGAGCACCCCGTCGACCGAATCACCGGGCAGGATACGGAAATTCACCAGTGCCTCGGCGTGCTGCGGCAACACATTGGCCTTCACCCCGCCGCGGATGACCGTCGGCGCGGTCGTGGTCCGCACCAGCGCTTCGGTCTGCGGACGCGCCGCCATCACCCGCGTGATCACCGGCCCCGCCACCCCGGCTGCCCCGAGCAGCATCCGCCGCGCCGGCGGCATCACCGTCCGCAACCGCGCCAGCATGTCCGCGATCACCGGCGTCAACCGCAGCGGCAACGGCCGATCCTGCACCCGCGCCACCGCCCGCGCGATCCGCCCCACCGCCGTCTGCCGCCCCGGCATCGAGGAATGCCCGCCCGTCTCCCGCACCGAGAGCCGCACCGTCGCATACCCTTTCTCACCGACCATGATCGACGCCACCGGCGTCGACACCCCGTCGGCCACCCCCTCGGTGATCACCCCGCCCTCGTCCAGCAGCAGCTCCGCCCGCACCCCCGCATCCCGCAACCGCCGCGCCATCAGCACCGCCCCCGCGTCCCCGAACACCTCCTCGTCGTGCCCGAACGCCAGATAGACGGTGTGCCGCGGCCGCACCCCCGCCGCGAGCGCCGCCTCCACCGCCTCCAGAATCGCCAGCACCCGGCTCTTGTCGTCGATCGCCCCCCGCCCCCAGATGAACCCGTCGTCCACGACGCCCGCGAACGGCGGATGCGTCCACCCGTCCCCGGCAGGCACCACATCCTGATGCGCCAGCAGAATCGCCGACACCCGCTCCGGTTCGACCCCCGGCCAACGGTAGAGCCTGCTGTGCCCGAACCGCTCGAGCTCCAGCTCGGCATGCACCCGCGGAAAACACGCCTCGAGATGCGCCGCCAACCGCACGAACTCCCCGTCGGCGCTGTCATCGGCCCGCTCCCCGGTCCCGGACACCGTGGCGCACCGCAACGCCCCCGCCAACCGCTCGGCAGTCGCGTCGTCCACCGGTGCGAGGTCATGCGATCTGCTCATCTGCGCTGTCATGACCACATCCTGTCCCGATCGGTCGTCTCCGTGCCATGGGAAGGCGTCCACCCTCGGACAGAGAATCAATCGTAGAAGTACGCGGGCTCGTCATCCACTATTCGAGTGAAGAGCTCTTCGAGGGCGGCGAGATCACTATCAGCGCGAGCGATATGACATGCGGAATGTAGTTGCGCCTTGTCGATCGTGTCCCAGGCGAGGCCGCGCCCGGACTCCGACAGGAGTTGGTCGAAGAATTCGCGTTGTGTCCGTCCGTTGCCTTCACGGAACGGGTGGGCGAAGTTGACGTAGTCGTACAGGTAAGCCAGCTGACGTGGGAGATCGTCCGCATCCACACGGCGGAGCCGGTCGGACTCTCCGATCAATGCGGCAATATGGTCGACTGGCCGGGCGATGTCAGCAGGTGGGCAGAATGATTCTCCACCCTTTTCGATGCCGACGGTCCTCAGATCGCCCGCCCATTCGTACACATCCTGAAAAAGGAACTTGTGCAGTGCCTGAAGATGTGCGAGGTCGTAGGTCCGAGAAACGCGATCGGGACATTCGCGCAACTCGGCGATACGGACTTCGACCAGATCGTTCTCCGCGTCGACAAGTTCTTCTGCCGTCGTTGCGCCGACCCGATTTCGAAGAACCGAGGTGCCGGGAACGAAGTAGCCGAGCCACCTGGCCTCGAAGTTCCCACTCTCCCACGGGCGGGTAGCGCCGTCGTCGACGAGTCGAGACAAGGCGTCAGGCCAGCTTGTAGCGTGCCCGGACTCTGGCGCTCAACTGCTCGATGTCGATCTCGCCGCGCACATAGGCGTCCTGGTCTGCGCGCGTGGCATCGGTGCTTCGGGCGCCTTCCAACTCGCTGGTCGTGCGCGCTGCCTTGATCACCCGCGCACGTCGCACCCGCTCGTCGGCGGGAGGCGGCGTCGCCATCATCGACCTCCTTGTTGATCTCAACCCAGTCTACGTGTCAGCGCGGTGCTTACGGAGTGCGGGCCAGCGGGGTGTCGCACAGAGTGAGCTTCACCTTGTCGCGAAGATCGACGAAGATCGACATTGAAGCACTGCATCAGCTCTGGCCGTGCCGTAACGCGGTTCTGACGGTCCGGGCGACCCTTGCGGCGGCTGGTAGGTCATCGGTGTCCCTCCTGGCTGGTGCGGGTGTCACCGAGTTGTCGAATGCAATTCTCCGGCACGATCGCTGTCCACCCGCCGCCTTCGTCAGTCACGCCAGGCCCGGATGGTGTCAGGGTCTCGGGCGCCGTCTCCGGGCCGGGTCGGGAATCGTCGACGAAGTCCCGGGCCGTTGTCGGCTCGGGTCCTTCGATCAGAGGTTCCTCGAGGTCGGCGAGATCGCCGCCCGGCTGGTCTAGAGGGTGCTGTCCGTCGATCACCGAGTACTCCTCCGGGTCTGTTGTGGGCTCGGCCATCGTCCGATGGAGCACCAGCCCGCCGACGGTTACCGCGAGCGTTACCGAGACAGCGACGAGCGCGATCGACCATTTCCCACGCACGGCGCATCCTCCTCGGCCGCGGCGCGCCGGCGCCGATCGCTTGCCGACCTGACCGGCTCACCCTCCTGGTTCCCCGCCACGTGCCTCCCGCCGGGGTGATCGCACCATAACCCGGCTCACTCACCGTCGTTCGGCGAACCACACGCAAACACGGGGGCGTCGCGCCGGTTCCGTTTCCGGGAAATGAGTACTGGGCTGTATGCCACAACAGGTGTGGCAGAACGCAAACGAGTCCACCCGCTTCGCGATCGGTGAAGTGATCACGAGAACGGGTGGACTCGCTGAAATCCCTGGGGACGAGCGGTGGACGAACGGGTCGCCCCGGCTGCTCATCCCCGGTCGGAGCCGGTTTCGACTTACACGTCGAAGTACAGCTCGGACTAGTATCTCGGCGTTTGGTTCGTTGGTGGCTGTAGGTGTCAGTGGCTATGACCTGGCGTTTTGCGGTGCCCACGTTTGGCGGCGTTGGTCGCGGCTGGTGCTGCTGCGTACGTTCTGCGTACCGAGGCTGCGGGGTGAATGCTCCGCAGCCTTCGTCGTGTCTGGACCACGGTTGGCCTTCCTCGGTGGTGGCGTGCACACCTCGGGGCTGGCTTACCGCCTGCCCCTACGGCCTGCCTGTCACGCGCAGAGGCTCACGGGTCAAGAGTCGGCGGATGCCGATCCCGTAGGGACGCCGATAGGCGCTCTTGAGGCGTGAGGGGCGCGGGATCACAATGCAGGCCACCACCGAGGAAGGCCACGCGGCCGGAGGACGCGCAAGTACCGCGCCGGGGCGTGAGGGAGAGGGGGCCGGAGCCCCCTCCGGGTCAGTTGTAGTCGCGGTCGAACGCTTCCATGGCGGCGTCGTTGCGGAGTGCCTGGCGGTAGTGGGCGGGGCAGAGGTGATCGGTGATGGTGCGGTTCTGCCACTGGTAGTGGTAGAGGTCGGTGGCGGGGGCGGTGCAGTCGCGCAGGGAGCAGGTCGCGGCGGGGGTGAGGGTCATGGTTGTGGTCCTTTCCGGGTCGGTGGGATCTGGGCTCCGCCTGGACCAGGCCGCGCCCGCCCCGGCAAAGGCTCGGCGCCGGAGGGGGGCGCGCGGCCGTAGCCTTGGAGGTCACCGCCGGATGGGCCGGGAATTGCCGCGTGCCCGCCTCTGGTGCCGACACCGCTTGGCCTTTGCCGGGGTGGGTGTGGTCTGGTACACCCCTCGGGCAGATTCCGTCGACCCGGAAAGGACCGCGGCCCTCGCCCCCGCCGCGATCTGCTCCCGGGTCGTGGCTGCACCGCCCCCGTCACCGACCTCGGTCCCGAAGGCGACCAGAAGCGCTGCCCCGCTGTCCCGTCCGCTACCGCCAGGTGCTCTGGTGAAGCGTGGGAGGAGGCGACCACGGCCGGTTGACCGGGCACCGGCCGGCTGATTCGTGCTCGGCTGCGGGAGGCAAGTCCGGTAGGGCAGTCGTCGTGCCCAGCACCGTCAGGGTGTTGGAGAAGGCGGCCAGACAGGAACAGTCGGCGTTCTGCCAGGGCGCAAACGTGCCGCCGACGCGCCGACGCGCCGCGGGCGACGCCTTATCAGCCAGCGCCGCGCGTCGTAGCGCGGCGGCGGCGCGTATGCGCCGCCGCGGGCGCTCTTGATCCTATATAGCCAAATTCGGCAGTTAAACGCTCGTCGGATGTGGTCGATACGGTGGTGGCATGGCTGTGGACCTCGTTGGCTGGGCAGCGGAGACTGCTCGTGCGCACCTGTCCGTGTTGCCGCGCCGGCTGCGGCATGTGGAGGGCGTAGCGAGTCGTGCAGCGCTAGCTGGGCCGGTGGTCGACGATGCAGAGCTGTTAGTGGCGGCCGGGTGGCTGCATGACATCGGCTACGCGCCCGTGCTGGTGCGAACGGGGTTCCATCCGATCGATGGGGCGGTGTTCCTCGAGTCGATCGGGGCATCGAAACGGCTATGTGCCCTGGTGGCGAACCATTCGTGCGCCTGTATCGAGGCGCGCAATCGCGAACTGAGCATCGACTGGAAAGACGAACAGACGCCGCTGAGGGACGCGCTGTGGTGGGCGGACCTCACGACTACCGCAGACGGGAAGACGACCACACTGGATGATCGACTGGCCGATATCTATCGCCGTTACGGGGCGGACCATGTGGTGGGACGGTCGGTCCGTGAGTCCGAGCCGATCATCCGTGAGGTGGTGCGCCGCACTGAGGACCGGCTCAGTTTCAAGTGAAGTAGGTCCGCCCGGACGCTTGAAGGCATTGGTCGATCCTCTGGCGCATCGACGGGTGTATCCGGAGGTCGCCGAGTTCGTCGGGAGCCACCCACTCGACGGCTTTCGACTCCGAACTTGCGCGGGCGGTCCCACCGATCGGTTCGGCGGCGAAGCAGATCGAAAACTCTTGGCGGACTTCGCCGTCATCGTAGGCGATCACGTGGCCAGGGTCGGAGAAAATGCCGATCACATCAGTCGGATGGACGTCGATGCCGGTTTCCTCGGCGACTTCCCGGATGACCGCTCCAGCGACGGTTTCGCCTACCTCCATGCCGCCGCCTGGGAGGGAGAAGAAATTGTTGTCGGTGCGGTGGATCATCAGGATTCGCCCGGCTTTGTCTTGGACGAACGCGCTGACGGCCACCTTGAGGCTGTTTGCCCGCGGTGCGGTGGGATCGTTCAGGTAGTCGGTCCTCATGCGGCTCCTCCTTCGATCGCGGCCTTGGGCACCGCCTGTGACCAGACCTGTTCGAAACTGGTCAGGTAGGTGTCGAACAAGTCGCCGCCGGCCAAACGCCGCAAGTGCATCGCGGGGGCATAGGCGCCGGGCTGGCCGTAGACGTGCATGTTCACGATCATCTCGTCATCGAACCGGAACACCGAGTTGTACAGGGTGGTGTCGTGGTAACGCAGCTCCACGCCATCGATGTTGGCCAATGGCTCGATCAGCGCCAGGGCGTTTCTGATCCGCGCCGATACGGTGCCCGCGGCCAAGCGCTCTTCGATGCTGCGCTTCACAACCTCGTCGGCTGCCGGGTTGCCGAACAGGAACCGGATCGATGTGCCTGCCGCTGCCTTCTGGCGGATCAGTTTTGCGAACGAGGGATCTTCGGCGATGAAGAGTCCGGCCAGCACCAAGACTTCGATCCGATCGTTGGCGTTGGAGAGCAGGCGAAGCCACAAGTCGCTCGGCACCGAGTGGCGGTGCGGGTAGACCTTCACCACTTCTGACTCGGCAATCGCCTCGCGCCGTTCGGGTGCGATGGCATCAGGCCACAAGTAGCGCTCGGTTTCCTTCACCAGTGCGGCGACCGCGTGCCGGTGACGGGGGTAGGGAACGCGTCCCTTCGTGATCCAGCGTTCGACGGTTTTCTGGTCGACGCCGGTCACTTCGGCAACGTGGCTGATGTCGAGCCCGTTCTTCAGCAGCGCTTCACGCAGTCGCTCGTTCGCCATCTCGTCTCCCACCGAATTGGGACTACTAGGGACGTCTTCACGTTACCTCGGACGTCCCTAGATGTCCACGTATGTGGTCCTGACGACGCCTGGATTACCGGAAAGTACTGGTTGTCAAGCAATTCGGCCTACTTCAAGGAGTGATTGAGATGGCGTTGAAGGATGTGTGGTTCACCCCTGATTTCCACGAGGCGTTCCCGAAGGGTCTGTTCCTGCTGGGTGAGATCGAGCCGGTGATCGAGTTCAACAAGGACCGGAACGCGCCGAAGATTCAGAAGCAGGAGCTCGACGCGGACGGTAACGGCACCGGTCGCAGGCTGTGGAAGGGTACCGTCACCGACCCGGACGCGCCGAACGCGAAGTCCGCCAGCTATGACGTGATTTTCGCGTCCCCGCACCAGCCGGTTCCCGCGGTCGCGGAGATCGTGCCGGGCATGACCCCGATCGAGCTGGAGGGCTTGGAGATCAAGCCCAAGATCCAGGGCTCGGGTGAGTTCAAGTCGATCGGGTGGATGATCCGGGCGGCGGGCATCAAGGGTGACACCTCCGGTGCCAAGCAGGCGCCGGCCGATCCGGGCGCGGGGCGTCCGTCGTCGGGTAAGGCGGCGTGATGCGGGCGGCGGGCCAGGCGGCGGGGATGCGTTATGCGCGTTGGTTCGCCGCGGCGATCATCCTGGGGGTGGGGGTGGCGGCGTTTCGGCTGTCGTATTCCACCCTGGAGGACTTGGCGGTCCTGGCGCACATTCCCGCCCGGGACGCCTGGCTGTTCCCGCTGATCGTGGACGGCACGATCCTGCTGGCCACTGCCGGGGTGCTGGTGTGCCCCGGCCGTGAGCGCCGGTTCTTCCTGTCGGTGTTGGTGGTCGGCTCGGCGGTTTCGGTGGCGGGTAACAGTTTGCACGCGGTGGCCAACGGTCAGCCGCTCCCGGCGTGGGCGTCGGCTCTGGTGGCCGCGATCGCTCCGGTGTCCCTGCTGGCCGACACGCACGGGCTTGCGCTCCTTTTCCGTGCAGCGCAACGGAATTCGTCTGACGAGGGATCGTCGTTCGCTGCTCCGGCTCCGGCCGAGCCGCCCGCCGAGCCTGAGGCTGAGGCTGAGGCTGCGCCGGTGATGGCTGTGGTTCCCGAGCCCGAGCCCGAGCCTGAGCCGGAGCGGGAACCGATGCCCGCGTCGGTGGAGGTTCCGCGTCCGGTGGCTGCGCCGGTCAAACGACCTGTTCGTTCTTCGCGACCGGTGCAGGACATGTTGCCGATCGCACTTCCTATCGGGAGTTGAAATGTCGACTGTTGCAACGATTGCTGCTGCTGGCGGTGCGCTGGCTGGGGCGGGCTGGCTGGCCTGGATGCGCCATTTGGGTACCGGCCCGCGCCCGGTGAGTGTGGATGACATCGTGGCCGCTGCCCCGCCCGAGCTGCGGCCGGCGGCCCTGATTCTGGGCGACCGTGCCCAGACGAATCTCATGTTCTCGGCGTTGGGCTTGGGCTCTGTCGAGGGCGGGTTTCCCTTCGTGGACCGCTGGGACTACGCCGATCACGGCGTCGATGTCGACGTGATGATATTGGGCGGTCAGTCGTTCTCGGACTGGTCCAACGACCGGACCCTTGCCCAGTTCGCTACCTATTTCTCGGTGCCCGAGGTGACAGTGTCGTCGCCCGCTCCGAGTTGGGTCCGTCTCCATCTCCGCGTGTTCGACACGTTGGAGGCTCCGGCACCGGCGCCGGGCGTGGTCCATCACGGGGTGGACTTGGAGGCGGTCCCGGTGGGTGTGACCGAGGCCCATGACGTGTGGCGGTTGCGGGTGCTCTACGGGCACATCCTGGTCGCGGGTGCGACGGGGTCGGGTAAGGGCTCGGTGCTGTGGTCGATCCTGGCCGGTGTCGGCCCGGCGATCCGCGACGGCCTGGTGGATGTGTACCTGGCCGACCCCAAGGGCGGGGTCGAGTTCGGGCGTGGTGAGAACAGGTTGTTCGTCAGGTTCGCCACCGATGTGGATTCGATCCTGGAGATGCTGCGTGAGCTGGTGGAGGTGATGCGGGAACGGCGAGCGTTCATGCGTGCCAATGGGATTCGCAAGCATCGCCCGACCACCGAGCAACCGTTGATCCTGATCATCATCGATGAGGCGGCGGCGTTGTCGGCTTATGCCGAGCCTGACCAGGTCAAGGAGTTCCGCCGCCTGACCGGGTTGATCCTGTCGCAGGGCCGCGCGGTTGCGGTCTCGATGGTCGCGGCGCTACAGGACCCGAGCAAGGAAACCATGCCCAACCGGCAGCTTTTCCCGATCCGGATCGGGCTGCGCCTGGATGAGCCGACGCAGGTGGCGATGGTCCACGGCCAGGGCGCCCGTGATCGCGGGGCACGCTGCGACAAGATCAGCGAGCGCACGCCCGGTGTCGGCTATGTCGGCGAAGACGGCACCGCGGAGTTCGTGCGGGTGCGAGCGTTCTGGGTCTCCGACGAGGCCGCCGACGCGATCGTGGACGCCTACTCGCCTGCCCCCGAAATCACCGGTCCCACAGAGGATTACAGCGAGTTCGATCCGGACTACATCCCTGGCGAGGACGGGGCGGCGGCGGCATGAAGCGCGGCTTCCAGACCGAATCTCACGTGGTCGTCTACTGCGACATCTGCGGTGACGTCTACACCGAGCGGGGCGGGTCCCTGACCTGCTTCGCCACCACGAGCGAGGCCATCGGCTACCTGACCCGCCGCGCCGGTATCGGCTGGGTCTATGACGGTGACCGCGTGATCTGCGATGCCTGCCTGGCCACTCGCGAGTGCCAGGACCACGGCCACGACTTCCCGGCCCGCTGGACCACGACCGTGTGGCCGCTGGGCGAGACCACCCATACCCGCGCCTGCACCCGCTGCGGCGTCCCCGAAAACGAAACCGAGGTTCTGTGATGAGCAACCACCGTTCGACTGAGACCGACTCCACCGTGATCGACCTCGCGGCCCGCCGCCGCTGCCGGTGGGAAGCCCGCGGCCTGGACCCGGCTGCGGTCGCGGTCCGGCTCCTGGTCGAGACCGGCACAGCCCCGGCCTGGACCGTCGACGGCTTCGACTACGACGACGACGGTGACGGCGGGTGGGCGGCATGACCCGCAAGCCGAAACCCGCTGCGCCACAGGTGAACCCGATCGTGCGCGCTGCCGCTGAGAAGGTCACACGGACCAAGCGGCGCACGCCGACCGACCTGCACGCTCCCTGCCCCGATCAGCTGACCCTTTTCGACCCGAAGGACCTGCGATGACCACCAACACGAGCACCCGCAATCCCGAGCGTGACCTGATGGATGTGCTCGGCCTGGCCGTGGTCAAGATCGTCTCCGGCCTGCTCACTGCTGCGTTCTTGGCCTTGTCGTGGGCGGTGCTGTTCCCGATGGTCTCGCTCCCGATCGTGGCGGCGGTCGCGGCCGGCGTTTTCGTGCACCCGTGGGCGGGTGTGGGTGTGGCCGGTGGGGCTGTCGCGGGGATGGTGCTCTGGCGACGCAGGAGTCCGGAGACCTTCGAGCGCTGGCTCACCGCCCGCGCCCGCGCCCGGGCCCTGGCCTGGTTCCGCTACCGGCGTCGGTGGGTGGCGCTGATGACTGCTTGCAATCTCGTGGTGCGTGAGGGGGAGCGGGTGATGGTGCCGCGCTGGCTGGAAGTGTGGATAGGCGAGGCCGATGACCTCGTGCTGGTGCGGATGCTGCCGGGTCAGTGCCCCGAGGACTTCGAAAACCGCGCCGACCGCCTGGCGCACGCTTTCGGTGCCGACGAATGCCGGGTGCGTGTGGACGGCCCCGGCGTGATCGAACTGAACTTCCGCTACGGCGATGCCTTGGCCGCCCCGGTGGACCTGCCCCACATCGACGGTGGGCTCGGCTGGACCAAGGAGGCCGCATGAGCGTGCCGCAGGCCAGCCCTGCTGGTGGTGGTGGGGTTTCGGCTCGTGTGACGGCGGCGGATCGGCGTGGGCGACTGAATCTTGTGGAGTTGGCGGCGGCGGCTGCTGAGCAGCATGGGGTGTGCCGTCGCCCGCTGCCGATGCTGTCGACCGACCCGGATACCGGTGAATCGAAATACGTTGGTGCGCCGTGTAAGTCGACGTTGGAGTGTGTGTGTCCGGCGTGTGCGGCGCGGGCGCGGGTGGTGCGGATTCAGCAGTGCCGGGAGGGCTGGCACATCGAGGAGGAACCAGTGATCGACAAGCAGCCGCCGACCGCACAGCAAACCGAGCTGTTCGACGCGCGCGCCATCCTGGCCGACGAGTATGCCAAGGCACGCGCCGACGGTGACGAGGAAGCCGCCCAGGGCATCGCGGAGATGGTGGCCGAGATCGATGTCGAGTTGCGGGCTACCGGTATTCGCGGCAAGCTGCCCGCCCTGGACCCGGAGGCCAAGCCGGTGCGGAAGCGCTCGACTCGGCGGCGTCAGGAGCAACCGGACCTGCCGCGTCGGAAGGTCGCCAAGACCACGGTGGGCCGCCAGTACGCGGGCAAGTACCGGCCCTCGATGTTTGTGACCCTGACCTTGCCCAGCTACGGGCGGGTCGGTCCGGACGGTGCCCCGCTGGACCCGGATTCCTACGACTACACCCGCGCGGCCCGCGACATCATCCATTTCTCGGCGCTGTTCGACCGGTTCATCCAGAACTACCGCCGCGCCACCGGCCGCGATGTCCAGTACTTCGCCACGGTCGAACCCCAGCGCCGGGGTGCCCCGCACATCCATGTCGGTATCCGTGGCTCGGACCCGCGCGCGCTGATTCGTCAGCTGGCGGCAGCGACCTACCATCAGGTGTGGTGGCCGCACCACGACCGCGAGGTCTACGAGCCCGGCCGGCTGCCGCAGTGGGACTACACCCAAGCCTGCTTCACCGACCCCGATACGAACGAGCCGGTTCCCACCTGGACCGAAGTGCTCGACCTGATGGACTCGGTAGATGAGCTGGAACCAGCGCACGTGGTGCGTTTCGGCACCCAAGTGGATGTGAAGGGCATCCTGGCCGGTACCCCGGAAGCCGACCGGCACATCGGCTATCTGACCAAGTACCTGACCAAGTCCATCAGCGAAGTCATCGAACCCAAGTCGCAGGCGGCGGCCGAGCACTACGACCGCCTGCACGCTGAGCTGTGCAAGACACCGTGCTCGCCGCGGTGCGGGTTGTGGTTCCGCTACGGCGTGGTTCCCAAGGGCGCCACCGCCAAGACGGTGCCCGGTGTGTGCAAGGGCAAGGCGCACCGCCGCGAAACCCTCGGGCTGCGGGGTCGTCGGGTGTTGGTCTCGCGCAAGTGGACCGGGAAAGACTTGGCCGACCATCGCGCCGACCGCGCCGAACACGTCCGCCAGGTCCTTGCCGCCGCCGGGATCGCCAAACCCGACATCGCCCGGATGCAGATCACACCGGCCGAACCCGGTGACCCGAACGTGCCACCGCGTGAGCACCTGATCATGGCGATGGTCGCCCAGAAGATCACCCAACACGCCGAATACACCCGCGCCCAACTCGCACCAGACGGCGCGATCATCGCAGAAATTGCTGTAGCACAGCATGATTCGAGCGCCGGGAACGCGGCGTAGGAGGGGGTTGAAATGGCCGACGAGAAGTTCTTGAGGGCGAAGGACTGCGAGGCGTTGACCGGCATTCCGGAAGCCACCTGGCGGTGGTGGGCGCACGTGGGCAAGGGGCCGGCGAGCTTCAAGCTCGGGCCGCGTCGTCGGGTGTGGCGCAAGTCGGTGGTCCTGGCGTGGATCGCTGAGCAGGAACAGCTGACCGGTACCGGTGAGGCTGCCTGATGGCTGTTCGGCGGAACCGGCGGGCGGGTGTCGAAGACCTCTGGACCAAGGAAGAACGCTGCCCCGATGGCACGGTGCAGCGCGTTCCCTCCAAGCTGCATGGCAAGGGAAAGCGTTGGCGCGCAAGGTATGTCGACGACATCGGGCAGGAGCACACGAAGCGCTTTGCCCGCAAGACCGATGCGCAGACCTGGCTTGATTCTCAGGTGTCCTCGCTCGTGCAGGGCGCACACGTGGCTCCCCGCGACATGCGTCGTACCGTCTCGGAATGGTGTGACCTGTGGCTCAAGGGCTACGCCAACAATCGGGACGGTACGGTGCGCCAGGCCCGTGTCCACATCGCCCAGATCAACGCGGAGTTCGGCAACGTTCCGTTGGCGGCTATCCGGCCCTCGGCAATTAAGACGTGGACGGCCAAGCTCAAGGCACGTGGTCATGAGCCCAGCTACATCTACGCGTTGCACAGTCGCTTGTCGCAGATTCTCAGCGATGCCGTGTTGGATGGCGTTTTGGCGCGCAACCCGTGCTCGAGGCGAACGGCTCCGCCGATGGGCAAGCAGAAGGTCTACTGCGCTACTACCGAACAGGTATGGGCGCTGTATGAGCTGATGCCCGAGCATTTGCGGCCCGCGATTCTGCTCGGGGCGTTTGCTGGCCTCCGTATCTCTGAAGCGTGTGGGCTTCGGGTCCAGGATGTCGACTTCGTGCGGGGCGTCGTCCACCCGAAGCAGCAGTGGCCCGCGCGCGAACTGAAGACGGACGGCTCGGCAGCTCCGATTCCGATCCCGCGTGAGTTGGCGCTGATGTTGGCTTCGGCAGTTCAGCAACGGCCGGGGGAACGGGTTCTGACCGATGACGACGGCAAGCCGGTGCCGCCGTGGCAGATCGATCGGGCGTTGCGGGCGGTACGCGCGGAGGTGGTGGGGCTGCCCGAGGAGTTCGGGTTCCAGGATTTGCGCCACTACCTGGCGTCGTTGCTGATCGCCAATGGCGCGAACATCAAGGTCGTTCAGGCCAGGATGCGGCACGCGACGGCGAAAACCACGCTCGACACCTACGGCCATTTGTGGCCGGACGCGGACGAGTCCACCCGCCGAGTGATCGCGGCTGTGATCACCGAACGGGTGGACTCGATACCGGCTACTGCGTACCCACTGCGTACGGAACGGGCCAATTAAGCCCATTCTCGCAGGTCAGGCTTACACGTCGAAGTACAGCTCGAACTCGTACGGGTGCGGGCGCAGGTTGACCGGGGCGATCTCGTTGTCGCGCTTGAGCTGGATCCAGGTCTCGATGAGGTCCTCGGTGAAGACGTTGCCTTCGGTGAGGTACTCGTGGTCCTGCTCGAGCCGGTCGATGACCGAGGCCAGGCTGGTGGGGGCCTGCGGGATGTTCTTGGCCTCCTCCGGCGGGAGCTCGTAGAGGTCCTTGTCGACCGGGGCCAGCGGCTCGATCTTCTTCTTGATGCCGTCCAGGCCGGCCATCAGCATGGCGGCGAAGGCCAGGTACGGGTTGCCCGAGGAGTCCGGCGCGCGGAACTCGATGCGCTTGGCCTTCGGGTTGTTGCCGGTGACCGGGATGCGGACCGCCGCGGAGCGGTTGCGCTGCGAGTACACCAGGTTGATCGGGGCCTCGTAGCCGGGCACCAGGCGGTGGTAGGAGTTCACGGTGGGGTTGGTGAACGCCAGCAGCGACGGCGCGTGGTGCAGGATGCCGCCGATGTAGTGGCGGGCCAGGTCGGACAGGCCGCCGTAGCCGGCCTCGTCGTGGAACAGCGGCTTGCCGTCCTTCCACAGCGACTGGTGCACGTGCATGCCCGAGCCGTTGTCACCGAAGAGCGGCTTCGGCATGAAGGTGACGGTCTTGCCTTCCTGCCACGCGGTGTTCTTCACGATGTACTTGAACAGCTGCAGGTCGTCGGCGGCGTGCAGCAGGGTGTTGAAGCGGTAGTTGATCTCCGCCTGGCCCGCGGTGCCGACCTCGTGGTGGCCGCGCTCCAGCTCGAAGCCCGCGTCCTGCAGCTTGGTCGAGATCTTGTCGCGCAGGTCGACGTAGTGGTCGTAGGGCGCGACGGGGAAGTAGCCGCCCTTGTTGCGGACCTTGTAGCCGCGGTTGAGGGTGCCGTCCGGGTTGAACTCCGCGCCGGTGTTCCAGGAGCCGGAGATGGACTCGATCTCGTAGAAGGCGCCGTTCATGTTCGACTCGTAACGGATCGAGTCGAAGATGTAGAACTCGGCTTCGGGACCGAAGAACGCGGTGTCGGCGATACCGGTCGAGCGCAGGTACTCCTCGGCCTTGCGCGCGATGTTGCGCGGGTCGCGGGAGTAGGCCTCGCGGGTGAACGGGTCGTGCACGAAGAAGTTCATGTTCAGCGTCTTCGCGGCACGGAAGGGGTCGATCCGCGCGGTGCTGTAGTCGGGGAGCAGGAGCATGTCCGACTCGTCGATCGACTGGAAGCCACGAACCGAGGAGCCGTCGAAGGCCAGACCCTCTTCGGCGAGGTCGGCGGTGAAGGCCTTGGCCGGGATCGAGAAGTGCTGCTGCACACCGGGAAGATCGCTGAAGCGGATATCGATGTACTCGATGTCCTGCTCCTTGATGTACTGGATGACCTCATCGGCCGTGCTGAACGTCACTTGTTCTCCTTACGGATCGGTCCCAGCCAAGTGTGGATTGCGTGGGTTCGTCGGGACGACGCTAAGTAGCCGGTGTTTCCCAGCAATCAAGCCTGTGTTTCGCCGGTGTTACACGTACGGCCGACAGGGTGGCATTGCCCACCCGGGTCCTATCAGCATGCTAGTCCTGGTGCTGGCGGTGTGCTGCCTACACTGGAGGCCATGGCACGCATCACCGGATCCTGGCTCACCGGACCCGAGGCGGACCCGGGGGATCCGGCCGCCTCCGAGTATCGCGGGGAGCAGTTGGGCCTGCCGCGTGAGGGCGCGGGCTCGCTGGCCTCGATGGGCAGGCGCGTCGCGGCCATGTTCGTGGACTGGCTGATCGCGGTCGGTATCTCGCTGATGATCGCGCGCGGGGTGAACGCGAACCTGCCGTTGCTGATCTGGTTCGTCATCGGCATCGCGGCGGTCACCCTGTTCGGCTTCACCCCGGGCCAGTACTTCCTGCGCCTGCGGACGGTGCGGATCGACGCGCCCGTGCCGGTCGGTTTCGTGCGGGCGCTGGCCAGGCAGGTGCTGCTGGTGTTCGTGGTGCCCGCGCTGTTCACCGACGGCGACGGCCGCGGCATGCACGACCGCGCCACCGGAACAGCCCTGGTCAACGCCCGCTGAGCGGGTCGGGGCTCAGCGCCTGCGGATGGTGCGCTGCATGCCCTTCATCTTCGCGCCCGCGGGCATCGGGCCCTTCGGCAGCGCCGGGCCGGTGCGGCGGCTCAGCGCCGAGAGCCTGCCCTCGATGAGGTCCATGCGCTTGGTGTCGATGTTGCGCGGGAGCTTGGTGAGGTGCCGCTGCAGGTTCTTGAGCGGGACCTGGCCCTCTTCGTTGCCGATCACGAAGTCGTAGATCGGGGTGTCGCCGATCAGTCGCGCGGTGCGCTTCTTCTCCTGCGCGATGAGCGCCTTGAGCCGCTGCGGCGAGCCTTCGCCGATGAGGATGACGCCGGGCAGGCCGATCACGCGGTGCACCGCGTCGAGCTGGGTGGTGGCCGCCACGCCGTTGCTGACCCGCCACTTGCCCTGCAGGTTGTCCAGCACCCAGGCGGCCGCGCCCGCCTGGCCCTCGGCCTTGGCGTAGACGCTGCGCTGGACCCGGCGGCCGAAGATGATGAAGGCGACCAGCGCGCCGAGCAGGATGCCGATCGGCAGCAGGAACCACGGGATGCCGAAGACGAAACCGATGACCAGGAACAGCGCCGTGATGCCGACCAGCGCGCCGATCATCAGCGGCAGCAGGAGCTTGTCTTCCTTGCGCTGCATCTGGAACGCCTGCCAGAGCTGCTGACGCCGCTCCTTCGACGCCTGCTTGCGCGCCGCCTTCGCCGCGGCCTTCGCTTCCTTCGACGGCTTGCCGCCCTTACCTGCTGCCATGCCACTCAGGATAGTGGTCGCGGCGGACCCGCCGATGCCGGGACGACCGCGGACCCGGAGTTCAGGAGCCCGCGGTGTCGAGCAGGCCGCGCGAGACCTGCGCGGGCATCGGCTCGTGACGGGCGTAGGCGCGGCTGAAGTCACCGCTGCCGTGCGAGAGCGAGCGCAGGTCCACGGCGTAGCGGCGCAGTTCCAGCTCGGGCACCTCGGCGTGCACGCGGCTGCGTCCCGCCCCGTGCGGTTCGGTGCCGAGCACGCGCCCGCGGCGGCCGGACAGGTCGCCGAGCACGGTGCCGAGGTAGTCGTCGGCCACCACGATCCACACCTCGTCGACCGGTTCGAGCAGCACGATGCCCGCCGACTCGGCGGCCTCGCGCAACGCCAGCGCGCCGGCGGTCTGGAAGGCGGCGTCGGAGGAGTCGACGGAGTGCGCCTTGCCGTCGAACAGCGTCACCCGCACGTCCACCAGCGGATAGCCGGCCACGATGCCGCGTGCCGCCTGCGCCCGTACCCCCTTCTCCACCGACGGGATGAACTGCCGCGGCACCGCCCCGCCCACGACCCTGTCCACGAATTCGATGCCCGACCCGGTCGGCAGCGGCTCCACCTCGATCTCACACACCGCGTACTGCCCGTGCCCGCCGGACTGCTTGACATGCCTGCCCCGCGCGGAAGCCTTGCGCGCCAACGTCTCCCGCAACGCCACCCGGTACTCCTCGAGGTCGACCTGCACGCCGAACCGGGTGCGCAACCGCTCCAGCGCGACGTCCCGGTGCGCCTCGCCCAGACACCACAGCACCAGTTGGCCGGTGTCGGCGTTGTGCTCGAGCCGCAGCGCCGGGTCCTCGGCGGCCAGCCGGGTGAGGCCGGTGGAGAGCTTGTCCTCGTCGGCCTTGCTGTGCGCGCGGAGGGCGATGGGCAGCAGCGGGTCGGGCATCGGCCACGGCTCGATCAACAGCGGCGCGCCGGTGCCGGAGAGGGTGTCGCCGGTCTCGGCGTGGCCGAGCTTGGTGACGCAGGCGATGTCACCGGCGATGGCCTGGGGCAGCGGGCGCTGCTGTTTGCCGAACGGCGCGGTGAGGGCGCCGACCCGCTCGTCGAGGTCGTGGTCGGGATGGCCGCGATCGGCCAGGCCGTGACCGCAGATGTGCACGGTGTCGTCGGCGTGCAGGGTGCCGGAGAAGACCCGCACCAGGCTGACGCGGCCGACGTAGGGGTCCGAGGACGTGCGGATCACCTCGGCGGCCAGCGCCGCGTCCGGATCGCAGGACAGCGGCCGCGGACCCGAGCCGTTCGTGGCCGGTGCGGCCGTCACCACGTGCTCGGCGGGGGTGGGGAAGCCGCCGACGATCAGGTCCAGCAGTTCCAGGGTGCCGAGCCCGGTGCGCGCGCCCTCCGGTGCGGGCGCCGCGAACAGCACCGGATGGAAGCTGCCGCGCGCGACGGCACGTTCCAGGTCGGGGGTCAACGTGGCCAGTTCGAGGTCTTCGCCGTCGAGGTAGCGGTCCATGAGCGACTCGTCCTCGCTCTCGGCGATGATGCCCTCGATCAACCGGTTCCGCGCCTCGAGCAGCACCTCGGCCTCCGCCGGGGTGGGCTCGCGCCGCACCGCCTCTCCGGAGGCGTAGTCGACCACGCAGTTCGGCAGCAACTCGATCAGTCCGGTGACCGGGCGGTGCCCGTCCGCGCCGGGCGCGCCGTACAGGGGCAGGTGCAGGGGGAGGATCTTCTCCGCCGCGCCGTCGCCGAGGATGTCCGCGCACGCGGTCACCATCTCGTCGAAGTCGGCGCGGGCGGCGTCGAGGTGGGTGAGCACGATCGCGCGCGGCATCCTCGCCGCCTCGCATTCGGCCCACACCACCCGCGTCGCACCGCCCACCCCCGGCGGCCCCTCCGCCGCGGAGATCACGAACAGCGCCGCGTCCGCCGCGCGCAGTCCCGCGCGCAGCTCGCCCACGAAATCGGCGTAACCGGGGGTGTCGACAAGGTTGATCTTGGTGTCCGACCAGCCCACCGGCACCACCGACACCTGCACCGACCGGTGCTGGCGTTGCTCGATCTCGTCGTAGTCGGACAGACAGGTGCCGTCCTCCACCCGGCCCGCGCGATTCACCGCGCCGGTGGCCAGCGCCAACGCCTCCACCAGCGTGGTCTTTCCCGCGCCGCTGTGGCCGACCAGTGCCACATTCCGAATGCGTTCCGGCCGGTCCACCGTCACCACGTCGACGTCCACCATGGCACGCTTCCTCGCCTCGACACCGCGGTACATCGAGCTTCCCACCACGGCGGGCCGCACGTCCCGCGATCGGGCGAACTCGCCAGGTCAGGCGGAGATCCGGCCGGACCACATGCTCCAGCCGCGCCCACCCGCCGTGCAGCCCACGCTGCCGTGGAAACCGACGTAGCAGTGCACGCCCGCGTGCTCGACGAACGGGCCCCACTGGCCGTCACCGGTCTTCACCTGGTCGATGGGCGGATTGCCGCCGGGCAGCGTGTAGGGGGTGCCCGGATCGAACGTGGGGTGCGCGGGCAACCACGGGATGTCCATGACGATCTCGTGCACCGGGATCGCGAACGGCAGCTGGCCGTACTGCAACGGCGTGGCGGTCGGCAGATCGCAGCCGACGGTGCCGTTGTCGAAGATCGCGCAGTTCAGCCCGCCCATGCTGAAATGCACGGCCCCGGGTTGCGCCTGCGCGGGCCCGGCCGCGAGCAGCGGGAGCGCGACGAGCGCTCCGGCGAGACAGGCCAGCCGGGTGAGGGATCGGTTCATCGGAGCTCCTCGTCTGAGGTGATGCCACGGAACAAGTCGACGGGTGTGTCGGTGGGGGAGGGGAGTTCGTTTCGCCGGGGGTGAGGGATGGCCGCGAACTTTCGATGGTTGCGGTCGGCGAAGGTGGAGGTTCGGCGGTGCCGCGAAGGTGGGCGGTTGGTGGACTTCGTGGCCCGTGGTCGGCTCGGTGCGACATTGCGTGGTCGGGCCGGAGAGCCTGGCCAGGTCGCGGTCGGCACGGACAACGGCAGTGCGATGGCGGTGCCAGGTCGACCGGCCGTGTGATCAGCCGTGCGATAACACCGGAACTGTGGTTCGCGCGAGGTGCGCTCGGCGGTGGCTGCGGGTGCCGGGCCGACGCCGGGCGGATTCTCCGCAAACCGGCGTCGGCGCCGCGCTGATCAGCTGTTCTCGCAGCCGATGCCGTTGCCGTCGCGGTCGAGGTCGTACTCGTCGGGTCCGATGACGGTGACGCGGCCGGTGTACGCGGGGCCGTTTCCGCTGCCGCCCACGCAGTCGACGTCGCTGGTGATGGGGACGCAGGGGGTGTAGGAGGGGTGGCAGTTGGATGGCTCGGCCGACGCGGTCGCGGGGGCGGTGAGGACGAAGGCCGCGGCGGCGACCGCGGACGCGCCGAGGGTTACAGCGAAACGCATTGTGCTCCAATCGTGTTACAGCGGCGAACAGTGTGCCACGAGATCGCTGCCGCCGGGGCCCGGATCGCCGGATCCGTTGCCGCCGCGCCGCCCGGTGACTGCCCCTGCGTCGCCAAACCACCGCTGCTACAGTGCCTTTCGGCGAAACGGGCGATGCGGGACCGCGTACCGTTGACCGGTCGATAGTGGGACGGCGATGGAGGGTGGCCGCGATGCTGGTCATCGACGACGACACGACGATCGCGGCGGCCGGGCAGCTCGTGCTCGACTGGATGCGCACCTGGACCGGACAGTTCGTCATCGTGGGTCTGGCCGTCCCCGGCGACCGGCTGCACGGCCGGCTCGACGGCCACCGCGGCGACCTGGTCGTCCTCACGCCACGCCTCACCCTGGTCATGGAGGTCCGCGGCACCGCACCGGACGCCAGGGACGGCGTGCTCTCGGTGCGCGCGGACGGTCGGTGGCGGCTGTCCGGCTACGACGGCGACCCGATCCCCGCCGACGAACCGGCCACCGACGCGTTCGACCGGGTCTCCGGCCACGTCGCGACTCTCGCCGAACTCGCGCACCGGCACGCCCCCGACGCCCGCGTCGAAGGACTGGTCGTCGTGGTCCCGCCCGGGGAATCGGATATCAGGGTGACGGCCGGATCGGGACGGCCGCGCTGCGGCGTGGTGGTGGCCGAGGATTCCGCGGACCTGCGGGCATGGTTCCACCGCACCGCCGGTCGCCGCCTCGTGTGGAGCGCCGAGGACGCGCACGGGCTGCTCGCCGACCTCGGCATGGGCGAGGCGGTGAGCGTCGACGACCTCGCGGCCGAAGGATTCCCGACGCGCAAACGGTTGCGGTATCTGGCGAGCCCGGAATACGCGGCAGCCGAGTCGGCCGCGCGGCGGCCCGGCGGGCACGGTGCGAAGGAACGTGCGGTCCTGCGGCCGGGCGACCTCGCCCACCTCCGGGCCGGGCTCGTGGCCGACCCACCCGGTCGTCCCTACTCGGCGAGTTCGTTCGCAGCCGCCCCGGCCAGGGGAGCCGAGGGCGGAGTGGATAGCACTGCCGATGTCGCACCGCGGAGCGGCGAGCCCGTGGCCGATCGCTCAGCGCCCCTCGCGGAGATTCGATCCGGCGTCGCGAACGGGGAGTGCGCGGATGGTTCGGCGATGCCGTGGGCGGGTGCTCGCGGGGGTGTGGCGGGCTCGCGTGACGCTGTTGGGCCATCGACGGGCACTCCCCGCGAGCTGGTTGCCGTGAACCCCCTGCCCGACCCCACCGCCCCGGCGGGGCGTGCTGACTCCGAGCGCCGCGTGACCCATCCGGCAGTGCAAGCTCGCCCCGACGCCGCGACCGACGAGCCGGGCGATGCCGCAGTTCCCGGGAGTGGCCCGGATCCGAAGTCGGGTGTGCCGCAACCGGCAGGCCCGCAAGCTCGCCTGGACGCCGCGCCCGACGAGCCGGGAAGCACCGCAGCTCCCGGGAGCGGCCCGGATCCGAAGCCGGGCACGCCGCAACCGGCAGGCCCGCAAGCTCGCCTGGACGCCGCGCCCGACGAGCCGGGAAGCACCGCAGCTCCCGGGAGCGGCCCGGATCCGAAGCCGGGCACGCCGCAACCGGCAGGCCCGCAAGCTCGCCTGGACGCCGCGCCCGACGAGCCGGGAAACACCGCAGCTCCCGGGAGCGGCCCGGATCCGAAGCCGGGCACGCCGCAACCGGCAGGCCCGCAAGCTCGCCTGGACGCCGCGCCCGACGAGCCGGGAAACACCGCAGCTCCCGGGAGCGGCCCGAATCCGAGGCCGGGCACGCCGCAACCGGCAGGCGAGGCGAGGCAACGATCCGATCGGAACCCGGTGGGCGCGGCGGACGAGCTCGTGGTGCGCGGCCCGAAAACGCCGCTGCCCGCTCTGCCCGAACCGGACGGCGAGGCGTTCTTCACCGACGACTGGTCGTCCTGGATCGAGGCCCCGCGGGCCGAAGCGGGCGTGCGGCCCCTCGGCGGGGTTCCGGACGGTCGTCCGTGGGGAAATCCACCGACCACCCCGACCGTTCGACAGCGGGCGCTGCGACTCATCGCCCCCGCACGCACGGTGCACGACAGCCCACCTCCGACCCCGCCGCAAAGGCCCGCGTGGTTGTCGACCGCGACAGCCATGCCCCGCCCGGCCCCGCGCGACCGCCTCACCCCACCCACGCCGAGCACACCCACGCCGCCGCGCACCGGCCCGGTGGGGGTCTCGCGTCCTCCGTCTCCCCGCGCGGTGCTCCACGCGATGACGGCCCGAGCCCGGCTCCTGACGGACCGCACACCGACCCGGCGCCGCCCAACACCCCCGGTGAACCCCCAGCGGCTGTTACCTGTCACAGCCGCAGCCCCGCAACCACTGGCGCATCCGGTGCCCGCCGACCCCCGAACCCGCCCGTCCGCGATGCCTCCGGGATCACCCCGGTCCGTCGCGGACTCCCTGCCGCCGGCGTCCGAGCAGAGCACGCACCGCCGCCAGCAGGCGGCCGCGCTGACCCTCATCGCCGCGCTGCTCGGCACGATCTGGCTGTTGTCCACGGCCTGCTCGGCCCCGCCGCGCAGTGCCGTCGACGCGCCTCAGCCTGCCCCCGTCACCGAATCGCAGGCCACCGCGGGCGTTCGCCCGATGCCGTAGCCGTACCGGTGCCTGCCGTACCCGCGGGTATGTCGACGTCCACCGGCACAGCGACCGACAGGAGCGTCCGGAACGGCAGGGAGAATTCGGCCACGAGTCGTCACCGCTCGGGCAACCATCCGATTACTTCATTGTGGAATGAACTTCGGACCGGATTCGCCTGGTTGTCGGCTATCGCTCGCGGGGTGGCTGCTGATCATTAACTACAATCTTCAACCAATCCTCCAGTTGTACGCGTAAATACAGGACGGTTCTACGGCTTAAGGCCAGGTCGTCGCGTATTCCAGGACGGCATTGGACACGCACACAACGTCTGCCTCGTCAATTCGGCTGGCCCAGTGACCTTTATCACTTCCGGACGGCGGGCACCCTGTTGAGCGCTCGTCCATGTCCGGTTATGGTGCATTTCGCCGCAGCCGAGTTGCTGGCAAATTGCTTGTTTTTCGATTGTGAGTGTCCGGAGTGCTCTTGTGAATGACCTGAAGCGCAAGAGCCCTCTCGGCGCGTTCGGTGGCATCGTCGGCGTTCTCGCCCGGTGGCGGCTTCGCTGGAAAGTCGCGGCGGTGCTGGCGTTGCCGGTCTGCGTGGCCGCCGTGCTGGCCGCGACCCGCATCCAGCACGAACTGGCGCAGGCCGCCGAATTCGGCGCCGCCGCCGAAACCGCGCAGGTGGTACCCGCGGTCGTGAACCTGGGATCCGCGGTCGACACCTTGGCGCTCACCCGGCTCGGCGCCACCGATCCGAGCGCGGCCGCCCACGAGGTCGACACCGCGACCGACGAACTGGCGCGCCTGCTCGACAGATCCGCCCGCGACCACCGGGAATTCGACGAGCCGCTGGCCGCCGTCGGCATGCTCCGCGACCGCCTGATGATCGCCACCCCGCCGGCCGATCTGGCCACGCGCGTGGAGGCGATCCACGTCGCGCTGCTGTCGGCCGTGACGCGGGCGGTCGCGGTGGACGGCGCGGAGAACATCGACCGCTTCACCGAGCAGTTCACCGACGCGTGGGATGCCCGGCGCGCCTTGACTACTCAGCGCATCCTGGCCGAGACGGTCGGTGACGATGCCGCGGCCCGCGTCCGGCTCACCTTCCCGCTCGGTGCCGAAGCCGCCGCCATCGAACGGCTCGCCGCCGACTCGGCAGCCGCCGACGTCGCACTGGTCGCCGATTCGATTCAGGTGCGCCAGAACATGTTTCTCGGCGATGCCGACCCGGTGCGCGCTCCGCACTACACCGAGTCCGTCACCGCCGCCGCCAGGCACTACGACACCCTGCTCGCGGGGATCGCCACCGAACTCGTCGACAGTGCCGACGCGCAGGCCGCGGCCGCCCGCGCCGCCGCCCTGCGCGACACCGCCTGGGTCATCGGCGCGCTGCTCGCGGCCTTGACGTTCGCGTTGCTGGTCGCCCAGTCGTTGATCGCGCCGCTGCGCCGGCTGCGCCTCGGCGCCCTGCACACCGCCCGCCGCGACCTGCCCGCCGCACTGGAACGCATCCGCGCCGGCGCGGCCCCGGAAGGGGAGTCGAACACGAAGCTCGCGCTGGGCACCGGCGAAGAACTCGACGAACTCGCCCAGGCCATCGACCAGCTGCACGGCCAGGCCATCCGGCTGGCGGGCGAGCAGGCCGCCACCCGCCGCCAGGTCAACGACATGTTCGAGACCCTGTCACGTCGCAACCGTGCCCTCATCGACCAGCAGCTCGGCCTGATCGAGGAACTCGAGCACGACGAGGCCGACCCGTCCCGGCTACGCAGCCTGTTCCGGCTCGACCACCTGGTCACCCGCATGCGCCGCAACGGCAACAACCTGCTCGTGCTCGCGGGCACCCGGGTCCGCCGCAACCGCGCCGTGCCGGTCGACCTGGCCGAGGTGCTGCAGGCCGCGATGTCGGAGGTCGAGGATTTCCACCGGGTGCGGCTGCTGTCGGGCCCGGACGTCGAGATCGCCGGAGCGGTCGCGCCCGATCTCGTGCACCTGCTGGCCGAACTCCTCGACAACGCCCTGCGCTTCTCCCCGCCCGATGCCGCCGTGGATCTCAGCGTCGCGGCCTCGGTCAGCGGCGGCATCGTGATCGAGATCGTCGACACCGGCATCGGCATGTCCGACGAGGACATGGAGCGCGCCAACCGCACCGTCGCCGCCGGCGGCGCCATCAGCGTCGAAACCGCCCGCCGGATGGGCCTTTTCGTCGTCGGACGGCTCGCCGAACGCCACGGTGTCACCGTGGCCCTGCGCCGCACCAGCCCCGAGACCGTGCGCGGCGGCGTCACCGCCGCGGTCGGCGTGCCCGCCCAGGCGCTGGTCGTGCAGACCGTCGCCCCGACCGCCTTCGACCACGGAAATCCGCTGTCCACCAGGATCGTTCGCGGCAGCGGCGCCCACGCGCTGCGCCAGCAGGCGGCTCCCGTGCCCGACCCCGGCCGCCCCGCCCTCCCGCGGCGGGTCCGCGCCACCGACACCACCGGCTGGGAACGACCCACCCCGGGCGCGGTCCCCGCCCGCGACCCCGACCACATCAGAAGCCAACTGTCGCAACTGCGCTCGGGAGTGGACCGCGCCCGGCGCGGGAACGGCAGCCACGACGAACAGACGGGCGCGGGACGCTGAGGTCGCCATGAGCGAGGAGCCCTACTATCTCGACGACACCGGGCCCCGGCTCGCCCGCCCCTACGCCGTCACCCGCGGCGCACCGAATCCGCCGTCGACCTGCCCCTCGAGGCGATGATCGAGACCTGCCGGGACGTGGGCTTCGACGCCTTCCACGTCGCGCACGCCCGCATCGTCGCACTGTGCCACACCCCGCTCTCGGTCGCCGAGATCGCCGCCGAACTCGACCTCGCCCTCGGCGTCGCCCGCGTGCTCATCGGCGACCTGCTCGTCGAGGGCATCGTCCGCCGCCACCAGACCATCACCGCCGACGCCTCCCGCGAGCAGTGGATGCACCTGCTCGAACACACCCTGCAGGGCCTGCGCGCCCTCTGAAAGTATTTCCTCCCAACGAATTCGGAGAACACCCATGCACCACCACGTCCACCACTTCGAGATGGGCGCATGGCTGATGTGGCTGGCCTACCTCGTCTCGGTCATCGGCTCGATCGTCGGCCTGGCCGCCGCCCGCCGCTCCCTGTCGGCCCGCACCGACGGGCAACGCCTGGGCTGGTTGTGGATGTCGGCGGTCGCGATCGGCGGCGTCGGCATCTGGCTGATGCACTTCATCGCCATGCTCGGCTTCGCCGTCCCCGGCGTGCCGCTGCGCTACGACATGACCTGGACCGCGGGCTCGGCGGTCCTGGCCATCGTCGCCGTCTTCGCCGGCCTCCTCGTCGTCGGCACCAGCGTCAGCGCCCCGCGCCTGCTCGCCGGCGGCCTGATCACCGGCCTGGCCGTCAACATCATGCACTACGCCGGCATGAACGCCGTCCGCTTCCAGGGCGAAATCCACTACAACCGCTGGCTGGTCGCCCTGTCGGTACTCATCGCCGTCGTCGCCGCCACCGTCGCCCTGCTGTTCACCCTCATCCTCGACTCGGTCCTCATGCGCCTGCTCGGCGGCCTCGTCATGGGCGTCGCCGTCGTCGGCATGCACTACACCGGCATGGCCGCCGTCAGCGTCACCGTGGACCAGAGCATCCCGGTACCCGAGGGGGCCGAAGTGTTCTCCTTCCTGTTCCCGGTATTCGTGATGGGACTGTTGGGATTGGCCGTGCCGATCACGGTGCTGTTGATCAGCGACCCGGACGATCTGGCAGCACCGGAACCGGTGTAGGGCGAGCGGCATGCGTCCGAGATGGCCCGATCGCGGGTCATGCCGCTTCCCGCCGTCGGCAGTCGATGCCCAGGAGACATGACATGCGAAGCCGGACCGAGTCGGTGGTGCTGTCGACCGCCGCATTCCTCGCCTGCGCGGCAATGACGACCGGTTGCGGAACCGACCATTCCCGAGCCGAGCCGAACTGCCCGACGACATTCGACTTCGCATCCTCGCCTGCACCTCTCGGCGATGGTGCAGAACTGTCGAACGCGGCCAGAACGGCCGCTCGGGGATCGGACCCCGTGACGATGCAGGACCTGACCAGCGCCGCAGGCCTGACCGACGAGTGGGACCGCATGGTGGTGGTCTTTCCCGGAACCTCGGAAGCCACGCTGAATTCCGACGCGGGCACCACCGGCGTCTGCTGGGCGAACCTGCCCGGCACCTACGGGGACGACACACCGCACACCGCGTACTACTTGTTCGTCGCGGGGGGACAGCCCGTCCAAGCAATTCACTGGTTCTATCCGAGCGACCGTGCGCTCGATTTCCTGCGGCCGCGCAGGAGCGTCATTCATCCGTCCACCCTCCTGACTCCGGTACACATCGCAGGAGCCGAGCCCTTCCTCCGCCCGTCCACCGAGTGACGGTTTCGATCGTCGTGGCCACCGGTGCCCCGTGGTTCGATTGCCCTCATCGTCCACGGGCGGACCAGGGCGACTGGGCTCAGCTGACCGGTGGTTGTCGGCCGAGGTCGTCCGGGCTCGGATCCCACCGCCGCAGCAGTGTGCTACCCACCGCGAACTCGTCGGCGTCGCGCACGGCACGACCGGCGACCAGATCCAACTCGAAGGACGTGGCGTCACGACCGGTCGCCGCCGCGATCATGTGGCGGGCGGCCGACCGGATCGACTTCTTGTCGGTGGTCACGGTCCAGCGGTCGACGGCGGGGACGTGGATGAGCCAGTGCGGTCCGCAGCAGTGGACTTTGACGTAGTACCGGCGCACCGGTCAGGACCTCCTTCGGCGGGCGCGCATGGGTCCGGTCACGACCCGGTTTCGGTGGGGGTCACCGGAGGCGGGGGAGAGGTGGGCACCCCGCCTCCGGGACGTTCTCGCGGACCCGCCCACTCGCGTAACGCGGCGGCGTAACGGGTCAGTACGTGCAGGGGTGGCGGAGTGTGGCGAGTGCGCGGACGGTCGAGCGGTATCCGCTGCGGCAGAGCGCCGCGGTGCGTGTGGGGGTCGATCACGCTCCCAGTGGAGCAGCGGAACCGCGCGGTTCCGGCCTGTCCCGGGAAAGTCGTGGCGGAAAGCGGCGAATAGCCTGGACACCTTCCAGCGAATCTGCATAATGGGAGCTCGCGAGATCGAAATCATCTATTCCACAACATATTTCACAATCTTCCAGTCCCGGTGACGGACGGATTCCACAGACGGGAGCACACTGCATGGGGGACAGGGATGTGCGGGCGGAGGCACCGCAGCTCGCCGCAGACGTTCCGGGGACGGCGGGCGTTCCACACCGCAGTCTCGGCCGGTGTCTGCGCGGGATGCGGCAGGAGGCCGGGTTGTCCATCGAGGTCGCGGCGCGGGCGATCGGGCGAGGGGTGGGGACGTTGCACCGGTTGGAGACGGGTGCGCCGAACGTGGTGGTCCGGGAAGAGGACCTGCGGCGGCTGTGCAAGCTGTATCAGCAGGTGGAGATGTTGCCGGTGCTGAAGTCGCTCGCGGCGCAGGGGAAGTCGCCGTCGTGGTTGGACGAATTCCCCGATCAGGTACACCCGACGTTCAACGCATATTTGCAGATGGAGGCTGCTGCCACGAAGCTGACGGGCTACCGTCCCGACCTGTTGCCGGGTTTGTTCCAGATACCCGACTACGCGCGGGCCCTGGACCGCGCGTTCTTTCCTGAGGACACGGTCGAGGATCTCGAGCGTCGCGTCCGGGTCCGCCGCAACCGTCAGCGGCTGATTACACGAGAACTCGCGCCGCTTACAGCGGAGCTGGTGCTCGATGAGGCGGTGATACGAAGGGTGGTCGGCGGTCCGCGAGTGATGTCCGCGCAACTGCGTCACCTGGCGGACCTGCCGCCGAACGTCCGCGTACATGTGTTGCCGTTCCGTGCCGGTTTCCCGCTCGGAACGTCGACCGGTCCGTTCACCATTCTCGACTTCACGAGAGACCGCGATGGTCGGCCGACCGAGCCCTCGGTTGTCTACGTCGAGAGCTATACCGGAGACCTGTACCTGGAGCGCGACAGCACGGTCCGCAAGTATCGAGCTGGAGTGGAAGCCATGCGGCGGGTAGCGTTGAATGCGCCCGACAGCAAGCGTCTGTTGCGCCATGTAGCGAAGGAGTTCGACTGTGTCCGTTGACCTATCCGGAGCGCACTGGTTCAAGAGCACTCGCAGTTCAGCAGGAAAGGACTGCGTAGAGATCGCACATCTGGACGGCGGATATGTGGGCGTCCGCGACTCCAAGAACCCCGCAGGCGGGGCGCTGGTGTTCACGCCCTCGGAGTGGGATGCCTTCCTCGCGGGTGCGCGTGCCGGAGAGTTCGACCGTCCCTGACGTTCTCGGCCGGGCATCCCCGGCCCGGCCGATGGCGGAGCGTTTCGTGAAGCAGCCCGAGAACCGCCGGGCGTTCCTGAGACCGGAGCAGGGATAACGCGCGGTTATCGTGTGACGCGCATCACTACAAGTGATGTCTGAAACATATCCGTTTCAACGCTGACCCTGTTTAGTGTGTGCATCGATCGCGCAGGTAAAGCGCTTCCGTCGCAAAGGAATACGCATGAAACGGCTTCTCACCACCGGACTCGTCGCCCTCGCCACCACCACCACCGCCGTCGCCGCAGCCCCCGCACAGGCCGAGGGATTGGCTCTCGTCGACAGTCCGAGCACCGGTAGCACCGAGGTCGTCCCCGAGTGCTACAACGGTCCCATGGTGCTGTTCCATGGCACCGGTTCGGCCACGCTGGACAGCGCCGCGTCGATGGCCGCCGAGGTGACACTCATGGCGCTGAGCCTGTTCTCCCCGGGAGCGAACACCGGCAGCGGCGACGACGCCGCGGTCGACGGCCCCTGTGCCGACCCGGGCGAACGAGACAAGGTGACCCAATTCCTGACCTACCTCCACTCCGGCTCCGCACACCACTGATCGCCGGTTCTCGTCGTCCCGTCGCCGCGACGACCGAATGTGGCCGCCTTCGGTCCGCTCCCACTGCGTGCCGGAATTCAGGCGCTCGGCTCACTGGCGCCATCGAGGCGGGTTGGTATAGCGCGCCACGTGGACATCGGCGGTCGGCGACGACACGGCGCCGCGCGAGCCAGGTGCTGAGGAAGGCAGCTGATTCCGTCGTCTCGGCATCACCCGGTAAGGTCGTCTCGTTACGTCGCATGAATATGAGGGGGGCCGATGCGCGACCTCGACCCGTGTCCGCCGAAGGCTCGGGAGATGGCCGAGACCGTCAGGGGACGGTGACGCAGTTCGAGCATTGATCCCGCTGGCTGCTGGCATCCTTGCCGCGCCGACCTCGGAGGGTGCAGAGATCGGTCGACATTCCCTGCCCACGAAGGAGTGACGATGCGCAGGATATGTGTCATTGCCTTAGTCGTGCTGGCTGCGGCCGTCTCAATGGCGTGCGGCGGCAGACAGGACGCCGGAGCCGACTGCGCCGGTACCTTTTCGGTGAAGTCCGCGGGGGAACCGCTGGGCCCGTCATCGGCTTTGGTGACCGCCGTCCGGGATCGGTCGACGGTCGCCGGCCAGGTGTCGCTGGCGGAGGTGACGACCGCAGCCGGCTGGAGTAACCAATGGGACCGGATGATCCCGGTGCATGCCGGCGCCGAGCGGGAACGGCTCAACGAGGCCGCCGGCCTTCCCGGCTTCTGTTGGCCGGACCTTCCGCGCCACGATTTCGACGCAGGCGAGCATCCCGTCTTCTACGTCTTCATCGACGGAGCGACGCCGCGTCAGGCGGTCCGGGCCACCACCCACAGCCCGCTGTTCAAGACCTCGTCGGATACCCGTATGCTGCACCCGGATTCGTTGCTCGAGCCGGTCCCGCCCGTACAGTCGGCCACGCAGACGAGCCAGGGCTACCTGAAGGTTGTGTCCTAGGAGTCGGGCAACGCCTTCAGCGCCGATGTTGGAAGGTCACCTTTCCCGTTGGACCCGTACCGCCCCCGGGTAGGACGGCACCAGCGTCACGCGCCCGGAAACCGGCCACCACATGGGAGCGGGCGATCCCGTGGTTCGCCGCTTCACCGCCGAGGGAACGTACGGCTGCACGCGCGAGTTCGGCGGTGAGGCTGATCGTGTTTCGACTCGGCACACCACCCCCGCTGGTACCGGTGGCGGACGTCGGTGAGCGAACAGCCCTGATCCGCACGCGTCGGCGAGCCCGGTCAGCTGCCGAGCAACTCCGAACGCCGACCGCTCCACGTCACCACCACCTGATCGCGCGCCCGGCTCGCCGCAACATACAGCAACGACCGCTCCCGCAACCTGGCCTCGTTCAGCTCCTCCTCCGGAACTCCGTGCAGGCTGGCCTTCGCGGGCACGTGGGCTTCGTCGATTCCGGCGAGGATCACTCGTGAGAACTCCATCCCCTTCGAGCGGTGCATCGTCAGCACCTGCACATGACCCGGCATCGCCTGGTTGTCGTCGAGCGCGCGGGCGCTGATGCCGCGTTCGGCGAGGGCGCGCACCAGCTGGCTGCGATCGCCGACACCGCGGGTCAGCACGGCAATGGTCGAGGGCTCGACGGTGGGATCGGACAGCCATGCGCCGATCTGGCTCGCCACCACCTCCAGTTCTTCAGCAGCAGAATGGCATTCGCGCAGAATCGGCTTAGGGCCGGTGCGGGCCGATCGGTAGTCGAGAGCGAACTCTCTGCCCTCCTCCAGATCATGGTATTCGGCGCCGCTGAGCACACCGATCGCGAAAGCGAGGTTTTGCGCGGTGGTGCGGTAGTTCAGGGTCAGGCGACGGGAGCGGCCCACGATCTTGATGCCGAGCCGGGCGAGCACGACCGGCTGGCCGTAGATGCGCTGGTGCGAATCCTCGGCGATGAACAGGTCGTTCGGTCCCTCGGCGACCAGCGCGCGCAGCATCAACCAATGGGTGGCGTGCAGGTCCTGCGCTTCGTCGACGATCACGTGATCGGCGAGACGCTCAGCGTCGGTGTTCGCCCGCTGCTGCAAGTACTCGGCCGCGATGGCGAGGATTTCCGGGAAGCTGAGCGTTTCGTCCATCCGGCTGCGGCGGCGGTAGGCCTCCACCAGCTTCCAGATCGCGATCCGCTGCGGACGGGATAACCGCACGCCCCGACCAGCTCGCGCGACCCGCGCGTACTGCTCGAGTGTGGTGACCTTGTTGGCGAGCACGACCGAGGTGTACTCGGTGTCGAGGAACCAGGCCGAGGCCAGCCGCGGTTCGAGACCGCTGTCGATCGAGTGCACAAGCTCGCGCCACACCTGGTCCTTCTTGGTGCGGGCGACGGGCACCTCCGTGCGTGTCCCGAGCACAGCCTCGGTTGCCGACCCGATGTCCTCGGCCTGGCGCACCACGTCGTTGGCGAGCTTGTCGATGCCTTCGACGTAGATACCCGGCTCGCCCAAGCGCTTGGCGATTTTGATGCCGGGATCGAGTGCCCGCAGGTCGGTTTCCAGGTTCTTCGCGAGTGTCTTGTTGAAGGTCGTCAGGACGATGCGGGCGCTGGGGTTGCGGCGCAGCAGGTTTCGGGCGCGATGGATCGCCACCACGGTCTTCCCAGTGCCCGCGCCTCCGGAGAGGCGAAACGGGCCGCTGTAGTCCTTCTCGGCGTATTCGCGCTGCTCGGGATGTAGGAAGACACGCCACGCCGCGAAATCGCCACCTTCGATGACCCGGCGGAGTTCCTCGCTGCCTTCGATGTAGGTGAACTGCATCTTCGAAGCCGGACGCTCGAGCGCCTCGATGATCCGGTCGTCCT
This sequence comes from Nocardia farcinica, assembly GCF_001182745.1. NCBI lineage: Bacteria > Bacillati > Actinomycetota > Actinomycetes > Mycobacteriales > Nocardiaceae > Nocardia > Nocardia farcinica. The sequence goes on along the minus strand of NZ_LN868938.1, from coordinate 2,500,660 downwards.
CGTCCACGGTGGTATCGACCGGCGCTTCGGTGAAACGGTATTTGTCGCGGATGTCGTCGATGCTGGTACCGCAGCCCAGTTCGAGCAACGCGTCGGCCTGCCAGCCGACGGCGCTCGCGGCGATGTCGTTGAGTTCGAAATCGTCGGCGGCCGCGAGGGCGCGGCCTGCCAGGGTGGCATCCAGTCCGAGCTGGTCGGTCAGCTCTTCGAGGGTGAAACCCGCTTCCGCGAGGAACCCGCGCTGCTGCGGTGCCTGCGCGGCATCGGCGGTGCGCTTCCCCGGTACGGGAGCGGGCACCTCGACGGGATCGGTGAAGGCGCCCTCGAGGATGCCGTTGACGGGGTTGACGCGCAGAATGGCCCGTTCGGCAAGAGAATTTGCCACGTCGTGCTTCCACGTCCCCATGTAGACGTAGGTGGTGCCGCCTTCCTTCGGGTCGACCCGGAACAGCACGGCCCGGTGGTTGAGATCGACTCGTCCGGTGCGCACCCGCCGGTCCACCGCGCCCTTGATCGGTTCGATGTGCAGGCCGGGTGCGGTGTCGTCGGCCTGGAGTTTGGCGAGGAAACTGAAGACCCGCGGCACCAACGACCCGTCCACCTTGTCGAGCGAGTCGCTCTGATTCGTCATGACGATGTTGGCCATCACATCACTCCGTTCGCAGTCAGTGCCGCGATGATCGGCGTCATCTCCGGCGGGCAGACCGTCCACCCCTGATCGGTCAATGTATTCGTGGCGATCGCACCGCGGTCGAAGAGCACACCGACACGCGCACCGGGCCACGCCAGATCGACAACCTCACCGTCGTCGGTCTCGAAGCCCTGGGCGGGCAGTGGCACGCCGGCCCCGGAGAGGTCGCGAATGAGGGCGCGTTCGGCGTCGGAGATGCTCTCGTCGACGAGCCGCTGCCATTCCGGCGGCAGGTCGTCGGCCACGGTGTCGGATCGGAGGTCGGGCGCGGTGGGGTCGTGGGCCAGCAGGCTACGGGCGGTCACGACGTGGTTGTCCCGCAGGCCGAACCAATTCGACAGGCGCAGCCATTCCCGCCAACCGGCGCCATTGTCGGACTCGAGTGCGTGGTCGCGGTCGTCGAGGACGAGCACCGCAGTGATGGTCATCGGGTCGGGCCGCATAGCCGCGATGATCGCCATCGGGCCATCGGAGTAGGGCGCGCACACGTGGTTGCCGTCGGGGATCTCGGGGTCGCGTCCGTCGAGGAGGGCCAGGGCCCACTCGGCCAGCGCGGCGCTGTCCCCCTTGATCCGCTCACCGCGCATGAACATCAGCGGCAGCCAGTGCCCGACCTTCGCCCATTCCTCGACGTCGGGATCGGTGAGGAAATGGAACAACTGCGTGATCGGGTCGGCCGGCAACAGGTCGACGATCGCCCGGCGCAGGGTGCCGATGCGGAGGATCTGCTGCGCCATCTGCGTCGAATACCACGACGGTGTACCGGGTTTCCTGGCCTCGAACCGTTCGAGGTCCTCGTGGGAGAACGACCACACCATCACCCCACCCGAGCGCAGGATCTCCCGCTTGTGCGCGTCGTCGGCGATCCGATTGTTCTCCGGAACCGCGTGGTACCGGCGCCCGTCGGCGAAGATCGCGATGACCGGAATCTCCGGATCGCTGGTCTTGAGCTCGAAGTCCGGCACACTGTTGCCCATCTGCATCTGCGGGGTCAGCGTCCAGGTGCGTGTCTTGTGCCCGGGCACCGTGATGGTCGCCTTGTTGGCATAGGTGCCCGGCGTCTCCTTGATCGTCGCCCCGAGTGTGCGCAACCGGTCCAGGAACGCTTGATAAAAGCGGCGCTCGAGCGGTGATTCCTTGCTGACGGGCGGCTTCGCGGGGGCTTCCTCCTCGATCGAGTGCGACCACTCCGGCCACGACGGTTCACGATCGCGGGCGTCGAGGATGCTGTCGAGGATCTTGACGGCGGTCTTGCGCGAAACCTTGTCCAGCTCGTTCGGCGGTGTGAAGGGCAGCAGGCAGTTGTGGCAGGCCAGTCGCGATTCGGTGGCGCACGAGCAGTCCCGTAGCACCGCCCGGGCCGCGACCAGCACCGACCACACCTTCCGTGGATCGGCGAACTCGGCGAGATAGCCGGTACCGCCGGGCACGGTGTCGTGGATGAGCAGTGCCTGTTGGTTAGGAGCATGCAGGGCGTCCGGGATCGCGACCACGTCCAGGTGTTCCGGCGCGCCGCCGATCACCTGCCGCAGGCCGAGCAGGATGGCCGCGCTCAGGCTCGGATAAGCGAAGTAGTCGTAGCGCAGCTCGGGCGGCACATGCAGCAGCACCGCCTGGGTACGCAGGGTGCGGGCCAGAGCGATGTCGCGCACATGTGCCTCGTCCGTCGCTTTGCGGTACCGGCACCAGCTGCGGTGCTCGTAGGCTTCGTTGCGTCCGGCCACCCGGTCGAGCTGACCGCAGCCCGAGCACACCCGGAACAAACCGGTGGTGACATCGATGCCGGCGATGGTGCGTTTGCTGCCCTGGGAGGTGCGTTTGCCCATGTTCAGCCATCGAATGTCGATGTGGCGCAGGTATTCCGCGCCGAAGTCGTGGTCGGCGGCGAACCAGCGCCGGGTGATGTTGTCGGGGTTCACGTCCGCGGCCGTCACCACCGAATACACCTCGCGGTGGCGTTCGTCGCGGGAATCGGTGATCGCGGCCTCGTCGCGGCGCACCTCCGCCGACACCTTCGACATCTCCACCACCTGTAGCTGCTGGCTCACGTCCGCGATGGCCGCTTCGCCGCAGCGCGGGCAGTTGCCCCGGTGCCGGGGCGCCTCGCCGCCTGCGCTGATGTCGGCCCACCCGCACGTCGGGCACAGGCGCCAGGTGTGGATGTTCGCCTGGCCGGAACCGAGGTCGATGGCGTCGATCCGCACGGCCAGGCCCTGGGCGTAGAAGGTGGCGCCGGGGGCCAGTTCGGTGAGCGCGACGCGGGCACCGCGCTGATAGGTCTCGGTATCGCCGTGGTACTCGTTGGTTTCCGGGTCGATCCAGGTGATGCCGACGTCCAACGTGACCGAGTCGTCGAGGAGGGTGTAGTTCGGCAGCACGCCGTAGCGTTCCAGCACGCCCACCCAGTGTTCGTTGGTGAGATCGCTGATGTGTTTGCCGATCAGCCGCAGGGTGCCGCGCGCGGACCGCAGAGCCCGCCGGTCGTCGTCGGTGGCGGCGGGGGAGTTGGCGCGCTGCTCGAACTCCGGGATGGCGGCATCGACGGCGGTGTGACGCTCGGAGAGTTCGGCGACGTCGCGGTTCCAGCGGTGCACCGCCTCGCGCAAGTGCTGCGTCAGCCCGCTCGCCTCGCCGCTCTCTCCCGGCGTGGCCCAGGCGCGCAGGGCCGTGCGTGCCGCGCCGTCGAGCAGGTCGCCGAACTGCGTGAGGAAGCCGTCGAGCAGCTCGTCGGATTTCGCCTCGGCGGTCTGGATCAGGCGCGCCATCCAGCTGTTCTCGTCCAGACTGCCGAGCACCGCCCGCGCATCGATCGGGTCCTGTGCGCCGGGCCGGCGGGACAGCCGGTCCACGATGTGCGCCACGTACTGGCGCTGCAAGATCTCCTCGGCGGACAGGAAGGTCGCGGGCGGGCGAACCTCACCGGAAATGACCGATAGCGGATCGTAGAGCTTGGGCAGATGCTCGCCGCGCCCGCGCACGAAGGCCAGCACCAGGGAGTTGCCGGTGAGGCGCCCGGCTCGGCCGACGCGCTGCAGATAGGAGGCGACGGTGCGGGGCATGGAACCGAGCATCACCGTCGACAAGTCGCCGATATCGATACCCATCTCCAGGGTGGGGGTCGCGACGAGCACATTCGGCGCCGTCGGATCGGTGCCGGCCTGCTTGAACTTCGTCTCGTACGTCAACCGTGTGGTGGTCGGCAGCAGCGAGGTGTGCTCGCGCGCGACGACCCGTTTCATCTCCGACCGGTCGTAGAGCTTGCGATAGAAGTTCTCACCCCGGAACGCCCGGTGCAGCGTGCCCGGGCAGCGGGTGAGCAGGCATGGCGCGCCCTCGAGCTGATCCACTACGGCGGCGCTGCCGGGATTCTGCGTCTGGCACACCCCGCACACCAGCAGATGCCTGCCCGCCTCCAGATCGGCCTGTGCCGGCGCGCCGACCAGTACGCCGTCCTCGCTCAGCTGGTAGGCGGTCAGTGACTTCTCGGTGGTGACGGTGGTGAGAATCCGCTGCTCGGCCAGCACAGTGAACAAGGAGCGGGCCAGAAAGCCGCCCTCGAACGGCGAAACGCCGAGGCACCGTGCGGCCCACCGGGCATACCACGACGAAGGCGCGGTGATCGGGTCGAAGCCCTCCGGGATCGTACGGGCCCCGAGGGCCGGAAAAGCGGGCGCCGGGCGTCCTTTCGGGAACGCGGGCATGCCTTCGCCGCGTGGTCGTCCGCCCCATACCCAGCGCCGGTTGGCGTCACGCTCCACGAACTTGTCCAGCCAGGTGTGCCGGATGGCGCCTTGCATGCGCATCCGCTCCACGGTTCCGCGCACCCACTGGCTGAGCGCGGTCGTGTCGGGCTCGGCGAAGGACAGCTGATGCTCGGCGCCGTCGAGCGCCTGTCGGCCCAGCGCGGCGACCCGCTCGCCGGAACCGAGCGCGACTTCGGCGACGACGCTGCCGGTCAGTTCCAGGGTGCGGCCGAGCCGGGATTGCAGGCCGAACTCCAGGTCGATGTCGAACTGGACGCGGCACTTGACCTTGCGCAACGCCTTGCGGCGTTCCGTGGCCGGCTTGTCGCTCTGCCAGTAGGCGACGAACTCGTCGCGTTCCACGATGTCCGGGGCGAGCAGATGGTAGCGCCGGGCGGGATCGTCACCCGCCCGGTCGAGCACCGCCTCACACAGCTCAGTCAGCGTCAGCATCGACGTCCCGGAGGCCTTGGCGCCGAGGGCGTTACGCAGTGTCGAACGGAGGCTGAGGGTGTGCGATCGCGCCTGCACGAACCCCGCTCGGTGGGCGGCGTCCTGCACGCTGTCGGTGAACATCAGCGCCTTCTTCTCGTCGGCGTCGAGGTCGGCGTCGCCGAACATGTTCGACAAGGCCACCGACAGTTGGGTGGCGACGGCGCTGCCGAGGAAGCGGATGCCGTCGGCGGTGTTGCATGCCGGGCACACATCCTTCTGCGAATCCTCTTCGGCGCCCGGCCCGTGCAGCACCAACACCGGGAGCGCGCGACCCTCGAGCACTTCCGGGCTTTCGGGGTCGGGCATCTCGTCGGTGAGTTCGCGGTCCTCGAGCCGGATCCAGCGCAGCCCCTCGACCGGCGTGTCGAGCTGGGCTTCCAGCGGGGCGGAGATCAGTGCCCGAATCCTCGGGTCGCCGGAGAGATGCAGGGTGCGGACCGAATCCTGATCGGGGTCGAGCCAGTTGCCGGTCGGCGCCATCCGCACGCCCCACCCCGAGCGGCCGCAGTGGCGGCAGTAGAGCGCGGGCTGGAACTCGATGTCGGTACCTTCGGCTGCGCCGTCGTCGGCCCAGCGGAACATCGTCGAGGCCGCCAAAGCCCGGTCGATGCGGGAGAGCTCCCGAACCCACAGGTGCACATCGACGTTCAGTGCGGCGCGGCCGATCTCGGCGCGCAGATGCGACAGCGCCGCGAACACGAAGTCGAGATAGTGCTGCCGGCGCCACTGCGTGCGTGGATTCTCTCGTCCGCCCGACGGCGGTGGCAGCACGGCGGCGGCCAGCTCGGCCAGCGACACCGCCTCCGCGGAGCGCTTGACCAGCTGGACGAACAGGTGGTGCTTCTTGAGCAGGTCCAGCTGTTCTTCCTCGTCGAGGCGCCGCAGCTCCGAGGTCAGTTCGTCGAGTTCGGGATGCTGGTCGCCGGTGCGCTCGAACAGCGTCGCCAGCACCGCCGCCGTCAGATGCGCGTTGCTCGCCGACGCCTGCTTCAGCCCGTCGAGGAACTCGACGGCTTTGTCGACCGACGGCGCGACCGGCACATACAACCGATCCAACTCGGTCTGCCGATGCGCCAGCCATTCGTCCAGCCCGAGCCGGGTCTCCCCGACCAGCGCATCGTCGGAAAATGCCTCCCCGAACACCGTATGCGCGAAGTCGAGCATCGCCGAGGGCTCACCCTTGCCACCCAGCGTCGCCGAGGTCGCGACCGGCGTGATCCGCCCCAGCGGCCGCGCCCGATCCGCGGCACTCACCTCGGTGCCCTCGGTCCAGTACGACTTCACCGCCAGCCCCAACCGCCGCAGCAGCATCGCCACGTCGGTGCCCTGCGCACCGTCGTAGGTGTGGAACTCGTCGAGCACCACGTACTGCAGCGATTCCGCCGACTGCCGCCACATCGCCGCCCGATCCGGCCGCAGCAGCAGATGATCGAGCATCTTGTAGTTGGTGAGCAGGATGTCGGGCGGCGAATCGTGCATCAGCCGCCGATCGGTGATCAGACCCTCCGCCGACACCATCGTCCGGCCGCCGGAGGACTGCTCCCCGGTGTAGAGACCGGCGGTGACGCCCGCCAGCTCCGGATTCTGCGTGATGAGGCGCGCGAGCCGCTGCTCCTGGTCGTTGGCCAGCGCGTTCATCGGATAGATGATCAGCGCCTTCATGCCGGCGACGCCCTGCTTCTTGGCGCGCAGCACGTGATCGAGGATGGGAATCAGGAACGACTCGGTCTTGCCCGAGCCGGTGCCGGTGGTGACGAGGGTCGGTTGCGGGCGCTGCTGGAACTTCGTGGACAACCGCTCGAACGCCTTCGCCTGGTGGCCGTAGGGGACGAAGCCCTTCGGCAGCCAGTCCAGGTGCATTCCCCAGTTGCCGCGGGCGGGCGCGAAGGGGAGGCGGAGGCGGACATAGGGGCCCTTGAACATGCCGCTGCGGGGGTCTTCGACGAAGTCGATCAGGGCGGCTTGGGCGTCCGGATCGGTGAGCGCGAACGTCGTCGCGAGGTAGTCGGTCAGTCCCTCTCGCAGGTGGTTGGCCTGCAAGGTCGGCAGGAGTGCCCCCATGTATCTGCTCCTAGGCTGATGGCTCGATCCCCGTGGCGTCGGTGTCGCCGTGTAGCGACGCTATCGCACGGGTGATCGCCATGCGCATGCACTCGCGGGATTGCTGGTTCCGGATGGAATCGTGCGGAGGTCGGCGGCCAGCAGGCGATCGTCTCGTCGTCGGAGCCCGAACCTTAGTCCTTGCTGGCAGGTCGCGGACAGCAGCGAACCGACGGCGTGCCGCCGCGTCCGATATCGTGGGCTGGGCTGTCGGAATCAGGGAGGGACATGCGCGCCGTCGATGCCGCACGGGGTGTGATCGCGGGGGTGGCCGTGTTGGGTCTGGTCACGGCGTGTTCGGGTGGGGGTCTCGGTGGTTCGGAGCCGGGTACGCCCACGGCGGCCGAGCCGGCGATGGACAACCTGCTCGATCCGTGTACCGATATCGCCGACGAGTGGTTGATCGAGACCGGTCTGGACCCGTCGACCGAGCGCAACATCGTCAACCCGGCCGATGTGTCAGCATGGCGGATTTGCGGGTGGAAGCCGTTGGACGGCAGGCCGTACCGAATCGATGTGTTGTCGACCAGTCACACCGTTGACGAAGTTCGAGCCGACGAGACGCACGAGATCCTTCGAGAGATCACCATCGGCCAACGGCACGGCCTCCTCCATAAGCACAAATCGGACGATCGTCGCATCTGTTACGTCGCCCTCCCCGCACAACAGGGCATGTTCCAGATTTCCGTCGGTTGGCAGAATCCCACCGTGCCCAACGACTACTGCGAGATCGCTGTCGACCACGCCACGGACCTCGAGCCGTATCTCCCGAAGTAGCTCAGCAAGGAGGCCGAAATGTCCGACGACGCAGCCGCGCAACTCGAGACCTGGCGAGCGCTGAAAGAGCAAGGAATCAATGGGCAGTTCACGATGGACACGGAGATCGGCAACGCCCTTTCCGGCCGTTGCGAACAACTCCGCCTCGCACTCGAGGACATCAGATCCGACATCGTCCAGCTCGAATTCCTCTCCGGTTACGGCGGCTTGCCTTCCGCCAACGACCTACGGGTGAAGTTCCAGCAGAAGGCAGTCGGCGGGGCGCCCCATCATCCTGATGACAACGCTCTGGCCCGCATCGACCAGCACATCGAGATCGTCACCACGATGCGCGACGCCTACCTCGCCGCAATAGGCAAGCTGGAGGTCGTCGACCAGGAAACCGGCCAATCCCTGGCGGGTCAGGGCGAGCAGCTCAACTGAATTTGCGGACCGGGCAGGCGGGTTCGAGGCGGACAGGTTCACCCCGCTCGCCGGCGGGGCCACGCGTGCGGTGCGGGCAGCCCCATCCCGGGCGGGTTCCAGCGTGTCGGAAGTGGCGTAGCGTGTCAGCAGGTGCAGGGGGAGCGCGATGTAACACGCGCAGGGCGGGGCGAGCGGTACGCGCTGCGGACTCATCCACTCGCCCGTTCCGTGCCGGCGCTGAACGAGAGCGTGTTTGTCGTCGATCACGCTCCCAGTGGAGCAGCGGAACGGCGCGGTTCCGGTCTGTCCCGGGAAAGTCGTGGGGGAAAGCGGTGAATAGCCTGGACTGCTTCCAGCGGATCCGCATAATGGGAGCTCGCGAGATCAAAATCATCTCTCCCACAACATGTTTCACTATCTTCCAGTTCCGGTGACGGACGGATTCCACAGACGGGAGCACACTGCATCCGGGACAGGGATGTGCGGGCGGTGGCACCGCAGCTCGCCGCAGACGTTCGGGGGACGGCGGGCGTTCCACACCGCAGTCTCGGCCGGTGTCTGCGCGGGATGCGGCAGGAGGCCGGGTTGTCCATCGAGGTCGCGGCGCGGGCGATCGGGCGACGTGTGCGGGTGAGGCGCAATCGGCAGGCTCTGATCATGCGCGACTACAAGCCCTTGGCAGCCCAGAAATCATGTGGCCCGCGTGGGAATTTGCGAGGAAGAAATGGTGAGAATATCTCTTCGGGAGGCGAGATGCGATGAGCGCAGTCGGAACGGCAGTCGTCCAGGCTGCTCGCATCAGATACCATCATGGCGAACCGATCGGCGCGACGTCACGCGTGGCCAGTCGCATCCTGCATCCGCGAGGATTCCCCATCTTACGCTGCGAACGGTGGAATCCAATTGTGCGTGCTCAGTCGATCGAGAGCATTGTCGATGTGGTTTTCGGTGAACAGCGATTTCTTGCGCTTGGTCCAGCTCTGGACAATGCGCACCACGTCGCCATGACGCCGAGCAGGTTCCCGAGTTGCGGCCCAGTGCACTGTCGCGAGTAGTTCCAGCCCGTACATGCTGGTGAAGCCGTCGGTCAGCTCGATCACTCGTTCGACGCGTGCCGCTGTGCGCGGGTCCGTCGCCAGTAACTGTTCGGCACGGCCGGCAGCGGCATCGATCACCTGCAGTGGTTCCGCAGACATCACCTGCGCGCTCCCGTCGCCGAAACCCACGATGAAATGGCCTTCGATCTCGCGCAGGGTTTTGCGCAGGTCGTCTGCGTAGGGACCATACCTGCCCTTGACGAAGTCCAAACGAAGATTCTCGCCCGCGGCTTGCAGGAAGTAGGTCAGTTTCTGAACTTCGATCAGCGTCGCCTCGTGGAACGAGTACTCCTCATAGGCTTTCAGGAGCTTCACGACCGCCGCACGAGCGGCAGTCATCCGCGGGGCCGTGGTTCGAGTGGGCATATCCACGGCTGGTGGAGCGCCCTCGGGTGGGAAAACCAGGATCTCCACATCGGTTGCCAGCGGACGTAGTGCGTCCCAGATGAGTGGGGCCACCTCGGCCCAGTCCAGTCCGCCGTTCCCGCATCCGAGTGGGGGGATTGCGATCGAACGGATCCCGTGCGAATCGATGACCGCCGCCAGGTGACGAAGACCGAGCGCGATGTCATCGAGACGACTCGCCGAGCGCCAATGCCTCTTGGTCGGGAAGTTGACGATGAATCTGGGTCCGTCGAGGGCGCCGGTTTCCCATACGAACATCTCACCGACGTGGATGCGGTTCGCTTTAGCCGCGCGTTCGTACTCCTTGAACATGTCGGGGTATGCGCGCTTGAACTGGAGGGCGATTCCTTTGCCCATCACGCCCACAGTGTTGACGGTATTCACCAAGGCATCGACGTCCGCGCGGAGGAGGTTGCCGTGCTCCTCTCGAATCATGACGCCCTCCATCCTCAGAAGTACCAATGTGACCGGACCGCGGTCCGAGTGGACGCGCCAGCCGTGTCGAGGATGTGACGTAGCTCGTTCTCGACCGGCTCGGTCCGGGTAGCTACACCCAGGATGCTATCCCACGGGACACGTTCGTGGACGAGGAGTTCAGCCTGCCGCCGCTCAGATCGGTCGGGGTACTCCGGTATGTCACACCAGTAGCGCTCCTTCATCAGTTCCCAGTCGACGAAGCCTGTCAGGACCGAGTCATTGGCAGTGAACTGGGCGTAGGGGACGACGGCGTGCCGGTCGGTTCCGAGTACCTGAAGTCCGCGGCGCCGCAAATGTTGCACTGTCGACGCCAAGTACACGATCCGATCGCAGCCCTTCCGTGACCATGCACCTTCCCCATTGGATGGCGAACAACATGGGGCTGCGCGCTGCGAAGTAGAACGGTGTGTAGTCCGCCAGCGTGCCGTACGGGTCGACTGGCACGGGGTGCGCCTGGCGCGTCTCTCCTCGAGATGTGAGTGAGCGATGGAGATCGAGCTAGCCCCGCGCTCAGTTGCCAAGCGGTCGCTCAGCACGCCATGTTCGATCATCGAGGCAATATGTTCGATCCGCGTGATGTGGTAACCCATGTCAGGTCGGGCCGTGAGGTCATCGGGCCGCCCTTGCGGCGATCGCCGTGAAGTGTTCGTGGGCCAGCAGCATGTCGCGTTCGCGGTCTACGCCGGTGAAGGGGGCGGCGTAGGTGATGCCGTCGACGGTGATGTCGGTGCGGCCGAGAGTGGGGTCCTTCCGGAGTTCGGAAGCGACCTTGGTCGGGAGTTGGCGGCCGTTGGCGTCGTAGCGGGCCTCGCGTTCGTAGCGCTGGAGGACGGGGAATTGGGTGCGGTAGATGGTGAGGAGTTCTTCGGCGGTGATTCCGAGCATGACGGCGACGATTGCGTCGATCTCGATCAAGGCTTGTCGCCGGGCAATCGCTGAGCGGAGTGGTGTGGTGGATGCCCACCTCTCATCGATTCGACCGATCGGGGCGAGAATACCGTTGGAATCATACGATGACCATGAATCATGTTTCCATGCGTCGCGATACAACTCACTCCACAGGCTCGAGAATTGAGCTACCTGGCAATTGAGGCGTAGTGTCCGGAGGGTCAAGTTTTCTTCGAGTGGGTGACCTATTGGGCAGGGAAGCTGGAGCCATGTTGACGCGTTGATGTGAGCGTTTCCGATGACTTTGATCATGAAGTCAGCAATGAGGGAGTGGCTTATACCGGCGATTACCGTCAATCGGCGGTTGTCGCCGGCGGTTGTGAAGCTATGAACAGCGTGGACGTGCGTCGGTCCGGGCGGCAGCATCGCTGACTGCAGTGTCCTGACGGTGGCGGTGTCACACATCTCGCGCCAGGCCAGGCGGTAGAAGTTCGAGCTCGGCTCGCCGTTCCAACGTGGATAGGCAGTCTGATACTCAGCCTCTGGCCGTGCCACCTGGTAGTTCGTGCGGGGGATGAAATCTTCGGGCAGGGATTCCAGATCGAGTGGTGAGTAGTCCACGTTGCTGCGCATGCTCGGGTTGCCCTGCTGGTAGAGCGGGGTGGCGACGGTGAGGTGGGGGCCTTGCAGGATGACGTCGGACCAACGGGCAGGGATGGCTGAGCGGGACTCGAAGTAGCCGAGCTTGCGGTCGGCGGATTCATGCCAGCCTGCGGTCCATTGGAAGCCGATTTCGGAGAGGCGGGGGGCGGCGGCGATCTTCTCCAGTACTTCGGCGCTGGCGCGGTTCACCGGGTACAGCATGCGGGCTTCGGTTGCCGGTGTTCCGGGTTCGTCGATCAGGTGTGCCCAACCAGTGAGGTCGTCTTCGGTGACCTCGATGATGCGTTCGGCGTGCGGACGCACATCCCACCGGCCATCCGCGTCCTTGACGCCGGGAGCGGCACCGCTGGAGTCGTGCCCCAGGGAGCGGGTCACCACCTCGGGCTGGTAGATGGCAGCGGCTTGCAGGAAGCGGACTGGTGCGTTGCCGCCGTAGACGTGCACGCCGAAAAGGCGAGTGTGGTTGATTTCCCCGAAGACCTTGAGTTCATTGCGAAACTGCCAGTGTCGGCGGAGGCGGTGGTAGCACTCGCGGCGGAGTGTGCTCGCGCGGGCTTCGGTGAAATGGCTTTCGGGATGGATCAGCGAGACGATCCCGCCCGATGCGCTCGAGCGCCAAGTCCGATCCATGAAGCAGCGGTATGAGTCTGGCTGTAGACCGGCGAGCACCGGTCGATCGACCCCCGACCCCAGATGCGCACTTTGCCCCGCCTGCTTGGCCCGCTCATTCAGATACACCGCCCGAACCACATCGGACCCCATCGCCTCGGCGAGCTTCTCCCTTTTCACCCCCTCCGACGGCTTGTGCGCCAACTGCCACCACGGATCGAAGTCGGCCAATACCGCGGCTTCATCCCAGTCCGGCCGCACCCAGGGCGGATTACCAACCTGCAGGTCGAACCCGCCCTTCTCCTCGAACACCGGCGCGAAATCCAGCTCCCAGTGCAGGAACCCCTGCTCGCCGGCGATCCGGGCGGCGACTTCCAGCCAGGGGTACGACCGCAGGGCGGTGTCGATGGGCTGCGCTTGGGCGAAGGTGCGGTCGGTATCCTCGGCGATGTCGAGGTCATACCAGCTCAGATCGCCCGCGATGCTGATCTGCCCGTGCTTCTCGAACTTCCCGGCCTTCGGTTGCACGCCGAGCACTGCTTCGAGCCCGCCGACCCACTGATCCCAGTCAGGCGCAGGTACCTCGGTGGTGACGGGCCACGACCACAACGCGCACCATGCGTCCATCGCCCGTCGCAGCCGTCGATAGGCGCCGTTCTCGTCGTGCAGCACCGCCTCGATCTGTTCCCGGGTGACGGCGGGGCCGGGCTCTACCGCGTCCCCACCCCACAGATGCAGATCCCGCCGAATCGCCGACTCCGCAATGGTCAGCCGTCGCAGCGTCAACTCCCACAACGTCTCCACCCGCTGCGCCAATCCGGCGAGCCGGTTGACGATGGTCTTCGACGGCGACTTCCGAACCTCGTTCCGCCACAGCCGCAGCTCTTCCCGCTTCTCCGGCGCATACGTCTTCGCCTCGGCGGTATCGACCACCGCCCCCCACCCCTCGGCGGGCAACAGGAAGTGGTGGATTCCCGCGCCGATTTCGGCACCGAGCGGCACATCCGTCGGCACGGCCTTCAACCACGCCTTCTTCGCGAGCTGGCTGGGCTGGTACACCGCCCGTCGAGCTCCGATGAGGGAGTTGCCGCGCCGCAGGTGCAGGCCGAACCACGGGGCCTGCAAACCGGCGACCATGGTGTCGAGCCACAGGGAGATTTCGGCGAGTTCGACGGCGGTGGCGTTCAGGTCGACGCCGTAGACCTGGTGAAGGGCGATGTGCGCCTTCACCTTCTGCAACTCGACGGGGTACCTGTCGGCGGGGATGAGTTCGCCGAGGTCTTCCTGTTTGCGTTTCAAGTACTCGGCCGCGAGCTGCCGCACCGCTTCGATGGCGAACGCACCGGAGCCGAGGGCGGGCTCGCAGATGGTGAACTGGAGGATTTCCTCGGGTGTGGTCCGCTGGTCGTCCTGATCGAGCAGCTCTTCCAACGCCTGGGAGACCACGAATTTCGTCAACACCTCCGGGGTGTAGTACGAGGCGGACTGCTGGCGTTCGCGGCCGGCGAGGCGGAAGACGAAGGTGCCCTTGCGGTGGACCACCGGCTTGAGTTCGTGCGTGTCGGGGTCTTCCTTGCGCACGAAGTCGGATTCGGAGAGGTGGTCGGCACGGTCCACCGGGACCACCCAGGAGCCCTTCTCCGGGTCACCGTTCTTGGCGACTTCATACAGGTCTTCTTCGGCGAAGAAGCCGGTGTAGGACATCAGCCCCTCGTACACCGCGCCGAGTTGATTGATGCCGAGTTCGGCGTAGCTGATGAAGCCGCGGTCGGCGCCCTTACGGGACTTGCTCTCCTTGGTGAGCAGCAGGTGTTCGAGGACCTGCTGGGTGGCTTCGTTGCCGAGGCCGACTTCGTCGATGAGAGCGGTGGCTCGGGGGGAGAACAGGTCGGCGCGGAGGGGGTTGAACTCCAGGCCGGGGGCGGGGTCGTCGGTGACGTTCTCCCGAGCGGCGGGGGTGTGGCCCTTGTCCACGAGATCGAAGAGTTTCTTCAGCGACTCGTAGAGGTGGGTGCCGGTGCGGGCGCGGTGGGAGACGAGTTCGGTGAGGGTGAGTTCGCGGAGGCGGTCGAGGCCGTAGCCCTCCTCGTATTCGGCGGCGCCGATGGGCAGCACCTGCAATTCCGGGGATGCCTCGGCATACAGCAGGAACAGGATTCGATACAGGAACCGCAGTGAGTGCTTCGCGAGTTCGTTGGCGTCGACGCCGTCCATCGTCAGGCCTTGTTCGCGGCGGCGGCGCACGACCTCGTTGGCGATGATCTCGATGGACAGGCGGATGCCTTCGCGCAAGTCCTTGGAGACGCCGACGGTGTGCTTGACCGAGTCCTCCAGCACGCCGGTCCACCAGATGTTCCCGTCGGCGTCGGGTTTCAGGGCGTGGTGTCCGAAGATGGCTGCGGCGCGGTCGATTTCGCCGCCGCGGGCCTCGTGGCGGCGTTCGACGACGACGAGCAGGTCGACGGCGAGGTAGCGGCCCTCGGCCCAGCGTTCGGCCTCGGCGAGCAGGTGCCACTGGCCCGCCTGCACGACGACGAAGGCGGGTGGGGTGTCGGAGCGGAAGGCGGCGGATACGGCTTTGGAGACGGACTCGAGAGGTTTGCCGTCTTCGATCGCGGGGATGAGGAGGTGGCCCGTCTCCGGGTCGAGGAGGGTTTCGAGGGTGTCGACGGGCTGGGCTTGCAGGAACAGGACGCTGTCGGTGCCGGGGAGCTGGGCGTCGGGGATGTGGAGGTCGGTGCCGGCGCGTTCGGCGGTGAAGGGGGTGAGTTCGCCGTCGTAGCCGAAGACGGTGCGGACCAGGGCGTGTACCTTGGGGGCGGCCTCGGGGTTCTCGGTGAGGCCGGCGAGGCCGGTCTGCAGGTCGCGGGCGGCGGCCAGCAGGGCGCTTCGCACGGTGGGGCGGCCCTCCTTGGCCTCGGCGTCCCAGGCCTTGCGCAGTTCCGTGACCTTGCCGTGGAAGGACTCCTTCACCGAATCGGTGGTGAAGTAGTGCTCGCTGATCCAGTCCTCGCCGACGACGATGGAGTCGAAAGAAGGCATGGTCACCGATCCTTTTCCGGGACGATCACCAGCAGCGGGCGCACCAACTGCTGGGTGGGGGCGAGAGATTCGGCCAGCCGCTGCTCTTCGGCGATGCGGCGAGACAGCTTGTCCACCTTGGACTTCTGGCTGCCGAACAGCTCGAGCTGCTCGGCGGCGGCATACCATCGGTCGGCGCGGCGGCGCCACGCCCGCAGACGCTCGGTGGCCGTGCTTTCCTGCTGGTCGAGAATGATCTTCATCGACTGGGCCGCCTGCTCGACGGCGAGCGGGATGAGCGGGCGCAGCTCTTCGATGTCGTCGAGCGGGCCGGGATTGGCGGTGCCGGGCCGCAAACCCGTGTCGGTGAGCAGGAAGTCGAGATCCTGATGGGTTTCCACCAGGGAGAACGCGGGATTCTGCGGGGCAGGGAACACGACCGTGGCGAAGACGCGGGAGACCAGCTGGCCGCGGCGGTTCATGAGGGTGCCCATCAGCAGTACGGTGGGCGCGGGCAGGGCGCCGCGGATGGCGAACACCTGATTGCGGCCGAGTGCGCTCAGCGCGCGGTCGCAGGCCCAGTCGAGCACCGGGTGCAGGGGGCCGAGGAAATGCGCCTCCGGCCAGGTGGTTCCGTTCACGCCCTTGCCCTGTTTGGCGGCGCGCAACTGGGCGTCGCCGACCTGGGGTGAGGTGGCGAGCTTGAGGCGTTCCAAGACCCGACCGTGCTGCAGGTAGTTCTGCGGTAGCTGGTTCAGACGCTGGCGCAGGTCGCGTGGCGGGACCAGCTCGGCGATGCTGTGGTTGGCGTGGACGGTCCAGCCGACGCCGCCCGCGGCGGGATCGGCGTGCGGGACGTCGTCGAAGGCGGCTCGCAATGCCTCGTCGAGGAAGGTGATGTCGTCGGGGTAGAGGCTCTGATGGGGGAGTTCGGGCAGCTCCGGGGTCTCGTCGTCGAGCATGTCGAGCTGGGCGAAGAACGCATCGATGTCCTCGCCGCCGAGGATCTCGTCGATCGAACGTACCTGTTCGTCGAGGGTGGATTTGCGGGCCAGCACGTCCCGGATCGCCGATTCCTCTTCGCCCACACTGTGCTTACCCATCAAGGAGGCGACGTCACCGAGCGCCGAGTGCGCTTCGTTCTCCTTCTCCAGCAGCCGCGAGAGCACCCGCAGGTCACCGGAGAAGTCGGGGTCGGAGGGCTCGAGGATCAGCGAGGAGATGACCGGTGGGCGGCGCTGGCCGTACCGGTCGATGCGGCCGTTGCGCTGCTCGATGCGGATCAGCGACCACGGGATGTCGTAGTGGATGAGGTGGTGGCACTGGGCGTGCAGGTTGACGCCCTCGGAGGCGACATCGCCGGTGACGAGCACGCGGATCGGCGAGGTCTCCAGTTTGAAACTGTCGACGATCTCCTGCTGCTCCACATCGGAGAGGCCGCCGTGCAGCATCACGACGTTCTCGGGCTTCAGTCCCAGGGCGGGTGGCAGGAGCTCGGTCAGCCACTTCAGAGTCGCGATGCGTTCGGCGAAGACCACCGCGCGCATGTCGGACTTCGGGCCGACCCCGATCTCCCGCAAACGCTGCACCAGGGCCGCCTGTTTGCCCGCCGCCTCGGTGAACGCCTTGTCGTTGAGATCGGAAAGGGTGTCCAGCGCGGCCAGTTCGGCGCGCTCCTCCGGGGTGCGCGGTCCGCCCTCGGTGAGCTTGGCGCGGCGCTGGTCGATGGACTCGCGCAACGCGGCGGGGGAGGACAGGAACGCCTTGGCCAGCGTCCACGGGAACAGCGCCTTGGTCTCCCCGGAGTAGGGGGACGAGCCGGATGCCGGATGCAGCCACACCTGCGACAGTTCGCGGGCCACCGCGTCTTCGGCGGCGGAGGGCTGCACGAGACGGTGCACGGGCTCGGCGCGCTCGGCCCAGTCGCTGCCCACCTCGGCGGCGACCTCGTCGTGATGCCGGTGCCTGCGGATCAGCAGCGTCTGCACATCGGTTTTCTCGAACGAGCCGTCCGGGGCCACCGCGGTCGGGTCGAGCAGGCGTAACAGCTCGGAGAAGGACTCCGCACGGCCGTTGTGGGGCGTGGCCGAGGCGAGGATCAGCGCCTCGGTGTTGGGGGCCAGCACGCGGGCGAGCTCGTTGTTCTGGGTGCCGACATTGGTGAGGTTGTGGGACTCGTCGATCACCACGGCGTCCCAGTGCTGGCGCTCGAGGTGCGCTTTGTAGCGAGGGCTCTTGAGGGTATCGATGGAGATGATGGCGCGCTTGTAGTAGGTGAACGGGTTACGCGTGGCAGGGAGTTTCTGGCGCACCTTCTGAATGCCCGCGGAGTCGAGCCGCACGAACGGCAGCGCGAAGCGGCACCACAGCTCGTGCTGCATCTGTTCGAGCACGTGCCGCGGCGTCACGATGAGAATGCGCTCGCCGCGGCCACGGCGCACGAGCTCGGACAGGATCATGCCGATCTCGAGTGTCTTCCCCAGACCGACCGCGTCGGCGAGCAGGATGCGCGGGCGGATGAGTCGCGGGTCGAGTGCCTTGGCCACCGCGGCCCGCTGGTAGCCCAGCGAGTCGGCCAGCATCCGGGTCGACACGGTGAGCGTCTGGTCCCCGTAGGGGAACGGGGTCTTGCGCAGCAGCGCCTCCAGCCACAGGCGGGAATCGCGGTAGCCGGAGGAACCGTCGGGCACGATCTCGGCGGCCGCCGGGTCCTGCACCTCGATGTCGTCCAGGGACGAGTAGAAGGTGGCCGTGGTGTCGGCCACCAGTTCGGAGAGCCCGCGCACCCGAAGCAGCCAGCCATCGGAACCCTGTTCCGCGGAGGTCACCAGCCATTCCTCGTCGCGGACCACGACGATCGAGCCGGGGGCGACGTTGAGGTCGGCACGGGGGTGCGCGGAGGTCATCGAGGCTGCTCCTGGTCTCTGGACGGTCGAACAGATCAACTTAGTACCGTGCGGGGGGATCGACATGTTTCCCCTATCGGCCGTCGGCTCCCCCCGTCGGTTCATTCTGCGGGCTGGGACCGTCGTGTGCGACGATTCCGGCGTTCTCGAGCGCCGTGGCGATCCGTGCGACGCGCTCGGCGGGCATCCGGTCCCGGACGTTGTGGGACGGGCGGGACAGCCGGTTGACGAGCGCGTCGACGGGTACCACACAACGCAGCTCGCCGCCGGGGAGGAACAGGCGCAGCCCCTGCCGGGAGAACGCGACGAGCGGGCGGATGTAGACCTGCTCGCCCAACCGATCCAGCAGGCGGGCGAGCGCGCCGCACTTGTGCCAGGTCACCTGCACCGGACGGCCGTGCTGGATACGTTCGCCCGCCGCATCGGTCGGCAGTCACCCGCGCTTCGTGGCGACGACCTCACCGTGCCAGGCCTTCAGTTCCACCAGGTACAGCCCGCTCGGCGCGGCGACCAGCCGATCGACCTCATCCGGCCGCGCCGCGCCCGGCCGGGCACCCGCTCAGCCGGGCTGTCCGCTGGTGGCCAGGCCGAGCTGTCGCTTGACGCGGTCGGCGGCCTCGCGCACCGGCCCGCGCTGGGTGCTGATCTTCCCGTCCGGCGACACGATGCTGCCTCTCCAGATCAGGGCATCTCTGCGCCAATCGATCTCGGTGGCCAAGCGCTTGTAGGCGTCCTGCCGCCACGCGAGATCAGTACTCTTGCGGATCTCGTAGGCGACCCGGCCGATGACCACCAGGCCGGTGGCGGTCATGTTGATATAGCGCTGGCGGAAGTCCGCCACCCGGTTGGCCGGGCCGCCACTGGTGGGCAGCGAACAGATCTCCCGCCACGGATCCATGTGCTCGGACAGCGTCTCGACGAGGACGATCGCGTCCTCGACCAGCTCGTCCCTGGCCTGCTTGTCGCCGATCAGCCGCGAACTCTGCCGGGCCACCGAATCCTCGGACAGGGCGTAGTCGGCGAAAAGCAGCTCCTTGACGAACTGGCGCACCTGGTTCAGCAGGAACACCGCCTGCGACGCCTTCGGCAGCGTCTTGGAGGTGGCATCCACCCGCCCCCGGAAGAAGCGAGTGCGTTCGACCAGGTCGGCGAGGACGCCGTTGACCGGTTCGCGGGTGTTGTAGACGGCGAGCAGGCTCGCGGGGATCTGTTTGGTCTGCGCGGCGTCGGCGAAGTCCTGGTGGATGCGCTTGAGGTCCTCCTCCACCACGATCAGCACCGCGAGACTGTCGTCTTCGAAACCGTCGTCGAGGTCGACCAGGCTCGGGATCGCCGAGCGGCCGGAGCCGTGCCCGCGGATCGCGGTGATGCGGTGCTGGCCATCGGTGACGTAGAAGCGGACCTCGTCGCCGATGACCATGAAGCCGAGCCGGTTCTTGAAGTTGCCGCGCGGCAAGTGCAGGGCGGGCAGCTGCCGGGCATTGAGCGTCACCGGCGGCAGGATGTAGTCCTCGCGGTTCTCTCTCACATAGGTATTGATGTTGCGCACGTGGTCGGTCATCAGCGGGCGATTGGTGGTGTTGGCCGGATCGCCGCCCTTGTCCACCGATTCCGCGACGACCTGGCGGGCGAGGAACGCGTACGGGAAAGACGTCGAGATCATCGTGCGCCTGCCCTGGCGGAACACCGTGCAGGGGAAGACTCGTGCGCCCGAGGCTGCGGCGTCGGCGGACGCCGCGGCCAGCGCCTGGTCGAGGCCGTCGTGTTCACGCAGGCCGATGTGGTTGCTGGACATGATGGCTCCTGGTTCAGCGCGCGTAGCGCGGGCAGTAGGCGAGGGTGGCGGCGCGCACGAAGAGGTACGGGTAGTCGACGGTGTCGCTGAGCTCTTCGGCGAGCGTGATCCGGTTGCGGGCGGTGCCGCCGTGTGCGTCGAGCCAGCGGCAGCTGCTGTGCGCGAGCTGGATCGCGGCGTCCTGCACGCCACAGGACTCGTCGTCGTAGTGCGATTCGGCGAGGAAGAGATGGTCCGAGCCGGAGCGGGGACCGCATCCGCTCGACGACGAGCCGCCGGCGGATCCCGACGACGGAGCGGCGGTGGCCGTGGGCGCCGCGACGATCGCGGCGGCGGCACCGAGCGCGAGCACGGAAGCGAGTGTGCGAGTGGTGAGCATGGGATTCCCCCGGAGAGTCGAGAGTGGTCGCGGCCGCCGTGGAGGCCACCAACCACGGTGGGCGTCGTTGCTTTGACACCGTATGCTTTCTATGAAAGCAATGTCAATACGTCTTCGGCAGTTGATTTTTGCTCACAGATGCAGCAGGGTGGAGCAATCGGACCGGAGAGGAGGACCATGTCCAAGACTGTGTCCACGATCAGCGCCGCCGAGCTCTCCCGGCTCGCCGGCGTCACGCGGGCCACCGTCAGCAATTGGCGCCGCAGGCACACCGACTTCCCGAAGCCGGTGGGCGGCAGCGAGGCTCGCCCGGTCTTCGACCTCGCGCAGGTGCGCGCCTGGCTGGCCGAGCACGACATCGCGACCTCGGAAGCACCACTGACGGAACTGCGGACCTGGCTACGCAGCGATGCCGCCCCGCAGGCGGTGGCCCGCTTCATGCGGAGCTTGCGATCGGCCGACGCCGGGTGGGCGGTCGAGGCGGACGACGAGGTCGACACCGAGTTCGCGCGACGCGCGGTCGCCCTGCTGGAGCGGGTCCGCCAGGAGGACGGCGCGCGGGCGGCGGTCGACGCGCTCGCCGACCGCGCGCTGGAGGAGGCGCTGGCGTCCGGTGTGCATCGCACGCCCGATCCCATCGCGGCACTGATGGCGGAACTGGCCGTCACCGCGGCCGGACCCCGGGTGCGTACGGCACTCGACCCGGCCTGCGGGAGCGGCGCGCTGCTGCTGGCGGCCGCCGCACGGGGCGTCGTCGATCTCCACGGCCAGGACGCGCTACCGGTGCAGGTGGAACGGGCGCGGCTGACGGTATCGGCGGAAACCGGGCTCGAGGCCGACATCCGCCTGGGCGACAGCCTGCAGGCCGATGCCTTCGCCGACCTCACCGCCGACGTCGTCCTCACCAATCCGCCCTACGGTCAACGTGACTGGGGCGCCGCCGAGCTGGCATTCGACACCCGATGGCAGTACGGGCTGCCGTCGCGGATGGAATCGGAGCTGGCCTGGGTGCAGCACGCGGTCGCACATCTGCGTCCCGGGGGCGTCGCCGCGGTGCTGTTGCCGCCCGCCGTGGCCGCCCGGCCCTCCGGCCGCAAGATCCGAGCCAACCTGGTACGTGCGGGCATTCTGCGCGCGGTCATCGCGTTACCGCCGGGTGCCGCACTGCCCTGGCACGTGGGACTCCAGATCTGGGTGCTGCAACGGCCGCTGCCGGATGTGCGCCCGGCCGACCACGTGCTTTTCGTGGACACCACCTTGATGGGCGCGATCGGTGAGGGGGAACAGAGCACCGATTGGCAGCTTGTCACCGATCAGGTGACGCGAGCTTGGCGGGCATTCGACGAAGGCGGGGATCCCGGCGCCGAGGCCGACGCCGCCGCAGCGGTCGGGTCCATCGATGTGCTCGACGAATCGGTCGATCTGACCCCGTCCCGCTACGTCCACCTGGTGGTCGACACCGGCGCGCTCACCGGTCAGCTGGAATCGACGGCCCACCGCTTGGCAGCTGCCGGTGACGAACTCGAGGCGGTCCGTGCGTCGCTCGACGGCTGGCTCGAGGGAGCCGCGCGTACCTGGCGGCACGTTACAGTCGCCGAACTCGCCGGTCACGGCTGGCTGCAATGGATCCGCGCGCAGTCAGCGGCGCGAGAGGACTCCGGTACCGGTGGTGAGAGCGCCGTGACGGGTCCGGGGAGCGGTGACGACGTGGGGATCGAGGTCGGTGACGTCCTGCTGGCGACTGCGCGCGGCGACCGGCAAGGGGGGCGCGCCGTCCGGGTTGCCGGACCGGACGACGTGGCTGCGGCGCGCGGGCCGAATCTGCACACCCTGCGGGTGGACACGGATCGGCTCGATCCCTGGTTCCTGGCGGGCTTCCTGCTCGCGGGCAACAGCTCCGCGGCCCGGGCCACGACGATGCGTTTCGATCCCGGCCGGTTGCGCGTCCCGGTGCTGACCTTGGCCGAGCAGCAGCGTTACGGCGCGTTGCTGCGCAGACTGTTCCGGTTGCGCAGCGCCGCCGCGCAGGCGGCGGCGGCGGTCGACGACCTCGCGGACAAGGTCGTGGCCGGGCTGACGACCGGCGGGATCGCCCCGGCCGGTGACGCGGAGGAGAGTGCGGGAGAACCGTTCGGCGATGCCGGATCGAGCGACGGGCGATAGCGTCCGTCCGGACGAACCAGGCGGGAGGATCCGGCATGTGGCATGAATTCGCCGAGCAGACTTTCGAGGCGAACCTGTACGACCCCGGCCTGTACGGCGACGACGGCGATCGGCGCTGGACGTCGGCGGACGGTGCGGAAGCGTGGTTGCACCAATGCCTGACCCAGGTTTCCGAAACGGGCCTGGTCGCGGTGCCGATGCCGGTGTCCGCCGCGACGAGCAGGCAGGCGCGGACGCTGCGCGGAGTGTCGTTGCGCAAGGGTGTGCTGCGCGCGCTCGTGGCGGGCCTGGACGCCGACCGGCACCTGTGGGTGCTGTCCGGCACCGACGGCGAACGTCCTGACCATGTCCTGCTCATTGATGCCGCGGGCGACCCGACACGGGTGGCGACAGCGTGGCGGGCGTTCCGCGACCATCCCACACACCCTGATGCGGCCGGGTACGCGGTCCGCGTCATCGATCGGCTGGACGACCGCGTGGATCTGACGCCGGCCGACCCCGGCACCACCGAGCTCGACAGATACCCGGACCTGCTGGCAACGCTCTCCGAATCGCCGCTGGAGACCGCACCCGCGCTGGCGCCGGCAGAACCCGCGGCGGGCGTTGTCACCCTCGGCGAACTGGCCGAGGCAGGGATGGTGAGCTTCCATCAGTCGCCCCCGACGGTCCGTGCCGAGACCGGTGTCCCGATGTGGACTGCCAAGGACGTCCGGCTGGGCCGCCCGCCGTCGCGCCTGGGCGATGAGCAGGCTCCGGGAGCGGTGCCGGTGCGTCCGGGAGATGTGGTCGCGGTGATGGCCGATCGGATCGTACGGGTGTTCCGGGAGGGAGAAGGTGTGCTGCTCGGTCCCGGCATCGAACTCGTGCGCGCCGACCCCGAGGTGCTCGACCCGGAGTTCCTCGCCGGTGTGCTGCGCGCGGCGGTCGAAGGGTCCCGTGGCAGCATCGATCTCTACGAGGTCGCACTGCCGCGCCTGACCCCGGCCGACCAGCGCCGGTATGCGCGGGCGTTCGCCCGGCTGCGTAAGCTCGAGGAGGACTGGCTGCAGCGTCGCGCGACCATCGAAGCGCTGGTCCGGATCGGATACCGCGGTCTGGCGACGGCGCGGCTGCGTCCGGCCGACACCGGTGATCTGGGTGGGTAGTCGAGAAGCACGGAGGTGACCGGTGCAGGTCGGGGGACGCTACGACCTCATCCGCCAGGTCGGGGCCGGTGGTATGGGGCAGGTGTTCGAGGGATTCGATCGCAACCTGAAACGGCGGGTGGCCGTCAAACTCACCCACGCCGATCTCGAATCCGACAGTGAGTGGACGAAACGCTTTCTGCGGGAAGCCGAGCTGATGGCCACCGTCAGCCATCCCGGCACGCCCGCGATCTACGATGCCGGGCTCACCGACACCGAGCCGTTCCGGCCTTATCTGGTGATGGAATTCGTCGACGGGGTGACCCTCGACGACCTGCTCGTCCGCCGTGGGCGGCTGCCGATCGGGATCGTCGCCGCGCTCGGCGCGCAGACCGCCGCGGTACTGGCGGCCACCCACCGGCATCGGATCTACCATCGGGACCTCAAACCGTCGAACCTGATGCTCTGTGACAACGGAACGCTGAAGGTGCTCGACTTCGGACTCGCCGTCGCCCTGGATGCCGACCGCAGCCGGTACACCTCCACCGGCCAGACCATCGGAACCCCGGCCTTCATGGCGCCGGAGCAGATCGAGTCGCGCGAGATCAGCCCCCAGACCGACCTGTACGCCCTGGGGCTCATCCTGCACGAGTTGCTCACCGGTGAACGTGTGTTCACCGGCACCAACGCGTTCAGCGTGTGGTCCCAGCAGGTTTCGACCCCGCCGCCGGACATTCGCGTGGAATGCCCCGGTATCCCCGCGGACATGGCCGGCCTGGTCATGTGCATGTTGGAGAAGAAGCCCGAGAGCCGGCCGGCGGGTGCGGCCGCCGTGCACGCGGTACTGATGCGTCACGCCTGCGACATCGCCGAACTGATCGACGACGTCGACAGCCCCGCTCGTATGTATGCCGTGGCCGTCAGCGCGCCCGGATCGAGCCGAACGGCGCCGACGATGATCGCGCCGGTGCCCGACCCGGTGATCCCGCCGACGGCCGCCGCGGAAACGGTGGTCGTCCCGACGGACGATCTCAGCCGCGGCGACCTGCACCGCGCCATCGAGAAGGCCAGGCGCCTGGCTGACGAATCCCGCTATCATCCGGCGGTGCGCCACCTGCACACGGCCCTGCAGGCCGCCATCCCGCTGCTCGGCGCCCGTGACGCCGATATCGTCGACGCCCGGATCCAGCTGGCGGGCTTGCGGTTCGAATCGGGTGCGTTCGACGAGGCCGCCGATCTCTACCGCACCTTGATCGATGACCTCACCGCCGAGCGGGGGCCCTACGACGACCAGGTCATGTTCTGCCAACGGCGCCTCGCCGAGTGTCTGCTGCAGCTGGGGCATTCCGAAGACGCGATGGAGCGCTTCCGGAGGTTGCAGGCCCAACTCGAGGCGCGGTACGGGCCATCGGATCGCCGGGTATCGGAAGTGCGCGAGCTTGTCGGGGATCTACGCCGATGGACCTGACCTCAGCCGCTGTAGCACGCGGCTCTCGGTTGGCGATAGCGTTCGGGACACCGGGCACAGCGCGGAGGATCGACCCGCGCGATCGACAGTTGCGGGAACGGACAGTAGGAGGACTGCGGTGGCGGGAATGACGGGCGGGGGCGCGCCGCTGGCCGACCGCGGAGCGCGGTTGTTCCACTATCTGGCCCGTGTCCAGGACATCGGCATGACGAAGATCGCCGACGTGGCCGACCTCGGAACGGTGCTCTGGCTGGCGGATCTGCCGGTCCATCCGGCCGTGACCTACCAGCCGGAGGCAGCGGGCGAGCCGTTCCTGGTGGTCGCCAAGGTGCGGGTCGAGCCCGCGGCCGAGTTGCACGACGCGCGGGTGCGCGAGTGGCTGGCACCGGGACGCCTCGACGACCCCGAGGTCGAGCCGGAACTGCGTGAGACTCGTGTCGGTCCCCACGGTGCGGAGTCGCTGGCCGATCACCCGGAGGTGGTCGAAGGATTCAATGCCTGGATGACGAGGTGGCGGCCGTGGTCGTTGAAAGCCCGCCGTGATCTGCTCGCCCACCGCCTCTATCGCGAGCTCTACGACGTCTACACCCGGCTGAGTGCGGCATCGGAGACGACCGAGGCCGTGCTGGGACTTGGGTGCCTGAGCTGGAAGCCGCCGTCCGGCGCCACCGTGCGCAGGCATGTGCTGACGGTTCCGGTCAAAATCGACTTCGACACCGACTCCGGTGCCCTTGCCGTTTCGGTCGAGAGCGGCGGTGGCGGAGTATCGGTCGAACTGATGGACTTCCTCGACCACAGCCATCTCAGCAGTGCCACGCACCTGCACGAGGCCGAGGAGTTCGCGCGCCGGGAAGCGGTCGACCCGTTCGATCAGTCGGCCGTGGGGGCGTTGGTCCGGCGGGTGATCAACTGCATCCACTACGGCGCCGACTATCTCGACCAGATGACCGTGCCCGCACCCGGACGGGAGCCGACCGGCGCCTACGCGCCCGCGGTGATCCTGCGTTCACGCGGGAAACGCGGGTTGGTGCGCGTGCTGGACTCGATCGCCCAGCGGATCCGACAACAGGACGAGGTGCCGGAGGGCATTCGTAACCTTGTCGATCCCGACTACGTGCCCCGCCGGGACAAGCCCAGCGACGAGGGCGCTGTCGTGCGCGACGGTGCGGACAGCTTCCTGCCCATGCCGCTCAACGAGGTGCAGTTGCGCATCCTCGACCATGTCGACTCGAGCGCCCACACGATCGTGCAGGGACCGCCCGGCACCGGCAAGACCCACACCGCCGCGGCGTTGATCGCGCATCTGCTGGCACAAGGCAAACGAGTACTGGTCACCGCGCATACCGATCGCGCGCTCGAGGAGGTGCGCGGCAAGCTGCCCGACGAGATCAAGCCGCTGTCGGTCGCCGTCGTCGGCACCTCGCGGGACTCCTTCGCCGATCTCGAAGTGGCCGTCGAACGCATCTCCGAAGCCGCCGCCGAGCACGACCCGGCACGATGCGAGCGTCAGATCACCGCCGCGCAACGCCGCATCGACGAGCTGCGGGAGCGCCGCGCCGACCTCCTGCGCAGATTGCGCGCCGCTCGGGAAGCCGAAGTGCGCGGCTACGACGTCGCCGGGTACCGTGGCACCCTCACCGATATCGTGGCGCAGCACCGCGCAGACCGGGAACGACACGGCTGGATCGCCGGGCTCGTCGCCCCCGGCGCCGCCGAGGCGCCGCCCGCGACCGCGCAGGAGTACACGCTGTGGCGGGAGCTGGTGCTGGACGACTCGCTGCGCGACCCGGAGGCACAGGCGCCCCAGCTGGTCACCACCGCCGAATTGCCGCCGCCGGCCCAGGTGGACGAGTGGTTCGCCCGCCGCGCCACTGCCCAGCAGCGATGCCGCGAATACCAGGAGGTCGGGCAGACCGAATGGGTCCGCCGGATCGTGACGTTGGCCCTGGCCACACGTGCCGAGCTGCGTGAACTGGTGCAGGGCCAGGACCGGGCGGCGGCCGAGCTGGTGGATCACCGCGAGACCTGGATCCGCGATGCCCTGCTCGATGTCCGTGCCGGACGGCCGATGGAGTGGCAGACCAGGGCCCAGCGCATCGCGGAACTACTCACCCATGCGGAGGCCGCGGTCACGGCTGTCGGAATCAGCGAGGTCACCGTAACCAGTACGGACCTCGCGCCTCTGGTGGCGCTCGCCGAAGCGGTGCAGGCGCACATCGCCAAGAAGGGCGAACTCAAGATCCAGGCCGACGGTTCGCCGAAGATGGGGCTCACCGCGGCCAAGGTCATCAAGGACGCCAAGCCGCTGTTCGACGCCGTGCGTGTGGACGGCCGGATTCCTACCACCGCCGAGCAGCTGGAGAAGTTCCGGCAGTACGAGCAAGCGAGCCGGTTGCTGAACCAGCTCGATGCCGCGTGGCAGGGCCTCGCGCAGCCGCAGGCCGGCGCGCCGGGGTGGCGGCTGGCCTGGCATCGGGAACGACATCAGCGGTTGCAGGGCATCCTGGGTTTCGGCACACAGTTGCAGGCCGCCGGTGCGAAGCTGCGCACTTACGGCCTGCCCGAACCCGATTGGGCGGACCCGGTCTCGGTGCAGCGGATGGTGCAGGCATTCGATGCGGTGACAGCGCTCGACGAGTTACACGCCGCGCAAGCTCCCATCAATGAACTTCTCGCCAAGCTCACCACCCTCGGCAATCACCCCCGGGCCACCGCGAACCTGCACGAACTGCGCGCCACGGTCGAGCGGGCGGACACCCGTTCTTATCACCGCGCCCATGCGCGACTGGCCGAACTCCGTGAGCTGCGTGCCAGATACGCCCAGCGGCGGGACCTCGACGCACGGATTGCCACCGTGCCCGCTCTGCACTCGCGGATTCTGGAGACCATCGGCGATCCGGAGTGGGAGACGCGACTGGCGACCTTGCCCGCCGCATGGGGATGGGCGGCGGCGGGCCGTTGGCTGGACGAGCGGGTGGACGAGCAGGTCAACGACCTGTTCCTGGAACTCGATTCGATCGAGGACCGCCTGCGTGCGGAGGCGACCGAACTGGCCGTGACACGCGCGTGGGACCGGGCGGTCGGGCCAGGACGGTTGAGTCACAGCTCGCGCGCGGATCTGCGCCAGTACGTTCAGTTGGTCCGCAAGCTCGGCAAAGGCACCGGCGTCCATGCCAACAGGCGACGCGCGGAGATCAAGCAGACGCTGGCGCGCTGTCGCTCGGCGGTTCCGGTGTGGATCATGCCGATCTACCGCGTGGTCGAGCAGCTCGACATCGAGCAGGACATGTTCGACGTGGTCGTGGTCGACGAGGCATCTCAAGCCGGGCTGGAATCGGTGTTCCTGCAGTACCTCGCGCCGCGCATCGTGGTGATCGGCGACGACAAGCAGGTGTCGCCGTCCGCGGTCGGCGTCGATCAGAAGGAGCTGGAGAAGCTCGCCGGCCAGTACCTGTTCGACGACAAATACCGAGCCACCTGGCAGGAACCCAAGCGCAGCCTGTTCGACGAGGCCACCATGCGGTTCCCGGCCCGGTTGACTTTGGTGGAGCACCGGCGCTGCGTGCCGGAGATCATCGGCTTCTCCAACAAGATCGCCTACGAGCCGCACAACGTGCGCCTGATACCGGTGCGAATGTTCGGTGCCGATCGGTTGCCGCCCATCCGCACGGTGTATGTGCCCGACGGCACGAATCCTCCCAAGATCAACACCAATGTCGCCGAGGCCGACCGGATCGTGGAGCAGATCGCACGCTGCATCGAAGATCCTGCCTACGACGGCAAGACCTTCGGCGTGATCTCCCTGCTCGGCGTCCAGCAGGCCAAACTCGTCTGGGACAAGCTGCTCACGCGATTCCAGCCGGAGGAGTTGACCCGCAGGCAACTGCGCTGCGGCGACGCCGCCGACTTCCAGGGCGCCGAACGCGACGTCATCTTTCTGTCGATGGTCAAGGCTCGCGGTGGCGAGTCACGGCTGGTGGCACAGAACCGGGAAGAGGCGATCCAGCGCTACAACGTCGCGGTCTCCCGGGCCCGCGACCAACTCTGGTTGTTCCACTCGGTCACTCTTGATGACCTGCGCAATCCCGATGACATGCG
Organism: Nocardia farcinica; assembly: GCF_001182745.1. NCBI lineage: Bacteria > Bacillati > Actinomycetota > Actinomycetes > Mycobacteriales > Nocardiaceae > Nocardia > Nocardia farcinica. The sequence goes on along the minus strand of NZ_LN868938.1, from coordinate 2,471,356 downwards.
ATATCGGTTGCTGGATTACTGCCTCGAGACGTGGCGGCAGGATGCCGAGCAGATCGGCGAGCGGCCGGAGCCGGTACCCGAGGACCGCGTGGTCGCGCCGTTCGAATCGCTGTTCGAGCAGCAGGTGTTCAACAGGATCGTCGAACGCGGCTATCGCGTCAGCGCGCACTACGACGCGACGGGCTACGACATCGACATGGTCGTGACCGGCGCGCAGGCGCGGGTGGCGGTCCAGTGCGACGGCGACCGCTGGGACGGTCCGACGGCGTTCGACGCCGACCTGGCGCGGCAGCGCGACCTGCAACGGTGCGGATGGCCGTTCGTGCGCATCCGACAGTCACAGTTCCTGCGCGACCCGGACGCGGCGTTGGCGCCGCTGTGGGCCACCTTCGACGAACTCGGCCTCCTGCCCGTCAGCGAGGAGGAAACGACTTCGGCGGCCACGGCGGCCGAGCTCGCGCCGGTGGTGGCAGAACGGTCGGACGACACCGTGCGGCCGCGGGCCGCAGACCATGACGAAGAGGCCGCGTCCTATTCGTCGCACACCGATGCGGACGCGCCGGCGGTGCCCATCGACGAGCCGATCGGGGTGCCACAGGCGGAGCAACCGCCCCCTCCCACGGAGTCCGGGGCCGAAGTGGTGGTCCCCTATCGGGCGTTCGCCGAACCGCTCGCCGCGCCCGGTGTCGCGTCGCCGAGCACGGTGACCAAAGACCTGGTGCGGATCGTCGACGTCGAGGGGCCGGTGACCGGCTCCCGGGTACTGGCCGCTTATTCGAGGTCCGCGGGCTCGGCTGCCGACGCCGGTATCGCGGACATGGTCGAACGACTGCTCGACGCGGCTGTCGACAGCGGTGATCTGCTCGTCGACGATCCGGTCCCGACGGGCGACTCCGCCGCGCGGACCTTTCGCACGCCGGAGCAGCCGCTCACGGCCCGCCGCACGCTCGGCCCCCGAGCGATAGACCAGGTGCCGATTCGGGAACTCGCCGCGGCAATCGCGGCGGCCGCGGCCGAAACCGGTTGGGGCGACCGCAGAGAGCTGCTGCGGCGAGCCCTGCATACGCTGGGGCAGCCCGAGATCACCGACCGCGCTGTCGCGGCGCTGGCGCTGGCGCTGCCCTTGGCCCGCGAAGGGACCGTCGAGTGATTTGCCGACAGGCCCTGTCGCGAACTGTCAGAGCAGACCGGCGGGGGTGGTGCCGCGCAGGAACGCCGCGATGCCGACGAGCCGGTGGCGCGGCACCCGCAGCGGAGCCACCGCGCGGACGAGCCCAGGGAATTCCTCGATCGGGTCCGCCGAGCGCGCTGCCCACCGCGTGATCCGCTCCAGCGCGGCACCGCGCTGATCCGCGCTGCCGCCGACGTCGGCCGCCAGCAACACCAGTTCCTCGGTGCCGTCCTCGACCGGACGGAAGTCGAGCAGGCCCGCCCCGGCGGCCGCGGTGACGGCGGCGGCCATCTCCCGGGGGTCGGTGAGCCCCAGGAGATCGCCGAGTTCGTCGGCGGTAGCGATCCCACCCTGGGCGAGGAGCTGGTCGCTGAGTTCTGTCATCACGGCCTCGGCTTTCGGTTCGGAAGCGGCGGGACCGGGGTTCGGCGCCCCCGGTGCGGGTGTCGGGTGGACCGCACCGGGGTGCCGGTTCGGCCCGGGGTGGGCAAGCCACCGGTCGAGCAGGCCGGGCAGCCCGGCGATGTCGGTCGTGATCTCCTCCTCGGCGATCTGTCTCAGCCTACGAAGGTGGGCCCCGACATGTTTGGGGTCTTCGGAGGAACCTTCGACGAAAGCCAGCAGTACCACCGGCGCCTGCGGGGCATCGGGGTGGATCACCCGGCCGAGCCGGTGCGCCAACTGCCGCTCGGTGAGGTCGGGGGAGACGAACACACCCATGCCGACGTACGGCACCGTCAGCGCCGGATCCAGTCCGCGGTGCTCGACGACGGCGTGCAGGCTGCGCTCGCGGAGCCGCCGGTGGACCTCGTCGCGAGTGATGGCGGCGAGATCCTCGCCGACGCGGGCGATCTCCAGGTCGCTCTGCCCCAGGAGCTGGACGAGACGGGTGGCGGTGGCGGGCCGGTCGGTGAAGAAGATCGTTTGGGTGCGAGTCAACGCGGGGACCGGAAGGTTGCGCAGCAAGGCCAGCTTCTCCTGGCATCCGGCGAGCAGTTCACTGCGTTTACCGAGCGCATCGAGGTAGCGTCGTGCGAAGACCGCGGCAGGCCCTCGCGCATCCAGCTGGGCTCGCGCGAATCCCTCGGCGGCTGAGCGAGTGTCGGGCGCGCCATAGGTGCCGACGAGTGTGTCCAGTGCCTGTTCGGCCCGGTCTTCGGCGGTATGCAGGATCCGCTCTTCGCTCGCGGTCAGCCGCACCGGCACCTGGGCCAGCCGTATGCGGGGGAGCAGGCCGTGCTGGACAGCGTGCAGGTAATCGCAGCCGGCGACGATCTCGCCGAAATACGGCCGGACGACCGACTCCATCAGGCCGTCACCGCGTTCCGCGCCGCAGGTGAGCGCGAGTCGCCACTGGAAGGCGGGCAGCAGAGCCTTGGCGTACGCGCCCGCGCTGTAATCGTGGACGTCGTCGACGATCAGTACCGTCGGAGGGTGGTCGGCCTGCCTGTCGATCATCCGGTCCTGGATGGCGCCGCGGGCAGTGACTACGGTGACGTCACCGTGCGCGGGCAGCGGGTGCGGAGCGGACCCTGCGATGCTGCGGTCGGGCAGTGCGCCGCGCAGCGCCTCGATCCAGCGGTGCTGGTCCTCGCTGTCCCGGACCAGCACCACCACCTGACGCCCGGCTCGGGTGGCTTCCGCGGCGGCGGCGATGCCCAGGGAGGTCTTGCCCGCCCCTTCGACCGCCTCGACGATAGCTCGGTGACCGAGTCCCCGCCAAGCGGCGAGTGCTTGTTCCTGCCAGCCCCGGGAGCCGGGGCCCGGCTTCCGTTTCCCCGGGGCGGCGGCGGGTCCGCGCGAGGTGCTCTGACGCGCCGAGATGGTCCCCGCCGGGGGCGAGGATGCGCCACCGCCGCCGGACCCGCGCAGCGACCAGAGCGGTGGGGTGTCGTCGGACTTGCCGAAGACATCTTGGCGGGCATGGAGGAGGCGGTTGACAACCGTTCGGGTGACCGTCGGATCATCGATGGTCTCGGTCAGCTCCCGCGCCGTCAAGCGGCCTTCGGCGCGGAGCAGTTCGCGGATTCGATGTACCAACGACTCCTGCACTGCGTACCTCCCGTGCACCACGACCTGCTCGGTCGCCGACCGTGATCGGCGTGATACACGAATTATGTCCGGTTCGGTTCCCGAACCGGCACGGACCCGCAAACCGCGCAGTAGCGTGTGGGATCCGCCGGACGACAGACAGGACAGCGGACGGTCCGGTGGTCGCGGGTTCTTCCTGATGGGAAGATGTTCAGGCATCCGGCGAGTTCGCGGCGTCCGGCTCGGTGCGGTGAGAGGTGAGGAGGGGGTCCGTGCGATGGCGGAGTCGTTCTTGGTCCAGCAGGCGCGTGATGTGGAGTTCGCGCGCGCCGAGGAATTGCGCCGGGTGTCGCTTTTCGTCGAGCTGAATCTCGACGCCGACGAGATCGCCCGCAGCACCGATCTGTACGCCCAGATGATCCGCCGGTATCACCGCGCGCGGGGACCGGAGTGGATCGTGACGAAGTTCCCGGCATTGACGCTGACCACGTTGATCGGACACGCCGGCCTGTACTACGACCGAAACCGTTACTGGGACAGCTTCTGGGAAGAACTCGGCCTTCCGCGCGACCCGGACTTCGAGTCGGTGCTGCGCGATGCCCTGCGCGAATTGCTCGCCAAATTCCGGCTGCGTGAGTTCCCGGAACTCGGGCATCAATACGTACAGGTGATGGCAGTCCACGCCGGCATCCCGGTACATTGCCTGGACGACCTGGTCGACGTGATCGACCAGCACATCGCGGCCGGTCGGGAGGCAACCGGTGCCGCGGTGTTCGAATGGCTGACCGCGCCGGGTATGGCCTACCGGCTCAATCCGCTCGATGTGCCGGTGCGCAATTTCCTCCGGTTCGGCGGCGAGGTCGCCGTCGACATCGTGGACCGGATCATCGAGTTCGCCGAGTACTTCGCCGAACACCCGGAAGCCGCCAACGACCTCGATCTCGACACGGCGACCACCGGGTTGCCGAACCTGTTGCTGGACGCGCTGATCGATCGTCTGCAGGAACGGCCGTTGGGGTCCGGACCCCGGGAACCGAGTGCGGTCGCGCGCACCAGGCAACCGGGTGTGGCCTATTCGCCGCTCGACCAGCAGATCGTCGTGGAGGTGCCGTACCCCGGGACCGCGCCCGACAGCCCGTGGCGCGTGCGGTTCGACGGGGCGCCGCACACCGTGTACGCCGAACGCGCATGGGGTAGTGCCGAGGAACGGACGCAGCCACCGACGCCGGTTCCGGTTCCGCGCCCGGTCCGTCAGATCGTTCTGGAACACGAATCCGTGGCCGGCATGATCCGGATCCCGCTGGTGGACAAGGACGACCCGCTGCTGCTGTTCGACGGTTCCGGGCGCGCCTTGTCGCGGCATCTGGCGTTGCCGCGCGACGTCGTCATCGCGGTGTGTCCGCACGATGCGGCGCTGATCGATGTGCACAGCGACGTGCCGCTGGACGCCGTCGACGAAGTGTCACCGATCGGCTGGCCGGACTGGCGGGCGCGAACATACGACCTGAGCGAGACGACCGGGATCCGCTGGCGCCGTCGGCAACATCTGGGACCGGTGCGGCAGGTGCGAGCCAGTGCCGCCGCCCGGTTCGAACCTGCGGCCCCCCTCGAGGGGGTGACCACCCGCAACGGCCTGTCGGTGTACCCCGAACGGCCGGCCGTCGCGTTGCCGCCGACGAGTGCGCCCAGCCTGTGGCGGGTGCGTACCCGCCGCGCGGGCACCGTCGACTGGCTGACCGAGCAGGACTGGGAGTCGAGTGCCGAGGCAACCGAACTGGACCCGTTCGACGGTGTACCCGTGGGGTTGCTGGGGTTGTTCGACGTCGTGGTCAGCGGCCCGCTCGGATCGGATCTGCGGCATTCGGTATTCCTGGCCGAGGGACTGGCGGTGCGTTACGACGGCGAGTTCCGGCTACCCGAGGGCGACGGTCTCGCGCCCACCTCCTGCGTCATCGCCTGCCGCTCGCCCTTGGCCACGGACACCGCCCGGCTCGAATTCGCGGCCACGGTCCGCGATGCGGAGATCCGGGTGCGGTCCGGCGAGCACAGCGAACGCTTGCTCGTTCGTCCTCCGCACGTCGAGCTGCGTGTCGACGGGGTGGGCGGTGTGGCGCAGTGGCGTACGGCCGCGGCCACGCTGTCGGTCGACCAGCTCGCCGAGCACGCCACGGTCGCGGTGCGAGTGCCCGGGGAGGTGGAAGTCGACGTGGCGCTCCTCGACCGCACCGGCCGGATTCGGCAGGCAGAAGTGCCGAAGGTGCTGCCGGACAACGTTTTCCAACTGTCCACGCGTACCTTTCTCGACACTGCCCGTGCGCTCGGTGTCGCGGTGTTGGTAGCCCGGATCGACACGGCCGACGGCCGGACACACCGGGTCACGCTGGCCAGGATCCGGCCGCCGGTGCTGTGCACGGGTGCTCGGGTGGAAGGCGGCATCCTGGTGTTCGACGGAGTGTCCGGCGCCGATCTGGCCGCACTGGTCTGGGCCGACACCGCGCCCTGGCGCGAGCCCGAGCAGCTGACGCTCGTCGATGCCCGGGCCTCCCTGCCGCAGGACATGATCGCTGCCGGTCCGCTCACCGTGCAGGTGTTCGTCGATGATCCCTGGTCGGTGACGATCGTGCCGGAGCGGCCCGGTGACGATGCCCTGCACGTCGAGCAGGACGGTTGGTTCTCCGACCCGGACTCCACCCGGACGGCGCTGTCCCGTTTCCTCGCCGGGTACGGCCCTGCGCCGGCCGGCGGCGACGCGCTGCCGGAGGTGTGGGCCGCGCTTGCCGCGCTCGGCGCGGATCAACCGATATGTGCCGCGCTGTACGAGGTGCTGACGTGCGACCCGCGTTCCGCCTTGGAGGCGCTGTCCTACACCACGATTCCGCCGGCGCGCTTTCCCGCGTTGCTCATCGGCTCCGGGCTCGCCGAGCGGGAATTCGCCTCGCTCATCCGCACCGTGGTGCCGGCCGACCCTTGGATCGGCTGCCTGCTCGACATCGCCGACCTTCCCATGATCGCGTCCGACCCGAGTTCGGCCGCCTATCGCGAGGTGGTCGGCCGGTTGCGCGAAGCGGGAGGTGAGCGCCTTCCCCAGTTGCTGGCCGGCAAGATCGGTGATCCGCGGGAGGGCATCTTCGACATCTCGGCGGTGCGGTTGCACCGGTTCGACCCGCACCGCGTCCAGGAGTTGAAGGCCGCGTGCGACATCGTCCCCGCTGCGCTGCTCGACACCGACACCCGCGCGTCTGCGATGTTCGAGGCCTTCGAGCAACGACTGGTCTGGCAGGACGATGTGGCACGGTCGCGGTTGACCACCGGATCACACCCGTTGCTCGCAGCCGTGCGCCGGGTGTCGCGGTTCGCCTACGACCAGATCGTCGCCCGCAACGAGGCGCTGGACGGGGTGGACACCAGCGAACTGCCGTGGATGTTGATGTCGATGCAGTCGTTGCTGCTGGCCGTCGTGGCCCGGTTCGCGGCCCGTCGTCGCCTGGCCGCACCACTGACGCCCGCACTGCGCGCGGACTGGGCGCGGCTGGCGCAGCTGTGTCCGGCGATGGTGTGCACCGACCTGTTGATCGCCGACGCCCTGGCGGCATACGACCTCGAGCCCGATCTGATCGGAGAACCGACGTGACCGACCGATTGGACCCGCTCGCGGCAAGCGCCGCGATCGAAGCAAGCTACAAGCGGTACCTCAAGACCCTGATCGCCCCGCGTGAACCCGAACTGGCCGAGGCGTTCGACCGGGAAGTAGACGACACGCCGCTGCTCACCAAGGGCCCGTTGCTGGAACTCACACCCCCCTACGAGCCCGGCGCCGCGCTGCGCGACCTGATCGCAGAGGGCGTTCTGCACCCGGGGTTCGCGGAGTTCGGCGCGACGATGGCACTGGACCGTCCGCTCTACCGGCATCAGGAAACCGCCATCCGGAAGGTGGCGGCCGGGCGGAACCTGGTGGTGAGCACCGGGACCGGCTCGGGCAAGACCGAGAGCTTCCTGCTCCCGATCCTCGACGCACTGGTGGCCGAGAAGGCGGGGGGAACCCTGGGTCCCGGTGTGCGGGCACTGCTGCTGTACCCGATGAACGCTCTGGCCAACGATCAGTTGAAGCGCCTGCGAGAACTGCTCGCCGCGACCCCGGATATCACCTTCGGGCGCTACACCGGGGAGACCAAGGAGCGGCGAGCCGACGCGGAATCGGCCTTCGCGCAGATGCACCCGGGCGTGGACAGACTACCGAACGAATTGCTGAGCAGGGAGGAGATGTGGGCGGCGCCGCCGCACATCCTGCTGACCAACTACGCAATGCTCGAATACCTGTTGCTGCGCCCGCGCGATCTCGAGTTGTTCGATGGCGAGTACAGCGATACCTGGAGATTCGTCGTTTTGGACGAGGCGCATGTCTACGACGGTGCGCAGGGCAGCGAGGTCGCCCTGCTGCTGCGACGACTCCGCGACCGCGTCGCACCCGACCGTCCGCTGCAGTGCATCGCGACCTCGGCATCGCTCTCCGGCCGTTCCGAGGCGAGCCAGGGCATCGAGGCGACCGACTTCGCCCGCAAACTCTTCGACGCCGAGTTCGAATTCGTCCCGGAAGACCCGGACAGACAGGATCTGGTGACCGCCACCCGAATGCGGCGCCGGGACGAGCCCACCTGGACCATCGCCGACACGGACCTGCTCCGGCTCGCCGGACCGGATGCCGACCTCACCGACATCGGCGAACACGCACCCTCCGGTGACGTGGCCGATGCCCTGCACGCCGAGCGGAGGATCGCCGACCTGAAGCGGCACGCGCACGCCGGACCAACCGACGTGGGCACCCTGGCCGACAAACTGTGGCCCGACGACGACGCGGCCCAGCGCAAGCTGGAGGCTCTGGTCGCGCTCGGTTCCAGGGTGGTCGACACACGCGGCAACCCGGTGCTGTCGGCGCGGTATCACCTGTTCGTCCGGGCCACCGAGGGCGCGTTCGTCAGCTTCGCCGATTCCGGTCCGCGGGTGTTTCTCAGCAGGCACGAAATCGATCCGGTGACAGGCCGAGCGGTATTCGAATTCGGCACCTGTCAACGGTGCGGAGCAGTGCATCTGGCGGGAGAACGAATCGTGGAGGACGGCGCCGCGTACTTCCGGCCCGCGAAGAAGGACGCCGCGGTTCGCTGGCTGGTGCTGACGGACACCGGCGCAGGGGCGGTCGTCGACGAGGACGAGGCGACGCTGGCCGAGGACGGTGCGAACCCGGCCGAGACGGGTCGGCAGACCTTGTGCACCGGATGCGGCATCCTTGGCTCTGCCTGCACGCTGCGTTGCCCGGGCGGGCCCACGCTGACGGTGCGTGAGCACCGGTCGGCCCGTCGGGTCATGAGCACCTGTACCGAGTGCGGTGCTCTCGCCCGCCAGGTGGTTCGCCGCCTGCACACCGACGTCAACGCCGCCCCCGCCGTTATCGCCACAGCCTTGTACCAGCATCTGCCCGCCGCCGAGGGCGAGGCGGGCGATCGCGTGGGCGGAGGCCGCAAGCTGTTGATGTTCTCCGATTCTCGGCAGGCTGCCGCCTTTGCCGCGCCCTATCTGTCCAGCACCTACGGCAGCGTGCTGACCCGGAGGTACATCACTGAGGCCCTGCACGACCCGCGCAATGCGGGAGAGCCCCTGTCCGTGGAGGATCTGGCGGCCGAGGTACGCATGGTCGCCGACCGGGCGCAGCACTTCGACGAGGATGCGACGCGGTCGAGCAAGTTGCGGCAAGTGAATCCCTGGGTGATGGCCGAGCTGATGACGATGGATCAGCGGCAGTCGCTCGAGGGACTGGGGCTGCTGTCGGTGTCACTGCTGCGCACTCGGAAGACGCCGTTGCCGTCCGGCCTGGTCCGGCTGGGGTTCTCCGAAGACGAGTTGTGGGGGCTGTTGGCGGAGCTCGTGAAAACGGTACGTCTGCAAGGCGCGCTGACATTGCTGCCCGACGTCGACATCACCGACCCGCTGTTCGAGCCGCGCAACGCTCGGATCCGGCTTCGGTCGGCCGACTCCGACCATCGCAAACGCATCATCAGCTGGCGGCCCGGCGGCAAGCCGGGCACCACCAACAATCGCTTTCTGCTGGTCCGAAAGGCGCTCGCCGCGATCGGCTCGCAGGCTCCCGCGGACAAAGTCCTCGACGCGTGCTGGGACTTCCTGGAGAAAGCGGGGTACTTCGAGGCTGAACACGACAAGAGTGCAGGCGTCGTCTATCAGCTCTCGCACGAGCGGCTGCGGCTTCGTCCCGGCCGGGCCTCCGACTGGTATCGGTGCACCATCTGCCGACGGCTCACGATTCACGACATCCGCGGAGTGTGCCCGCACGGCTCGTGCACGGGCCGGCTCGTCCCGTACCCAGTGCCGGACACCGGGGCGGACACCAATCACTACCGGATGCTGTATCGGACGCTGGCCAAGGTTCCGTTGAGCGCTCAGGAGCACACCGCCCAGTGGGAGGCGATGGAAGCCGCCGCCGTGCAGCGCCGTTTCGTGACCGGAGAGGTGAACGTACTGTCGTGTTCGACCACGTTCGAGCTCGGCGTCGACGTCGGCGAGTTGCAGGCGGTGATGCTCCGCAACATGCCACCCAAAACAGCCAACTACGTCCAGCGCGCGGGCCGGGCCGGGCGACGCGCCGCCGCGGCGGCACTCGTGGTCACCTACGCCAAGCGCAGCTCCCACGACCTCTCGAAATTCCAGGACCCGTCAGCCATGATCGCGGGCGTCATGCGCATCCCGTGGATTCCGATCGACAACCCTCGCATCGGGAGACGGCATGCCCATTCGATCGCGCTGGCCGCCTACTTCCGCGACCGCTACGACACCGACCGATCGGAGTGGCGCCATGCCGGCGAGTTCTTCGAATCGGGTGAGAGCGGAGAATCCGCCGCCGCGGCGGTTCGCAGGTTCCTCACTCCCGTACCCGAACGGGTCCGCCGGTCGCTGCGTGCGGTCCTCCCACCGACCACCGCTGCCGAGATCGGGGTCGACGACGACCGATGGGTCGACACGCTCTGCGCGTCACTGTCGCTGGCCGAGCAGGAGATCGTCACCGACATCACCATGTTCGACTCCCTGATCGAGGAGGCCGTGAGCCAACGCCGATTCGAACTCAGTGCGCGACTGCAGAAGACACTGCGCACGATCCGGCAGCGGCAGCTGCTCGGCTACCTGGCCAACAAGAACGTGCTGCCGAAGTACGGATTTCCGGTCGATACTGTGGAATTGCGTACCGCGCACTGCGATACAGACCTCGGAGCGAAGCTCGAACTCGCTCGCGACCTCGGTCAAGCCATCTTCGACTACGCTCCGGGCAACCAAGTGGTGGCCGGTGGCAAGGTCTGGACCTCGCGTGGCCTGCACAAGTTGCCCAAGCGGGAATTGGTCGAATTGCGCTATCGGGTCTGCCGGGAGTGCAAGCATCTCGAATGCGGACACGACCTCGACCCTGCTGCGCTGTGTCCGAACTGCGACCAGCAGTTCGGACAGATCCGCAAATGTGTGTTCCCCGAGTTCGGCTTCGTCGCCGACCGGCGGCCGCATGACGTCCGCTCCGAAGTACCACAAAGGAATTGGTCCGGAGCGACGTACGTCCAATCCATCGGAGAGAGCTCGGATGTGTTCCCCTGGCAATCCGCCGGTGGGGTCGAGGTGCGGGCCAGAGCGGGCACCAGAGCCAGAATGATGGTGATCGGCGAGGGCGCCGGTGCAGGGTTCCTGCTGTGTCCGTGGTGCGGCTGGGCCGACCCGCATGTCGCGGGCGCAGGTGCGTCCAAGCACGATCATCCGGTCACGGGTGCGCCGTGCACGGGCCAGCCGTCGGTGGTCTCCTTGGCCCACCAATACGAGACCGATGTCGCCGAGTTCACCTTCTCCGACTTCGACTACGACAGGGAGTCCGAATCCAAGTGGCTCTCGGTCCTCTACGCGCTCCTCGAAGGGGCGTCCGAGGCACTGGAGATCAGCCGGGACGACATCGACGGCACCCTCGCCTGGAGCGCCGACGGCGCCCGCAGCATCGTGTTGTTCGACACCGTCCCGGCCGGTGCCGGTGCGGCCAAGCAGATCGCGGCCGAGCTCGACAAGGTCCTGAAATACGCGGCCGATCGGGTGGCCCGGTGTGAATGTGGCCCGGAGACCTCCTGCTACGGCTGTCTGCGCTCCTACCGTAACGAGCGGTTCCATCCTCAACTGAGCCGCGCCGGTGCGCTGGAGGTCTTCGAGCAGCTCGACCTGGCCGGGCGGGCCGAACCGCTGCAGCCCACCTGGTCTCCGAACGCCGTGCACGCGTCGGACACGGTGCGCGACCTACTGGCCGAGCTGCTGCGCCACGGCGTTCCGGAACCGGAGGTGGACACCGAGATCGGGCGCTACTACTGGCCTGTCGACATCGTCTGGCCCGAGGCCAAGGTCGTTGTCGTCAGCGGCGAGGACGACGACCGGGACACCGGCTTGGCTGCAGACGGCTTCCACGTCGTCGCACTGGAGGCCACCAACGCGGCCGAGCTGGGCGAGCTGTTGTCGGCGCGTTGAGCGCCGCCGGTCAGCGCAGGAGCTCCGACCGAGTCCCGCACCAGGTGACGACCAACTCGTCCCTGGCGCGGCTCGCCGCGACATACAGCAGCGAGCGTTCCCGCTGGCGGGCCTCGGCCTGCTCCTCTTCGGGTACCTGAACCGCCACCTTGGCGGGTACATGGTCGCTGTCCACCCCGGCGAGGACGACGCAGCGGAACTCCATGCCCTTGGCACGGTGCATGGTGAGCACCTGGACCGAGTCGTCGGTGGCGTGCTCCTTGTCCAACGGTGCGGCGGGGATGCCGCGGCGGCGCAACTCGTCGACGAAGTCGTCGCGATCGTGCAGGCCACGGGTGAGCACCGCGACACTGCCCGGCTGCACGTCGCCGCGGTCCAGCCACTGCTGCACCGTCGAGGCGACGGCCTCATACTGCTGCGCGGCGGAAGCACATTCGATCAAGCGCGGCTTCGGCCCGAGACGGGCGGAGGTATAGCCCGCGGTGGTCTCCGCCTCGGCCTCCAGATCCTGGTAGTCCGCGCCTTCGAGAATGCCGACGGCGAACTGCAGGTTCTGGGCGGTGGTTCGATAGTTCAGGGTCAACCGGCTGGACCGGCCACGGATGTTGATCCCCAAGCGGTTCAGCACCACGGGCTGGCCGTAGATGCGCTGATGGGAGTCCTCGGCGATGAACAGGTCGTCCGGACTCTCCGGTACCAGGGCCCGCAGTAGCCGCCAGTGGGTCGCGTGCAGGTCCTGGGCTTCGTCGACGATCACGTGATCGGCCAGGTAACGATTCTCGTTCTCCGCGCGCAGCCGCAGCAACGCCGCTGCCACGGCCAGCACCTCGGGATAACTCAGCGTGCCGTTGACCCTGTTGAGTTTGCGGTACTCCTCGATCACCCGCCACACGGCGGTGCGCTGCGCTCTCGACAATCGCACACCCCGACCGGCCCGCGGCACTCGCGCGTACTGCTCCACGGTGGTGATCTCGTTACCGAGGACCACGCCCACATATTCCGGCGCAAGGAACGAGCTGTGCCGCAGGCGAGGATCGAGACCGTCACCCGCAGCACGCACGGCTTCCGGCCAGCCCTTGTCGTCGCCGGTCCTGCGGCGTCGTCTGCCACCGGCGCCGAAGCCGAGCACCCGCTCCGCGGCGGCCTGGTAGTGGTGCTCGGCTGCCTTCGAGACCACGGCCTGGGCAAGGCTGTCCAGTCCTGCCACATACACTCCCGGATCTCCGGGGCGGCTCGCGATCGGCAGGGTCGGATCGAGCGCACGCAGATCGGCCTCCAAGGTGGATGCCAGGGTCTTGTTGAAGGTTGTCAGCACAATTCGCGCGTTGGGATTCAACTCGGCGAGGTACCGCGCCCGATGGAGTGCCACGACGGTTTTCCCGGTTCCCGCACCACCCGAGAGCCGGAAGGCGCCACGATTGCTTTTCTCGACGTAGCGTCGCTGATTCGGATGCAGGAAGGTGCGCCAGGCCTTGAAATCCCCTTCTTCGATCACCCGCCGCAGTTCGGCGTTGTCGTCGACCAAGGTGAACTGCATCTTTGTCGCGGGATGTTCGAGTGCGGCGAGGATTTGTTCGTTCTCGTCGAGGCTCTCGTCGACCGGCTGCTCGGTGAAGCCGAGGGTGTCGCGGATATCATCGATCGCCCGGCCGACCGCCAGCTCCAGCAGGGCATTCTGTTGCCAGGCGACATCGGTCGTCTGCGCGACAGCCAGCACGGCGTCCTGGTCCGGCGCCGCAAGGGCGCGTTCGGCCACATCGGGATCCAGACCGAGGCGATCGGTCAGATCTGCCAGGGTGAACCCGATGTGACCGAGATATCCGGCCGTCGGCCGGGATGCGAGGCGGGCAAGTTCCCCGGTCGGATCCGGCACCACGGTCCGCTTCTTACGGTCCGCGCGCCCGTCCAGCTCGCCGACGATGCCCTCGAGGACACCGTTCACCGGATTCACCCGCAGCGTGGACTTCTCGGCGAGCTTGTTCGCCACATCATGCTTCCAGGTGCCGAGATAGATGTAGGTGGTATCGACCGACTTGCCGTCGATGCGGAACATGATCGCTCGGTAGTTGAGATCGACCCGTCCGGTCCGGACGCGAGGGTCGACAGCGCCCTTGATCGGCTCGATGTGCAGCCCCGGGAGGGTGTCATCGGCGCGGACTTTCTCGAAGAAGTCGTAGACCTTGTTCTTGATCGATCCGTCGAGCTTGGGCATCGACTTGTTGTTGGTCGCCAGCACCACCAGCGCCATCCGCGCAACTCCTCGCTTCGGTCACCCCCGCGCCCCCGGCCGTACACGGCATCCCGGTCGCCTGTTCGTCTCAGCATCTTAGAGTGATTGCCCAACCTCCGTGGTGGGGGACGCATGTACGGTGCGGACGCCGAGTTCGATGGCCCGGACTGTATGCCGCACCGCTCGGCCTGCGGAGTTACGGGTTGGGTTCGGCGGTCCGCAGGAGTTGCAGCAGCCCATGGACCGCGGCGAACTTCTCCTCCGACAGTGGGTCGGTGGCGAAGTGCATGAGGTCGTTGCGGACCTTGCGCACCAGTTCGAGCAGCTCCACCACCTGGTTCCGGTCCAGTCGCCAGCCCAGTTTGTGCCAGCGATCCGGGTCGGCCAGCAGATGAACGTAGTTGCCGAAAGTGAGGTCGGCTGCCGACTTGATGCGTGATCGCTGGTACGGCTTGACAGCGTTCTTCATATCGTCGAGGTCGAGGTGATCGTCGGCGGCGCGTCGAAGCCGGTTCTCCGCCTCCTCGATGAGCACGAAGGGCCGGGCGAGGGTCCCGAACTGGCGAGTCAGGTCCGCGGCGGTGAGGATGCCGGTGACTCTGACCCGGTCCGGGCTGCGGACGAAGATGAATCCCCGGTCGTAGATGACGTCGATCTGATCGAGCAGGAGCGCGTCGTGGTCGACGACGGGAGCGGGGACCGTCGCGTCGGCGAGCGCCGGCTGGTCGCCGGCGATGTGCGCTCGGCCAATCGACTCCCACGTCACCGCGCCGCGGTACGTCCCGTCCTCATCGATTACGGCGAGCTGGGAGAACTGATGCCGCAGCATCACGGTCTTCGCATAGGTGAGGTCGGCGGTCGACGGAATCGACACCAGGCGCGCGGGCAGGTCGCCGAGGCGCCGCGACATCGGCTCGGGCTCGGTGACATTCTCGACGTCTGCGGTGTCGCCCGTCACTGCGTCGACGCCGGGCTCGCTGCCGAGCGGCACCAGGGCGACGACGTCGCTGAGCCCGCCTTCGGTGAAGGCCGGGCGCGTCGTCAAGCCGTTCTCGGCCAGGTCTGCCTTGATCATCGACACGGCCGCCGCGGTCCGCCGTTCGACGCCCCAGTGCTCCAGAAGGCTACGAACGGTCAGCTGTCGCGGATTCGAGGGGTCTCGTGCGGCCGCATCCTCCAACAGCTCGGCCGAGCTGGTCGCTTCTTCGTCGCCGTGGAACCCGGGATCGCTGCCATCGCGGGCCAACTGCTCGATCCGCGCGGCGGCGTCGTGGCGGGTCAGACCGCAGACGGTGAGCAAGGAGCCCAGACTGGCCCGTAGGTCGGGGCGGATGTTCTCCCACGGTATGTCCGTGCGCAGCCAGTCGACCTTCCGGACCTGACGGAAGTCGGGCGGCTCGTCCCCGTGGTACTCGTAGGCCCCGCTGACTCGGCCGACCGCAACGAAGCCGTAGTTCGTCTTGAGCGGCATCACGACCAAGTCGCCTTCCTGGATGGCGGTCTCGAACTTCCACAACTGGCCCGCCCAGTTGCCGAGCATGGTCGGGCTCGCATCCGGATACGCCTCGCGCAGACCTTGCTTCAGCTCCTGCCAGGTGCGATATCGGCTGAGATCACCGATTTCGGGCCAACCGATGATGGTGAGCCCTTCGGTGAGCGCTTTGCGTTCACGCTCGCCGCCGCGGCCGGACCGGACCAGCCACGCCCGCGGTGATTGCCCCTCGCTCGGCATCGTATTCTGTCCCTCCCAATCGGCCGATTCGATTCTTGCACGGTCGAGGCACTCATGCCCCCTGGTCAACCCGATACATACGCCACCCACAAGTGGTCGCGTGCACGGCTGGTGGCGACGAGGCGTTGCCGGGCCAGAAGCTCCGCGCGGTCACGTGCTGCCGGGGTGAGGCCGCCCGGATCAGCCGGCGCTTCGGTGATGAAGTAGACGGCGGCGAAATCGATGCCCTTGGCGCGTCGGACGGTGCCCACCTTGATCGGATCGACCTGTGTGCCGTCGTACTTGTCGAGGGGCAGCGTGGACAGTCCGGCTCGGTCGAGGATGCGTTTGAAATGGTCGGCGTCCTTCAGCGAACCGACGATCACGGCGGTGTCGGTGAGCGGGCGGTTCGATTCGGTGAGAGCGCGAACGAGTTCGGCGTCGACATCACGGCGGCGTAGCTGATTCTCTACGACCGTCCCGCCCGGCAAGGTGGTCTCGCTGTCGCGGAGCACGACCCCCGGGCCGCCGTCCAGATCGTCGACGACGTTGCCGGCCTCGATTCGTTTGGTGTATTGGAGCACCGCGTGGCGGTTGCGGTAGTTGGTGCGAAGTACGCGACCGCGTCCCGATATCGGGATACCGGCGTCGGAGAGCCGCCAGCCACCCGCGTAGACCTGCTGTTGTCCGTCGCCGACGAGCAGGAGCGGGGCGTCGCGCCCGCCGCCCGCGATCTGGTGGACGAGGCGGAGTTCCATGAGCGTGAAGTCCTGGACCTCGTCGACCACGACCAGTCCGTAGTCCTCGGTGTCGTCGAGGGGACGGGCGCGCAGTTCGTCGACAGCCAGCCGGATCACATCGTTGAAGTCGTGCGCCCCTTTGGCTTTCATGGCCTCCTGGTATGGAGTGAACCAGTGTTCCCACACGTATTTGCGCCGTGGTCCGTGCAGTTGAATCCCCTCGCGGCCGGTGCGCCGCACGCTTTGATATTCGGTGAGCTTCGCTATGCCCCTGCCTTTGATGACCCGGTCGATTTCCTCCGTCCAGTAGGCGAAGTCGGTGCCCTCGACCCTGCCGAGCACCTCTCTGGCACCCTGCCAGGCTTTGGCGCGCGCGGAGTCGCGTGCCGCCTCGTCCAGGTTGTAGCCGACGCCGCGCCGCCTGAGGAAAGCGGTGGTCCAGGCGTGCAGCCCGGTGAACTGCGCACGGTCCGCGGCGCGCGGCGCCAACCGAGAGAATGCCGCACCGTGGTAGGCGGGCAGGGTCTTGACGAAACTGGTGAACAGCAGGCGGCCCGGGTTGTGCCTCGCGAATTTGCCCATCCGGTGCAAGGCCACCACCGTCTTTCCGGTACCCGCGGGTCCGCTGATTCGGGCCGGGCCGGTGAAATTCGTGTCGACGAGGGTCAGCTGGTCCGGGTCCAGGAAGGTGATCCACTCCCGGAACGGCCGCTTCAGCGCTTCCTCGCGTGCTTCCGCGGCCAGTTCTCGAGCGGAGATGAGGGTGTCCGCGGCGACGTCGACCGCGGTCGGAGCGCCGTCGGGGCAGATTCGGTCGAACCAGTCGAGCCTGCGGTCGAGCGCGTCGGCGACCTCGCGGACCTTGTTCGCCGACAGGCGTTGCTCGCCGTCGGTCAGCACGGTGTGCAGTGTGGACTCATCCGCGGCGACGAACAGGTCGTGTGCTTCCGTGCGGATGGCACGCGGCATCAACAACACGACCTCCACCGTGTGCGGCACGAATTGTGCGCGGCCGCCCAGTAGCCCCCCGAAGGTCTCCTCCGCGCGCTTGCGGAGGCTTCGCAGGGCAGCGTGTTCCGGTACGTCGTCGGTGAAGACGAGTGCGTAGGCCCCCGTTCTGCCGACCGCGAACGCCGCGATGTGCCCTGACGACGGAGCCGAACGGCTGACGAACAGGTGCCAGCCGCGCGCCATGAGCGGCACGGACAGGAACCTTCGATGCTTGGCGTCCAGCCCGGGTAGCTGCGCGAGTTGTTGCTCGACCCAGCGGACACGGCGTTCGCGGTGGATATCCGGCATCGTGAAACCCCCATCACCCCTCGAGGCCTTCCGGCGTGGTCAACGGTACCGGCGCGGTGGCGATTTCGCTCGGGATCGACTGTGTGGCAATGAGATTGATCGGCCGCGATTCGATGCCGAAGCCATCGCGTCGGGTCGGACGGGTCCGTCTCGACGGCCCGGTGGGATGGGGGTTGTGGGGTCGATGCGCATACCCTCTGTCGCGCATAGTGTTTCACCGAGGAGCGTGTCCATGAGAAGGAGCGTTGTCGGCGGCCGCGTTGCTGATGCCCGCCGGAGCCGCCGCTGCCGAGCCGGTCCAGGCGGTGCCGGTCGCGGTACCGGCGGGCTCTTCCTCGACCGGATCGGCAGCGGTGCTGGATCCGTTGCTGTGCGCGCCGGTGATAGGGTCCGTCATCCAGGCGCTCGGATACAAACCGTACGGGCCCTTGTTGCCGTAGATCAGCGCGATGCGCTGAACGGACAGCGCAGTTCGTTGCGCGGCGGGTGTCGCGCCACGGGGGGCCGCACCAGGCGCGGCGCGACAGGAGGGTGCCGCCATGGGCGGGACTGATGAACCGGTGATCGAATACGACGATCGGTGGATCGTGCGTCCGCTGCGGAGGCGGGTCATCCGCAGGATCCGTTGGGCGTCCGATCGGGTCGAGCTGATCTGCGACCCGTTCCTGGCCGTTGTTGTCGGACTCGACGCTCGACTGTCCCCGGTATTCCACAAGGACGACCCGCGGCGGCATCCGATCACGTACTGGAGCAAGCAAAAGGTCGCGCAGCTCCTCGAGACGCCCATTCTCTCGGCCGTCTTCTTCAAGTCCGGTCACCTTCGATTCGGATTCGAAAACGGATGGAATCTCACATCGGCCCGGCAGCCGGAACGGCTCCCGTGCGCGTATACCCGTGAGGGAGTTCTCTGGGACGGGTCCGTCTGGCATGAACACCCCGGCTATCGGGTGGTGGCGGTCGACAAATGGAGTGGACAGGTGATTTCCGCTCCTCCGTGGCCGATGCGCCCGCCGGAGCTGGGTTCGGAGTCCGGTTCCGGCGACATCAACGGATGAAACGGCGGGTCTGATCGGCGGATCATGTTCGGGCGCGGATGTCGGTCGTGCGGGTGGGGCAATAGTCGGTAGAGGAGTGGGATGGCGCGGGTCACGCAGGTGATCAGCCCGATGGTGTTGCTGTGGATGCTGGTCGTGGTGGTGGGGTTGCTGGCGTTCATGGCAGGTGTGCTGCACCTGGGTATGGCGATCGCGCGATGGAGCGGGTCGGATGTGGCGATGGCGTTGTTTCTCCCGGTGAGCGCGGTGGCGGGGATCGGCGCGTGGTCGGTGGTCCTGAGCGCGGCGTGGTGGTTGCGGCGAAGGTACTTGCGGCGGGTGGGGGTGGCGGTGTCGGATGCGACGGTGGTCGAGTCGCAGGTGCGGCGTAAGCGGATGCGGGCGTTGTTCGATTTCGATCTGTGGCAGGTCACGGTGGAGGCTCGGTTCTCGCATCCGGACTCGGGACGTGAGGTTCGGGTGCGGAAGCAGTACTCCTTTCATCAGTTTCGCGCGGCTGCCGCTCGGCGGTTCGCGGATCGGCTGAGTGTGGGGGTGTCGGCTCCCGTCGTGGTGCGGAGGAACGCGGCGATGTTCGATGTTCCGGAGCGGCCGACCTGGGTGGACATCTGGTGAGGTCCGCGGTGCGCGCCGCCGTCGCCCGTTCGTTCTCGCGGCCCGGACGTTCCGTGGTCGGGCCCGCGGCTGGTAGACGTGCGCTGATCACCGCGCGGCGCGGGTGGTGGTGTGGTGGCACCGAGCAGGTGTCGGGGCGCGTTCGGCGTGGTCGCCGTGCGTGATCGGCGCGGTGTCGGTTTCGAGGTTCCGGTCCGATTCCGTGTGGTGACGGTAGCGGTCGGGGCGGCTGGATCTCGATTGCCGCGGATTCGCTCTGGGTCGGTGAACTACCCGCGTCTTCGCGGGCCGGCCGGGGTGCGAACGAGCTGGTGGATCAGGAACTTTCGCAGCCGATCCCGTTGCCGTCGCGATCCAGGTCGTAGTCGTCGGGGCCGATGACGCGGACTCGGCCGGTGTACACCGGCCCGTCGCCGGACCCGCCCGCGCAGTCGACGTCGATGACTCGGGGGAGGCAGGGGTCGTAGGAGGGGTGGCAGTCCTGGGATCGGGGCGGGGGTGCGACCGGCGGTGGGGGTGGGCAGAACTGGGCGGAGCCGCTGGTGCAGAGGAAGTCGGTGAGGGGGTCGGCGGTGGCGGTCAGGGGCGCGGTGAAGGCCAGGGCGAGGGCGGCGCCGGAGGTGAGGGCGAGCGTGGTTGCGGTGCGCATGGTGGTGCCTCGAGACGGGATCGGGTGCTCGGCAAGCGAGTGGCTAATTTTCTGATGCTACGGCGGAGGCTCAGCGTCAAGAGGGGTTTCGAGAATCGTGGGGGATCGGTGGAACCGAACCGTGATACGGGCCGTCCAACCCGGTATCGAACTGATCGTGCGGGGAAGGGGAGTCGTGGTGATGTCGGAATCTCGTCGGTTGCCTGGGCGGTACTGCCACGGGCGGTCGGGGCTGGTTGGTCGGCCCGGTGGCCGGGTGCGCGGGGCTGGTGGGCCGCCGCGGATGCGGTATGCCTGCTATGCCCATCACCCGGATGGTCGGATGGAGATTCCGGTGCATGCGGGGGCTCGGGCGGCGCCCGGGGCGATCGTGCAGGTGATGCTGGCGCCGCAGGTGGTTCGGGAGGCGGACGGGTCGTTCTCGGCGCGGTATCCGTCGCAGGACTGGAGCGTGGCGGGGGCGACGCGGGAAGCGGCGATCGGGGCGCTGGTGGTGGAATCGCGGCGGCGGATGCGGGATCCGGCGTATGTGGCGGCGCACTACGAGGTGACGTTGCGGCATGTGCGCGGCGAGCAGACGACGCCGGGGATCGAGATCGCGGTGCTGTCGTCGGAGCAGTACGTCGAGCGGATCGGGCGGCTCGGGGCGCGACTCAGACGCGGCTGGCAAGCGCCCGGGCCCGCGGGCGACGACGGTCTCGGTGGGCGGGGCCGGTGATGAGGTATTCGGAGGGTCTGATTCGTCGCTTGCGGGCGGTGTGCTCGGTCGACGGAAGAAGCCGTCGACCGAGCACGGCGAAATCAGCTACCGAACCGGGCCAGTACCGCCGAGGCTTCCTGCGAGGCCGTGCCTTCCTCCGCGAGATGTGCCATCGCGGGCGGGATCTCACGGCCGTGGTGCGCCATCGCCTGGGCGTAGAGACGGCCGGCGCGGTAGGAGGAGCGCACCAGCGGGCCCGCCATGACGCCGGCGAAACCGATCTCCTCGGCGACGCGGGAGTGCTCGACGAACTCCTCCGGCTTGACCCAGCGGTCGACGGGGTGGTGCCGGGGCGACGGGCGCAGGTACTGGGTGATGGTGAGGATGTCGCACCCCGCCTCGTGCAGGTCGCGCATCGCCTCGGTGACCTCTTCGGGGGTCTCGCCCATGCCGAGGATCAGGTTCGACTTGGTGACCAGGCCCGCCTCGCGGGCGGCGGTGAGCACCGCGAGCGAGCGCTCGTAGCGGAAGGCGGGGCGGATGCGCTTGAAGATGCGCGGCACCGTCTCGAGATTGTGCGCGAGCACCTCGGGGCGGGCGGAGAACACCTCGGCGAGCTGGTCGGGATCGGCGTTGAAGTCGGGGATGAGCAGCTCGACACCGGTGGCGGGGTTGAGGCGCTTGATGGCACGCACGGTTTCGGCGTAGAGCCAGGCGCCGCCGTCCTCCAGGTCGTCGCGGGCGACGCCGGTGATGGTGGAGTAGCGCAGCCCCATCGCCTGGACGGACTCGGCGACGCGGCGGGGCTCGTCACGGTCGAGGGCGGCCGGTTTGCCGGTGTCGATCTGGCAGAAATCGCAGCGCCGGGTGCACTGCTCGCCGCCGATGAGGAACGTCGCCTCGCGGTCTTCCCAGCATTCGAAGATGTTGGGGCAGCCCGCTTCCTCGCAGACGGTGTGCAGGCCTTCGCGTTTGACCAAGCCCTTGAGCTCGGAGTACTCCGGGCCCATGGTGGCGCGCGTGCGGATCCACTTGGGTTTGCGCTCGATCGGGGTCTGCGCGTTGCGCGCCTCGATGCGCAGGAGCTTGCGGCCGTTCGCGGTGGCGGGGGCCGGGGCGGGGGTGCCGCCGTGCGGTGTCGGGGTGTCGACTGAGGTCACGTCATCGACCTTACGCGTGTCGAATTCGGCGCCGCCGGGGTAGTGCCGGGGCGGGGGAGATCGTGGTCGCGGACGGGCAGGTCGCCGTTGAGCGCCTGCACCACGGCGGTGGCGACCATCGGCTTGACCTCGGCGACGGTGACCTCGCGGCCCAGTTCGCGGGTCAGCGTGGTGACGCCGGCGTCCTGGATGCCGCACGGCACGATTGCCTGGAAACCGTCGAGGGCGGAATTGCAGTTGAACGAGATACCGTGCAAGGCCACGCCGCGCTGTACGCGGATGCCGATGGCGGCGATCTTGCGTTCGGCGAGGGTCTCGGTCGCGGGCAGCCACACGCCGGAGCGCCCTTCGACCCGGCCGACGGTGAGGCCGAGCTCGGTGCACACCGAGATCAGCGCCTCCTCGAGGCGGCGGACGTAGTCGACGACGTCGACCGGCTCGGCCAGACGCACGATCGGGTAGCCGACGAGCTGCCCGGGGCCGTGCCAGGTGATCTTGCCGCCGCGGTCGACCTGGACGACGGGGCTGCCGTCGATCGGCAGGTCGGCGTCCTCGGTGCGGCGGCCCGCGGTGTAGACGGAGGGGTGCTCGAGCAACAGCAGACGGTCGGAACCGGCACCCTCGGCGCGCTCGGCGGCGATGGTGCGCTGCAGCTCCCAGGCGGCGTGATAGTCGATGAGACCGAGATCCTCGACGACGACAGGGGTGGTGTCGAAGCGGGCGGACCGTGAGGTGCGCGTGTCGTTCACGAGGACGACGTTACGCCCGGTGATTTCAGCGGGGGCGACGACCCGCTGTGGTCGACGCCACACGGTTGCGGAGGCGGCCGCGAGCCGCCGTCAGTCGCCCTCCGCGGGCAGGGTGAGCTGCAGCAGGGTGAGGTCCATCCAGCGGCCGAACTTGCGGCCCACCTCGGGCAGGCGGCCGACCTCGACGAAGCCGAACCGCTCGTGCAGGGCGATGGAGGCGGTGTTGCTCGACTCGATGGCCGCGATCATCGCGTGCACCCGGCCCGAGGCGGTGGCGCGGTCGATCAGTTCGCGGAGCAGGGCGGCGGCCAGGCCGCGGCGCTGGAAACGGTCCACGATGTAGACGGAGTTCTCCACGGTGAAGCGGTAGCCGACCTTCGGGCGCCAGCGGCCGTAGCTGGCGTAACCGGCGAACTCGCCGTCCACCTCCGCGACCAGGATCGGCATGCCCGCGCCGGTGCGGTCGCCGAACCAGGCCAGGCGATCCTCCAGACCGACCTGCTCGACGTCCCAGATCGCGGTGGAGGTGGCGATGTTGGCGTTGTGGAGCTCGAGGATCGCGGGCAGGTCGTCCTCGGTCGCGTCGCGGATGACGGCGGGGGGACGGGTGTGCGTCGCGGTCAACGGGTTCTCCGGGCGTCGGCGGAATGGGGGCGGGGCCTCGCTCGCGCGAGACGCGCCGCCGGGGCGGCGCGAGCAGCCGCTTCCTCGATCATCGCCGGTCGGCAGCGCGAGCGGCAATGCGGGATCGGTCACGTTCGTGGCGCGCGGAGGAGGTCGCCGACATCGCGGGGAAACCCGCCGTGCGGTGCGGAGGTGGATGGGGTCGCCTCGGGCGGCCGAGCGCTTACCGTCCGTCCGGCCCGAAGATCGCGGTGAGCGCCGTCCCGATCGTGGGATGCCGGAACGAATACCCCGCCTCTTCCAGTGCGGCCGGGATCGCCCGTGGCCCGCGCAGGATCGCCTCGTCGGCGAACTCGCCCACCACCGCGCGCAGCGCGAACGCGGGCACCATCAGCGCGGACGGGCGGTGCAGGGCGCGGGCGAGCGCGCGGCTGAACTCGGCGTTGGTGACCGGGGCGGGGCCGGCCAGGTTGACCGGGCCGCGCAGGGCGTCGTGGGTGAGGGCGAAGACGATCGCCCCGATCTCGTCGTCGAGGGAGATCCACGGCAGGTACTGGCGGCCGCTGCCGAGGCGGCCGCCGAGCCCGAGGTTGTACAGCGGCGTGAGCATGCCGAGCATGCCGCCGTGCCGGGAGAGCACGACGGCACTGCGCAGCAGCACGGTGCGCGCGCCCGCGGCGCGCGCCCGCTCGGTGGCGGCCTCCCAGTCCCGGCACAGGGTGGCCAGGAAACCGGTGCCCGCCGGGGAGTTCTCGTCGACGACCCGATCGCCGGTGGCGCCGCCGTAGTAGTGCACGCCGCTGGCGTTGACCAGCACCGGCACGCCCGCGGCGGCCACCTCGGCGGACAGCACATCGGTGGGTGTGATGCGGCTGTCGCGCAGCTCCTGTTTGAAGCTGCCGGTCCAGCGCCGCCGTCCGAGACTCGCGCCGCACAGGTTGACCACCGCGTCGGCGCCCCGCAGCGCGCGCAAATCGAGCTCGGCGCGCGCGGGGTCCCAACGGAATTCGTCGCGGGCCGCGACGGGACGGCGCACGAGGCGGGTCACCTCGTGTCCGTCCCGGCGCAGGGCGGCGACCAGCGCCGTCCCGACCAGCCCGGACGACCCGGCGATCACAACCTTCATCGGCGGGAGTTACAGACCCAGGTCGGCCTCGAACGCGGCCTCCTCGAGGCGGTGCCGGATGGTGGTCAGGAAGCGACCCGCGTCGGCGCCGTCGATGAGGCGGTGATCGTAGGTGAGCGGCAGGTAGCACATCGACCGCACGCCGATGGACTCGCCACCGGTCTCGTCGGTCACCACCACCGGGCGCTTGACGATCGCGCCGGTGCCGAGCATGGCCGCCTGCGGCGGAACCAGGATCGGGGTGTCGAACAGCGCGCCCTGGCTGCCGATGTTGGTGATGGTGAACGTGCCGCCGGCCAGCTCGTCCGGCTTGAGGCCGCCGTTGCGGGCCCGGTCGGCGATGTCGGCGATGGCGCGCGCCAGCCCGGCCAGCGACAGGTCGCTGGCGTTGTGGATCACCGGGGACAGCAGACCCTGCTCGGTGTCGACGGCGATGCCGAGGTGCACCGAGGCGTGGTAGGTGATCTCCTTGGTGTCCTCGTTGTAGGAGGCGTTCACGTTCGGGTGCACGCCCAGCGCCTCGACGACGGCCTTGGCGAAGAACGGCAGGAACGTCAGGTTGACGCCCTCGCGCTCCTTGAACGCCGCCTTCGCCTGCGCGCGCAGCGCGGCGATCTTGGTGACGTCGGCCTCGTGGACCTGGGTGAGCTGCGCGGTGGTCTGCAGCGACTCCCGGGTCTTGGTGGCGGTGATCTGCCGGATCCGGCTGGCCTTCTGCGTGGTGCCGCGCAGGTGAGCCAGCTGCGGGGCGGGCGCGGGCGCGGACGGCGCCTTCGCCGCGGGCGCGGCGGCGGCCGGGGCGGGCGCGGCAGCGGCGGCGGGAGCCTTCTTGGCCTCGGCCGCGGCGAGCACGTCCTGCTTGCGGATGCGGCCGCCGACACCGGAACCCTTGATCGAGTTCAGGTCGACACCGTGCTCCTCGGCCAGCTTGCGCACCAGCGGGGTGACGTACGGCGTGGCGCCGGAGTCGGCCGGAGCGGGGGCCTGCGGCTGCGCCTGGGCGGCGGGCGCGGGCTGCTCGGCCTTGGGTGCGGGTGCGGGCTTCGGCTCCGGTGCGGGCTCGGGCTTCGGTTCGGGCTTCGGCTCCGGTGCGGGCTCGGGCTTCGGTTCGGGCTTCGGCTCCGGTGCGGGCTCCGGCTTCGGCTCGGCCTTGGTCTGCGGCGCGGGGGCCGGGGCGGGCGCCGACGCGGCGGCGGGCTTGCCGCTGCCGATCACGCCGAGCTGGCCGCCGACGGCGACGACGTCGTCCTCCTGCGCGGTGATCTCGAGCAGGGTGCCCGCGACCGGCGAGGGGATCTCGGTGTCGACCTTGTCGGTGGAGACCTCGAGCAGCGGCTCGTCGACCTCGACCTGGTCGCCGACCGACTTCAGCCAGCGGGTGACGGTGCCCTCGGTGACCGACTCGCCGAGTTCGGGCATCTTCACGGGGGTGCCCTCGGCGGCGTCGCCGGACGCGGCGGGCTGCTGGGCGGGGGCCTGCTCGGCCTGGGCCGGCTCGGGCTCGGGTTCGGCGGCCGCGGACTCCTCGGCGGGAGCTTCGGCGGCGGGGGCTTCGGGGGCGGGGGCGGATTCGGCGGGCGCCTCACCGGCTTCGCTGATCACACCGAGTTCGCCGCCGACCTCGACCACGTCGTCCTCCTGGGCGACGATCTTCGACAGCACACCCGCCGCCGGGGACGGGATCTCGGTGTCGACCTTGTCGGTGGAGACCTCGAGCAGCGGCTCGTCGACCTCGACCGTGTCTCCTTCCTGCTTCAGCCACCTGGTCACCGTTCCCTCGGTGACGCTCTCACCAAGAGCCGGCATCTGGACGGAGAAGGCCATGTCCGTTGACTCCTCTGACTGCTCGACGGGTTCTACAACAGTTGATCTTCCAGCGGGCGGTCACCGCGGTCGCGGCGAAAACCCGGAAGCCACGCCGACATTCTGCGCGGCACCGGAGATCGGTGCGGTTCTTGTACCGCCGACCATCCTTGCACTCGACCGCGTGGCGCGTAGCACAGGGCGGTCATCTGAGCGTGAGCTGGCACTATGGAAGGTAGCGGTGGCGCGGTGTGCCGCCGCCGCACGAGGAGGTCGGCACGAATGGGTCTGTTGGGTCGCCTGCGTGGCGCGGTCAGCCGGGGCGGCGGGACGGGCCCGCGCGCGGAAGACGCGCGCTACCTGGCCGAATGGGTGCGCACGCACACCGGTGTGGAGGGTTTCGTCGAGCCGAAGACGACGGTGACCGACGTGACGGTGGTGCTGGTGGCCGCCGACGGCGAATGGACGCGCCGCGTGGTGGGGGAGGCGGGCGCGCGCAGGCTGGCGAGCGACTTGCGCATCCCGGTCTACGACGTCGCCAAGACCGGTTACCCGCAACGGATGCGCGACTACGACGAGCGCAGGCGCATCGAGCGACGCCGCGCGCTGGAAGACGAACTGCGCGATCTGTGACCGGCGGCGGCCCGCCGGGACCGCCGCCGGTGGTGCTCACTCGGCCGCGATGTCCTCGAGCACCGCGATGAGGGTGCGCACCGGAACACCGGTGCCGCCCTTGCCGATGTAGCCGAACGGGCCGCCGGTGTTGTAGGCCGGGCCCGCGACGTCCAGGTGCGCCCACTGCACGCCTTCGGGCACGAACTCCTTGAGGAACAGTCCCGCCGAGAGCATGCCGCCCCAGCGGTGCGGCGTCACGTTGGCCAGGTCGGCGATCTTGGAGTTGAGGTCGGCGCGCAGTTCGGCGGGCAGCGGCATGGGCCAGCCGTTCTCGCCCACCTCCTGGGAGATGCGCGCGACCCGGTCGCGGAATTCGTCGGTGCCCATCACGCCCGGCGTGCGGGTGCCGAGGGCGACCATCTGGGCGCCGGTGAGGGTGGCGACGTCGATGAGGAACTCGGGGGAGTCCTCACCGGCCCGCACGATCGCGTCGGCCAGGATCAGCCTGCCCTCGGCGTCGGTGTTGAGCACCTCGACGGTGGTGCCGCCGTACTGGGTGAGCACGTCGCCGGGACGCTGCGCGGTGGCCGAAGGCATGTTCTCGGCCATCGGCACGGTCGCGGTGACCGTGATCGGCAGGCTCAGCCGCGCGGCGAGCAGGGTGGTGGCGATGACCGCGGCGGCGCCCGCCATGTCCGAGGTCATGTTCTCCATGTTCTGCGCGGGCTTGATGGAGATGCCGCCGGTGTCGAAGGTGACGCCCTTGCCGATCAGCGCGACCTTCTTCGGCCCGCCCGCGTAGGTGAGGCGGACCAGCCGGGGCGGGCGCGAGGAGCCCTTGCCGACGCCGAGCACGCCGCCGTAACCGCCCGCGTCCAGCGCGTTCTCGTCGAGCACCTCGACGTCGAGGCCGGCGGCCTCGGCCAGCACCTGGGTGCGCGCGGCGAACTCCGCCGGGTAGAGGTGGCTCGGCGGGGTGTTGACGAAATCGCGGGCGGTGGCGACGGCCTCGGCGACCAGCTGCGCGCGGAACAGCGCCTCCTCGCCGAAATCGGCGGTGGGCACCAGGAACTCGACCTTGGCGACCGGCCGCTCGTCGGGCTTGGGTGCGGACTTGGCCGAACGGAACGGGGTGAAGGTGTAGGCGCCGAGGTAGAAGCCCTCCGCCGCGGCGGCGATGTCGATGCCGCCCAGGGTGGTGGCGACCACTTCGGTGCCGGTCAGCGAACGGGCGGCGACCCCGGCGCTGCGGCGCAGCTGCTCGGCGTCGAGCTTGTCCGGTGCGCCGAGACCGACCGCGAGCACGCTGGTGACGCCCTCGAGTGCGGCGGGTGCGGGCACCCGGGTCAGCTCCTCGGCCTTGCCCTTCGCGCCGACGGCGCCGAGCTGGTCGAGCAGCTCCGCGCGCACGTCCTCGGTGAGCACGTCGCCGAACATGTCGTCCGGCGCGATCGAGGGACCGTTCTCCGACGAGGTCAAGCCGATCACCAGCACGTCGGTGTCCGGGCCGAGGGTTTCGGTGCGCGCCAATTCGGGTCCGAGGGAGCGATCTGCAACAGCGGTCATGGGCACAGGCTATTCGGTCGGCGCGGGGGCGTGCAGGTGGCGGGCGTGCGCGGGCGCCCGCGGTGGGCGAGACTGGAGCGCGTGACCGAGACGACGGCCGGGGTGGCGCAGCGACAGCGGGTGGCGGCGTATGCGGTGTGCGTGCGGGCGGGGCGGGTGCTGCTGGCCCGGTGGGTTCCGCTGGACGGGAGCCCGCCGCGGTGGACGATGCCGGGCGGCGGGATCGACCACGGCGAGGACCCCTACGACGCGGTGATCCGCGAGGTGCGCGAGGAGACCGGCTACGAATTCCGGCCGACCCGGCTGCTCGGCATGGACTCGTTGCGCCTGACCGACGACGACGGCGCCGCCTTCCACGGGCTGCGCGTGGTCTACACCGGCGAGATCGTCGGCGGCGAGTTGCGGTACGAGGTGGGCGGTTCCACCGATCGCGCCGAGTGGTTCGACCTCGATGCGGTGACCGAGCTCGACCGGGTGGGGCTGGTGGACATCGCGCTCGCGCTGTACCGGGACCGACCCGCGACCGGCTCGCTCACGGCGAGCGTCTGACGGAGGTCGGCCGGGCGGTCGCCGGTCTCGTTACGGACTGCCGTGCTCGCGCCGGTGTTCGATACCGGTCAGCAGCAGGTCGACCGCGTCGCCGATCAGCCGCTCGACGTCCGGTTCGGCGGGGCCGCCCGCGAAGACCTTGTGCAGGGTCGGCCGGGCGACCGGATCGATGAGTTCGACCAGCTCCGGCGGCGGCGCGCCGGGCGGTCGCCCGCGGTCGGCGTACCAGAGCAGCGCGAGCCCTTGGACCAGGCCGGACAGGGCCAGGTAGGTGTTCAGCAGCTGCGCACCGGACAGTCCGAGGCGGTCGAGGGTGGCGAAGGTGGCTTCCAGGGAATCGAACAGGACCGGGCCCGCCGGTGGTCGGATGCGGGCGAGGACGGGCAGCAGCCAGGGGTGGGTGCGGTAGCGGCGCCACTCCGTGAGCGCGTCGTGGGTGAGGGCGGCCCGCCAGTCGGCGGGGCGCGAATCCGCCTCCGGTGGTTCGGTTTCGGCGAGGACCAGTTCGGTCATCGCGCCCAGCAGGGCGTCCCGGTCGGGGTAGTGGCGGTACAGGGCGGCGGTGGCGACGCCGAGGTCACCGGCGAGGCGGCGCAGCGTGAGTCCCTCGATGCCGTCGCGGTCGGCCAGTGCCACGGCCGCGCGGGCGATCCCGACGCGGGTCAGGCGGGCGGGGCGCGGCGGCCGGTCGACGGGCGTGCCCGCGGCTCGTCCGGCCCGGCGGGAGCGGTAGGCACGGGCCTGGCAGGAGCGCGAACAGTAGCGGCGGGGCCGGCCGCGTGGCGGTTGCGGTACCGCACGGCGGCAGACGGGGCACACGCTTTTCCTCACACGAACAAGTGTGACGAAATCGTGGAAGCCGATGCGGGCGCTGCCTAGCGTGGCAGGCGTTATCGCTGTTCACGTGGTCACTACGGGAGGTCGGGTCATGGAGTTGCGGGTGCGGCGGGCGCGGGCGGGGGACGTCGCGGCGGTGGCGGCGGCCTATGTCGCGGCGACCGCGGACGAGGCCGTCTGGGCGTGGGTGACCGCGGGGAGCGCCGAGATCGTCGAGGCGTTCCGGGTCGAGCACGCACCGCGCCTCATCGAGCGGGCGGTGGCCGAGGACGAGGTGTGGATCGCCGGGCCCGGGGACGCGGTCTGGGCGGTATCGCTGTGGCACCGGGTGACTTCGGTGCAGCGCTACCGCGCCGAGGCCGAGGAGAGCGCCGCGATGGCCGCCGCCGCCCCCGGGGTGCGGCCGCTGGCTCGCCTCGCGACGCTCACCGCGCTGGTGGCCGACCATCATCCGCGCGAGTTCCCGCACCGCTACCTGCAATCCATCGCCACCGTGCCCGAGCACCGCGGGACGGGTGCGGGCGGGGCCGTCATCGCCGACCGGCTGGCGGCCGCCACGGCGGCGGGCGAGCCGGTGTTCCTCGAGGCCAGCACCGAGCGGTCCGCCGCCCTCTACGCCCGGCTCGGTTTCACACCGACCGGCGCGGCTCTCGCGCTGCCCGAGGACGGGCCGGTCCTGCGCCCGATGTGGTTCCGTCCGGGCACGGCAGCGGGGGTCACGGGCGTGGCGGGAGCGACGGTGACCAACGGATAAGCTCGGCGGATGACCGAGACCGACCTGTTGCGCGGACCTGTTCACGACCTGCACGGCGAGCTGGGGGCGACCTTCGCCGAGTTCGGCGGCTGGCAGATGCCGGTGGCCTACGCGGGCACCGTGGGCGAGCACCAGGCGGTGCGCACCACGGTCGGGCTCTTCGACGTCAGCCATCTCGGGAAGGCGACGGTGGCCGGACCCGGCGCCGCGGAGTTCGTGAACGCCACGCTCACCAACGATCTGGGCCGCATCCATCCCGGCAAGGCCCAGTACACCCTGTGCTGTTCGGCCGACGGCGGCGTCATCGACGACCTGATCGCCTACTACGTCGCCGACGACGAGATCTTCCTCGTGCCGAACGCCGCCAACACCGCCGCCGTGGTCGCCGAGCTGGCCGCCGCCGCACCCGCCGGTGTCACCGTGACGGATCAGCACCGGGACTACGCGGTGTTCGCGGTACAGGGCCCGCGTTCGGCGCAGGTGCTCGCCGCGCTGGGGCTGCCGACCGAGATGGAGTACATGGCGTTCGCCGACGCGGCGTGGGAGGGGCGGCCGATCCGGGTCTGCCGCACCGGCTACACCGGCGAGCACGGCTACGAGGTGCTGCCGCGGTGGGCCGACGCGGAGCCGGTGTTCCGCGCCCTGCTCGAGCAGGTCCGCGCGGCCGACGGTCAACCGGCCGGGCTCGGCGCCCGCGACACCCTGCGCACCGAGATGGGGTATCCGCTGCACGGGCACGAACTCTCGCGGGAGATCTCGCCGGTGCAGGCCCGCACCGGCTGGGCGGTCGGCTGGCGCAAGCCGCAGTTCTGGGGCAAGGCGGCGCTGGAGCAGGAGAAGGCGGCGGGGCCGCGGCGAATCCTGATGGGGCTGAAGGCGATCGATCGCGGCGTGCTGCGGCAGGGGCAGCCGGTGCTGCGTGACGGCGAGCCCGTCGGCGAGACCACCTCGGGCACCTTCTCCCCGACGCTGAAGGTCGGCATCGCCCTCGCCCTGCTCGACACCGGTGCGGGTCTGGAGCCGGGCGCCGAGGTGGCGGTCGACGTGCGGGGCAGGCGGCTGCGCTGCGAGGTCGTCAAGCCGCCGTTCGTGCCCTCGCGCACGTCCTGAGCGGGCGGTCGCAACCGGCTCGTGGCCGACACGCGCGACGGCCGAAATCGGGCACCGATAGGATCACCGGCATGACCGTTGCCGCACAGTTCGCCCGAATTCCCCATCCCGCGCCGCTCCCGGCGCAGCGGGTAGCGGAGATTCTGGCGGCACCCGGCTTCGGGCGGTACTTCACCGATCACATGGTCTCCATCGAGTACACCGAGGCGCAGGGCTGGAGCAACGCCAAGGTCGAGCCCTACGGCCCGCTGCAGATGGATCCGGCCACCATGGTGTTCCACTACGGTCAGGCGATCTTCGAGGGGCTCAAGGCCTACCGGCAGGCCGACGGCGGTGTCGCCACCTTCCGCATCGACGCCAACGCCGCCCGCTTCCGCCGCTCCGCGCGCCGGATGGCGATGGCCGAACTCCCCGACGAGCTGTTCGTCGAGTCGGTGCGCCAGCTGCTCGAGGTGGACGAGCGCTGGGTGCCCGCCGCGGGCGGTGAGGAGTCGCTGTACCTGCGGCCGTTCATGTTCGCCACCGAGGCGGGCCTGGGCGTGAAGCCCGCGTCGGCGTACACCTACCTGCTGCTCGCCTCGCCTGCCGGTGCGTACTTCCCGCGCGGGGTGAAGCCGGTGCGCGTGTGGCTGTCGACGGAGTATGTGCGCGCCGCCCCGGGCGGTACCGGCGAGGCGAAGGTGGCGGGCAACTACGCGGCGTCGCTGCTGGCCCAGGCGCAGGCCGCCGAGCAGGGCTGCGACCAGGTGGTGTGGCTGGACGCGTGCGAGCGCCGCTACGTCGAGGAGATGGGCACCAACAACCTGTTCTTCGTCTACGGCTCCGGTTCGCAGGCGCGGCTGGTGACCCCGGAGCTGTCCGGTTCGCTGCTGCCCGGCATCACCCGCGACTCGCTGCTCACCCTGGCCGCCGACTCCGGCTACCCGGTGGAGGAGCGCAAGATCTCGGTGGCGGAGTGGCGCGCGGGGGCGCAGTCGGGCGAGATCACCGAGGTCTTCGCCTGCGGCACCGCCGCGGTGATCACCCCGGTGGGCTGGGTGCGTTCGGCCGAGGGCGAATTCACCATCGGTGGCGGCGAGCCCGGCGAGGTGACGATGGCGCTGCGGGAAACCCTCACCGGTATCCAGCGCGGCACCTTCGCCGACATCCACGGCTGGATGCGGCGGCTCTGAGCATCCCGGGTGCGGTGGCGGCCTGCCCGCCACCGCACCGGCCGGATCAGCCCGGCATCAGCATGTGCCACTGTTCGAGCGTCTGCGGGCGCATGACGTAGTTGTTGTCGCGCACGGTCGACAGCGCGGCGCTGGGTTCCTCGGAGTACCAGTGCCCCGGGTAGACCACCGGGTCGCCGCTCAGCCCGGCCAGGTAGCGCAGGCTGCGGAACATCTCGTCGGAGTCGCCGCCCGGGAAGTCGGTGCGGCCGCAGCCGTCCACGAACAGCGTGTCCCCGGCGATGAGCCGGTCCTCGAACAGGAAGCACTGACTGCCCGGCGTGTGGCCGGGGGTGTGCAGCAGCTCGATGGTCATCGCGCCGACGGCGATGGTGTCGCCGTGCTCGTGGCCGGTGAGTTCGCTGGGCGCGATACCGGTCACGTCGGCGACCCAGGAAAGCTCATGGGTGTTCACGTGCACGGGCACGCTGGTCTTCTCCAGCAGTTCGGCCACGCCGCGCAGGGTGAAGCCGAGCATGGTGCCGCCGACGTGGTCGGGATGGTGGTGGGTGGCGAGCACGCCGGTCAGCCGCAGGCCGTCCGCCTCGGCGATGTCGACCAGATCGCCGGCCGCGTAGGCCGGATCGACCACCACGCAATCACCGGTCTCCCGATCACCGATCAGGTAGGCGAAGTTTCGCATCTGCGTCGCGATCGGGTCGCCGACGGCGAAATCGCGCCCGGACAGCAGCTGCCGGAAGTAGAGACGGTCGGAAGACATACGCTCACCCTAGAGCCAGCACCCCGGCGTCGGCGCATCGGCGGCAATAAAATACCGGTCGGTTGGATCTAGGGCTTATGTGACCGCTGGTTCTCACCGGGTGCGGCATCGATCAGTGCGTAACCATCGAGAAGCCGACGGCCGCGACGGCGACCGTGGTCTCGATCGCGGCGCCGAGCACGTCACCGGACAGGCCCTCGAAGCGCCGCACACAGTGCCGGACCAGCAGGAGCGCCGCCGCGACGGCGACCAGCACGACCAGCGGCCCGAGCCACGCCCGCCCCGGCACGGCGAACACCGCGCACACCGCGGCGAGCACGGTCCACACCACCCCGGTCGCCGGATGCTGGGTGGCCGCCACGAGACTGCCGAAGCCGGTGCCGGGCGCGGCGGGGGCGCGGCGGCAGGCGAGCACGACGACGACCCGCCCGAGCGCCACCGCGAGCCCGATCGCGAGCCAGCGCCCCTCGGCGGCGGCCGTCCCGAAGGCCAGTGCGGGCACTCCGACGGCGAACGCGATCGCCGCGACGCCGAACGGCCCGACGTCGCCGCCCTTCATGATCTGCCTGGCTCGCTCCGGCGGCCCGTAGCTGCCGAGGCCGTCGGCGGTGTCGGCCAGTCCGTCCAGGTGCATGCCGCGCGTGGCCACCGCGAGAGCGCCGACGGTGAGCAGGGCCGCGAGCCCTGTGCTCAGTCCCGCCGCGACGAGCGACCAGGTGAGCCCGGCCGCCGCGGCGCCGAGCACGACACCCACCACCGGGGCCAGCGCGATCGCCCGGGCGGCACCGGCCCGGTCGACCTCCTCGGGTCCGCGGACGGGTAGCACGGTCAGCCAGGAGAACGCCAGCCGCAGCCCGTCCGGCCAGGACACCCGCCGCCCCGGCGCGGTCATTTGCGCAGGTTCAGCGCGGATTCCGCCGCGGTGGGTGCGGCGGTGCTGACGCCCGCCTCGTCGAAGGTGGCCATCTCCGCCAGGGCGGCGACGGCCGCGCGCAGGATCGGCAGCGCGGTGAGCGCGCCGGACCCCTCGCCCAACCGCATCTCCATATCGATGAGCGGATCCAGCCGCAGCTGCCGCAGCGCGAGCGCGTGGGCGGGCTCGGTGGAGCGGTGCCCGGCCAGCCACCAGGCGCTCGCCCCGGCCGCCAGATCCTCGGCGACCAGCGCGGCGGCGGTGACGACCACGCCGTCGAGCAGGACGGGAGTGCGACGCACGGCGGCCTGGGCCAGGAAACCGGCGGTGGCCGCGATGTCGGCGCTCGCGGCCACGCGCAGCAGGTCGACGGGATCCTTGTGCACCGGCCGGGCCCGGCGCATCGCGTCGCGGATGGCGGCCACCTTGCGGATCCACCCGGCGTCGTCGACACCGGTGCCGCGGCCGACGGCGGCGACCGGTTCGGTGTCGGTGAGCGTCGCGATCAGCACGGTCGCGGGCGTGGTGTTGCCGATGCCCATGTCCCCGGCGATCAGCAGGTCGGCCCCCGCGTCGATCTCCTCGTCGGCGATGGCGCGACCGGCGGCGAGCGCGGCCTCGACCTCCTCGCCGGAGAGCGCGTCCTCGCGGTCGATGCGGCCGCTGGAGCGGCGGACCTTGTGGCCGGACACCGCCGGGTCGGTGTCGGCGTCCACCGCGATGTCGACCACCCGCACGGTGGCGTCGGCGACCCTGGCCAGCGCGTTGACCGCGGCGCCCCCCGCGAGGAAGTTGGCGACCATCTGCGCGGTGACCTCGCTCGGATAGGCCGAGACGCCGTGCCCGGCCACCCCGTGATCCCCGGCGAACACCACCACGCGGGCCCGCTCGAACTGCCGGGGCGGACACACGCCCTGGCAGGCCGCCACCCAGTTGCCCAGCCGTTCCAGCCTGCCCAGTGACCCGGCCGGTTTGGTCAGGCGAGCCTGCCGCTGTTCGGCCTCCGCGCGGATCCGCGCGTCGGGGGGCGCAACCGGTCCGAATCCGTGTGTCACTAGTCGAGCCTCTCGGGTCGGGCAGCGGCGTCCGCGCCGCGCGTCGTCGCGCCCAATCTTGCCCGGCGCGCGGACGGGCGCGCCACGGCACCCGGCGGCGCACCCCGCACGACCAGGTCGCGCGGCGTTGGTAGCGTGCTCGCCGTGGCGGATGGTGTGACGCGGCGGACGCTGGTGCTCGGCGGGGCGCGGTCCGGGAAATCGGCCTTCGCCGAGCGCCTGGCGGGCGAATCGGCGACGGTGCGGTACCTGGCCACCGCCGTGCTCGACCCGGCCGACACCGATTTCGCCGACCGCGTCGCCGGGCACCGGGCCCGCCGCCCGGCGCACTGGACGACGGTCGACAGTGCCGATCCCGCAACCGTTCTCACCGCCGAGCCGGGCTTTCCCGGGGCGACACTCGTCGACGACCTCGGCACCTGGCTGACCGCGCGCATCGACGCGCTCGACGCCTGGGACGCCCCGCGCGGCACCGTCGCCCCCGCGGCCGACGCACTGGTGGCCGCGGTGCGCGACTACCCGGGCCGCTTGGTGATCGTCAGCCCGGAGGTGGGCATGGGCGTCGTCCCGGCGACCCGCTCGGGACGGCTGTTCCGCGACGAGATCGGCGCCCTCAACCAGGCGCTCGCGGCCGTCTGCGAGGAGGCGTATCTGGTCGTCGCCGGCCTGCCGCTGCGACTGAAATGAGCGCTGCGGCCGAAATGAGCGCGGACGCTCAGGAGGGTCGCCGTCCGAACCGGCGGCGATATTCGGTGGGGGCGATGCCGACCTGGCGCTGGAAGTGGTGGCGCAGCAGCGCGCCGGACCCGAAGCCGCAGCGGGCCGCGATCTGCTCCAGGCCCAGATCGGTCTCCTCGAGCAGGTGCTCGGCGCGCAGCACGCGCTGATTGGTCAGCCACTTGACCGGGGTGGTGCCGGTCTCGGCGGCGAAGCGGCGGGCGAAGGTGCGGGTCGACATGCTGGCGCGGGCCGCCAGGCTCTCGACGGTGTGCGGCAGCTCGAGGTGCTCGCTCATCCACAGCAGTGTCTCGCCCAGACTGTCGGCCTCGCAGTCGGCGACCGGGCGTTCGATGAACTGACGCTGACCGCCGTCGCGCTGCGGCGGCACCACCATCCGGCGCGCGATGCCGTTGGCGGCGGCGCTGCCGATCTCGCGGCGCACCAGGTGCAGGCAGGCATCGATGCCCGCGGCGGTGCCCGCGCTGGTGATCAGATCGCCCTCGTCGACGAACAGGACGTCGGGGTCGACGGTGGCCTTCGGGTAGCGGGCGGCGAGCTGATCGACGTAGCGCCAGTGGGTGGTGCACTTGCGGCCGTCCAGGAGTCCGGCCGCGCCGGCCACGAACGCGCCCGAGCACACCGTGAGCACCGTCGCTCCCGCGTCCGCGGCCGCCCGGACCGCCTCGACCAGCTGGGGGTCGAGGTCGCCGGTGAGCGCGCTGACCGGCGCGGCGGGCACCGCCACCAGATCGGCTCGGGCGAGTTCGGCCAGGTCGTATTCCGGGGTGACGGTGACGCCCGGGGTGGTGGACCGCAGCGGTTTGCCGGGTTCGGCGCCGCAGACCTTGAAGTCGAAGCCCGGCAGGCCGTCGGCGGTGCGGTCGAGGCCGAACACCTCGCACACCACGCCGAACTCGAACATGGCCAGCTTCTCGAACAGCGGGACCGCGACCTTCGACAGCATTCTCCCAGCGTAACCGCTCTGGCCGGATATTTGCGAACAATGTCAGAGCTGCCACTGTTGGTGAAAACTGCACGGTCGCAAAATTACTGCCATGACGGCTTTGATTCTCACCCTCGCGGCGCTCGGCTTCCTCGGCCTGCTGCTCGCCCTCGGGCACGGGCTCTCCGGTTCCTCTCCCGTGGTCGACCGGGACGCGCAGCGCGTGCGCGCCGAACTCGACGCCATCGCGGGCCGCCTCACCCATCACCGCTGACACAACGCGACGGCCGCCCGTCCGGGTGGACGAGCGGCCGTGCGGTATCGAGCGCGGTCAGACCGGATCGCCCGGCCCGACGCGGGGCTTGGGCGCGCGCATCTTGCGGATCTGCGAGGCGCGCACGAAGGCGTACCAGCCGAGCTTGAAGCCGGTGTCGGTGGTGTCGGGGAACTTCTCCAGCACCCGGTTGTTGACCAGCCTGCCCAGCAGCACGCCCTCGATCGCCATGAACAGCATCATCACGAGCATGACCAACGTCACGATGGTCTGTAGGCCGGGTGCGGCGAACATCGACAGGATCAGCACCAGTGCCATCGGCATGAACAGGC
Organism: Nocardia farcinica; assembly: GCF_001182745.1. Taxonomy (NCBI): domain Bacteria; kingdom Bacillati; phylum Actinomycetota; class Actinomycetes; order Mycobacteriales; family Nocardiaceae; genus Nocardia; species Nocardia farcinica. The sequence goes on along the minus strand of NZ_LN868938.1, from coordinate 2,433,546 downwards.
CGACCAGGTTGCGCCGGGCGTCGACGATGTCGCGCACGAAGGCGCGCACCGGGCCCTGATCGCGGGGCAGCAGGTACTTGTCCTCGCCGGCCAGCATCCTGGCGCGCCGCTCCTGCGCGGCCAGCCTGCGCTCGGCGGCGGCGGCCTTGCGCTCCTCGCGGGTGCCACGGGTGGCCTTGCGTCGCGCCCGCGCCTCCTTCGCGGTCAGCGGGGCGGGCGCGACCGGGCCGCGCCGCTTGCCTTGCGCCTCACGCCGTTTGGGGGTGGGGCGGCCCTTGCCGGGCGTCGTGGTCGGACTGGTTTTCGTGGTGGTGACGGCCGGGCCGCCGGTCGCGTCCGCCGTCGATTCGGCGGTCGCGTCGGTGGTGCCGGCCTGGCCGCGACGGAAGAACTTCACGTTCACCAGGCTATTCGATGTCACAGCTCACGTGGCAACGTGGTCGGTTCCCGGTGAGGCCGGCTCGGCGTCCGCGCGCGACGGTGGCAAGATGGGGAATAGCAGCCCGTGCAGTGGCGTTGACTCCACGAGCCGTGCGCTGTTCACGGGTTGACCACAGCTGTCCTTAGGAGAGTTCATGACTGTGCAGAACGAGACGACCACCCACGGTGTGACTCTGACCGACGCCGCTGCCGCCAAGGCCAAGGCGCTGCTGGATCAGGAAGGCCGCGACGACCTGGCGCTGCGGATCGCCGTGCAGCCGGGCGGCTGTGCCGGTCTGCGCTACCAGCTCTTCTTCGACGACCGCAGCCTCGACGGTGACCTGACCGCCGACTTCGGCGGCGTCACCCTGGCCGTCGACCGGATGAGCGCCCCCTACGTGCAGGGTGCGTCGATCGACTTCGTCGACACCATCGAGAAGCAGGGTTTCACCATCGACAACCCGAACGCCACCGGCTCCTGCGCCTGCGGCGATTCCTTCAACTGAGGCCGTTTCCGGCCACGAGGCGGCTCCTTCCGGGCGGCCGGTGTTGATACGGTGAGGGCCTGGCCCGGTGCGTCCGGGCCCGCACCGTCTGCCGCCTACCGCTGAAGGGGCC